>JALCSB010000011.1 GCA_022653075.1 Intestinimonas sp.
CCTCTCGGGTGGAAAAAAGTCTTTGATACGTTCCCACTGTTTACTTGTTATCTCATAGCGTTTCATACCTTTAGTTTACGGAATCTTGCCCTTTTGTGCAACTTTTATTTTTCAAACAGGCCCTAGATCTTTTCCAGGCCCAGGAAGGCCGCAACCGCCATGGCGGCTAAAAACAGGAGTACCCCGACGGAGGTAAACACATACCGGTAACCGCCGGTCCGGTTCTCCCGCAGATAGCGCACAATCTCTCCCCGCATCCGGATGAGGATAATCAGCCCGGCGGTCAGGAAAAAAAGATCCATACTGCTCAGAATCAGGTTCTGGACCTGCTCCGGCATACCCCGCGTGGCATAAAGCAGCAGGTCTCCAAACACACAGTTGTTGAGGATATGTAGCCCAATGGCCCACCCAAGGGAGTACTCCATGGCTACGTAGCCCAGCACCAGCCCCACTAAAAACGCAAAAATCCCCTGTACAAAGTTTCCATGATAAGCGCTGAACAATAGGGCAGACACCAGAATGGCGAAGGTTTTCCCATGTTTTTTCAGAGTTTGCATAACAAAACCGCGAAAAATCAGCTCCTCGGAGACTGGGCCCAGCAGGGACGCATAGAGGAACATGGAGGTCGTGGTGCTTCCGGAGGAAGCCGCCTCGACAGCCCCGAGCACAGAATATCCCGCCAAATTAAACAAATGTTCCAATGCCCAGGCAAAGATCACAAAAATCATCTGTGCGGACATCAGCACACACAGAAGACGCAGGAATGCATCGGAGTTCATGCTCCGTCTCCGCTGGAACATACGGGGACGCTCCAGCTTCCGATAAAAGAAGCGCAAAAATAGCAGTCCCAGCCCCATGGCAATCAGATAGCCCAACCCCGACTGGCCGCTTTGCTCCTCCATACGGGTCAGTGCCTCGTCTGAGATACCGCCCGCATTCACCAGCGCCTGTACCGTTACACAGACTACCATGAGAACGGAGTAGAGCAGCAGACCGGCCGCCAGCCGGCCCGATTCCTTTCGAATATGCAGGCCGTCCACGGTATTCCAAACAGATTCCATGATCCATTCCTCCGATTTCCCCGTATGCCTTCCTGTCCACACCTATGTTCCTGTTCTATGACGCACAGGCTGTCATGATTCGGAACCATCGTATCACAGCACCCGGAAAAGGGGAAGGCCGGCCATAAAAAAGGGCATTTCTTACTCCCACTGCCGGCGCCCCTTTTGAAGCGCCGGTTTTCTGTTTTTTTCTCCTTATGTGGTTCCGCCGCAACATCTTTTATGCAATTCCGGTACTCTGCCGAGAGCAGTTTTTTACTGTCCATTGGCATTTTATACTTATTTTTCTTGTTTTACACGAAAATTATTGTTGACTTTTTTCAAGTTCCGTGGTACTTTCTAATCAAAATAATTCTGTATACAAATTATTTTATATGAGAACTGTTTGGAGGGATGAAACATGTATGCACTGGGTGTAGATGTGGGGTCCGCCTCCTCGAAGGCCGTGATTCTGGACAGGAACCGGAAAATCGTGGCAGCAGAGGTTGTACAGGCCGGAACAGGGACCACCGGTCCCAGGCGAGTCATGGAGCAGATCTTTTCTAAAACCGGACTGCATCGGGAGGATATCGTCAAATTGGTGGCCACCGGTTATGGACGGATGCGGTTTGAGGGCGCAGACCGGCAGTTCAGTGAGATTAGCTGTCACGCCCGCGGCGTCCATTACCTTGTGCCGGAGGCCAGAACCATCCTCGATATCGGGGGGCAGGACGCAAAAGCCATCCGTCTTGGAAACGGCGGCGAGGTAAAGCAGTTCTTTATGAACGACAAATGTGCTGCCGGAACGGGCCGTTTTCTGGAAGTTATGGCCAGAGTGCTGGAGACGGATTTGGAGCGCATGGCTGCGCTGGACACCGCGGCGGATTCCCCCGTTTCCATCAGCAGTACCTGCACTGTTTTTGCGGAATCAGAAGTAATCTCCCAGCTCTCCCACGGGGCATCCCGTGAGAACATTATCGCTGGCGTACATAACTCAGTCGCTGCCAAAGCCTGCGGCCTCGTCGGCCGGTGCGGCGTGGAGGGCACCGTAGTCATGACCGGCGGCGTCGCTCAGAATGCCGGCGTAGTCCGCGCTGTAAGCCGGGAACTGAACCGGGAAATTTTAGTGGCGCCGAATCCTCAGACCGCGGGGGCCCTGGGCGCGGCCCTGTATGCCTGGGACGACGCCCGGCGGGAGCGGGGAGATGAGACCGGGTAAGAACGTGGCGCAGGCAAGACAACCGGAACAGATCGAAAGAGGGAAACCGAGTCTGAATGTGAAAGAAGGAGTTTACATGATTAGCACAACTGGTAAGTCCGCAAAAGAACTGCTGGCCTATTACCAGGCCAAGCTGGACGAGGAAGCACGGGAGGCGAAGGCCCAGGGAAAGCTGGTGTGTTGGTCCGCATCCGTAGCACCCCCGGAGCTATGTGTGGCCATGGACATCGCCATGGTCTATCCGGAAACCCACGCCGCCGGCATCGGTGCCCGAAAGGGCGCGCTGGATATGTTAGAGGTAGCTGACCGTCACGGCTATTCCGTGGACTGCTGCTCCTATGGGCGGGTAAATATCGGCTATATGGAACTTCTAAAGGAGGAGGCCCTAACGGGTCAGACGCCCGAGGCTCTGGCCAAATCTCCGGCGGCCCGAATCCCGCTGCCCGACCTTATCATCACCTGCAATAACATCTGCAACACCCTGCTGAAATGGTATGAAAACCTTGCGGTCGAGCTGAACATCCCCTGCATTGTCATTGATGTCCCCTTTAACCACACCATGCCGGTCCCCGAGTATGCCAAGGAGTACATCGCGGACGAGTTCCGCCACGCGATTTCCCAGCTGGAGGTCATCTGCGGCCGGCCCTTTGACTACAACAAATTCAGGGAGGTACGCCACCAGACCCAGCGCTCCATTGCCCAGTGGAACCGGATCGCCGCCATGAGCCGCTACAAACCAAGTCCGCTGAACGGTTTTGACCTCTTCAACTATATGGCCCTGGTCGTGTGCGCCCGCAGCCGGGACTATGCGGAAATTACGTTTAAAAAATTTGCCGATGAGCTGGAGGAAAAGCTAAAGAAGGGCCAATTCGCGTTCAAGGGCGCGGAGAAAAACCGCATCACCTGGGAGGGAATCGCGGTGTGGCCCTACCTGGGTCAGACTTTTAAGACACTCAAGGCTCAGGGAACCATCATGACCGGCTCGGCCTATCCCAACATGTGGGACCTGAGCTACGACGCCGACGACGAGTCTCTTCACTCCATGGCGGAAGCCTATACCCGTACCTATATTAATACCTGTCTGGAAAACAAAGTGAGTACCCTGCTGAACATTATGGAAAACGGCCAGTGCGATGGCGTGGTGTATCATCTGAACCGCAGCTGTAAGCTCATGAGCTTTTTGAATGTGGAGACGGCGGAGCTGATTCAGGAGAAAAATGGCCTGCCTTACGTCAGCTTTGACGGAGACCAGACGGACCCCCGGAACTTCGCACCCGCCCAATACGATACCAGAGTTCAGACCTTGTCTGAAATGATGGAACAGTCCACTGGGACTGAGTCCTGAGAGAAAGGGAGGCAACACAAATGCGCAACGTGGAAACCATTCTTGCACAGTTCAAGGAAATCGCGGCAAATCCCCGGCAGGCCGTGGCCGACTATCGGTCGGAAACCGGTAAGGGTGCCATTGGAATCATGCCCATCTACGCCCCGGAAGAACTGGTTCACGCCACCGGCTATCTGCCGGTGGGCCTCTGGGGCGGCAACCAGTCCATTAATCAGGCGCGCACCTACCTGCCCCCCTTCGCCTGTTCCGTCATGCAGCAGGTCATGGAGCTGGAGTGCCAGGGCGCTTTTAACGATCTGGCGGCCGTGGTTTTCTCCGTACCCTGCGATACCCTGAAATGCATGAGCCAGAAGTGGAAGGGCACTTCTCCCGTGCTGGTGTTTACCCACCCCCAAAACCGCGGCCTGGAGTCCGCCAACCGGTTCCTGGTGGAGGAGTACACCCGGCTGCAAAGCAGGCTGGAGGAAATCACGGGCGTCAAAATCTCCAATGCCGCGCTGGAGAATTCTATTCGCGTCTACAACGAGAACCGGGCCGCTCTGCGGGAGTTTGTCCGGTTGGCCGCCGATTACCCTCAGTTCGTGGGGGCGGTCAGCCGCCATGCGGTATTTAAAGCCCGGCAGTTCATGGAGAAGTCCCGGCACACCGCTCTGGTCCGGGAGCTTATCGGCGCACTGACGGCTCAGCCTCTTCAGCCCTGGTCCGGCAAAAGGGTCGTGGTCAGCGGAATCCTGTTGGAACCTGACGGTTTGCTGGAACTCTTTGACGAACTGAAGCTGGCCATTGTGGACGATGATCTGGCTCAGGAGTCCCGCCAACTGCGGGTGGATGTGCAGGAGGGCAACGAGGCGCCGCTCTATCGGCTGGCCAGGGTCTGGCAGCGGATGTACGGCTGCTCCGTGGCCACCGACACCAAGAAACTGCGGGGTAAAATGCTTATTGAAATGGCCCAGAAAACCGGAGCCGACGCCGTGATCGCGGCCATGATGAAGTTCTGTGATCCCGAGGAATGGGACTATCCCATCTATTTTGACGAATTGGAGAAGAAGGGAGTTCGCAACCTTATGATCGAAGTGGATCAGGGGGCCACCTCCTTCGAACAGGCCAGAACCAGGCTCCAAAGTCTGGCTGAGTTGCTGTAATGGGGGCGCGTTATGAGTAAGGTAAAACTGATCACCGCCGAGAAGGCGGCCATGCTGGTCAAGGACGGCGACACATTTACCACCAGTGGCTTTGTGGCCAGTTGTATCCCCGAGGCGCTCAACAAGGCGCTGGAAAAACGCTTTCTGGAGACCGGACATCCCAAAGACATCACTTACATCTACGCCGGCTCCCAGGGAAACCGGGACGGCAGAGGCGCCGAACACTACGCCCACAGAGGGCTGCTAAAGCGCTTTATCGCCGGCCACTGGGCCACTGTCCCGGCCCTGGCGGCGATGGCGCTCCGGAATGAGATGGAGGCCTACAATGTCTCGCAGGGGGCCCTGTGCCATCTATTCCGGGATATCGCCGCTCACAAGCCGGGCACCATTACCTCCGTGGGACTGGATACCTTCATTGATCCTTTTAACGGCGGAGGAAAGGTCAACGACGTCACCCATGAGGATATCGTGGAACGCATTACGATCAAGGGGAAAGACTATCTTTTTTATCCCGCCTTCCCCATTCACGTCGCCTTCCTGCGGGGTTCTTACGCCGATGAACGGGGCAACGTGACTCTGGAAAAGGAAATCGCCCCCCTGGAGGCCACTTCAGTGGCCCAGGCAGTCAAAAACAGCGGCGGCATCGTGGTTGTCCAGGTGGAATCCGTGGTGCGGGCCGGCACTCTGGACCCCCGCCTGGTTAAGATTCCGGGCATATATGTGGACTACGTGGTGGTGGCGGATGCAGAGGACCATCAACAGTCCCTGGACTGCGCCTATAACCCGGCCCTGTCCGGAGAACGCCGGGCTCCCGATGTGACCGCCGCCGTTCTTCCCCTCAGCGCAAAAAAAGTAATCGGCCGCCGCGGCGCGTTTGAGTTGGAGCAGGACGTAGTGGTCAACCTCGGTGTGGGCGTGCCGGAATATGTGGCGTCCGTAGCCTCCGAGGAGGGGATTGGCGACCGGATGACCCTTACGGTGGAAGGCGGCCCCGTCGGCGGCATCCCCCAAGGAGGTTCCCGCTTTGGATCGGCGGTCAACGCCGACGCAGTCGTGGATCAGGGCTATCAGTTCGATTTTTACGACGGGGGCGGCCTCGATCTGGCCTATTTGGGTTTGGCGGAGTGCGACGAGCGCGGTAACATCAACGTCAGCCGGTTTGGGCCGCGGATCGCAGGCTGCGGCGGCTTTATCAATATTACCCAAAATTCGGGGAAAGTGATTTTTTGCGGCACCTTCACCGCCGGCGGCCTAAAAGTGCGGGTGGAGAATGGAAAGGTGATCATCGACCAGGAGGGCAGGCAGAAAAAATTTATCCGTCGGGTGGAGCAGGTTACTTTCAGCGGCGACAGGGCCATATTGACCGGACAGCCGATCAAGTACATCACCGAACGGTGCGTATTTGATCTGCGGCCGGATGGGCTTCATCTCACGGAAATCGCCCCCGGGATCGATCTCCAGACACAGATTCTGGACCAGATGGAGTTTCAGCCTGTCGTTGACCTGTGCGGCGGAGCAATTCCCCTCATGGACCCCCGCATTTTCCAGCCCGACCTTATGAACCTGTGACGGTGCAGCCGTCGGAATACGTCATGGTTTAAAAAACGGAGCCAGCCGAAACGCATCGGTCGGCTCCGTTTTTTTGGCTGATCAGTCCCGTATGGTTCCGCCGGCCCGCAAATTTCATTTGCGCTGCCTGCAATATATTCTTGCGTCATGGATAGGTAATTTTAAATGTGTCCGGGTGAATGAAAATCACCGGGCGCGTTTTGTCCCGCGCATACTCCATGGCCTTATCCACATCGTCGCCGCGGACAGAAGCGGGATCGTAAACGGCAAGAATCACGTCAGACTGGTTAATTATGTACTTGTAGGCGTTAAGTTGGGAAGAATGGGTTTTGTGCAGGGAGACCGCGCTGACATAGGTGCATTTTTCAAGCAGTTCAAAGTACCGTTTCCGTAAATACGGTGCCCACTTGGTTGCTTGTTCTTCATAAGGTAAGGCACAGTATAACTGAAGATCATCATTGCAGTTACGCAGGGCGTTTATTATCTCGCCGCACCAGAGTCCTACGCCGGGATCGCAGGCGGTCATAAATTGAGCTACGCCACTGCTTCGAAGCTTTTGAATCTGCTGCAGCAAAACCAATTTGAGCCTTATACAATCTATATCCTCTTCATCCCATCCGAACCGAAACCGCATTGGTCTTTGTCCAATCAGTGCACAACATATTTTTCTGTTCATATCTATCTCCGGTTAGTGATTTATCACTACTATAACACAAAATTTGGCGTTAGTGAAGTATCACTAATATGTTTTCCCTTGGTGACATATCATTAAGACGATATATCACTAAGGAGGACGGATATGAATACTCAGCAAGCGGTAGCGTTCAGGATAAGGCAGCTCTGTAAAGAGAAGGGTCTTACGCCTAATGGCATAAGTAATTTATCGGCTGTTCCCCAAGGTACAGTAAAGAGCATATTAAATGGTGAAAGTAAAAATCCAGGAATTCTAAACATTAAAAAACTCTGTGACGGATTTGAAATTACTTTAGGCGAATTTTTCTCCACGCCGGAATTTGACGCATTGGAGCAGGAAATAAAATAATCTATGACGGATATCGGACATAGATGCTCTGGTACCTGTCTGTATTTTGTTTGCTATTTTGTATCCTACGGAATTATGAAAAAACGCCGTAAACAACTGTTTACGGCGTTTTTGGCACCCACGAGAGGATTCGAACCTCCGGCCTACCGCTTAGGAGGCGGTCGCTCTATCCAACTGAGCTACGTGGGTAAATCGGTATAAAATTAGCACACGGCAAAGGGCCGCCTTTTGGAGGGGGCGGTGGATGTTTATATCTTGTTACACTACAGACATCACACAACCTACACCGCGCTTTTCGTATTTTAACCGATGACAGTTCCTCTGTCAACCTGTGCGCTGGCCAAAAAGACGAAATTTCTGTACTATCTTTGCTTTTTTCTTGAAAAAAGTTGCGCTTTCTTTCGCGCCGATGTATAATATATGGTCGAGTCTAAAAATAATTCAGCAAAGCACAGAAAGTAAGAGGTGCCTGATTTTGCAGAATACCGAATTGAGAAATATTGCCATTATTGCTCACGTCGACCACGGCAAAACCACCCTGGTGGACGAAATGCTTAAACAGGGCGGCGTCTACCGGGAAAACCAGGCCACAGTGGACCGGGTCATGGATTCCAACGACCTGGAGCGCGAGCGCGGCATCACCATCCTTGCCAAGAACACCGCCGTCCACTATAAGGGTGTAAAAATCAACATCGTTGACACCCCGGGCCACGCCGACTTCGGCGGCGAGGTGGAACGTATCCTCAAAATGGTCAACGGCGTCATCCTTCTGGTGGACGCGGCGGAGGGCCCCATGCCCCAGACCCGCTTTGTTCTGAGCAAGGCGCTGGATTTGGGTCACCGGGTCATTGTGGTCATTAACAAGATCGACCGGCCCGATCAGCGCATCCACGAGGTTTGTGACGAGGTGCTGGAGCTGCTGATGGACCTGAACGCCACCGAGGAACAGTTCGACTCTCCCACTCTGTTCTGCTCCGGCCGGCAGGGTACGGCCTCCTATTCGCCCGATGAACCCGGCAAGGACTTGATTCCTCTGTTCGAGACCATCCTAAACTATATTCCCGCGCCGGAATCCGACAACGACGCCCCCTTTCAGATGCTGGTTTCCGCTATTGATTATAATGAGTTCGTGGGACGCATCGCCATCGGCCGCATTGAGCGAGGTACCATCAAGCAGAATCAGGAGATCGAGGTATGTAACTACCACGACCCGGACAGCCCCGGCAAAAAGGCCAAGGCGGTTTCCCTGTATCAGTTCGATGGTCTGAGCAAGGTCCCCTGCACGGAGGCCACCGGCGGCAATATCATCGCCATGAGCGGTATCGGCGACATCACCATCGGTGATACCATCTGCTCTCCTCAGGCGGTGGAGCCCATTGAGTTTGTCAAGATTTCCTCTCCCACTATCGAGATGACCTTCTCCGTGAACGATTCTCCCTTTGCCGGAAGGGAAGGGAAGTATGTCACCTCCCGAAATCTGCGCGACCGCCTGACCCGCGAGACACTGAAAGACGTATCTCTTCGGGTGAACGAGACTGCCAACACGGATTCTTTCAACGTGGCCGGCCGGGGAGAGATGTCCCTGTCTATCCTGATTGAGACGATGCGCAGAGAGGGCTATGAATTTCAGGTCTCGCCTCCACGGGTGCTGTATAAAGAGATCGACGGCAAGAAGTGTGAGCCCCTGGAACGTCTGGTGGTGGACGTGCCAGCCGACTGCGTGGGCGCCGTTATTGAAAAGATGGGGAACCGCAAGGGCGACATGCTGGAGATGACCCCCGTGGGTAACCGCATGAAGGTGGAATTTCTGGTTCCGTCCCGAGGCCTGTTTGGTTACCGCAACGAATTTCTGACCGACACCCGGGGCGAGGGCATCATGGCCTCCGTCTTTGAGAAATACGCCCCCGCGAAGGGCGAGATCGCCCGCCGCAGCAGCGGCAGCTTGGTGTCCTTCGAGACCGGCGAGTCCATCACTTACGGCCTGTACAACGCCCAGGAGCGGGGCGTCCTCTTCATTGGGGCAGGTGTGCCCGTGTATGCGGGCATGATCGTGGGGGAGACTCCAAAAAGCGAGGACATTTCGGTAAATGTCTGCAAGAAAAAGCAGCTTACCAACACCCGAGCCTCCGGCAGCGACGATGCCCTGCGCCTGATTCCGCCCCGCCAGATGTCCCTGGAGCAGTGTCTGGAATTTCTGGGCGACGACGAACTTCTGGAGGTCACTCCCCAGAACCTGCGTCTGCGCAAGCGCATCCTGGAACACAGCGAACGCATGAAGGCCCTCAAGGGCGGCAAGTAAGGAGCTCGAGCGCGTCATTGCACAGCGGGCAATGGCGCTCTCCTTTTTACGGCGGGATTCCGCCGTGTGATTTAGTCTATAAGGAGAACAACATGATCACTGTTTCCGATCTCAGCCTGCAATACAGCGGCGCCCCACTTTTTTCCCATGTGGACCTGCAGTTTACCCAGGGCAACTGTTACGGCATTATCGGTGCCAATGGCGCGGGTAAATCCACCTTTCTGAAAATCCTGTCCGGCCAACTGGAGCCCACCAGCGGCGAAGTCGCCATCCTGCCCCGGACCCGCATGTCGGTTCTGAAGCAGGACCAGAACGCCTACAACGCATTTTCCGTCATGGCCACTGTTATCATGGGTAATCCGCGCCTGTATGATATCGGTAAGGAAAAGGACGCCCTCTACGCCAAGGATGAGATGACCGATGAAGACGGCATCCACGCCTGTGAGCTGGAGGAGGAGTACGCCGAGCTGGGAGGCTGGGAGGCTGAGTCCGACGCCTCCCGCATTCTGCAGGGTCTGGGCGTGGCGGTGGATCTCCACGGCGACCTGATGGCTAACCTGGACGGCCGCCTGAAGGTGAAAGTTTTGCTGGCCCAGGCACTGTTCGGCAATCCCGATATTCTCATGCTGGACGAACCTACCAACAACCTGGACATCGAGGCCATCAACTGGCTGGAGGATTTCCTGCTGGATTTTCCGGGAACCGTGATCGTGGTTTCTCATGACCGCCACTTCCTCAACACCATCTGCACCCATATCGTGGACATCGACTACGGTAAGATTAAAATGTATGTGGGTAACTACGACTTCTGGTACGAGTCCTCGCAGCTGATGCAGAACCTGATTAAGAACCAGAACAAGAAAAATGAGGAAAAGATCAAGGAGCTGCAGGACTTTATCTCCCGCTTTTCCGCCAACAAGTCCAAGTCCAAGCAGGCTACCTCCCGCCGAAAGCTGCTGGATAAGCTCACGGTGGAGGAACTGCCCGCCTCCTCCCGCCGCTATCCGTGGGTGGGTTTTTCGCCCGACCGGGAGGTGGGCAAGGACATTCTGTTCGTCACCGACGTTTCCAAAACGATCGACGGTGTGAAGATATTGGATAAGGTCTCCTTTACTGTGAACCACGGGGACAAAATTGCCTTTGTGGGGGAAAATGAAAACGCCCATACCGTGCTGTTCAAAATCCTGACCGGGGAACTGGAACCGGACGAAGGTACTGTGAAGTGGGGCCAGACCGCCACCTTCTCCTATTTCCCCAAGGATAACACTCCGTTCTTTAAGGGCAACAATGACAGCCTGCTGGATTGGCTGCGCCAGTTCTCCGAGGACAAGCACGAAAGTTATCTGCGGGGCTTTCTGGGCCGGATGCTCTTTTCCGGCGACGACATCCACAAGCAGGTAAAGGTGCTCTCCGGTGGCGAGAAGGTCCGCTGCATGCTCTCCCGCATGATGCTCTCCGGCGCCAATGTGCTGCTGCTGGACCAGCCTACCAACCACTTGGACCTGGAGTCCATCACCGCCGTCAACAACGGTCTTTCCGAAGTAAAGTGCAATGTTCTGTTTTCCTCCCACGACCACCAGTTGGTGCAGACGGTGGCCAACCGCATTTTTGACTTTACCGCCGGCGGAACCCTTATCGACCGGCAGACATCCTATGACGACTATCTGGAGCAGCAGGTTGTGGAAAAGCTTTAACCCGTTTTTCTAATTTCTTCAAACGATAAAAACCGGCCCCGCGCACGGAGTATTTCGTGCGCGGGGCCGATTTTGCTCTCTTTTTTCCAATAGCCATGGACCCTATTTCTTTATTTCCGGCAGCACGTCAGTGATCAGGTCTTTCATGGCGTCCCGCAGGACCTCCGGCTGAGTGAACACCTGCTCGAACGTGGCGGCATCCATGGTCTCAAACTCCAGCAAATAGGCAGCGGTCAAGTCCAGCTGTGCCCGGTGCGCGCCCAGAATCTCCTCACACTTGGCGTAGGACCGGTCGATAATGGCCTTGATCTCCTCGTCAATGAGGCCGGCCACCTCTTCCGAATAGGTGCGGGTCTGGGCCATGCTGCGTCCGATGAACACCTCGTCGTGCCCGGTGTCGTAGACGACCGTACCCAGCTTCTCGCTCATGCCGTACTTGGTAACCATACTGCGGGCGATGGCGGAAGCCCGTTCCAGGTCGTTGGACGCACCGGTGGACACGTCGCCCAGCACCAGTTGCTCCGCCACCCGGCCGCCCAGGCAGACGGTAATACGCTCCTGCAGCTCTTTGCGGGACTGATAGCTTTTGTCCTCCCGGGGCAGGGAGATGGTCATGCCTCCGGCGGGGCCGCGGGGGATAATGGTGATCTGATGGACGGGGTCGGGGGTATCCAGCGTATGGGTGACAATGGCGTGACCGGCCTCGTGGAAGGCGGTAAGTTTTCTGGCGTAAGGTGTTACCACCCGGCTCTTTTTCTCCGGTCCGGCAATGACCTTCAGCATCGCTTCATGGAGGTCCGCCATCGTGATAAACGCATGGCCGGTGCGGGCGGCCAGCAGGGCGGCCTCGTTCATCAGGTTTTCCAAATCAGCTCCCGTAAAGCCGCCGGTGGCGCGGGCCAACGTGTTGAGATCCACGTCGTCCCCCAGCGGCTTGTGGCGGCTGTGTACTTTCAAAATGGCGGCGCGGCCTTTGATGTCGGGCAGGCCCACGTAGACCTGCCGGTCGAATCGGCCGGGCCGCAGCAGAGCGGGGTCCAGAATATCCTGCCGGTTGGTGGCGGCCATGACGATGACCCCCTCGTTGGCGGCAAAGCCGTCCATTTCCACCAGCAGTTGGTTCAGGGTCTGTTCCCGTTCGTCATGCCCACCGCCCAAACCGGCTCCGCGCTGACGGCCCACCGCGTCGATCTCGTCGATAAATACGATGGCAGGTGACTCCTTCTTGGCCTGATCAAACAGATCGCGAACGCGGGAGGCACCCACGCCCACATAAAGCTCCACAAAGTCGGAGCCGGAGATGGACAGAAAATGGACCCCAGCCTCACCGGCTACGGCGCGGGCCAGCAGCGTCTTGCCGGTACCCGGCGGGCCCACCAGCAGTACGCCTTTGGGAATGCGGGCACCCAGCTTCACATAGCGCTTGGGGTCCCGGAGGAATTCCACAATCTCTCGCAGCTCCTCTTTTTCCTCCTCGGCTCCCGCCACATCCTCAAATGTAACCTTTTTGTCGCCCTGATCTTCCAGCGTCCGGGTCCTTGCGTGGCTGAACCGGGCGGTCTTGTCACCGCCCACGCCGCCGGCACTTTGCCGCAGGAACAGAAAATACCACATGAGCAGAAACAGTGCGCCGATGGCGATATAGGGCAGGTAGGTGGTCCACGTGGGTGGGGTTGGGTCATCCGGGTAGTCATAGTCACTGATAATGCCCGCCTGCCACTGATGCACAATCAGGTCGTTAAAGTCGTCATAGAACAGCTGGAAGGAGTAGAGATTATAGGTCACCGTATCCTGTCCGTCCTGTGCCTGCTTCAGGGTGAGCGTAAGGGTATTGCTGTCGTCCACCTTCAGGCTCTCCACCTGCTGCTGCTCCAGCAGGCGCCGGATCTCCGCATAGCTGGGTTCCGTGGTCCGGTTCATATTCTGCAAAGTATACAGGGTTCCCAGTAAAATGAGCAGAATGAGGCTATAAAACGCGATGTCCCGCATGCTGAACTTTTTCAAAACTGGACCACATCCTTTACGTTACGATTGGGGCCATAGTGTCCACACTCGGCTCAATCCTTAATCATATCTTCCTCATAAACCCGGCGCTTTAAAACGCCGATATAGGGCAGGTTGCGGTACTTTTCTCCATAATCCAGCCCGTAACCCACCACAAACTCGTCCGGAATGGAAAAGCCGCTGTAATCGGCAGTGACCGGCTTGGTGCGGCGGGAGGGCTTATCCAACAGAGTACACAGCCGGATAGAGGCCGGCTTGCGGGCTTTCAAAAGTTCGAGCAGATAGCTGAGGGTATTGCCACTGTCCAGGATATCCTCCACCACCAGGATGTCTTTCCCCTCCGCGCTCTCGGTCAGGTCCTTGATCATTTTCACCTGGCCCGAGGACTTGGTTCTTGTACCATATGAGGAAACCGCCATAAAATCCACCGTGCAGGGCAGGGTGATGCAACGGGTCAGATCTGCCATGAAGATAAAGGACCCCCGCAGTACGCTGACCAGCAGCGGTTCCTTCCCGGCGTAATCCCGGTCAATTTGTGCCGCCATCTCCACCACCCGCTGATGTAGTGTCTCCTCGGAAAACAGAATATGGTCAATATCTTGCTCTAACATAAAAATTCCATCCTTTTATTTTTCTTTCTGGACAAAAGCAAGCTCGAAAGCCGCCTCGCCGGGCCTGGCCAGAGCCCCCTCCGCTGGGCCAATACCGGCCACAGCCAGCACGCCTGACGCACCGGCCAGCACGGGAAGCCGGTCCCGAACCCACCTAGGCACTTTCTCCTCCACCAGCAGCTTTTTAAGCGTCTTGGTTCTGCGGCCGGGCAGACGCAAAACATCTCCGCTCTGCCGGGGGCGCACCGTGACGCCGTGTTCCATGGCACTGCCGGCCAGAAAAAAACGATCCCGCTTGGGAGAAGACGGGGGGCAAACGGCGGGGTGGCATAAAATAAGCCAACCGGTCCCAGCCGGTTCCGTGATGCCGTCGGTACAAAGCGACACGGGGGCAAACGGCGCGGGTAATTTCTCCCGGGCAAGCCACAGGAGGTCATAGGACCGGCGGGCCGTAATGCCGCCTGGCAGGGACAGAGACGCGGAGGGGTCCCCGCTCCGGCACAGCGCCACCAACGCGGTGAGATGGGCGGCGGAGCATTTGCCGGAGCCGTCGCCCGCCCGGGCCAGCAGGATGCGGGCCGCCCGCGCGGCCACCGGGTCGGGTTCCCGGGCAATGCGCGCGGCTGGGAAAAACAGACCCGCCTCCGTCTCCCGGGCGGGGAGAACCGTCTGGGCGGCTCTGGCATTCAGGCAATCATTGTCGGCCCGTAAACGGGCCATGGCCGCCGCCGTATCTTCCACAAAGCGTGGATTAAGTGCCCGGAGCACCGGGAGCACCTGATGGCGCAGCCGGTTGCGGGTGTAGGCCTGGTTTGCGTTGGTGCTGTCCTCCACATGGGGGATGTGATGCTCCACCAGATATTGCTCAATCTCCGCCCGGGTAGTGGTGAGAAGAGGGCGGATCAGGCCGCCCCGGCGGGGCGCGATGCCGCCGAGTCCCTGAAGACCCGTCCCTCGGACTAAGTGCAGCAGCAGAGTCTCGGCGTTGTCATCTGCGGTATGGGCGGTAGCGATACGTTCGGCGCCCACCCGTGCAGCGGTCCGGCGTAAAAAAGTGTAGCGCAGCCGGCGCGCCGTCTCTTCCACACCTTGCTTCCGCCGGACGGCCTCGCCGGCCACGTCGCCGGAGCCCACAGTCAGCGGCACCCCCCACTTCCCGCACATGGCACGGACAAAGTTGGCGTCCCGTGCCGACTCCTCGCCCCGTAAGCAATGGTCGTAATGGGCGGCGGCCACGGTGAACCCCCCGTCGCTGGACAGGGCCAGCAGCCGATGCAGCAGACACATAGAATCCGCGCCACCGGACACCGCGCACAGCACTGTCCCTCCCTGGGGCAGCATCCCGTATTCCCTTGTCAGCGCCATCAGGGCGTCCAGCATAAAAAGTCCTCCCGGTGCGTGTCAGGATTCCTCATGGGTGCGATCCAGAGAAGAAAAGGTGGTATAGGCGGGCAGCCACTGCAGTTCAATCTTCCGGGTCTCTCCGTGGCGGTTCTTGGCCACGATACACTCCGCGATATTACGGTTTTCCGAGTCCTCATTATAATAGTCGTCCCGATACAGGAACATGACGATGTCGGCATCCTGTTCAATGGCGCCGGATTCCCGCAGGTCGGACAACATAGGGCGCTTGTCAGAGCGGCCCTCCGGCGCGCGGGAAAGCTGGGACAGGCAGAGGACAGGCACGTTCAGTTCCTTGGCCATGATCTTCATGGCGCGGGAAATGTCGGAAACCGCCTGTTGGCGGTTTTCTCCGGCGTAGCGATTCTTGCCGCCGGCCGATTGCATGAGCTGTAGGTAATCAATGATAACAAGCCCCAGATTTTCCACCCGGCGGCACTTGGCGTTCATATCCGCCACCGAGAGGGCGGGGTTGTCGTCGATGAGAATATGCGTTTTACCCAGTGAGGCGGCTGCCAGAGCGATCTTGTCCCAGTCGTCATCGCTGAGTTTTCCGGTGACCAGCTTCTGATTGTCCACAAACGCTTCGTTGGAAATCAGGCGCATGGCCAGCTGTTCCCGGCTCATCTCCAACGAGAAAAAAACCGCCGTTTTTCCGGAAAATTTCCCCGCGTGGAGCAGAATATTGAGTGCCATGGAGGTCTTGCCCATGCCAGGGCGGGCGGCCAGCAGAATCAGGTCCGAGTCGTTTAGCCCGGAGATGGCGGCATCCAGGTCAGGCAGGCCGGTGGAGAGGCCGGGAACAGCCGCGCTGTTCTGGGACAACTCCTCCAACCGGTCCAGTACGGACAGAACCACCGTGGAGATGGGGGTCAGTCCCTGGGCAGCCCTGCCCTGCCGGATGGCATAAATGCGCTGTTCGGCCGCGTCCAGCACCTCTTGGGCGGTACCGGTACCCTCCTGGATCATGCCGGTGAGATCCGCAGCGGCCTCAGCCACCCGCCGCAGGAGGGACTTGTCTTTGACGATCTGGATATATTCTCCCACATTAGCGGCGGTGGGAGTCACTTCCATAAGCTGAAGAATGTAATTCCGGGAGTTATTTTCGTCGTAAACCCCATTCTGGCGCAGGCCCTCCAGTACGGTGACCGGGTCAATCGTCTCGGAGAAGTTGAACATGGTGTAGATCGTCTCGAAGATTTCCCGGTTCTGCCGGAGGTAGAAGTCCTCCGGATGCAGGTTCTCCACCACCTCCGGTACACACCGTGCATCGATAAGCACGGAACCGATAACCGCCTGCTCCGCCTCTACACTGTGCGGCATCTGCCGGATCAGAAGTTCTTCTTCCATGCTAATCGCCTCCCTGAATGTCATCCGTACCCGGTTTAGGTCTTGCCGCCCGCTTCACCTGTGCACCGGCTCCCTAGCTCCGCGCTTCTTTTCTATTTCGCCTCGGACACCACTACATAGACGGTGCCCGTCACTTCATACCCCAGTTTACACTTGATCTGATAGGTGCCGAACGCTTTGATTGGTTCGTCCTGTACCATCTTGGTCTTGGCCACATCCAGCCCGAACTGGGCTTTCAGCCCTTCGGAGATCTCCTTGGTGGTCACCGCGCCAAATAGACGCCCACCAGTACCCGCCTTGGCAGTCAGCTTTACCACACTGGTCTTGAGCTGCTCGGCGGTTTTCTCCGCCTCGGCCTTTTCCGCGGCTTCGCGGGCCTTACGTGCCTTCTCCTCCAGTTTCATCCGGTTCACGTTATCGGCGTTGGCTTCCACGGCCAGCTTGCGGGGAAGCAGGTAGTTGCGGGCATAGCCGTCGGACACTTCCATCAGTTGGCCCTTCTTGCCCTGACCTCTTACATCCTTCTGTAAAATCACTTTCACGGTCGGTTCATCCTTTCTTGTGGTCCAGCCCGCAGAGCGGGCCGGGGTATGGCTCATTCGTCCTCGAAATACTGGTCAATGGCCTGCAGCAGTTCCTGAGACACCTGCGCAAGAGACTGGCCCGCCACCTGCGCACCCGCGGTGGCGGCGTTTCCGCCGCCGCCCAGTGCCTCCAAAATGACCTGCACGTTGGTGTCTCCCATACTCCGCGCGGAGATAATGACGCGGTCCCCGTCCGGAAACAGGACAAAGGAGGTGTCGATACCGGAGATGTTCAGCAGTTCGTCCGCTGCCTGCGCGGCAGTAATGCGCCCCACGGTGTGGTCTACCACCGCCACGGCAATATCCTCGTGGTACATTTTGGCATTTTGAATAATATCATAGCGGGCAATGGTTCCCGTCAGATCGTTTTGAAACAGCTTACGCACGTCACCGGTATCCGCGCCGGAGCGGCGCAGGAAAGCGGCTGCTTCAAAGGTACGGCTGCCGGTGCGCATAGTAAAATTCTTGGTGTCCAGCACAATGCCCGCCAGCAGGGCCTCAGCTTCAATTCTCAGCAAATCGGCAGGTTCCATCACATATTGCAGCAGCTCGGTGACCAATTCGCTGGCGGAGGAGGCATAAGGTTCGTGAAAATTGAGAGCCGCGTCCGCGATGTAGGAGGCGGCCCGGCGGTGATGGTCGATCACAGCCACGCGTGTACAGCACTCCAGCAGGTCCTGCGACTGGACCTGCTCGGGCCGGTTGGTATCCACCACCACCAGAAGGGTCCTAGGGTCTGCCTCCAGCAACGCGTCCTGTTCAGAGAGAAACACATCCCGGTATTCCGGGCTCTGACTCAGCAGCTCAACCATTCCGGAGGCCGGGTTTTCGCCCGGCGCGCGGACAATTTTCACCGCCACACCACGTTTCCGCGCCAGTGCGCAGATGCCGGTGGCCGCACCGATGGAATCCAGATCTGGAAATTTATGCCCCATCACATACACCCTGGAGGAGTCCGCCACCAGTTCGCCCAGCGTATTGGCCATGACCCTGCTCTTCACCTTGGTGCGCTTTTCCATTTCTTTGCTGCGGCCACCGTAAAATTCAAAGTTGTATTCATTTTTCACTACGGCCTGGTCCCCGCCCCGGGAGAGGGCCATTTCAATGGATAGGGAGGCATATTCAAACAGTCCTTTGAAAGACGGTGCCTCCCGGCCCACGCCGATGGACAGTGTGATCCCCACGCCCGTGGGTCCTGTAATGGCATGTACCTCATCCAATATGGAGAATTTTCCGCCGCGGAACTTCTCCAGATAGCGCTCTTCAAAAAGGAACAAATACCGGTCCCGGTCATACCGGAGAAACAGGCCGCCGGTCGGCTCCACCCACTGGGACAGCATCTGGTTGACCTGGCTGAGCGCGGCTGTGCGGGCGGCCTCGTCGCCCCCCTTCACCGCATCTTCGTAGTTGTCCAGCAGCAGGATGGCCACCACGGGCCGGGACTCGAAAAACTCCTCCTTCACGGAGGAATATTCGGTTATATCCACCCAATAGGTGGTGGCGAGTGTGGAGTGTCCCCCCCTGGTGTCGGTGTGAACCAGGCTGCCAAATACCAGGAAACGCCGGTCTTTCACCTTGACCTCTCCGGGGTACTCGGTTTTGCCCTCCATGAGCCAGCGGGTATCAAAGTCCGGCACAGCGGTGGCAAGGCTGGTGTCAAACAGATGTTCCCGCTCACCGGTCATGCGGAGGAACTGCTCGTTACTCCAGATCACCTCGTTGGTGTCCGGATGAAAAATGACCATGGGCAGCGGTGCGTTGAGCAGCGTATCTTTTGTGGCCAGATCCATTGTGCCGGTAACGGTTTCGATATATTGCAGCATCTCCTGCTTGCGGCGGGCGTTGCTGCTGCGCAGATAGGCTGCCAGAATAATCACCACCAGCCCCTCCGCGAGAGCCAGCGGAGGGCTGAAGAAGGCAGTGACAACGGTAAAACAGATCAGACATCCAAAGTAGAGCTTCAGGCTTGGCGCCAGAAGTTGAGATAATTTCTGATTCATAATTATACTGCCTCCTTTCGGGTGCAGCCTGGTCCGGGCTGCTGTGCGTGTGCCTGTAAATCAGTGCTTACAGATAAATAAATATTATAACAGACGGGTCTTTGAAATACAAGAGTTCCCCGTTAACGCGGCCCGGGGTCATTTTCCCACACAGAAGCGGGAAAAGATCCGGTCCACCACATCCTCCCGGACTGTGCGTCCAGTCAGCTCTCCCAAAGCCCCCATGGCCTCCTCCACATCGGTGAGAGCGGCGTCGGGCGTGATCCCGGCCAAAAAGCCACGGTGAGCCTCCCGCAGCGCATCCAGCGCCCGGGTGACGGCCTGGGCCTGCCGGGCGTTGGTCAGCATGGCCAGCCCGCCGCCCGCGCCGGGCTGGGGAAACAGAGCCGCCACGGAGGCGGACAGGTCGGAAAGGCCCGCACCCGTCCGGGCGCTGACCAGACACAGGGCCGGATAACGGGCGCGCAGGGCCGGCAGGTCCACCACAGTACCCCGGTCGGCCTTATTGACTACGCACAACACCCGTTCCGCCCGTTGGGCCTCTGCCATGGCAATCTTGTCCTCCGGCGTGAGGGGGACAGAGCCATCCAGTACCAGCAGGGCCAGCGCCGCCCGATCCAGCGCCGCACGGCTGCGCTCCATACCCAACCGCTCCACCGCATCGCCGCCTTCCCGCAGGCCGGCGGTGTCGATGAGCCGAAGCAGCACGCCGTCCAGGCGGACGGTCTCCTCCACCGTGTCACGCGTGGTGCCGGGTATGTCGGTGACAATCGCGCGCTGATAGCCCAGCAGGGCGTTGAGCAGGGAGGACTTGCCTGCATTGGTCCGGCCCGCCAGCACACAGGGTACCCCTCGGGCCACAAACCTGCCCCGCTCATAGGTATCCAGCAGTGCGGACAGGCCGTTTTCCCCCCGTTCCAGTGCTTTGGAGAGGGTCTCGGCCCGGAACGGGTCGATGTCCTCGTCCGGATAATCCAGCACGGCGTGAAAATGGGCCGACAAATCCACCAGTTCCCTGTAGATCTCTTCGGCCCGGCGGGAGATGCCCCCGGCCAGCTGCCCCGCCGCAGTGTGGACGGCGGCATCGGTCTGGGCCTCCAGCAAATCGCCCACCGCCTCCGCCTGCGTCAGGTCCAGCTTCCCGTTGAGAAAAGCCCGCCGGGTAAATTCTCCAGGCTTTGCGGGGCGGGCTCCGGCGGCGTACAGGGCCTCCAGGCCCAATGCCAGTACGGCCGGGGCGCCGTGGCACTGAAGCTCTGCGGTGTCTTCGCCAGTATAGCTGTGGGGTGCGCGGGAGATGGTGGCCAGTACCCGGTCAATGGGCGCGCCCTCTCGGTCCAGCAGAGTCCCGTAGACCAGCGCCCGGTCCGGTGCCTGGGTCATGGTCCGGCCGGAAAAGGCCCGGAACACCTGGTCCACCGCAGCCGCCGCGCCTGGTCCGGACAGCCGCAGGATACCAATGGCGCAGGGTATGGGTGGGGTAGCGATAGCGGCGATCAGATCTGACATGATACTTCCCCCTGTCTGTACTGGGCCCCTTTTGGGGCCGCGCCTATTTTTGTGCAATCCGCCCTCTTGACAGTCCGTCCTCAGCGGAAAAATGAATAAGTGTACATCTCAGGTTTCCATAACAATGTGTGGACAAACCTGTGGATAATGTGCAAAACTCCTGTGATGCTTTCTTTTCTTCTGGATATGGCGCGTTATTTTCTTGAATACAGGAATGAATATCCCGTGTAAAAAAGTCACAGGCCGCCGAAAAGGCCGGCAGTCTGTGACTTTTATGCATAAGCGCTTCCCTCCGGTCAGACTTTCTGATCCAACCGTTTGGAAATGACCTGAGCCACTTTGACGCCGGAAGCGCCGGCCTGAGCCAGCCCGCGGGTAATTCCGGCGCCGTCACCGATGGCAAAAAAGCCGGGCAGGGCGGTCTCCAGTTCACCGGACAGCTCCAGCCGGGAAGAATAAAACTTGACCTCCGCGCCATAGAGCAGGGTGTCGTAGTTGGCAGTACCGGGGGCCAGCTTGTCCAGCTGGTAGATCATCTCAATGATATCGTCCAACTGCCGCTTGGGCAAAGCCAGAGAGAGGTCGCCGGGCACGGCGGCGGTGAGGGTGGGACGCGTAAATGATTTGGACATTCTGTGTTCATTGGTGCGCACGCCCTTCACCAGGTCACCAAAGCGCTGAACGAGCACGCCGCCTGCCAACATGTTGGACAGGGAGGCAATGTGCTTGCCATAACGGTAAGGTTCGTCGAAGGGCTGGGTAAATCGGTTGGATACCAGCAGAGCAAAGTTGGTGTTCTCACTGCGGAGGGCCGGGTCGGCGTAGGAGTGGCCGTTGACGGTATTGATTCCCTCCACATTTTCCGCCACCACATGCCCGTAGGGGTTCATGCAGAAGGTGCGCACCTGGTCGCCGTACTGCTTGGTGCGGTAAACCAGTTTGGACTCGTATACCACATCGGTGATGTGTTCAAAAACAAGGGCGGGCAGCTCCACCCGCACACCGATATCCACCTGGTTGTTGATGAGGCGCAGTCCCAGCTTCTTGCATTGGTTGGAAAACCACTCCGCGCCGGAGCGCCCGGGGGCGGCAATAAGCCAGTCGCAGGAAATTCCGCCGCCGTTCTCCAGCTCCAGCCGGTAGCCGGCGTCGGCCTGGCGGATGGAGGCCACGGCGGTCTGGAATCGGAACTCAATGCCCATCGTGCGCAGGTCCTCATAGATATTCTCCAGGATACGAAGATTGTTTTCGGTACCCAGATGCTTTACCCTGGCCTGCAGGAGATGCAGGTCATATTCCAGCGCTTTTTTTTCCAGGGCGCGGGCGGCGGGGGTATCCGTGGAATAAAACTCCGTGGTGGCACCGTGGGCCACGTTGATGGAATCCACATAGCCGATGAGATCCATGATCTCCGCCGCGGGCATAAAATCGGTAAGCCAGCCGCCAAACGCGGTGGTAAAATTGAACTTTCCATCGGAGAACGCGCCCGCGCCGCCAAAACCGCACATGGTACCGCATATTTTGCACTGAATACAGTCTTTCACTTTTTTGGTCACAATCGGGCAGCTGCGGCTGTAAATGTCGCGCCCCTGCTCCAGCACCACCACGCGCAGGCCCGGATTCCGGCGCATGAGCTCATAGGCCGCGTAGATACCGGCTTCTCCGCAGCCGATAATCGCAACATGATATCGTTCGTTCATGGACGTTCTCCTTTGAATTTCAAGCTCGCGCCACACGGGCACAGCGGAGCAAGTATAACATAGTTTCAGCCATTTGAAAAGATTTTAAGCATCTGGGCGGAAAGCAGCGGTGAGCACCACGCCAGCAGGGCAAGCTGCGCCAGTGCCAGCAGGGAAAACCCCACTCGAAATTCCCTGTGCAGGGTCTTATGGCGGAATACCCGCATGCCCAGCCATGCTCCCATGCCGCCAAGCAGCAGGGCCAGTAACCACAGAGTCCGTTCCGGCACCCGCCACGCACCGCGCCTGGCCTTCCACTTATCCACGCCCATGGCGCAGAAGGCCAGCGTGCTCATTCCCAGGATCAGAACACCCAGCGCGCCCCAGTGCCGGCATAGAAAGGGGATCAAGCCGTCCCCTCCCGCGGGATATAGAGAAGCCCGCCACCCAGGCGGGTGGTGATAAGCCACAGGCGAAAATCCACTTTTATCTCCCGGCCACCGTCCAACACCGTACAGAAAATAGGACCTTCCGGCCGCTCCTCCACTTCGATAATGGTCATCCAGTGCCACCGTTCCATCTTCTCGCACCGGCCCGATGACAAATTCAGGAAAGCCACCGGGCAATCCGCCCGCAGGGCGGTGCGCAGGAAAGCAGCGCACTGGTCGGCGGTGGGCCGCGCCACCCGCAGCAGGGGCGGCACGTCCAGTTCCCGCACAGGCAAAACCACACCCCGGTCGGCGGCAAAGGCGGTCAGTCCCTTCCGGAACATCCGCAGAGTATGCACGCCCAGCCGCCCCGGCGTGATATACCGCCACGTCTCATTCATAAGGGCCAAAAATTCCGCCCGGGTCTGATTGCCGGAGGGGTAAAATACGCGGCACTCCGGGCGAGTTCCGGCCAAATAGCGGGCCAGATGAGCCGCTACCGTAGCGCCGCAGCCCGCCTTTTGCTTTTCTTCCTCGGCATACCACATCTGATCGGCGCCGCGCCATGCGCTGCCGTCTTCCGTCAGCGTAAACAGCTCCGGACGGGTCAGGGTCTCCGTTCGCTCCACCACGCATTCCTCCGTGTTTCCGCTCCCGCGTAAGCGGGAGTGATGCGGCCGCTTACGCGTCCGTTTTTTTAAAGCTTACCGCATTTTCCAAAAAAACGCAAGCAGGGCATCCGCTTTCTTATCCGTGAAACCGGTTTAGAAAATTACATTTTTATGAAAAGACCTTTTCAATATAAAAAATATAAGCTATAATGTTTTTATTAAAGTATATGGTACTTCCCGCTCGAAGTCTGAGCAGATAACTCCGGAACCACCGGAATGGAAGAGGACGGTGATGCATCGATGAAGCAGAAAGCAAAAACTTCACCTATGGGAGTCGTCCGGGTTACTTTTCTGGGCAAGTTTTCTCTGGAGGCAAACGGAACTACGCTGGACGACAGTTTGAACCGCTCCCTCAAACTGTGGAGCGTACTGGCCTACCTGATTCTGCATCAGGACCGCTTGGTCCCTCAGTCTGAATTTATTGAGCTTTTCTGGCCTGAAGAAAATAGTTCCAATCCGGTCAATGCGCTGAAAACACTGCTCTATCGTATCCGCGTCATGCTGGCGCCGCTGTTCGGCCCTGCCTCGCATCCTATTCTTGCACACCGGGGTGCTTATGGCTGGAACCCGGCCTTGCCCTGCGTGCTGGATATTGATCAGTTCGAACGGCTGTGCCATGCAGCGGCGGCGCAAGGCCTGGCTCCTGACCGCCGCATCATGCTCTACCGTCAGGCATTGTCCCTGTACGCCGGTGACCTGCTGCCCAAGCTCTCCGGTTATATGTGGATCACCACACTCTCCGCCCGGTATCACGCCATATATCTGGCGGCGGTTAAGTCCCTGGCAGGCTTGCTGGACGATGCCCAGTACTATAACGAGATGCACGACATCTGCTCCCGCGCCAGTGATCTGGACCCTCTGGACGAGGACCTGCACGCCTTGGTTATTCGGGCACTTATACATATGGGCAGAGATTCCGCCGCCCTCAGCCGCTATGAAAATGCCACCGATTTGCTCTACCGTAATCTGGGCGTCCGCCCGTCAGAGGCCCTGCGCAGCCTGTACACTGAATTGATGTCCACTGAAAAGTCACTGGAAACCGATTTGGGCGTTATCATGGGCGACCTGCGGGAAGCCGCACGGCCTAAAGGTGCTTTTGTCTGCGAATACGGCTTTTTTAAGGAAGCTTACCGGTTGGAAGCCCGCCGCGCTGTGCGCAGCGGCAACAGCGTACATATCTGCCTGATCACCGTCTCTCTCCCCGATGGGGATATCCCGCCGCTGGACGTTCTCTCCATTACGATGGATCAGTTGTTGGCTGCTCTGACCGGTAGTCTGCGTCAGGGCGACGTGGTATCCCGGTATAGCGGAGCCCAGTATGTAGTCATGCTTCCGGGCGCCAGCTATGAGGACAGCAATATGGTTATGGACCGCGCGATGGATGCTTTCTACCGGCAACATCGCCGCAGTTTCCTCAAGCTAAACGTGCGGATCCGGGAGTTGGATCTCGTATAAGTTTTTTCCCATTACAAACCGTCATTCCGCCTGGATAGGAGGAGGGACATTTTTTCATGAAACATACTCGATTGAAACGTCTGGCCTTTTTGGGGCTGTCTCTGGCCGTGATGGCGGGAGCCGTTACGGCGCTTGGCTCCGCATCGCTCTCCAAAACGGCAAAAGCCGCCGAACTGCCGGTGAAGCAGCCGGTCCAGACGGGCGTTACCGTCTACGCCAACGACAAGGCCACTGTGGATGCCTCCAACCTGGCCGAAGGATATGTCATGGTGAAGTATACCGGCGGCAAGCAGGTGCGCATCAAAGTACAGATCACAAAGTCCGGCGGCATCACCTATACCTATAACCTTAACTCCGGCGGCAATTACGAGACTTTTCCTCTCACGGAGGGCGACGGCACTTATGCGATCAAGGTTTTCGAAAATGTCAGCGGTACCAAGTATGCCCAGGCGCAGGCCTGCACGGTAAATATGGTTCTGCGCAACGACTTTCTGCCTTTTCTATACTCCAACCAGTATGTGGACTACGACAGCGGTCCTCAGACGGTGGCCAAGGCCGCCGAGCTGACCGTCGGCGCCTCCGGAGATTTGGACAAGGTGCAGAAAATCTTTGACTTTGTGGTAGACCAGTTTACCTACGACTACGAGGAGGCCGCTACCGTGCAGAGCGGCTATCTGCCCCGGCTGGACCGTGTGCTGGCCAGCCGGAAGGGAATCTGTTTCGACTACGCCGCAGTGATGACCGCCATGCTCCGCAGTCAGAACATCCCTTGTAAGCTGGTCGTGGGTTATGCGGGTACCGTTTACCACGCATGGATCAATGTCTATATCGCCGGAACCGGCTGGGTGGATGGTCTGATTGTGTTTGACGGTACCAGCTGGACACTGATGGACCCCACCTTCGTCTCCAGCGGAGGCCGCAGCCAATCCATTATGAGCTATGTCACCAACAGCAGCAATTATACACAGAAATACGCCTACTGACGGCCGGTCTGCCTGGAAGAAAATCTTTCGGTCCGCCGGAAGTCTTCCACGTTTTCCTTTGCCTGCGGGAGGGTCACGATGCCGGACACATCTGCAAATCGAATATCTGCCCCGTTGTCCGCAGAAGAACTGGCCTCCCTATGCTGGGAGCTGGCCCTTTTGTACCGCGCAGGCTTGTCCGGTATGGACAGCGCCGCATTGCTGGCCGAAGAGTCCCAGCCGCCGCGGGTAGCAGAGGCACTGCGGGACCTGAGCGGGCGGCTGGCGGGCGGTGGAACGCTGTCGGCCGCTCTGCGCGAAAGCGGCAGGTTCCCGGCCTATCTGTCCGGTGTGGTGGAATTGGGCGAGGCCACCGGCCGAATGGACCAGGTCCTTTCGGCACTGTCCGACTACTATAAGCGCGAGGCCTCTGTAACCGCCGCGGTCCGACGGGCGGTTACGTATCCCGCGGGCATGTCCGCGCTTATTGCCCTCGTCTTTCTGGTTATGGTGGTACGGGTACTGCCTGTCTTTTCTCAGGTTTTATCTCAATTGGGGGCCAGTCTGCCCCCGCTGTCGCTCGCACTGCTGGGCGCCGGCTCCGCCGGACGGACCGCAGCCCTTGTTCTGGCCGGCATATTGCTGGCCGGTGCGCTCCTGCTGCTGCTCCTGTTCCGTGGGGACCGGGGCATGATTCTCTTTTCTCGAGGTGCCGTAGCGTGGGCAGTAGCCAGAGGCCGGTTCGCCGCCTCCATGGCTCTGATGCTGGAGAGCGGACTGCCTCTGGATGAGGCTGTGGAGCGCACCTCCTCACTGCTGGAGGACTCGCCTCTGGCCAGCCCTCTGGCGAACTGCCGGGTCCGGATGGCCAAGGGTACGTCCTTTCCCCAGGCTGTAGAGGAAAGCGGCGTGCTGACCGGTCTGCCGGCCGGCCTGCTGGCCGCTGGGTTCCGGGCGGGTGCACCGGACCAGGCCATGGCCGAGGCGGCCCAGCGCTGCCAGGAAACTGCGCAGGACCGGCTGGACCGGGTTTTAAGTCATTTTGAATATGCACTGGTCCTTGTTCTCTGCACCGCCGTGGGGCTGATGTTGCTGTCCGTGATGCTGCCGCTGGCGGGTGTGCTAACTGCCATTGGCTAACGGGAGAGGATGTTATGCGGTTGTCCTATCAAAACCGGGTTTGGCGGCTTCTGCGGCTGCTCTTCCTGCTGGTCGGCCTGCCGGCGGTCCTTTACACGGCCTCCGGCGTCCTGAGCAGCCGGGTCCATACTCAAGCGCTGGTCCTGACCGAACAGTCGGTCCGCCGGGCTGCGGTCCAGTGCTACGCGCTGGAGGGAGCCTACCCCATTACACTGGACGTACTCACGAAACACTATGGGGTCTCCATTGACGAGACTCGTTATTTTGTGGATTACCGCTATGTGGCGTCCAATCTCATGCCGGAGATCACCGTGCTGCCCCGGTCCTGAGTCCGGCACTGTCAGGAAGGAGGTTCTCCATGTCCGGCAAGCTGTATTCCGCACTGGCCATTTTTTTGTGTGCCATGTTTTTTTTGCTGGCCATGGGGCTTACTCTGCTCTCGGCCGAAGCCTATCGAAACACCGCCGCCGCCGCGTCGGAAAATGACACCCGCCGCACCGCGCTTTCCTTTCTGGTAAACCAAGTCCGGAGGAACGATGCGCAAAACAGCGTCTCCCTTGCTTCGTTTGGGGACGGGGACGCGCTGATTCTGTCCGAAACAGTAGACGGTTCTCTCTACAAAACCGTGTTGTACTGCTTTGACGGCCAGTTGCGGGAGCTGTATGCCGCGGCTGACTCCGGCCTCGGTCCGGCGGACGGGCTGGCCATTCTGCCTCTCAAAACCCTGACCATTTCCGTATCGGACGGTTTGCTTATCACCTTTACCGTTACCGACGAGAACGGCACCGCGTCCTCCGCCTCCGTATCCCCCCACTGTTGGTCCGAGGGGGTGGCGGCCTCGTGAAAGACCACTCTGTTTCCACCTCCCGTCTGCTCCTGCTGGAACTGGTATGCAATCTGTTTCTCTTTGCCCTGTGCGCCGCAGTATGCATCCTGTTTCTGGTCCGCGCACGGGCACTTTCCCGGGAGAGCACCGATCTAACGCATGCGGTATATCTGGCGCAGAGTGCCGCCGAGGTCTGGCGGGCGGGGGATATCCCCGTCCACACACAGGAAAACGGATATACCGTCATCACGGAGTCAACTGGTGCGGATACCTGTGTTATCACGGTCTCCCGGAACGGCACGGTCCTGTACACGTTGGAGGGGGTGGCGCGCTCATGAAACACGGAACGAGTAGATTCTCTCCCCTAGGCACAGGCGTTCTTACGGTGTTTAACGTCTTAGTCATCCTGCTTATGGCTGTATTGGCAGTTCTCGCGCTCTCCTCCGCCCGGGCGGATCTGGTCCTCTCCCGCATTAACGCCGATACCGTTTCCGCCTACTACCGCGCGGATGCGCAAGCCGCCGCACTGAAAAAGCAGTTTTTGGCCGGCAGTACCCCTGAGCTGGAGGTCACGCTGCCCATGACCCAGGCACAGAACCTGTATATCCATTTGGTGCGCACGGAAAATGGCGGCTGCCGGGTGCTGGCCTGGCAGACAGTTCCCACGCAGGCCAGTCTGACCGGGGAAGAGGATACTCTCCCGGTATGGGATGGTACGCCGCCCGGCACATAAACTGGAGGTATTTTTTTGTCTCTTCTGGAAATTCTTCATGAGGCGGTGCGCCGCGCCGCCTCTGACATCCTGATTATCGCGGGCCTGCCGGTGGCCTATAAGGTAAATGGCAGGATCAGCCGGGATGGGGAAACCCTGTATCCCGGCCAGACGCTGAATCTGGTCCAGGACATGTACCGGCTGGCTGGCCGGGGCATGGATACCCTGCTGGACACGGGTGACGACGATTTTTCTTTCGGGATGCCCGGGCTGTCCCGTTTTCGGGTCAACGCCCTCCGGCAGCGCGGCTCTCTGGGCCTGGTCATCCGGGTGGTGTCCTTCACGCTGCCCGATCGGAATACCCTGGGTATCCCGGTCCGGGTCATGGACTTTTCCCAGTGTGATCATGGTATGGTCCTCTTTACCGGCCCAGCCGGCAGCGGCAAAACCACCACGCTGGCCTGTCTGGTGGATGCCGTGAACAATACCCGCGCCCTGCATGTTATCACCATCGAGGACCCCATTGAATACCTCCATCAGCATAAAAAGAGCGTGGTTACCCAGAGGGAACTGTTCACCGATACCGCGTCCTATGATTCCGCCCTGCGGGCAGCCTTACGGGAGGCCCCGGATATTATTCTGCTGGGCGAGATGCGGGATGCCGAGACGATTCGCGCCGCCGTCACCGCCGCAGAGACCGGACATCTGGTCATCTCAACCCTCCATACCATCAGCGCAGCCAGCACCGTGGACCGGGTGGTGGACACCTTTCCGCCCTCCCAGCAACAGCAAATCCGCACCCAGTTGGCGCAAGTTCTGGAGGGCGTGGTATCCCAGCAGCTTCTGCCCGCTGTGGACGGCACGCTGCGCCCCGCCTTTGAGATTATGATCGTCAATCCCGCTATACGGAACATGATCCGGGAGTCCAAAATGTTTCAGCTTGACACCATTATCTCTTCGTCCGCTGACCAGGGCATGATTACCATGGATCAGAGCATCCTTTCCCTGGCCCGGTCCGGGCTTATTACTTCCACCACCGCCCTGCGCTACGCCATTAATCCGGACTGGATGCAGCGGCGTCTGACTCAATAAAGGAGGTACGGCATGATGGGAAACGGCTTTACACATCAGAATAGTTTTCTGTACCTCTGCGTGGATTGTGTGGAAAACGGGCACATTTCCGGCCGGGTGTTCAGCCAGCGGTTAACTCAGCCCATGGGCTTCTCCGATCTGGGAAGCCTGTTTCTTCAGGTTGACCATCTGATGGACCAGCAGGGATTCCCGCAGGCTTTTCAAGATATTCGGTCCTTTGTGAGCGAGCACTCCTTCACGCCGGAGCTTCCCGCCGCCGCCACACCGCAGCAGGGCATGCCTATCGGCGAGGTTCTCGAGGCCCGCGGCGCACGGGATACCCTGGTTCTCAGCATTGTAACCCGGCAGAACGCCACATGGCAGGGGCGGATCCACCGTCTGGATTGTGGAAACGCCACTCAATTCTCCAGCGCGCTGGAACTGCTGGCTTATCTGGAGCGTGAACTGAACACACGGGCTAAGTGAGGCTCGTGACCCGGATAGAGAATAAACCGCGGGATCCAGAATGATCCTGCGGTTTATTTTATGTACAATGGAGCTTCCAGCCCGCCTTATGTTCCTGAAGGTCGGGACGGCTGATAATGCTGTTCATGCCCGGTTTATAAAACGCGAGGCGGCATTTTCCAGCCTGCTTGGCCGCGTACAGCGCCTGATCCGCACACCGGAACAGGATGTCATAGGTATCCCCGTCCCGTGGACACAGCGCTACGCCCATGCTGACCGAATACTGATAATTTTCCGGCGGGGCTGAAATGGCATCGTAAAGCCGGTGAATGCGCCGGCAGGCGCTGTGCGAATCACCAATATCCCACAGAAAGATCAAAAATTCGTCCCCGCCGATCCGGGCGGCCATATCATCCCGCCGAATATTCTGCTGTATCCGGGCCGCCACAAATTTCAGTACGCTGTCACCGAAGGCGTGGCCATAGCTATCATTGATACTTTTGAAATCATCCACATCGAATATCAGCAGCGCGGCTGATGCCGACCCGCCGTTCAGAATATCGTTTACGTGGCGGCACGTGGTTTCACGGTTAAACAGGTCTGTCAGGCAATCCCTCTGCGCCAAAAAGCGCAAGTGCTCACGTTCCATAATATCGGAGTGGATATTGGCCATATTGCCGATCCAGCTAATACAGCGGGGCGGCTCATCGCGGGACCACAAGGTACGCAGCGTGACTTTATGCCACTGACTGGAACCATCCGGCAGTTTCAGCAAATAGTCGTGGCTGACCACCGGCTCCTCCGGCGAGGTGGCCAAAACGCGTTTCCGCATATCCTTCAGGTCACTGAGGGGCAGGCAGGCACACTGCTCGGGGTGGGACAGTAATCCGGTGACGATGGGCGAGACGCCCAGCTTCCGGGCGCTGCTGCCGGGAAAGGATAGCGTATCGGTACCCACATCGTATTCAAACAGGATCTCATGGGACAGGGAAGCGAAAAACTGGTATTTGGTCCGTTCCTGCTCCAGCAGAAACACCGTGCGCTCCGAGAGGGATGGTCTTCGCTCCGGCAACAGCGGGCGGGGCATCGGATAGGACTGAAACGGATACTCCTGACAGATAGATTCCGGCGAAGCCTCCACGGCAAGCTGCCTGTTCAGCGTAACAAGGCACTTAATGAGCGCGGGGTGGAACATACCGCATTCCCCGCTCAGGATCATCTTCATGGCGCGCTCATGGGGGAAGGCGGGCCGTTGAAGCCAGGGACCGGTCAGCGTACTGTACACATCGGCAAGTGCTACCACCTGGGCGGAAATAGGAATCACCTCGCCCTTGAGTCCATCCGGATATCCGCTTCCGTCGTACCGCTCGTGATGCCAGCGGCAGATATCCCGCGCGGTCAGAATGAGTGGTTCCTTCTGCCAGGGCTTTAAACGCTCCATGAGTTCGGCGCCAAGCGTGGTATGTGTCCGGAGCATCCTGCGCTCCTGTAGTGTCAGCCGGCTAGGCTTGCGCAGAGTATCCAGGGGAAGCATCATTTTTCCGATATCAAGAAGGGGGGCGGCATTGACGATCTGCGTGATCCGCTCCGGCGTCAGTTCATATTCCTGATGGCGGAGGCTTAGTGTCTCCAGCAGCATGCGGGTAACATGGCGGATGCGCAGCACATGCAGTCCGGACCGCCCGTTCCGGGCTTCCACAATACTGCCTAAAATGCCCATTATCAAGGTACAGTTTTTGTCGTTTTCCTGGATCTGATGGGTGATCATGTCACGCAGTTCTCTTTGCCGACTGGCCAGCAGCAGAATATTCCGCACGCGGCGGCGGACTACTGTACCGTTAAAAGGCCGGACGATACATTCGGCAACGCCTAAATTATAGGCCCGGTCCAGGTAAGGCGGAGATTCCTCCGCCGTAATCATGACCACCGGGATATCAGTCAGGAGCCTGGTCGCCCGCAGCCGGGCCAGCAACTCCAACCCGTCCATATGCGGCATGACCATATCCAGCAGGATTAAGTCCGTCTTTTCCGTCCGGCGCGCAAGGATACTCAGGGCTTCCGCACCGGACGCTGCCTCGGCTACGGTGTACTCTTCCTGCAGAATATCGACCAGCAGCGCCCGGTCGACCTCTGCGTCATCCACAATAAGAATCGCATGCCTTTTCCCCGCCATAGCGCATCGGCTCCTTCTTTCTGATCCGTTAACACTCCCTGAACAGGATAACGCGGGCTCCGCCTCAGCCATACAGAATATGGAACAGATTACAAGATATACATTTTATATTATAGAGCAGAACCATGCCGGAGTCAATAAAATTGCCGGGATAAATATATGCAGAGCTGACGGTTCCTTTTGCAAAAAAAAGCCGCCGGACTGTTCCCAGAAAAGGGTACGGTCCCGGCGGCTTTCAGGTCCGGTGCAGGGACCCGTCTGATATCTGATCTATGTATTACTTGAGTGCGGCGGTAATGATTGCCATGGAATAGACCTCACTGGCATTGCAGCCCCGGGAGAGGTCGTTGACCGGAGCATTTAAGCCCAGCAGGATGGGGCCGTAGGCCTCAAAACCGCCCAGACGCTGGGCAATCTTGTAGCCGATGTTGCCCGCGCTGATGTCCGGGAAAATAAAGGTGTTGGCATGACCGGCCACCGTGGACTGGGGACATTTGGTCTCTGCCACCCGGGGGGACACGGCGGCATCAAACTGCATCTCGCCATCCACTTCCAGTTCAGGATGGGCCTCCTTCAGCTTGGTGGTCGCGTTGCGCATCTTGTCAACATCCTCGCCCTTGCCGGAGCCGAAGGTGGAGTAGGACAGCATGGCAATCTTCGGCTCCGCCCCGAAGATCTCAGCACATTTTGCCGTCTCATAGCCGATCTCCACCAGGTCATCTTCAGTGGGCTTAATATTAATGGCGCAGTCGCCCATGGCCAGCACTTCGTTGCCGCCGGTAGCAAAGGAGCGCACCATGATAAAACAGGAGGAAACGATTTTGTTGCTCGGCTTTGTCTTGATGAGCTGCAGCGCGGGGCGCACGGTGTCCGCCGTGGAATAGGTGGCACCGCCCAGCAGGGCGTCGGCCACGCCCATCTTGACCAGCATGGTGCCAAAATAGTTGCTCTTTTTGAGGGCCGTGCGGCATTCGTCGGCAGTCATTTTACCTTTGCGAAGCTTCACCATTTCATCCACCATCTTATCTATATCGGGATAAGCTTCGGGATCAATGATAACCGCACCGCGGATGTTAAACCCGTACTTTTCGGCTGCCGCCTTGACTTCGCTTTCATCCCCTACCAAAATAGGGGTCAGAAACGTACCGGACAGCAGCCGGGCACTCGCTTCCAAAATACGGGGGTCCGTACCCTCGGTAAATACAATTTTACGCGGATCCTTTTTCAAAACGTCGATCAGCATACCAAAACCAAACATAATCGTTACGCCTCCTATATTTTTCGCACAATTGGCTGTTTTTCATTATACACAGGAGTTCCTAAAATCTCAATGCTTAATTCAATAAAATATACTTTACTTTTTGTATTTTTTCATATACAATATACACATTGTTTAATTGGCTCGGGAGGGTATTGTTTATGGATTCCGATTTTTCCAGATCTTTGTCCCTGCTGCGAAAAGAGAAGGGTATCAGCCAACGCAGCGCAGCTAAGGAGCTTGGTATTTCTCAGGCGCTACTGTCCCACTATGAAAACGGTATTCGGGAACCTGGTCTGGCATTCGTAGTCCGGGCCTGTGATTTTTATGGCGTATCCGCAGATTTTCTGCTGGGCCGCACCCTGTCCCGGGACGGCACCACCATTCTGGACGCCGATACATTATACGATTACAGTAAAGAAAAAGACAATATTCTGCGGGGCAGTGTTATGGCGACTTTGTCGAAAAAGCTGCTGGTTAATTCCATCGTGGTCCTTTTCGACCTGCTGGGCAAGGTGGGAAGCAAGGCCGCCATCCGAAGCGCGTCCGATTATCTTTCCACTGCGATTTACAAACTCTACCGCCACCTGTACCGCGCGGACGGCACACTGAACGAGGACTTTTTCTCCGTATCCACTTCGCATTTTCTCGGCGGCATTCCCACGGTGGAAATGGTCATCAACGAGGTGGAATACACCAACGCGCTGAATCAGCAGACAAAGGAAAAAAATCCGTTTCCACCCATGAGCAACGATGCACTCATGGCCGCGTATCCCGGAACCTATCAGTCTCTTCTGCAGATCATCCACTCCACCGGTGAGCGTATCAAGCGGCACATTGACGCCCGCAGAGAGGAAGGCCGCCTTCTCTGATTTCGATTTGCGTCGTGGCAAAACGCTGGCTTCACGCGCCGCGCGGCTTGGGCTGTGGCGGCACATGTGGATTTGCGTAAGAAGGAGAAATATTTATGACCAATCAGAATAATATCCGTAATTTTTCTATTATCGCCCACATCGACCACGGCAAATCCACGCTGTCGGACCGGCTGATCGAGTTGTGCAAGGCCGTTCCGCAGCGTGAGATGGAAAGTCAGCTTCTGGACAACATGGATTTGGAGCGGGAGCGCGGCATCACCATCAAGGCCCGGGCCGTGCGCCTTAATTACAAGGCGGAGGATGGCCAGACCTATGAGCTGAACCTAATCGACACGCCCGGCCATGTGGATTTCAATTATGAGGTTTCCCGCTCCCTGGCGGCCTGTGAGGGCGCGGTGCTGGTGGTGGATGCCGCTCAGGGCATTGAGGCCCAGACGCTGGCCAACACCTATCTCGCCATGGAGCACGATTTGGAAATTTTACCGGTTCTCAATAAAATCGACCTGCCCGCTGCCGACCCAAAGCGGGTTAAAGAGGAAATTGAAACTGTTATCGGCCTGCCGGCCCAGGATGCGCCGGAGATTTCCGCCAAACTGGGCACCAACATCGGTGCGGTGCTGGAGGACATTGTAAAGCATGTGCCTGCGCCCAAAGGTGACCCCGCCGCTCCGCTCCGCGCCCTGATTTTCGACAGCCAGTACGACAGCTACCGGGGCGTTATCGTCTATTTCCGCGTGATGGAGGGTACGGTCAAAACCGGTCTGCCCGTGCGGATGATGGCCTCGGGCGCGGAGCACACGGTGTTGGAGTGCGGCCACCTGCTGCCCATCGGTATGGAGCCCTGTAACTGTCTTACCGCTGGCGAGGTAGGCTATCTCACCGCCTCCATTAAAAACGTGAAAGACACTCAAGTGGGCGACACCGTCACAGAGGTCCAGCGCCCAGCCACCCAGCCGCTGCCCGGCTATCGCCCCGCCCGGCCCATGGTCTATTGCGGCATCTATACAGAGGATGGCTCCAAATACCCCGACCTGCGGGATGCGCTGGAAAAGCTCCGTCTGAACGACGCCTCTCTGTCCTTCGAGCCGGAGTCATCCAGCGCCCTGGGTTTCGGCTTCCGCTGTGGTTTTCTGGGTATGCTCCACATGGAGATCATTCAGGAACGGCTGGAACGGGAATTCGACCTGGACCTTATCACCACCCTGCCCTCCGTGATCTACGAGGCGGTCAAAACCGACGGCTCCGTGGTGCGGGTGGATAATCCCCACGACTATCCCGACCCCTCCGTTTTATCCGAAACCCGGGAGCCGTTCGTCAAGGTCTCCATCATCACGCCGCCGGAGTATGTGGGCAATATTATGCCCATGTGTCAGGACCGGCGGGGGGAGTTTCTGGATATGCAGTATCTGGACACCAATCTGGTGGAAATGCACTATCATATGCCCCTCAATGAGATTATCTACGACTTCTTTGACGCGCTCAAAGCCCGTACCAAGGGTTATGCATCCCTGGACTACGAGTTCAGCGAGTACCGGTCCAGCGATCTGGTGAAGGTGGACCTGCTGCTCAACGGGGAGCAGGTGGATGCGCTTAGTTTTATTGTTCACCGGGAAAAGGCCTATCACCGCGCCCGCCGCATCTGTGAAAAACTGAAGGAAAATATTCCCCGCCAGCTCTTTGAAGTACCCGTACAGGCCGCCATCGGCGGCAAGGTTATCGCCCGGGAGACCGTGAAAGCCATGCGGAAGGATGTGCTGGCCAAGTGCTATGGCGGCGATATTACCCGGAAAAAGAAACTGCTGGAAAAGCAGAAGGAGGGCAAAAAGAAAATGCGGACGCTGGGCACCGTCCAGCTGCCCACCGAGGCGTTTATGGCCGTTCTCAAGCTCGATGATGAATAAGTATCGCCTGCAATTCGGAAGCAGGCGCACCGTGCGGCCGTTATGGAGCGCACTTGCATAGCGGCATAGCACCGGAGCAGTCTGGCACACAAGCTCTCAAATGTAACGTCCCGGAAACGCGGATCCGCGTTTCCGGGACCTTTTTCTTATTCCGAAGCCGCCGCATCCAGCAGGGCACGGTACGACTCTCCGCTCTCTACCCGGCCCACAGCGGACAGGGAAGCCCGACTGAAATCGAACAGCCGGCGGGCCAGTTCCCGCACACCGTCGGCGGTGACGGCGTCATAGGCGGCGATAACCTGATCCGTTTTGAGCACCCGGCCGGTGAGCAGCAGCCCGCGGCCCAAGCTGCTCATGCGGGCCTGGGTGGATTCCAGTCCCATAAGGACGTTGGCCTTGGACAGTTCCCTGGCCCGTTCTAGTTCCGCGGCAGTGGGGCCGTCCGCGGCAAAGCGCTTTACCTCGCGGAAAATGGTCTCCAGCGCCTTACGCTCCGTTCCCTGATTGACCGCGGTGTAGATAGCAAACACGCCGGTCTCCGCGTGGCCGGCTCCATAGGTGTAGATAGAATAGCACAGACCACTTTTGTCCCGCACCTCCTGGAACAGGCGGGAGGACATACCGCTGCCCAGGATGGTGGAGAGAACCTGCAGCGTAAAGCGGTCTGGATGCCCATAGGGAAGACCGGGAAATGCCACCGTGAGGTGGTTCTGTTCAATGGCCTTTTTCTTCACCGTAACGGCCGGCGTATAGGTTACCGGCCTGGGTGGTTTTCCCTTTCCGCCGTCAAGGCCGCCCAGCCGTTTTTCCAGCTCACCCACCACCTCATCGGAGAAGCTGCCCGCCAGGGAGACCACCATATCCCCCGGCAGGTAGTGGGTCTTCTGATATTCCCGGAGCCATGCGCCCGTCATCCGATCCAGCGTGGCTTTCTTGCCCAGAATGGGGCGTCCCAGCGGCGTGCCCTTGTAGATGGCGGCCATAAGCCGCTCGGAGGTCAGGTCGTCGGGCGTATCTTCATACATTCCAATTTCCTCCAGAATGACCCCGCGCTCAGTCTGCACGTCGCTCTCATCGAACCTGGAACAAAACACCATGTCACACAGCATATCCAGCGTGCGGTCCAGATGGGTGTCCAGGCTGCGTCCGTAAAAGCAGGTACACTCCTTGGTGGTATAGGCGTTAACCTGACCGCCGATGGCGTCCATCTCCTGCGCCAGCTGTTCAGCCGTGCGCCGCTTGGTGCCCTTAAAGACCATGTGCTCAATAAAGTGGGCCGCACCACTCTCCGAATTTTTCTCATGCCGGGAGCCGGTACCCACCCAGATACCCAGAGAAGCGGAGCGTACCGCAGGCACATGTTCCGTGGCAATGCGCAGACCATTTTTCAAGGTGATGATGTCATAACTCTCTACCATTTTAATCCTCTTATCTCGTGGTTTAGGACGAAAAAGCGTCCCGCTCCGGCTCGTCCGGCGTAATGGCGGTACCCATGGTCTGTCCGGACACGGTGTCCAGCAGCAGCACATGGCCGATGCGCCCGTCCAGAATCACCACCTGCCGCACGCCCTGGTCCAGCGCCCGGATGCAGCTGGTGAGCTTGGGCACCATACCGCCCTGAATGAGGCCGGCATCCATCAATTCCCGGGCGCGGGAGACCGTCATGTTGGGAATGGCGGTCTTCTCGTTACGGCTGTCCATCAGAATGCCGTCCACATCGGTAAGGAACACCAGCTTGTCCGCCCGCAGGGCCTGTGCCACGGCGCAGGCCGCGTCGTCGGCGTTGCAGTTATAGCTTACCCCATTTTCTCCCTCCGCAACCGGAGAAATAACGGGAATATATCCACCTGAGAGCAGCAGGCGGATCAGCGTGTCGTCAACCCGGTCCACCTCGCCCACCCGGCCCAGCGCCGGGTCTTTTTGCCGGGCGGAAAGAATGCCGCCATCCCGGCCGGAAACACCTGCGGCGGGCACCTGAAGCCGTCGCAGGGCGGAGACAACCTGCTTGTTCACAAGGCCGGAGAGAGCCATTTCTGCCACGTCCATGGCGGTTTCGTCCGTGACTCGATAGCCGTTCTGGAATCGGGTGGGGACCTTCATGCGGGTCAGCCACCGGGTGATGTCCTTCCCGCCGCCATGGACCAGCACGACATGGACCCCCGCCATCTGCAGGGCAGCCACATCCCGCAGAATGGAGTCCACCGCGCCGCCCTCACCCAGCGCGGAGCCACCGTACTTGAGCACGATGGTCTTTCCTGCGCTGGCTTTCAGCCGGGGCAGGGTATCCAAAAGGCCCAGCACCTTTTCCATACCGTCCAGATGATGCTGCACGTCGTACTCATGCAGAAAACGCTTGGTATACTCCACATCCGAGGGGCATTCGATATACGCGGTGCCTCGTTTCTGCCTGGTCTCCGCTCCCTTGCCAGTGATGAGAATAACGGTGGGATCTTCGCATCCCATGACAGCCTGCCGGATGGCCTCGCCGCGATCAGGCTGAATGGAATAGTCACAGCCCATGGCCTCCACATGGACGGCCACCTCCCGGCAGATGTCCTCTACGTTCTCCTCGCCGGGGTCCTCCTCGGTGAGGATGACGAAATCGGAATACTTCCCGGCAATTTCACCCAGGTCTTTCCGGCGGTCCAGCGCCTTTTTGCCCGGGCAGCCGAATACAATGCCGATATGGCGGCCGGGGTATTCCTGTCTTACCGACTCGAACAGCTTCTGAAAGGACAGGCGGTTGTGGGCGTAGTCCACAATTGCGGTAACCCGGCTGTCCGCGTTGGTGTAGACCTCCATTCGCCCGGGTACCCGGGCCTTCATGAGGCCCACATAAATGCAGCGCTCCGGAATACCCAGTCCTTCGCATACGGCGATGGCGGCCAGGGCGTTCTGGACGTTAAACAGGCCAGGCATAGTCAGGCGGAACTCCCGGCTCATACGCGGCGTTCTCACCCGGAACAGGATATCGCGGCCCGCTTTGCGCACTTTTGTGGCGTATACCGTGGCGGCGGGGTCCTTTTCGGAGAAAGTAATCAGCCGGGGACACTCGGCGGCCGCATTCAGCACGCGGGGTACCTCGTCAGAATCCAAATTCACCACCGCCAGATGGGAATGGCTGAAAATTTTTAATTTGGACGCAAAATAGTCCTCAAAGTCCGGGTGTTCAATAGGGGAGATGTGGTCATAGCCGATGTTCAGAAACACGGCAGCGGCTAAGTCCACACCGAGCATGCGGTCATACTTAAGCGCCTGACTGGATACCTCCATGGTCAGGTATTCGATGCCGCTGGCGGCGGCGTGGGCGAAATGGCGCTCCAAATCCAACGGCTCGGGCGTGGTCAGGTGAGATTCAAACCGTTCCACACCGTCATAGGTGTCGATGGAGGAGACCACGCCGCTCTCCGGCGCATTCCGAGAGGCCAGGTACTCGTCAAAAATATACTTCAGGTAATAAGTGGTCGAACTTTTCCCTTTTGTGCCGGTAATACCCACCACATTCAGCTTGCCGCTGGGGTGATCATAATAAAAGTCGGCCAGCAGAGCCATCGCCCTGCGGATATCGGTGACAGTCAGGCAGGGGACCGCGCCGCCCTCGGAGAAGGGTTTCTCGGCCAAATAGGCGAACGCACCGCCGGCAATGGCCTCCTTCAGGTAGTCGCCCTTGAAATGGACGCCCTTGCAGAGAAACAGGGTGTTGGGTTCCACCGCTTTGGAGTCGCAGGACACCAGCGCCACGGGATGGGCCAGCAGAGCGGCGGGCAGCGGCTCCTGGGAAGCCAAAAGATCGTTTTTTTGCAGCAACTGCCAGTAGTCGCCCAGCGTATGCGTGGAATGCTCCATTGTCATTTCCTCCAATCCAGGTCAGACGTTACGCAGGGGATAGCCACAGGCGGTGATGGCCGCCTCGGCCAGGACCTCCATGGCATCGAGATAAAATCCAGGCAGGCCGTGATAGATCCGGTAGACGGACAGTTCCGTGCAAGCCAGCACGGCCCCGTCGCAGTTCCGGGCACGGAGCTCCCGGTCAGCCAGGGCAAATTTCTCCCGGCTGCCTGTCTCGCCCCGCTTAATCTCATCGTAAATGATGCTCATAATCGCCTTCTGGGTGTTGGTTCCCGGGGCTATGCCCTCCATGCCCAAGGCAGCGCATTCCGTCTGGTACAGGCCGGTCCGAATCGTACCGTCGGTGGCCAAAATGCCCACCCGGCGGCAGCCCCGCCGGGACAGCACGCGGACGGTTTCCCGAATCATATGCAGTACGGGAATGCCCACCTCACTCTGGAGCCGATCCACAAAATAGTGAGATGTGTTGCAGGGGATGGCAATAACCGTGCAGCCGCTGTGCTCCAGCAGTCTGGCGTCGGCCAGCAGGCGCTGATAGACCGGCTCGGTCCCGCCGGAGAGAATGGCGGCCGTACGGTCAGGCATCTGGGTATCGCTGAGGATGATGGTGGGTACATGGTCCTGGTCACAGTCGGCCTCAGTGCGGTCCAGCACACGCTGATAGAACATCTGCGTAGCCTGCGGACCCATGCCGCCCAGGACTCCTAAACGAGCATTGCTCATTGAAAATCCTCCCATCAGAGCTTTGCCGCGTTTGCGGCGTTCCAAAAGGTTTGGACCTCTGATCCAACCCCTTTGCTGCCGGGCGGAATCGTTCCGCCCATGCAGATTCGATTACTTGGGGCCCCGCACGGTCGAGGCGGGGTGAGGGCATCCCCCTTCAGTTCGGTCTGTCATAATATTTTTTGAACTTGATAAAATGGCCCAGCTGGTTCTTTGCCACCTGCAGGCGGCGCCGAAGCCCGCGGTCCGCCTCATAGCGCAGGGGATTCGTCACCTTACCCGCACTGATGAGCTCCCGCATTTCGGCGTGGTACTGACGGGGCGTATAATCATACGCCACCTTAAAAGGAACCACTGTCCACAGGGAATGCTCCCGCGCGATGGTAAAGTCCATAGGTTTGTGTTCCAGTCGGTCCTCCACCAAAAGTCTGGCAATGTTGTGGCCTGCGCCAGTCACATAGAAATTGCTGCGGCCCTGCCGGCAGTTGATCTCAAACACCTTGTATTTTCTGTCCCGCTGGTCAAATTTAATGTCGAAGTTGGAAAATCCGGTAAAATGTAAGGCCTCAAGAAATCCCTGCAGCGTCCGGCACAGCTCTTCGTTGGGTTCGGTTAGGATAACGGCATGGTTGCCGATACCGTGGGGCGTATGTTCCTCCAGCAGAACATGACCCAGACACATAAGCTTCACTCCGCCCTCCGCATCGGAGTAGTTGGTGAGCACCCGCATATAGCTGTCATCCCCGGGGATAAACTCCTGGATAATCATGCTGTCGGGATAGCCAGCGGCGTAAACCTTGTCCAGCGTGGCCTCCAGGACACGGCGGTCGCTCAGCTTAAAGACTTTCTTGTTGCCCTCAAAGGGGTGCTCCCAATAGGCCACGCCATTTGCCGGCTTGCAAATGTACGGTGCCTCGAAGGGAAGCTTGAAGTGATGCCCCATCTCCGGACGGTAGACAAAAGTGGCGGGGTAGTCGATGCCATATTCGTCGCACAGAGTATAGAAGTGCTCTTTGTTGATGAGCTGGTCCATCTGCTCCCCGCTGATATAAGGGGCCACCACGTTGCCTGGATACTGTCCCAGGTACTCGGCGGCCAGACGCACATAGCTGTCTCCGCAGCCCAGAAGGAGAACCGGACTTTCGCTGTGTTCGGCGGCAAAGTCACAGACATTTTTGAAAAACGTGGGCCCGTCCTCATTTTTGGCACAGACCCGATAGTCAAGGATGGCGCTTCCATAGCAGGGGCCTGTGGCAAACTTGCCATAGGCCGTGCTTTTGATGCCGTAGGCCTCGTGAAACGCACGTGCTACGCTGTATACATTGATATCCCCGCCAAACAGCAGGGGAAAAATTTTCGTTTCCATAGATGCTCGCCTCCGCAGCAAATCTGTTTCTTTCGCCGATTTTCTCTTTCCTGACTTATCTTCTGGCCCGTTTGACCTGATAAACACCCTGGATCTGGCCCAGTTTATTGATCACCGTGTTCAGTTCCTCCCGGTCCCCGACTTCTAGGACCAGGGAAATGATGGCATACCCGTCAGGCATGGACCGGGCGGAGAGGGAATTGACCTTCACCTTGGCCGAGGACAGGGCCATGGCCACATCCAGCGTCAGGTTGTCCCGGTCTTTGGCGGAGATATCCAGCGAGGTCTGATAACCTTCCAAGTCGCCCTCTACCCAGGAGACGTTCACCCAGCGTCCGGCTTCCTCCGGCTTGCGTTTCTTCGGGTCGGCATTGGGGCAGTCGCACCGGTGAACCGATACGCCGAAGCCCCGGGTAATAAAGCCCACCACCGGGTCCCCGGGGACCGGCGCACAACACTTGGCGAACTTCACCAGACAGTTGCCCAGTCCTTCCACCACAATACCGGACTCCGTGTGCCGGGGCGCGGCGGGTTTTTGGGCCGTGGCCGTGTTCTGTGGTGCGGGAACAATAAGGCTGTTCTGGAGTGTCTTTTCCACATTGGCCCGCTCGTTCCGCTCCCGGCTCAAACGGACCATCTCATCCCGCACCCGGCCCACCGCCTTCTGCGCGGTCATGCCGCCGTAGCCGATGGCGGCGTACAGCTCGTCCAGCGTGCCGAAGCGCACCTTTTTGAGAATATGGGGTAATGTGTCCTCTGTGGTGATGGCGGCCAGAGAGTAGCCCACATGCTTCATCTCTGACTCAAACGCGGCGCGGCCGGTGGCGATGTTCTCCTCACGGCGTTCTTTTTTAAACCACTGGCGGATTTTATTCTTGGCCTCGTTACTTCTGGCAATCTTCAGCCAGTCCCGGCTGGGTCCGTGGGGGGCCTTCGTGGTGATTACCTCTACAATATCGCCGCTTTGAAGGGGATAGTCGAAGGTGACGATGCGTCCGTTCACCTTGGCCCCGGTCATGGCGTTGCCCACGGCGGAATGGATGTTATAGGCGAAGTCGATGGGGGTAGCCCCGGCGGGCAGGTTCACCACGTCGCCCCGCGGGGTGAACACGAACACCTCGTCGGCAAACATGTCCACCTTTAGGGTGCGGACGAACTCCTCCGCGTCGGTGTTCTGCTGGTTTTCCAGCAACTTCCGAATCCACTCAAAATTGGCCTCCGTACCCAGCTTGGTGTTGGCCAGACCCGTCTTGTATTTCCAGTGGGCCGCAATGCCGTACTCCGCCGTGTGGTGCATCTCCCAGGTGCGGATCTGGACCTCAAAGGGGATACCCTCCCGGCCGATGACCGTAGTGTGCAGAGACTGATACATATTGGGCTTGGGTGTACCGATATAGTCTTTAAACCTGCCCAGTACGGGTTTAAACAGGTCGTGGATGCAGCCAAGCACATTATAGCAGCCCGGGATATCATCCACAATCACCCGGAAGGCGTAGAGATCAAATATTTCGTCCATGGTTTTGTTTTGGGTATACATTTTGCGGTAAATGGAATAAATGTGCTTCACCCGACCATACACCGTGGCCTTGATGCCATCGGTGGCCAGCCGGTCCTGAATTCTTTTTTGGATGGCGGCCATAAACTCTTCGTGGGCGGTGGAGCGGCGGTTCAGTTCCTCGGCAATCTCCCGGTAACCCACCGGGTCCAGGTACTTGAGGGACAAGTCCTCCAGTTCCCACTTCACCCGCTGCATGCCCAGCCGGTGGGCGATGGGCGCATAAATCTCCATGGTCTCCAGCGCCTTCTCCCGCTGCTTGCGGGCGGACTGGTAATTCATGGTGCGCATATTGTGCAGGCGGTCGCAGATCTTGATGAGAATAACCCGGATGTCCCGTGCCATGGCCATGAGCATTTTCCGCAGGTTCTCCATCTGCTCTTCTTCCTTGGAGGTATAGGTGACCCGGGTCAGCTTGGTGACACCTTCCACCATGTCGGCCACCGATGGGCCAAACAGCCTGGCGATCTCCTCATGGGTGGCGGAGGTATCCTCGATGCAGTCGTGCAGCAGGGCGGCAATGATCGAATCGGTGTCTAGTTCCAGATCGGCCACAATGTCCGCCACCGCCAGCGGGTGGGTGATGAACGGGGACCCGTCCTTCCGGCGCTGCCCGCTGTGGGCGCTGTCCGCATACTGGAAAGCGGAATAAAGCCGCTTCGTATCCAGATGCGGGTTGTATTTCTCTATTTTCCCTTCGAGCGCCTGGTAACTTTCCAGAACAGGGTCCAAGTTCCGTCACCTCTCTTTTTATACTTTTTCATTCTCCCGCCAGCTTTCTCAGCCGGCGCATAATGGTGGCCGCCTCCAGATCTACTTTTCCCTCCGGCCGGCTCAGGTCGATGCATAGATGGTCCGTGCTCTGCTCCATACGAATCAGCCCATGCTCATGAAATACGGTAAGGCAGACCATGGTGCGGGCAATCGTCTCCCGCATACCATATGTACGGGCTATGTTCCGGGCCAGACGCCGGGCGGTATCCTCCACCCGGCCCAGCCGGGCCTGGCCGTTAAGGTACCGCCAAACCGCAGTGAATTCCGCCCGGCTTGGGATCATCTCGGTGGCCTCCTGGGGGGAGATGGCCTCGCCCTGGCACAGCCGATCATACATGGCGCGCTCCAGCTCCGCCCGACTCACTGCGGGGCGGAGGTCGCATAAGAGCAGCTGCACTGAGCGCGTACCGCGGAATTCGTTGATCTGGGGCGTAAAGGCCACATCCACCCGCTCCCCCACGGCTACGTTCAGCGCGGCGGCGTTCATGGAAAAGAAAATGGCGTCCAGCCTCCGGCCGCAGCGGGACAGACGCAGTTTCAGGTGACGGCCGCAGCCCACCTCACTCAGAGCTGCCACCGTGCAGCCAGCCAAGCTGAACACCGGCTTGGGATTTCCCGCGCCGAATGGCTCCAGCAGGCTCAATTTTTCCACGTTCTCCGTGATCAGCAGGTCTGGCCCGTCCAGCTCACCGTCCAAATGGAGGACGGCAGTCAGGGGCTCCCCCCCCGACCATGCATCCACATATTCCTCCATTCTGGCACGGAACGCATCGATGTTCTCCGCCAAGATGGTGAAGCCGGCGGCCAGCTTGTGCCCGCCAAACCCCTCCAGCAGATCAGCGCATGCCTCCAGCGCACGGAACAGATCAAAGTCTCCGAAGGAACGGCAGGATGCCTTGCCCCGGCCGTCCTGCAGGCAGATCATAATGGTGGGACAGGAAAACCGCTCGGCCAGCCGGGATGCCACGATACCCACCACGCCCTGATGCCAGTGGGTGTCGGCCAGCACGATGACACGCCGGCTGTGCGTAGGCTCCCGTTCCAGCCGGCGCAGGCAGTCTTCAAAGATCTCACTTTCCAGACTCTGCCGTTCCCGGTTCAGTGAGCAGAGATAGCGGGCCAGCACCTCGCCCCGGGCGGGGTCGCTGGTAAGCAGCAGCTCAACCGCCACGTCCGCCTTGCCCATGCGGCCAGCGGCGTTGATGCGGGGAGCCAGCGCAAAGCCCACCATGGTTGAGCAGGCCGCCCGCTCTCCACACGCCTCCCGCATCAGGGCGGTCAGACCTGGGCGGTGAGACATCCCACTGTTCAGGGCGGCCAGGCCCCGGATAACGATGGTACGGTTCTCTGCGGCCAGCGGCACCACATCCGCCACCGTCCCAATGGCGGCAAGGTCGGCGTATTCCCTAAACGTCTGTTCACGCATTGGCTCCGGTGTCAGGGCCAGTACCAACTTAAGGGCCACCCCTACACCAGCCAGGAAGGGCGTGGGGCTGTGATCACCGGGGCAGCACGGGTCCACCACGGCGGCGGCGGCGGGCAGCACCCCTTTGTACTCATGGTGATCGGTCACCACTACATCCATGCCAAGGGCAACCGCATCGGCCACCTCTTCCATGGCGGTAATCCCACAGTCCACGGTGACCACTAGCGTGACGCCCTGCGCCCGTAAGGTATGCAGTGCCGCTTGGTTCAGGCCATAGCCTTCCTCCAGCCTGTTGGGGATGTAGGGAACGACACACCCTCCACGAGAGCGCAAAAAGCGCGTAAGCAGGCAGGTGGCGGTAATCCCGTCCACATCATAGTCGCCGTAGACCGCAATTGTCTCTCCGCTCTGCAACGCGGCAGTGAGACGCCGGGCCGCCTGGTCCATATTCTTAATTAAATACGGGTCGCAGAGCGGCGCGCCTCCTTCCGACAAAAAAGCGCCGGCCTTTTCCGGCGTATCCAGTCCCCGGGCGCACAGCACTCTGGCCACCAGTGGGGAATACCCTGCGGCGATCAGCCCGGTTACAGCCGAACAATCCGCATGGGTTTGCTCCCATTCTTTGTACCTCATGCATGTAACCTCAAAATCAGAAAAAATCATCTTATAGTATAACAAAAATAGAACATGGTTACAAGCTGAAAGATGCGCCTGCTTATAATTTCAGCCCACGCCTGCCGCTGTTTCAGAAAGACGCGCCGCCCCTTCTGAGGGCGGCGCGTCCCGATACGCGGGAAAAAGCGTGGTATGTTATGACGTAAGCAGGTCCAGCTTTCCGTATACACCCCTTTTTCCAAGCCCTATTGGCACTCCAGGTACAACTCCATCAGCTCCACCGTGTTCCGCATGCCGTCGGCATGCGTCCGCTCCATGCCGTGGGAGGCGTGGACACCAGGGCCGATGAGGGCGGCCCGAACGTCGGAGCCGGCCTTCCAGGCCACCGTCGCGTCGGAGGTATAATGGGGGAATACATCCACGGCATAGTCCACACCGTGTTCTTTTGCCAGTGCCGCCAGCCGGGATACCAGCTCATAATCGTATGGGCCTCCGGAATCCTTGGCACAGATGGATACCTGGTACTCGGTCCCGGTGAGGTCCAGTCCCACGCAGCCCATGTCCACTACCAGAAGCTCGATTAAATCGGGAGCAAAGGCCGCGCCGCCGTGCCCTACCTCCTCGTAGACCGTGAAGTAGAGTTCCGTATCATACCGAGGCCTCTCACCTGTGTCGGCCATCCACTTGAGCAGCGTAATCAGGCAGGCGGCACTGCCTTTGTCATCAATAAAGCGGGACTTCAAAAAGCCCCGGTCCGTTACCACGGTCTTGGGATCGATGCAGATATAATCGCCCGCCTCGATACCCAGCGCGCGGACGTCGGCGGCGTTCTTCACCTTCTCGTCGATGCGCACATACATGTTCTGCTCGTCCCGAGTGCGGCTGTCCGCGTCATCAAAAACATGGGCGGCGGGAGACAGGGACAGCACCGTACCGGTATAAACCCGGTCATCCCGGGTGTAGATGCGGCAGTACTCTCCATCCAGTGTGGGAAGGATGGGACCGCCGATCTTCGTCAGGTTCAGTTCTCCCTTCTCCCCAATGGAACGAACCATCAGGCCCAGCGTGTCCAGGTGGGAACACAGCCCCACCCGTTTTCCGTGCTCCCGGCCGGGAACGTGGACAATCAGGCTGCCCTTATTGGAGTAAGACGTCTCATAGCCCAGGCCGCGGAGGATGGTCTCCGTCTTCTCCACCACGCGCCGGGTAAACCCACTGGGACTGTCGGTTGAGAGCAGCGTACGGGCCGTCTCCAGCATAAAGTCCTGATAGTTGCCGAAATCCATATTTCTGCGCTTCCTTTCCTGTTTCTGCGGCACAACCACTTTTTTCTGCTTTTTCTATTTTACCCATCCGCTCCGCGTGCTAAATCATAACAGAACCGCCGGGGATTTTGCGGGTCGACTTTATTTTTATTTATCCTTGTAAAACTAACCTCTATAACTTTTTAAAAGGCCCCGGAAACGGATGTTCCGGAGCCTTTGGAAATCATTCAGGACTCAGAGGAGGGTTCCTCGCCACTCGAGGTCTCCTCGCCACTCTTTGAAGTTTCCGGCGCGGGCGCGTCGCCCCCGGAAAGAGGAATAGGAGCTGAAGGGTCCTCTATCTTCGGCGCGGCCGGCGGTTCGGACGCGGGGCCCGCTCCGAATTGATCCTCGGCCTGCTCCGGATCCTTGCCAGCCAAAATGGCCATCATCTCGGCACCTGTGATGGTCTCCTTCTTCAGCAGGTACAACGCAATGGCATTCAGCATGTCCCGGTTCTCCTCCAACAGTTTTACCGAATCGGCATGGCACTTCTGGAGAAGGTCCTGGACTTCCCGGTCAATCACCGCGGCGGTCTCCTGGGCGCAGTTGAGGCCATAATTACCCTCCAAATACTGACTTTTTACCGTGGCCAAGCCCATCATGCCAAACTTGTCGCTCATGCCGTACATAGTGACCATCTTCCGGGCCAGATCGGTGGCGCGCTCAATGTCGTTGGAAGCACCGGAGGTCATGGTGCCGAACACCACTTCCTCGGCGGAGCGACCGGCCAACAGCGTGCGGATTTCGGTAAGCAGATCATCTTTGGTCATGAGGAACTTCTCCTCCTCGGGCAGCTGCATGGTATAGCCCAGTGCGCCCTGGGTGTGGGGCACAATTGTAATCTTGGAAACCGGCTGGGCGTTCTTCTGCCGGGCCGCCACCAGGGCGTGGCCCACCTCGTGATACGCAATCAGTTTCTTCTCCTTCTCGGTAATGACGGTACCCTTCTTCTCACTGCCGGCAATCACCAGCTCGAAGGAGGCCAGCAGATCCCGCTGGTTGACCGCCCGGCGGCCCAGACGCACGGCCCGAAGAGCGGCCTCGTTGACCAGATTGGCAAGGTCTGCACCCACACAGCCTGCGGTAGCCTGCGCAATTTTATTGAGGTCCACGTCCTCCGCCAGCCGGATATTACGGGTGTGAACCTGAAGCGTGGCCAGACGGCCCGCCAGATTGGGCCGGTCCACAATGATGCGCCGGTCAAACCGGCCGGGCCGCAGCAGAGCCTTGTCCAGCACCTCCGGCCGGTTGGTAGCCGCCAGGACGATTACACCCTTGGTGGGATCGAAGCCATCCAATTCCGCCAGCAGCTGGTTTAGGGTCTGCTCCCGCTCGTCGTTGCCGCCCATACGGTTGTCCCGGCTTTTGCCAATGGTATCGATCTCATCGATGAAGATAATGCAGGGGGCCATTTTGGCGGCCTCCTTGAACAGGTCCCGGACCCGGCTGGCGCCCACGCCCACAAACATCTCCACGAAATCGGAGCCGGAAATGGAGAAGAAGGGTACGTTGGCCTCGCCGGCCACGGCCTTGGCCAGCAGCGTTTTGCCGGTACCGGGGGAGCCCACCAGCAGCGCGCCCTTGGGCAGCTTGGCCCCAATCTCGGTATATTTTTGTGGATTATGGAGAAAGTCGATGATCTCCTCCAGACTCTCCTTGGCCTCGTCCTGACCGGCCACATCCCGGAAGGTGACTCCGGTCTTTTTCTCCACATAGACCTTGGCGTTGGCTTTACCCACGCCGCCCAGGCCGCCGCCCATCCGGGTGGACATGCCGCGGAACAGCAGGGACATAAGGACCATCATAACGGCCATGGGCAGCACCCAGGATACCAAGAAAGAAATAATGGGGGACAGCTCCTCCACGTAGGGGGCACTGTAGGTCACGTCATGCTCATCCAGAAGGGAGATCAAACGCTCCCTGTCCTCGTTGATGGGGGCGCAGTAATAGGTTGCGGCGGCGCCATCGGACAGATCTCCCAAGCTTTCCAGGCCAGGGACAACCGTCGTATCCTGCTGGTCGTCGTCTGCGGACGCGTCCTCTTTAGGGGTAATGGTAATTTTGTTGTTGCCGCTTTCAAAAACCACCTCTTTTACCTTATCGTCCTTCACCATCTGGATCAGGTCGCTGTATTTAATCTCAGTGGTATGGGAGTTGGATAGGGAGGAGGTAAAGTAATTGACGGCAAGGGTAATAATAAGGGCCCAGAGAATGATAGAAATGATGCCCATCATGTTGCGGTTTGAGTTGTTGCCGGACCCGGTTCCCTTTTGGGGTTTCAAGGGCGTAGCCTCCTTAAAAGTGAAAAGCAGTTTGATTTCCGTTTGATCTGCATTTCTTTTCTGATTGGTTTGAATATATCACAAATGCCACCGGAACACAAGGAATCCACTCGTAAACTTTCTATGACCGAAACAAAAGAAAAACTCCCGCTTTCTTCTTTATAATTGTACCTTTTTCTGCACCGGTTTTTGTGTTACAATGATGAATACTGAATCAGCCCGAATACGGCGCATCCGCTTCGGGCACCGGAAAGGCGGAATACCATGAAACAGCGAAAGACGGTTCGGGACTCCGAAGCCGGGGCTGACGGCATTATTGAAGGACGAAACGCGGTTATGGAGGCCCTTCGGGCCGGAAGCCCCATTGACAAAATCCTCATCGCCAGGGGCGAGACTGATGCCACGCTTGGGCACATCGCCAGCACAGCGCGGGACAGGGGCATCGTGGTGGTGGAGGCGGACCGGAAAAAACTGGACTATATGAGCGCCACCCATGCCCATCAGGGCGTCATCGCGGTGGCCGCCGTACGGGAATACGCCTCCGTGGAGGATATTCTACAGGCAGCCCGGGATAAAAACGAGCCGCCCCTTATCGTGGTGTGCGATGAGCTGTCGGACCCCCACAATTTGGGAGCCGTCATCCGCACCGCCGAGTGTGCCGGCGCGCACGGGGTTATTATTCCCAAGCGGCGCAGCGCCGGTCTGACCGCCGTGGTGGCCAAAACCTCCGCCGGCGCGGTCTCCCATCTGCCCGTGGCACGGGTACCCAATCTGCCGTCTCTTCTCAAGGAGCTCAAACGCGAGGGGATCTGGGTGTTCGGCACCGCCGCCGACGGCGGTACGTTTTTGTACGACGCCGACCTGAAGGGGCCCGCCGCCATCGTGATCGGTTCAGAGGGCACCGGCATGGGCCGTCTGGTCTCCGAATGCTGTGATTTCCAAGTCAGTATCCCCATGCGGGGAAAACTCAATTCCTTAAATGCCTCCGCTGCCGCCGCCATTTTTCTATATGAGGCCGTACGTCAGCGGATAGGCTGACGGTTTTCAGCCCGTTGGCACGGCCCACTTTATCTTTATTAATCAGGTGATCTTTCGTATGGCAAAGGACCGTGAACAAAAAGATCAAATTAAGACCGACGCCACCACCGCCGTGGACAAGCCGTCGGAATTTTCGCTGGAGGATATTCTGGCGGAATTCGGCAGCGGGCACGCGGAGACCGGGCGCTCCGGAGAACAGGGGGACAGCGGCAGGCCCGACCTCCCCTTGCCGGAGGCTGAACATCATCCGGTACCGGGAAATATTGTGCCGTTTCCACGCAGCGAAACGGACGAATTAAACGGTGCCGAGCCCTTGCCCAACAGCGATGAGCCGGACGATGACGGGCCTCCGCCGGACGGCGATGAGCCGGACGATGACGGGCCTCCGCCGGACGGCGATGAGCCGGACGACGACGGGCCTCCGCCGGACGGCGATGAGCCGGACGACGACGGGCCCCCGTCTGACGGCGATGAGCCGGACGACGACGGGCCCCCGTCTGATGGCAATGAGCCGGGCGATGACGGGCCCCCGCCTGACGGCGATGAGCCGGACAGCGGCGACAAGATATTGCCCTTCTCCGAATATACCCCGGAGCAGAGCCCGCTGCAGGACGCCCTGGACCGGCTTCGGAAAAAGGCGGATGATTACGCCGAACAGATGTTTACAGAGGAGGGCAAAGAGCACAAACCCAGGACCATGAGACTGGAGCGCCTGATCCCCGGCGTGGATGAGGAGGAAAAAGCACCGCCCAAGCCTAAAAAGGTCCGGCGAAAAACGTCACCCCCGCCCGATCTGTCCCCATCGGAGCTGACGGCACGTTATGCCAAAGGATTAGGGCTTCTGCGTCTTCGCTCGGTTCTGGTGCTGTTGCTGGCCCTGCCGCTTTTATATCTAGCGGTGGCGGAGCTGTCCCCGCTGTTTTTGCCCGGCATTCTGGCAAATTCCTTTTCCACACAGGTTTTGTGTTCGGCGGTGCTGCTGGGCGCCGCCATGCTGCTGGGCGTGGACGTGCTGCTGCGGGGCGTGTGGGATTTGTTTCTGCTTCGTCCCGGTGTCCACACCCTGTGTTCATTTGCCTGTGCAGCCACGCTGGCCGACGCACTGACTCAGTTCCGGCTGACTCCGGAACGTCACGTATTGCCGCTCTGTTGTGTCTGCGTGCTGTCCATCTTCTTCGCCCTGCGGGGCGAGTACATCGGTCGCCAGGGCCTGCGTCTGTCCTGCCGGACGGCGGCGTCCGCGGCGGAGCCGTACCTGGTTACCCTGGATGAAAATTGTTGGAATGGAAGGGATACCTACGCAAAGTGGTCCGGTCTCATCCACGGCTTCGGCAGCCAGATTCAGGAGGATGATCTGTCCCGCAAAGTCTGGAAACGGGCGGCACCTCTGCTGTTGCTGGCATGTTTCCTGCTTTCTCTGGTGGCCTCGGTGGGCCACCGTACGCCGGAGCATATGTTGTGGTGCCTGTCCGCCATGCTGACCGCCTGCACCTCGTTTTCCGGATTTTTGACTTTCGCACTGCCTTTCCGTACGCTGACCCGGAGGCTGGCCGCCTCCGGTGCGTCCCTTCCCGGCTGGTCCGCCGCAGAAAAGGCGGGCGGGGCGCTGCTGGTCAACGACACCGATCTGTTTCCCCCCGGCTCCGTCTCTATGAACGGTATTAAAGTATTCGGCGACTTTCCCGTGGAAAAAGTCGTCGGCGTTACCGCCACTCTGATTCGGGACTCCGGCAGCGGCCTCGATCAGCTATTCCACGACCTGCTGCGGACGCAGGGGGCCGTTTACCGTCGGGCCGCCGATGTAACACGGCACGAAGGCGGCGGTCTGTCCGGCGTCATCCGCGGAGAACAGATTCTGGTCGGCTCGGCCGCTTTTCTCTCTCTAATGGCAGTTCCGCTGCCTCCGGGGCTTAAGGTACATAATGCGGTGTTCTGCGCAATTGACAACCAACTGGCCGGGGTGTTCGCCCTCAACTACACCATGAATCTCCCCATACCGCCGGCCCTCTCCGCCCTGATCTCCGCTTCGGTGTCACCGGTGCTGGCCACCCGGGACTTTAATCTTATTCCCGCTATGCTGCGGCAGAAGTTCAAACTACCTGTGGATAAAATGGCCTTTCCCGCCACCGACCGAAGGGCGGAGCTGTCCGACCCCAACCGGCCCCATAGCGGGCGTATCGTCGCCGTGCTCTGCCGGGAAGGCTTAGTCCCCTTCGCCGAGGCCATCATCGGCGCCCGGCGGTTACGCGGGGCGGTCCGGCTGTCCACCGGCCTGTCCGTACTGGGCGCGCTGGTGGGGCTGCTGCTGTCCTTCTATCTCAGCTTTATCTCTGCCTGGATCTCCCTTGCGGCCATTCATCTGGCCTTCTTTCAGCTGGCCTGGCTGGTACCGGTCTGGCTCATCAGTGGTTGGGTAAACCGATACTAATCTCCATAAAAATACCGGGGTACGGACCTAAATTCGTACCCCGGTATTTTCTATATTCACCCGGCAAGCCGCGGAATGTTTCCACACTGCGGGAAGTTCTTGGGGAAACTTTTACCGTTCCTCCCGAAAATAGGCCAGCCCCAGCGACTCAGGCGGCTGGTTTTCCCGCTTTTTACGCAAACTGACCGCAATTAAGACCATCACCGTGGCAATGTAGGGAAAGATATCATAAATCTGCGCGGGAATGCCCAGCGGTACATAAAACCGCATGATGGACAGTGCACCAAATACGAGGCTGCCCAGCAGCGCCCGGGCGGGGCTCCAGGTGGCGAAGATAACCAGCGCCACTGCGATCCAGCCTTTCCCGTTCATACAGTTATAAACCCAGACGCCGCCCACACCGCTGGCGGAATTCATCACCACATACAGTCCCCCCAAGCCGCAGATGCCGCCGCCCAGGCAGGTGGACAGGTATTTATATCGGGTTACATTGATGCCCGCGGCATCCGCGGTGGCGGGGCTTTCGCCCACGGCGTGGAGGTTGAGGCCGGCGCGGGTGCGAGAAAAGAACCAGGCCATGACGCCCGCTACCGCCAGTGCCAGGTAGACCATAAAATTATAGGAAAAAAGCAACTGGCCCACCACAGGCAGGTCACGCAGCACAGGTATACCGCTGTTAAAAACAGCCTTGGTCACGTCACCCACCGCCATATAGTGGCTGGCGGTGGAGTTGCCGATGGCCTCACCGAAAAAATTACCAAAGCCTGTGCCGAAAATGGTCAGCGCCAGGCCGGTTACATTCTGGTTGGCCCGCAGAGTGATGGTGAGCACGCTGTAGATAAACGCACCGAAGGCCGCACATAAAAATGCGCACCCCATGGCGAGAAGGGCGGAGACTACGGCGGAAGGGTCTGCGGCGGACTGCTCATAGTAGAAGGAACCGGCCAGGCCGGCCACACCGCCCATGAACATCATACCTTCCACACCAAGGTTCAGATTACCGGATTTCTCTGTCAGGATCTCGCCCAGCACGCCGAACAGTAACGGCGCACCCGCCAGGACCGCCGCCATCAGCATACCCATGAAGTTAATGCTCATGTCCGGATTCCCCTTTCCCTCGGATAATCACACGATAGCGGATAAAGAATTCACAGCCCAGCATGAAAAACAGGATAATGCCGGTGAGTACTTCCGCCGCGGAGGCCGGAATTTTAAAGCTGGTCTGAATGGTGTTCGAACCCTTTTCCAAAATGGCCAGAAAAAAGGCAATAAACAGCATAATAATGGGGTTGAGGCCCGCCAGCCACGCCACGGTAATAGCGGTAAAGCCCGTGCCGCCGGCGGTGTTGGCATTCAAAGTGTAGTCCGCGCCGGCGGCCACCAGGAAGCCAGTAATACCGGAGATAGCGCCAGAGAGGAACATGGTTCGCATAATGATATGCGGGACATTCATGCCCGCGTAGCGCGCCGTGCGCTCGCTTTCCCCCACCACGGCGATCTCATAGCCCTGCTTGGAGTACCGCAGGTAGACGAACATAGCTACCATGAACACCAGTACGATGATCCAGCCCACATGGACCCCCAGCACTTTGGGTAGCCGGGCATTTTTCGCGAACATGGCGATAATGGGAAAACCGGTGCCTTTGGGGTCCTTCCACGGCCCGTTCTGGAGGTACTGCTCCATACCCAGAGCGATGTAATTAAGCATTAAGGTAAACAGGGTTTCATTGGTACCCCATTTGGCCTTAAACGCCGCCGGGATCAGGCCCCATACGCCGCCTGCCACAGCGGCGGCCAGAAACATGGCCACCAGCAGGGCGGTTTGTGGCAGGTGGACCTGATACAGGCCAAAATAGGTGGCAGCGATGGCACCAACCAGAATCTGTCCCTCCGCGCCGATGTTCCAGAATTTCATTTTGAAAGCCGGAGCGATCGCCACGGCCGCACCCAGCAGGGGAACCGTCAGTTTGACGGTCTCCCTCAGTCCGGTATGGGTACCCAGCGCGCCCCGCGCCATGTCGGCATACACCGCCATGGGATTATGGCCCAGCGCCATAACGATCAGCCCGCCGGTGCACAGGGCCAGCAGAATGGCGGCAGCCCGGATCATCAGCGCCCTGCCTTTGGAAATATCTCCCCGCTTGGCGATACGGAAAAGCGGCTGCTTATGCTCCATGTCCATTCCTTCCTTCCGCGTCTGTACGGGTCATCATCAGTCCAATCTGCTCCTTGGTGGCGGTACGGCCGTCCGCCACGCCGCTGACCTTTCCGCCGCAGAGAACCAGGATGCGGTCGCACAGCTCCAACAGTACGTCCAGATCCTCGCCCACATAGAGGACGGCCACACCCCGCTGCTTCTGCTTGTTCAGCAGGTGATAAATAATGTAGGATGAGTTAATGTCCAGTCCACGTACTGGATAGGCGGCCATGAGGACAGAAGGTCCGGAGGCAATCTCCCGGCCCACCAGCACCTTCTGCACGTTGCCGCCCGACAGACGGCGCACCGGTGTACTGACATCCGGAGTTACAACCTCCAGCTCTCTGATAATGGTCTCCGCCAGTTCGCGGGGCGGCTTTCGATCGGCGAGAAAAGGGTGGCCCCGGCGGTAACTCCTGAGCATCATGTTGTCGGTCATACCCATACCGGCCACCAGACCCATGCCCAGCCGGTCTTCGGGGACGAAGGCCAGCGAAATACCCAGTTGGCGGATGGCCATGGGGTCCCTTCCCACAAGCTCTATCCCCTCCGCACTTGCCGCAGTCCCGTCCTCTGACGGAAAGTAGCGGATATGACCGGTAACCGGCTGGAGACCGGCAACCGCCTCGCAGAGCTCCTTCTGACCGCTGCCGGCGATACCGGCCACGCCCAGAATTTCACCGCCCCGGGCGGTAAAGGACACGTGGTCCAATACGGTAACACCTTCGTCATTTACGCATGTCAGGTCTTCTACCCGCAGACGGTCCACAGGTTCCTTCGGCTCCGGCCGATCGATGTTCAGGCTGACTGAACGGCCCACCATCATCTCGGTGAGCTTCAGAGGATCGGTCTGGTCGGTGTCCACCGTACCGATGTAGGCTCCTTTGCGCAGCACAGCCACCCGATCGGACACCTCCATGACCTCATGCAGCTTATGGGTGATGATGATAATGGCCTTACCGTCCGCCTTCATATTGCGCAGAACGGAAAAGAGTTTTTCCGTTTCCTGGGGCGTCAGTACGGCCGTAGGCTCGTCCAAAATGAGAATATCGGCGCCCCGGTATAGGACCTTTACGATTTCCACCGTCTGCTTCTCTGATACGGCCATCTCGTAAATTTTCCGGTTTGGATCGATCTCAAAGCCGTATTTCCGGCTGATCCGGCTAATCTCGGTGGCGATGGCCTTCCGGTCCAGCGGGCCTTTTCCCGGCAGTCCCAGAATGATATTCTCTGCCGCAGTCAGCACATCCACCAGCTTAAAATGCTGGTGGATCATTCCGATCCCCAACTCGTAGGCGTCCCGGGGGGAGCGGATCGTTACCTCCTTCCCACCCACGAAAATCTGGCCGCTGTCCGGAAAGTAAATGCCCGAGAGCATATTCATAAGCGTCGTTTTACCGCTTCCGTTCTCGCCCAGCAGGGATAAAATCTCCCCCCGACGCACCGTGAGGCTAATCTTATCGTTGGCCACCACTTCACCAAACGTCTTGGTAATGTCCTTTAGTTCAATCGCATTGCTTGGTTCCATGCAATCACCTCTCTCAGCCGTCGGCCGGCATATCGGTGCGTCCCGCAGCGCGGGGCGGACGGATACGGCGGCCGGCTCTGAAAATAAAATTGGCGGGGCCGCAGGGCGCGGCCCCGCCATGGGGACTTTTAGAATGAGTTCCGGGTGGGGGTTTACTGCACCACCGTAATCCCTGGAATAATATAGTCGAAGGAAGGTGCGGAAGCCTCTTCGCTCTCGTGGTAGTACTCGCCCTGCTTCAGGTCCAGAGCCTCGCCGTCGGCGTTGGTACCGGTAAGCGGACCGTCGAAGACGTGAATCTCACCGGAAATGATCTTCGCCTTGGCGTCCTCGATGGCGTCAGCGGTACCGGGAGCCGCAATATCAGTGTTCAGGGGGGACAGGTAAACAGCGCCCTCCTTCAGGCCCTGGCACCAGTCCTGAGCAATGGCGGCACCCTTGATCATGCAGCCCACAGCGTACTTATAATACACACCCCAGTCTACACGGGCCGACACCAAAGAGGCGTGGGGCGCGGCAGAGATCATGTCGGCGTTATAACCCACCTGGAATGCGCCGTTGGACTCGGCGGTGGTGGCGGGAGCCGTGGTGTCGGAGTGCTGGGAAATAACGCCGCAGCCGTCGTCAATCAGGGCCTGAGCCACCTGGGCCTCCAGCGTAGCGTCGCTCCACTCGTTGGTATACATGACCTCCATCGTCGCATCGGGATAGACGCTCTTGGCGCCCAGATAAAAAGCGGTGTAGCCGGAGATGACCTCAGCAAAGGGTTTAGCGGCCACATAGCCCAGCTTGGTGTTGCCAATTTCCTTGGCTTTCAGGCCTGCTGCAATACCGGTCAGGTAGCGGGCCTGGAAGATGGAGGTGAAGTAGTTATGGGTGTTATCCTTGTCGTCAGAGGCGGAGATATAGCCGGTGGCGTGGCAGAACTGGACATTGGGATAATCGGCGGCCACCTCCACCATATAGGGTTCATGGCCAAAGCTGTTGCAGAAAATAATCTGGCAGCCGGCTTCCACCAGCTCACGCAGAGCGGTATCGCAGCCGGCGTCCTCATGGACGTTGGTCTTGTAGATGATCTGGTCATCCTTCAGGCCGTATTCCTCCTGCATCTCCTTGATACCGACCACATGGTTGTAGTTATAACCGTTGTCGTTTTCCTCGCCCACAAGAACGACTCCCACTTTGAGGTCGTCCTTGGAGACGCCGGCCGGGGATTCGCTGGCGGCGGGGGTGCTGGTGCTGGGGGAAGGGGTTGCAGAACCGGAGCCGCTGCCGCCGCAGGCGGCCAGACTCAGCATCATGGTGCCGGCCAGGAGCATGCCAAAAATACGCTTCTTCATGATGATTTTTCCTCCTTCATTTTTGCAAGAATGACAGTTATGGTATCGGCCTCAGTCAGCCGCAGAACCAACTGAATCAACAGAATTCCACGCCGCGCTCCTCACTCATGCTCTTAATGCGGGCCAGGGACTCCACCCGGATGCCGCGGGAGCGGATCAGGTCTCCGCCGGGCTGAAATGCTTTTTCAATGGCAATGCCGGCTCCCACCACGGTGGCACCGGCATCCTCCACCAGTTTAATTAGACCCATAAGCGCGCTGCCGTTGGCCAGAAAGTCGTCGATAAGCAGCACCCGGTCCTCCCGGCGCAGGAATTCCTTGGAGACGATGATATCATAGACCTTGCCGTGCGTAAAAGATTCTACTTTAGATGTGTAGACCTCCCCGGCAATATTTTTAGTCTGGCTTTTTTTCGCAAAAATAACGGGAACATCAAAAAATTGCGCCGTAACACACGCAATTCCGATTCCCGATGCCTCGATGGTCAAAATTTTCGTCACGCCGCAACCGCCGTATATTCTTTTGAACTCTTTCCCCATCTCTGCAAAAAGACGGACATCCATCTGGTGATTCAGAAAGCTGTCCACCTTGAGGACATCGTCGCCCCGGACCTTGCCGTCCCGGCGAATTCGCGCCTCCAGAAGCTCCATATTCTCTCTCCCATTCTCCCTAATCGAATACTATTCATTCTACAGGAAAACACGGGCGCTTTCAATTAATCATATTTAACAAAAAGAGTGCGCGGTTTCTGTCTTTTTTAGCAATATAAACGGACCGTTTTTCTGTTTTCCGGCGTATCCCTGTTTTTTTTACATTTTTTCTTCCAAGATATCTCGAAATTCGAATTTATTATTTTTCAATTGTTTCTTGTGGTCTGGTCTGGTACAATAGAGGATGAAAGTGAGGTTCTGTCCGTGTTATTTCGTAGGTTTTCCGCTCTTTTTCTGTGCGGCGTACTCCTTTTGTCCATCCCCGCTTCCGCCGCCGGGATCTCTTACCCCGACGTGGCAAAAGAGTACTGGGCCTGGTCCGACATCCAGTCTGCCACCGAGTACGGTTTGATGCAGGGTTATGAGAACGGTACCTTCGGCCCGGAGGACACGCTTAACCGCGCCAGCTTCGTCACGGTGCTCCAGCGGATGTTCGGTTGGAAGGCGGTCGTCCCCGCCTCTCCTTCGTTTACCGACTGTTCCCCTGGGGCCTGGTACTACTCCGCCGTGGAAACCGCTGCAGCCCACGGCATTACAGAAGGTGGAGTTCCGTTTCGCCCCTCCGACTCCATCACCCGTGAGGAAATGGCCGTCATGCTGGTCCGCGCGCTGGGTTATGGTACGCTGGCCAGCCAGATCACCGAATGCCCCTTCCCTGATGTGACCTCCAACCCCGGCGCCATTGCCTTGGCCTACGCCATCGGTATGACCACCGGCATTGTGGAAAACGAACGGCTGCTGTTCAAGCCCGACAGCACCGCCGTCCGCGCACAGGCGGCGGCCATGCTGGTGCGGGTCTACCAGCGGTATACTTCCCGTATCGACTGGCTCCACGGCTTTTACGCCTTCGCCTCTTACCCCCAGATCGGTTTTACCGACCAGATGGACGGTGTGAGCGTGGGCTGGGCACGGATGTGCTTCGACCCTTCATCCGGACCCTGGCTCAATGATACCTCATCCGGCGGCAATGACTGGGTAAAGCCCTCCGGCGCCGACAGCGTCACCCGCTACTTTGCCGCGAACGGGACCCCCTGCAACCTAAACGTGTATGCAACCACCGCCCAGAATGTGACCCTGTCCGACGGCACCACAACCAGCGTGGTGGCCTCCGTGACCGCGCCTGCGCAGCGGGCCGCCGCCATCTCCGCTTTGGTATCGGCCGCCGGGGATTATGCCGGCCTCACCATTGACTTTGAAGGTATGAAGTCGGATTTGAAGGACCAGTTCACCGCCTTTATGCAGGAGCTTCGGGACGCGCTCCCCGCATCCAAGACCCTGTACGTATGCGTCCCCCCCGACAAGTGGTATACCGGTTTTGACTACCGCGCGTTGGGTGAAGTTTGCGACAAAGTCATCCTGATGGCCCATGACTACCAGTGGACTTCTATCCCCGCATCTTATGTGGGCACCGACAAAACCAATTCGCCCGTAACCCCTTTTTCCCAGATCTACACCGCACTTTGTCATATTACCGACGCGGATACGGGTGTACAGGACCGTAGCAAACTTGCGCTGGCCATATCCTTCGGCACGGCAGGTTTCCATGTGGACGAAAATGGAATCCTGCTGGACACCACCATCTATCACCCCTCGCAAACCGTTATTGCCACCCGTCTGGCTCAGCCGGACACCACGGTAACCTATAGCGATCTCTACCGCAATCCCTGCATGACCTATACCACCGAGGACGGCAGCCGGTATCTGCTCTGGTATGAAAACGCGCAGAGCGTATCGGACAAGCTGACCCTGGCCCGAATGTTTGGCATAACCGGTATATCCGTATGGCGACTGGGCAATATTCCAAATGTAACGGAGAATCCGGCCCTCAATTACGATGTGTGGGGTGCCATTCAGGCTCAGAGATAGGCGACATGTTCCATGCCGGGGGAGGGAATCATGAAACAAAAGCTGCAAGCGTTCTTTTTCCTGACCATAGGAACCCTGCTGGTGGCCTTGGGTGTCCACTTCTTTAAATTTCCCAACAACTTCTCGCTGGGCGGCGTGACGGGCTTAGCCATCATTCTCAGTCGGGCTGTTCCCGCACCCGCCCTCTCACCCGGTACATACGTAATGATCCTCAATGTTTTGTTTCTTGCTGTCGGCTTTCTGGTCCTGAACCGCGGCTTTGGCCTGCGCACTGTGTATTGCTCCCTGCTTTTTTCGGGGCTGTGCAAAGTCTTTGAGTGGATTTTTCCCCTATCCAGGCCCCTCACCGACCAGAAACTGCTGGAGCTGTTCTTTGCCGTTATTCTGCCCGCGTTAGGTTCCGCCATTCTGTTTAATCTGGAGGCTTCCACCGGCGGAACGGATATCGCCGCCATGATTTTGAAAAAATTCTCCAGTCTGGACATCGGCAAGGCACTGCTCTGCTCCGATATCGTTATCGCCTCGTCCACCTTTTTTCTCTTTGATGTGGAAACCGGCCTGTTTTCCGTATTGGGTCTGGTTCTCAAATCCGTGCTGGTGGATACGGTGATCGAATCGCTGAACCGTCACAAATTTTTTCTGATCATCACGTCCAACCCAGAACCTGTCTGCGGCTATATTATTAGCAGCTTGCACCGAGACGCTACCTTTTGGAGTGCTCAGGGTGCCTATACCCGTCAGAACCATGCGGTGGTACTCACGGTACTTTCCCGCGGGCAGGCTGTGATACTGCGCCGCTATCTGCGCGTGCAGGACCCAAATGCATTTATGCTGGTTGCTAATTCCAGCGAGATTTTCGGTAAGGGTTTTCTGCGAGCCTGAACGATTTACCTATGTTTTCCCCGTTGGGTCAACGAATAAACGATATACAGAATTCTTAACAGGAGATGAACTACCAATGGATTACACGGCAGAATATCAGAAAAAACTGACCACCGCCGAAGAGGCCGTCAAGGTGGTCAAGTCCGGTGACTGGGTGGACTACGGCTTCTGTGCCACGCATCCCGTCGCTTTGGATAAAGCCTTGGCCAAATGGATTGAAGAAAATGATCTGCACGACGTGAATTTTCGCGGCGGTGTAGCCATGTTTCAGCCTGAGGTGACCAAGCTTCCCGATGCCATCAACCGGATTACCTGGAATTCCTGGCATGCTTCCGGAATTGAGCGTAAATTGATACCCCAGGGTTTTGGGTTTTATATTCCCATGCGTTTTTCGGAATTGCCCCACTATTATCGTAAAGACATTCGTCACCTGAACGTGGCCATGCTCCAGGTAGCCCCCATGGACAAGCACGGTTTCTTTAATTTTGGCTTGTCCGCCACCTACGTTACCGCGGTCTGCGAGTGCGCCGATATTATCATTGTAGAGGTCAACCAGAATATGCCGGTCTGCTTCGGCGGTAACTCCGCCAGCGTTCACCTAGACAAGGTGGACATGGTGGTAGAGAGCGACAACACGCCGATGCCCGAGTTGGGCACCTCCAAGTCCTCCGACATTGACGAGGCCGTGGCCAAACTCATCGTACCCGTTATTCCCAACGGTGCCTGCCTGCAGCTTGGTATCGGCGGCATGCCTAACGCCGTGGGCGCCATGATTGCCAGATCCGATCTGAAGGATCTTGGCGTACACACGGAGATGTACGTGGACTCTTTCGTGGATATGAGCCTGGCCGGCAAGATCAACGGCCGCTTTAAGAATATCGATAAGGGCCTTCAGGTCTTTGGCTTCGGCGCCGGCTCCCAGAAGCTTTATGATTTTGTGGACCGGAATCCCTCCGTCCGCGCGGCTTCCGTAGGCTATGTAAACAACATCGGCACCGTTTCTTCCATTGATAATTTCACCTCCATCAATAATGCCATTGAGCTGGACCTGTTCGGCCAGGTGGTTTCCGAGACTGTCGGTGTGCGTCATATCAGCGGCTCCGGCGGACAGCAGGATTTCGTAATGGGCGCTTACCTATCCCATGGCGGCAAGAGTATTATCTGCTGCTCCTCCACCGTGAAAGCCAAGGACGGCACCGTCTCCAGCCGAATTCGTCCCACAATTACCCCGGGCGGCGTTGTCACCGTTACCCGTACCAATATCCACTATCTGTGTACGGAGTACGGCATTGTTAACTTGAAGGGCTCCTCCACCTGGCAGCGCGCCGAGGCGATCATCTCTGTGGCCCACCCCGACTTCCGCGACGAATTGATTCGTAACGCCGAGAAAATGCACATCTGGCGCAGATCCAACCGCCGTTAATCGGCTTTTCGTTCTCTCACTTAAAAAACAGCCGCCGGCTTTCATAAGCCGGCGGCTGTTTCCATTCTCTGTTTAGTTCTCTTTGAGAAAATAGGCTATACCTGCCGCGCCAGGGCCCATATGGGTACCCACCACACTGCCTACCTCGTTCGTGGTATAACGGGCGCCGGGCAGATTGGGCAGCAGCGTATCCATACACTCCTGCAGGGCCTCCGGGCAGTCTGTATGCCCAAAAGACACGGGGAAGGACAGGTCCGCCGGTTCCTTCTGCATGCGCTCTGCGATCCAGCGGAAGCCAGCCCTGCGGCCCCGGGCCTTGCCGACGGCACTTACCGTACCCTGTTTTACGGCGATAATGGGGCAAATCCCCAGCACACCGCCCACCATGGCGGTGGCGGCGGAAATACGTCCTCCCATTTTCAGATATTTCAGTGTATCGCCCACTGCCAGCAGGCGCAGCCGTGGGGCCAACTCCGTCAGCCGCGCGGTGATCCCAGCCGCGCTCATCCCCTCGTCCCGTAAGGACGCGGCCACCTGCACCAACAGGCCAAGAGAAAATGTAACCACACGGGAATCTACCACAAAAACAGAGCCCTCGTCCACCATACTTCGTGCGATCGCGGCTGACTGGCAGGTGCCGGAGATATCGGACGCTAGAAAAATCCCCACAGTCTGGTCACCCCTGTCAGCATAAGTCTGAAACCGGCGCGCAAATTCCTCCGGATTCACCTGTGAGGTGGTAGGCAGCGTCTGTGACTGGCGGAGCCGGGTGTAAAACTCCCGGTTGGTTAAATCTACTCCGTCCCGGAAGACCTCATCGCCAAACTGTACGGAGAGGGGAACGCACTCCACCTTCAGTTCCGCCAGACGGGCAGCAGACAGGTCGCAGGTGCTGTCAGTCATGATATGTACCATAGTTCTGCTTCCTTTCTCACAGTGATTGGTTTGCTGTTTGCGGCCCCAGTTTGGTTCTTTTTACCTGCATCATACGGCAAGTGGGTCTGTTTGTCAAGCCAAGGGACCGACGGGAAAACAGTAAAAAACCGCCTGCTGTGCAGGCGGTTTTCCTCATGTGTTTCCGGTTTGCTGTGTTCAGGCCAGCTTGTTAAGCTTGATGGTCATGGAACTCTTATGGTTAGCCACATAGTTACTGTGGACCAGCCCTTTGGCGGCGGCCTTGTCGAGCGCCTTAACCGTGGCCTTATACGCGCTATCGGCCTCGCTGCGGTTGCCTTCGGCCACCACAACGTCAAATTTCTTCATCTGAGTCCTGAGCGCGGACCTGACCGCCTTGTTCTGGGCTGCCTTCGCCCCATTGACCAGTACGCGCTTTTTGGCAGACTTAATATTCGGCAAACCAAACACCTCCTCCGATGGCATGATACTGGGCGTACAATACGCCCGTGCAGATTCTTATTTTAACAGGCGGGACAAAAAATTGCAACTGTTTTTTTCTTTTTTTCATTCCTTTTTTGCATAGGAGGCGGCACAGAGCAAAAAATAGAAGCATCATTGCCATAAAAATACCAGATATCGTGGATACCGGAGGTCAATGCAGGCCTCCGGGGAAGGAGCTGACACGGATATGCTGAAACGTCGCACCGATCTGGCCATGGAGGCCCATGCGTTATGGAAGGAGTCGGCGGCGGATACAAGCCGCCTGGAGGGTGTATCCGCCCGGGACGAAAAGCAGGAGGGCTTCCCGGTGAATCGGGTGGAAATTCTCAATAAAAAGGGCGCGCAGGCCCTAGGTAAGCCGGTGGGCCACTATGTTACCCTGACGCTGGATGGGCTGGCCCGACGGGAGGAAGACGCGTTTGGACGAGCGGCCCGTGCGCTGGCGGCGGAGCTGTCCGCCATGCTAACCCTGAAGCCGGGAGATCTGGCGCTGGTAGTAGGCCTGGGCAATCGGGCCATCACCCCCGACGCGGTGGGCCCCGGGGTGGCCGACCACACCATGGTCACTCGTCATTTGGTTGAGCGTATGCCCGAGCAGTTCGGTGCTTTCCGTCCGGTGGCGGCGCTGGCGGCGGGAGTACTGGGTACCACCGGCGTGGAAAGTGGGGAAGTGGTGCGGGCAGTGGTGGAAAAGATTCGGCCTGCCTGCGTGTTGGCGGTGGATGCGCTGGCATCCCGCAGTCTCAGCCGAGTTTGCTCCACCATCCAGCTTGCCGATACCGGTATCGTTCCCGGCTCCGGTGTGGGAAACCACCGGGCAGCGCTGAACCAGGAGACGCTCGGTATACCGGTGGTGGCCCTCGGCGTCCCCACTGTGGTAGATGCGGCCACACTGGCGGCCGATGTATTGGCGGAGGCTGGAAAGGGAGATTTAGATCCTGCGGCTTTACATGGCTCAGGAGAGAGTCTAATGGTGACGCCCCGGGATATCGACCAGCGTGTGGCCGACATGGCCAAGGTTTTAGGCTACGGCATCAACCTGGCGCTTCAGCCCCATATCACCGTAGCGGATATTGACATGTTTTTGAGCTGAATCAGACGCACCGAAACGCCCCGGAATCGCATGGAAACATGTGGTTCCGGGGCGTTTCCTTGTTCCGGCAGCGCATTTTTGGCATTCCTTACAAACTAAAAAATCAGAGGGCGCCGCAATCGTCCGGATTCACTCTGGTAAAGTACCGTATTGATATGGTATAATAGCTGCAAATTCCTTTCGCACAATTGGCTCTTTTTACTCTTCAAAAGTATTGCAACCATGGATTTTTCCTGCGCGTGAGATAAAGTTTTCCACATTTGAAGTCATAATGTGGAACTTTTACGTGTTTTACCGCAAGACATGTCGAAAATCCGAATATGGCATATTGCCCACGGGCGATAGTCTGTTTCAAAGGGGGAACTTGTTTTACCATGGCAAGACTGGCAACGATCGTGCGCAGAGAAGCGCTTAATTCTACCGTGACTCTTATGGAGGTGGACGCACCTCTGATTGCAAAAAAAGCCCTGCCGGGTCAGTTTATCATCCTGCGTGTGGATGAGCAGGGGGAACGCATCCCGCTGACTATCTCGGATTATGATCGGAAAAAGGGTACCGTCACCATTATTTTTCAAAAAGTGGGCCTAACCACCAACCTGCTGGATGGTCTGGGAAGGGGAGACCACATTTTAGATTTCGTCGGTCCTCTGGGTACCCCCACGGAAATTCCTGAAGGAACCGGAAAAGTGGCCGTTATCGGCGGCGGCGTGGGCTGCGCCATTGCCTTTCCCCAGGCCAAGGCTTTGCATAACGCGGGGATTCCCGTGGATGTGATTGCGGGTTTCCGCTCCAAGGATATCGTCATTCTGGAGGATGAATTCCGCAAAAACTGTGATCATCTCTATCTCACCACCGATGACGGCTCCTATGGTGAAAAGGGCCTGGTGACCAACAAGCTCAAGGCTCTCATCGACGGTGGAAACGAGTATGACCTGGTTATTGCCATCGGGCCGATTATCATGATGAAGTTCGTCTGCAAAACCACCGAACCTTATGGTATTAAAACCATTGTCTCCCTGAACCCCATCATGATTGACGGCACCGGTATGTGCGGCGGCTGCCGGGTATCGGTAGGCGGTCACGTAAAATTCGCCTGTGTGGACGGGCCGGACTTTGATGGCCATCAGGTGGACTTTGACGAACTCATAAGGCGCAATGCCGCCTATAAAGGGCGGGAAAAAGAGGTCTTTAAAGATCATATCTGCCGCCTACAGCAATTAAAGGATAGGATGTGAGGAGCATGATAAATCAGAATCCGAAAAAGCTCCCCATGCCGGAGCAGGACCCTCAGATCCGCAGTCATAATTTTAACGAAGTGGCCCTGGGGTACACAGACAAGATGGCGGTGGAGGAAGCCAGCCGCTGTCTGGGCTGCAAAAAGCCCGCCTGTGTGGACGGTTGTCCCGTCAATATTCATATTCCCGCCTTTATTGCAAAAGTGGCCGCTGGGGATTTTAAAGCCGCTTATGAAATCATCGCACAGACTAATTCCCTGCCTGCTGTCAGCGGCCGGGTCTGTCCCCAGGAGAGCCAGTGTGAAAGCCGGTGTATCCGAGGAATCAAGGGCGAACCGGTAGCCATTGGCCGACTGGAGCGCTTTGTGGCCGATTGGTATCGGGTCCATATAGAGAGAAGACCACCGCGTCCCGTCTCCAACGGCATTAAAGTGGCAGTGGTGGGTTCCGGCCCCGCGGGTCTGTCCTGTGGCGGCGACCTGTCCAAGCTGGGTTATGACGTCTCTATTTTTGAGGCGTTCCACACTCCGGGCGGCGTACTGGTCTACGGGATTCCCCAGTTCCGCCTGCCCAAGGAGATTGTCCGGCACGAAGTGGACGGTATTCTGGCTCTGGGTGCCGAACTGGACACCGACACTGTCGTGGGCAAGACCATCACCATTGACGAGCTGTTTGAGCAGGGTTTTCGGGCCGTGTTCGTGGGCAGCGGCGCGGGCCTTCCCATGTTTATGCATATTCCGGGAGAAACTCTATGCGGCGTATACTCCGCCAACGAATATCTGACCCGTGTAAACCTGATGAAAGCCTATCGGGAGGAGTACGACACTCCCATCCAACACAGCCGCTCTGTAGCCGTGGTGGGCGGCGGCAATGTGGCCATGGATGCGGCCCGCTGTGCAAAACGCCTGGGGGCTGAACATGTCTATATCGTTTACCGCCGGAGCGAGGCGGAAATGCCCGCCCGGCAGGAGGAGATTCATCACGCCCGAGAAGAGGGCATTGAGTTCCATCTTCTCAACAACCCTACCCGCATTCTCGATAACGGGGAGGGCAGTGTGGGTGGTATGGAGTGCCTTTGTATGGAATTGGGCGCCCCGGACGCGTCGGGCCGGCGCCGTCCTGTGGAGGTGCCCGGCAGCGAATTTATATTGGACGTAGACACGGTTATTATGAGTTTAGGCACCACACCCAATCCGCTTATTCGCTCCACCACCCCCGGCTTGGATACCGACCGGAAGGGCTGTCTTATTGTCCACGAGGACACTATGGAAACCACCCGTTCTGGTGTTTACGCCGGCGGAGACGCGGTGACCGGCGCAGCTACCGTGATTCTGGCCATGGGCGCGGGCAAAAAAGCGGCCGCCGCTATTCACAGGACATTGAGCGGTTCTGAACTCTGAGTTTAGCTTAAATTTCATGGAATTCCCCATTCTATACAGGAAAAGGCTTGATTTTCCGCACAAAGCGAATATACTTAACCATACATGCGATACGGTTCCCTCCTTGTGGGACCCAATTGCTTTCGCTTTTGTCTGTTCCGGCCGGTCCGGCCGTTTATTCTGTTTCAAAAGGAGGAGCATTCCATGGATTTCTATGTGAATCCAACGAAAAAGCTCATTATCGAGGCAGACGGAAAAACTTACGCCCGCCACGCTATCCAGATTCCGTTTGTCAACGTGGGAGATAATTACGACGCATTGGTGAAAAAATATGTGTTACCGATATTTCAACCTGGTGACATTCTCTCCGTCAGCGAAAAGATTGTGGCTTTATGCCAGAAGCGGGTGGTCTACACCCAGGACGTGCAGCCCGGTTTGCTGGCGAATCTTTTGTGCCGCTGCGTGGCCCAGACCAGCGCCGGCCCCGGCGCTGGTGTTCCTTACAAAATGCAGTTTGCCATCAATCAGTGCGGGACTCCAAAAATTCTGTGGGCCGCATTTCGCGCGGCCGTGGATAAACTCCGTGGCGTCCACGGCACTTTTTATAAAATTGCCGGAAACGAAGTCTACGGTTTGGATGGTTTTTATGGGCACGACATTGAGGAATACGCCAAAATGGGTATCCGAATTCCAGCCGATCCGGATGGTGTATGTAATCATATCCAGAAAACCTTCGGTGTGGATTCCATGATTGTGGACGCCAATGCACTGGCCCAGGAAATACTGGGAAAGGCGGACACCGTGGCCGCCCGGATGGATGACAAGCATCTGGCCTCCCTTATTCGGGACAATCCAGCCGGACAGGTCCGGCAACTGACTCCTTTTATTCTTATCCGTCAGGTACCCAAGGAGCAGGCCGCCGAACTGGAGGCAAAAGCCCAGGCCGACAGCGTCGCCTTACAGACCGCTGAACAGAATATAAAAAACTAAAAAGATGCCCCGGAAATTGTCTTTCCGGGGCGTCTTTTTCTGAGCCGGTCAAGCTAATTTTTTCTTCTCTATCGTGCTTCAATTCCCCCGTACACGTCCGTTCTCGGCGCTTTCTCGTTGACTTTCCCCCGATTCCGTATATAATGATACTATTATTGGAATTTTATATACCGGAGGGGTTTATTGATGCATAATGAGGAAAAAACAATGGATCAGATCGTGGCGCTTTGCAAGGGCCGCGGTTATGTTTACCCGGGCAGCGAGATCTACGGCGGTCTGGCCAACGCCTGGGATTACGGTCCCCTTGGCGTGGAGTTTAAAAACAATGTGAAGCGCGCCTGGTGGAAAAAGTTTGTCCAGGAATCCCCTTATAATGTCGGTCTGGACTCCGCTATTTTGATGAATCCGGAAACCTGGGTGGCCACCGGCCATGTGGGTGGTTTTTCTGATCCGCTGATGGACTGTAAGAGCTGTAAAACCCGTCACCGCGCCGATAAGCTCATCGAAAATTTTACCGGCGAGAGCGCCGACGGCTGGAGCAACGAAAAGATGATGGACTTTATTCGGGAAAATCATATCAAGTGCCCCAACTGCGGTGGAGAGGACTTTACCGATATCCGTCAGTTTAACCTGATGTATAAGACCTTTCAGGGCGTCACCGAGGACGCCAAAAATCAGATTTATCTCCGTCCGGAAACCGCCCAGGGCATCTTTGTGAACTTCTCCAATATTCAGCGTACCACACGGAAAAAGCTCCCCTTCGGCGTATGTCAGGTAGGAAAATCCTTCCGCAATGAGATTACACCGGGCAACTTTATTTTCCGTATCCGGGAATTTGAGCAGATGGAGTGTGAGTTCTTCTGCGTGCCAGATACCGATCTGGAGTGGTTCGCCTACTGGAAGGACTACTGTGCCAACTGGCTGTACACACTGGGTCTGAAAAAGGAGAATGTCCGTCTGCGCGACCACCAGCCGGAGGAGCTTTCCTTCTATTCCAAGGCCACTACCGACATCGAATATCGGTTCCCATTCGGCTGGGGTGAACTGTGGGGGATCGCCGACCGGACCAACTACGACCTTACCCGCCACCAGGAACACAGCGGTAAAGATCTGAGCTACTTTGACCAAGAGAAGAACGAGCACTATATTCCTTTTGTCATTGAGCCCTCTCTGGGCGCCGACCGCATGGCACTTGCCTTCCTGTGCGACGCTTACGATGAAGAGACCGTGGGGCAGGACAAGAGCGGAAAGGAAGATGTACGTACCGTATTGCGTCTGCATCCCGCCCTGGCCCCATTCAAGTGTGCCGTGCTGCCCCTGTCTAAAAAGCTGGCTGAACCAGCCCAACGGCTTTACACGGATCTGGCCAAGCATTTTATGGTGGACTATGATGACGCCGGTTCCATTGGCAAACGTTACCGCCGTCAGGATGAGATCGGTACGCCTTTCTGTGTCACGGTGGATTTCCAGACCATAGGTGATGAAAAAACGCCCGCCGACCATTGTGTCACGGTTCGGGACCGTGACTCCATGGATCAGGTTCGTATTCCTATGGACCAGATTCAGTCCTATCTGGAAGACCGCATCGCATTTTAACCCTGTTTTTTTTCCATGCGGCAGGGCCGCCGTCCGGTGGCGGCGGTCTTTTTCTTTTAACCCAATTACCTCACATACTTACGTAGAAAGAGATGAAAAATGAAGCGTTTTTTCCTGTTTCAGCTGGAAATGGACCCAGCTTGGCCCTTTCATAAAAAAATGGTGTTCTGGCTGTGGAATTTTTCCATATTGTTAATTGCCTCCCTATGTGTTGGAATCTTATCTTTGGCTTTTTCTCCCGTGGCCAATCGAATGGCCATGCTCTGTAGCTATCTGAAAAACCCCTGGCTGGCCTTTCTCAATCTGGCGCCGGTGGTGGTGCTGGCCTTCCTCCTGTACTTTGTGGTCCGCCGTCCCGGCCTGGCTTATGGCCTCACTTGCGGAATTGTGGCATCTCTCACTGCAGCCAACTGGTTCAAACTTCAATTTCGTGATGATCCACTGATGTTTGAGGACTTAAAGCTGATTCGAGAAACGAAAAATATGATGGGCCGTTATCACATTTATTGGACCCGCTCCCTGGCCGTGGGACTGGCCTTGCTGCTGTTGGGCGGATTATTCACCCACTTTTTTGTGCGGGGCCGGATGCGGCGCTGCACGCCTGGACGGCTGATTGGGTTCTCGGTTTTGTTTGTCATGGCTCTTTTTATAAGGGATTTTTGCTACAATGCTGAAATTTATGATTATAAAACTGCTAACAATGACCTGATTAATCAGTGGTCCGCCACGGAAGTATATTCTTCCAAGGGTTTTGTCTATCCCTTCCTGCACAGCATTCAAACGGGAGTGGATAAGCCGCCGGACGGTTATGATGAAAAACAGGCTCAGATGATTTTATCCGCCTACCCTTCCGCGGATATTCCAGAAAATAAAAAAGTATCCCTCATTACGGTTATGCTGGAGTCCTACAGCGATTTTTCCAATTTTAACATACCAGGTCTTTCCGATAAGGTCTATGCCGACTACCATGCCTTGGAGGCGGAGAGTTATACCGGAAATCTGATCTCCAATGTCTTTGCTGGCGGTACGGTAAATACGGAGCGCTGTTATCTCACCGGCTATTCCAACCTGGGCTCATTTCGCGCAAAGACAAATTCTTATCCATGGTATTTCCGCAGTCAGGGCTATACGGTAGAGGGTGCGCACCCCTGCTATGAGTGGTTTTATAACCGTTCCAACATTAATGTCAACCTTGGCTTTGAAAACTACTATTTTGTAGAAAACTATTTTAGTCCCTTAACGGGCGGGGACGTGGGGTATGATGATTTGTTCTTTCCTGAGCTGATTAAACTTTGGGAGAAAAACAAGCAAACCGGGAAACCCTATTTTTCCTATGACCTCACTTATCAGGGTCATGGCCCCTATAATACCGACTGTACCTGGTGGGGTGATGACTATGTAACAGGGGGGAATTACTCCACCGCATCCCGGAACATTCTCAATAATTATTTTGGTTCCATCTACAATACAAATCAGAATTTAACGGACTTTTTCGATTATTATCGAAAGGAGACCGATCCGGTTATCATTGTTTTGTTTGGAGATCATAAACCATGGCTGGGTGACGGAAACTCAGTATACAAGGAACTAGGTATCAATCTGGATTTGTCCACGCAGGACGGCTTTTTCAATTACTACACGACCCGATACCTTATTTGGGCCAATGATGCGGCAAAAGAAGTCCTGGGTAATGATTTCATTGGAGAAGGCCCGGACATGGGATCCTATTTTCTTATGAATCAGGTTTTTCGCCTGGCCGGTTGGGTCGGTCCCTCCTACATGCAGGCCACCCAGCAGGTGATGGATGCCGTACCAATTATCCACACAACCGGCGTTTTTGTGGAAAACGGCGTGGTTACCACAAAACTTACTCCGGAGGCACAGGCACTGCTACAGGACTACAATACCGTACAATATTACGATCGGAAACACTGTATTTATTGATTCTAATCTGCAAAAATCCCGTTTGAGAATACAATTTGTATTCTCAAACGGGATTTTTTTCTTAAAATTTCCGGCTTTCCGCCACCGCCAGCTCATCACAGCGGTTATTGAACTCATTCTCCGCATGGCCTTTCACCCAGTGGAGATTGACTGCGTGATACGCGCATAGGTCCAGAAGTTTTCCCCAAAGATCCGGATTTTGTGCGGGTTTCTTGTCGCTCTTTATCCAGCCCCGGGCACGCCAGCCTTTAGCCCAGCCTTTTCCCAAACCGTCAATAACATACTTTGAATCTGAATACAGTTCCACGGTGCATGGTTCCTTCAGCGCGGAGAGCGCGGTGATAACCCCCGTTAATTCCATACGGTTGTTTGTGGTCCGCGCTTCGCCGCCGGACAATTCTTTCTTATATTTTCCATAAAGAAGGATAGCTCCCCAGCCACCGGGACCCGGATTTCCGGAACAGGCACCATCGGTATAGATGGTCACATTTTTCATGATTGATCCCTCCGTCTGGTCCCCTTCAGCCTATTACGATTCTGGTTCGGACTGCGCTGCCTCTTCTTCTTCAGCCTTTGACGCCTCGTCTTCCTCCTCCTCGTGCTCGGTACGGGCCAAAGAGATGACCTTTACGCCATCGTCCAGCCGCATGAGGATAACGCCCTGAGCGGTACGGCTATACACGTTCACATCGGATGCCGCCATGCGGATGATCACGCCATCGTTGGAGATAAGCAGAATGTCGTCGGTTTCATCTACCACCTTGATCGCCGCGATAAGGCCGGTTTTTTCGGTCAGCTGATAGGCTTTCAGACCATATCCGCCCCGGCGCTGTGGTTCGCCATTGCCGCGGATATATTCCTGCACCGGGGTACGCTTGCCATAGCCGTTTTCCGTGACGATAAGAAGCATTCCGTTTTCTCTGGCCCGGGCGGCACCCACTACATAGTCGCCGTCTCGCAGATGAATACCGCGTACGCCGCAGGCGTCCCGGCCCATACAGCGCACATCGTTTTCGCTGAAACAGATTGCCATGCCGCCATGGGTGACCAGCAGGATGTTTTGGTCGCCGTCAGTCTGCCGGACGGAGATCAGTTCATCTCCCTCCTCCAGCGTTATGCATCGGATGCCGGCCTTTCGTGCCGTGTTGATAGCGGAAAGCTGAATCCGCTTAACAGTACCGTTGCGGGTAACCATGACCAAATATCGGTCTTCGGAATACTCCCGAAGGTGAATCATGGCGGTAACCTTTTCATTTTGTTCAATGGGCAACACGTTTATAATATTACTACCCTTGGCGGTGCGGCCCGCCTCTGGGATTTGATACCCCTTCTTCCGATGAACCCGGCCCCGGTTAGTGAAAAATAGAATATAATCATGGGTACTTGCGGTAAACACCGTCTCTACATAGTCCTCTTCCCGGGTAGCCATGGCGGTAATGCCTCTGCCGCCCCGGCGCTGTGCCCGATAGGTGGAGGCCGGCAGCCGCTTAATATAACCCGCGGCTGTCAAAGTAAAGACGCAGTTCTCCTCCTGAATCAGGTCTTCAATGTCGATTTCATCCTCCACATCCTGGATCTCGGTCTTACGCGGGTCGCCGTACTTGTCGCGGATGGCAATCAGTTCGTCTTTCAGAATCTTCTTAATTTTTTCCGGGTCGGCCAGCAGTTCCTCATAATAGGCGATGCGCTTCTCCAGTTCGGCATACTCGCTTTGCAGCTTTTCCCGATCTAGCCCCTGTAGCCGTTTGAGCTGCATATCCAGAATAGCCTGCGTCTGCACCTCATCCAGGCCAAATCGGTTCATCAGGCGCTGCTTAGCGTCGTCATAACTCTCCCGGATAATGTGAATAACCTCATCAATATTGTCCTGCGCGATCAGCAGGCCCTCCAGCAGATGGGCGCGCTCCTGAGCTTTTTTCAAGTCAAATTTTGTCCGGCGGACAATAATTTCCACCTGAAATGCAAGATATTCGTCCAGAATATGGCGCAAGGATAAAATTCTGGGTTGGCTCTGATTATGGACCAGGGCCAGCATATTGATGGTAAAGCTGTTCTGAAGCTGGGTCTGAGCAAACAAGCGATTGAGGACGACCTGAGGGTTCGCGTCCTTTTTCAGTTCGATAACAATACGCATGCCGTTTCGGTCCGACTCGTCCCGCAGGCCGGAGATACCCTCCAAGCGCTTATTGTGAACCTGATCGGCAATCGTTTCAATGAGCTGACGCTTATTGACCTGATAGGGAAGCTCCGTAACGATGATGCGGGTGCGGTTCTGTCCAAATTCTTCCATCTCTGTGCGTGCCCGGATAACAACGCGCCCGCGCCCGGTGGCATAGGCCGCCCGGATACCGGACCGTCCCATAATGATCCCTTTAGTTGGAAAATCCGGACCCTTCACATACTCCATGAGGTCCGCCAGCTCTGCCTCGGGGTTTTCAAGCACACAGATACAGGCGCCGATCACCTCCGTCAGATTATGGGGCGGGATGTTGGTGGCCATGCCCACGGCGATACCGGAGGATCCGTTTACCAGCAGGTTGGGAAAGCGGCAGGGGAGCACCCGCGGTTCCTTGCGGCTTTCGTCAAAGTTTGGGTCCCAATCCACGGTATCCTTATCAATATCCCGTAACAGTTCGTCAGAGATTTTAGCCATGCGGGCCTCGGTGTAACGGTAGGCAGCCGGAGGGTCTCCGTCCACGGAGCCGAAGTTGCCGTGCCCGTCCACCAGCGGATACCGCATGGAGAAATCCTGTGCCAGCCGCACCAGTGCGTCATATACCGACTGATCTCCGTGTGGATGGTAGCGACCCAGCACGTCGCCCACACAGGTTGCCGACTTTTTAAAGGGCCGGTCACTGGTCAGATTATCCTCATACATGGCGTACAAAATGCGGCGGTGGACCGGTTTCAGGCCATCCCGCACGTCGGGCAGCGCACGCCCCACAATAACGGACATGGCATAGTCAATGTAGGAGGTTTTCATCTCACTGACAATTTCAGACTGAATGATCTTTTGTTCGGGGAACATAATGTCCTCCGGTTTATAATCTTTTGCCATTTTGATGTGCCTCCTCTCTTAAATATCCAGATTTACGACATATTTGGCGTTCTTTTCGATAAACTCTTTCCGCGGCTCCACTTTTTCTCCCATTAGAATCGTAAAGGTCTCGTCGGCGGCCACTGCATCCTCCAGGGTAATGCGCTTGAGCGTGCGGGTGGACGGGTCCATGGTAGTGGCCCACAGTTCATGAGGGTCCATTTCACCCAGACCTTTGTTCCGGCTGATATCCACCTTGCCCTTGCCGTCCTCCCCCCGCAGGCCGGCGGAGATCTTGTCGCGCTCCGGTTCGGAGAAAGCATAGCGGGTGGTTTTGCCCCGGACCAGTTTAAATAGGGGCGGCATCGCGGCATAGACATAACCGTGCTCAATAAGCGGACGCATATAGCGGAAGAAGAAGGTCAGCAGCAGAGTGCGGATGTGGGAACCATCCACATCGGCATCGGCCATAATAATGATCTTATGGTACCGGAGCTTAGAAAGATCAAATTCGTCCCCCAGCCCGGCGCCCAGCGCGGTAATAACCGGGTTCAGTTTGTCGTTGCTGTAAACCTTTTCCTCTCGGACCTTTTCCACGTTCAGCATTTTGCCCCACAGAGGAAGAATAGCCTGAAACCGGGAGTCACGGCCCTGGGTGGCGGAACCGCCGGCGGAGTCGCCCTCCACGATATAAAGTTCTGTCAGTGCGGGGTCCCGATCGTTGCAGTCCCGCAGCTTGCCGGGCAGGGTGGCCCCTTCCAGGGCATTCTTGCGCCGGATACTTTCCCGCGCACGGCGGGCCGCCTCTCTGGCCCGATTTGCGGTAAGAGACTTATCCAGAATGGTGCGGCCAACCTCCGGATTCTCCTCCAGAAAAATCTCCAGTTTTTCGGAAACCACTCCATCCACCAGTGTGCGAATTTCGGAGTTGCCCAGCTTGGCCTTCGTCTGACCCTCGAACTGGGCATCGGTCAGCTTAACGGAGATAACACAGGTAAGACCCTCCCGACAATCCTCGCCGGAGACCTTGTCGTCATTCTTCAAAAGGCCGATTTTCTGACCATAGGCGTTGAGTACCCGGGTCAGGGCCGCCTTAAAGCCCGTTTCATGCATGCCGCCCTCCGGCGTATGGATATTGTTGGCGAAAGAGAGAATAACTTCATTATAGCTGTCGTTGTACTGTATGGCCACCTCGGCCATAGAGTCTCCTCTGCGCCCGGACATATAGATGACACTGTTGTGGATGGCATTTTTATTGCGGTTAATCCAAGTGACAAATTCCCGGATACCGCCTTCGTAGCACATAACGTCCTTCTGCTCCTGACCAGGACGCCGGTCCTCCGTGGAAATATGCAGACCGGCGTTCAAAAACGCCTGTTCCCGCATACGGATGTGGAGGGTCTCGTAATCGTAAACGGTATCCTCGAAAATCTGAGAATCGGGTTTGAAGATTACGGTAGTACCCGTATGGTCGGTCTCGCCTACTACGGTCATTTCTTCCGTCACTTCACCCCGAGAAAACTTCATCTCGTGGATTTTTCCATCCCGGTGCACTTGAACGGATAACCACTCGGACAGGGCATTCACAACGGAGGCGCCTACGCCATGCAGCCCCCCGGATACCTTATATCCGCCACCGCCGAATTTTCCGCCGGCATGCAGCACGGTATAAACCACCTCCAGGGCAGGTTTTCCGGTCTGCTGCTGAATATCCACGGGGACACCGCGGCCATCATCGGTGACCCGAATGATATTGCCCTGCTCAATGGTTACGGTAATATGACTGCAATATCCGGCCAGGGCTTCGTCAATGGCGTTATCGACGATCTCATACACCAGATGGTGCAGGCCGGAGGATGAGGTGGAGCCAATATACATGCCGGGACGCTTGCGGACAGCCTCAAGGCCCTCCAAAACCTGGATTTCCGACGCATCATATTCATGCTCGACCTGATTGACGTTCTGCTGGTTCTGCTCTGACATAGTAATGACCATTCCTTCCAGAAAGGTTTAGATTTCCATGAACACGCCGCTCTCCGCCCGACCACGCAAGGTGGTGGAGGAGAGCTGTGACAGATATATTTTCGGTTTTCGGTCCCCGGACCGGCATATGACGAAGGACTTGGGAAGTTCATCCGAAACGTTTTCCACCTGCCCTTTTTTCTCCGCCCCGCGGAGAAAGTTCCGGGTAATGGGGGAGGACGTGGTATTATCCAGATCAAAGATGCCGATAACATCCCTGAACGGCACGGTTACCGACTGCCCCAAATGAAGGTACACTTGAATCTTCCTTCTTTCATGTGGAACGGATGGAGCCGTGCTCCACCCGGAAGGCGGCACCGGCATCCAGCGCCTCCAGTTTCTCTTCTTCGCAGCAAGTGATAAACACCTGCCCACCCTTAATACGATTTAACACAAAGGACTGCCGCTTTCGGTCCAACTCGGAAAGCACATCGTCCAGCAGAAGAACAGGGTATTCCCCCGTATCCTCCCGGTGCAGCTCCCGGTCGGCCAGCTTTAGGGACAGGGCGGCGGTACGCGCCTGTCCCTGAGAGGCAAACTGTCGGGCGCTGCGCCCGCCCAGCTCTACCTCGATATCGTCTTTATGTGGACCGGAAAGGCAGCAGCGGCTCTCCAACTCTGCCTGACGGTGGTTTTGCATATGCTCCCACAGCAGAGGGTAGAGGGCACTGGCCGGCTGAAGCGGATTGGAAAGGGAGGAAACGGTTTGATATCGCAGCTTCAGGATCTCCCTTCCTCCGGAAAAGTCTTGATGAATCAGCGCCGCCTGCCCGGACAGTTCCCGGCAATATCGCGCCCGGTAGTGAATCAGAATGGCCCCAATCCGGGCCATTCGCTGAGAAAAATCATCCAGCGTATCCAGCAGGGATGGTTTTTCCTCCTGGTCCCGCAGGATGCGCGTCTTATGTTCATAAAGCCGCCGGTATTCCGCCAAGGCGGCGGCGTAACGGGGCCGTAGTTGACAAAGGGAAAGGTCCATAAATTTTCGCCGCGCCGATGCCCCTTCCCGAATCAGCATCAGATCTTCCGGACAAAACAGGACGGTGTGCATCACACCCGACAGCTCCGCTGCCGCCCTAAGCTTCACGCCATTTACGGTCAGCGTACGGCGGGCGCCGCGTCGGAGAATCGCTTCCACCGTGAAATCCCGTTCCCGGGAAAAAATATGGGCGGATAGAGAAGCCGTGTCACGATCAAAACCAATCAGCTCCCGGTCGGCCCGGGCGCGGTGGGACCGAGCGCCTGAGAGATAGAACACCGCCTCCAGCAGATTGGTCTTACCCTGCGCATTCTCTCCACAAATCACGTTCACGCCGGGGCAGAAGGAAACGCTGGCCCGATCATAGTTTCGAAAACCGTCCAGTGCCAGATTCTGAACAATCATTGGATGGTCAGAAAAACGCCGTCCAGCGCAGCCGTATCTCCCGGACGAAGTTTTTTCCCCCTTTGGGTACAAATCTGGCCGTTCACCAAAACCTGTCCGCTTTGGATGGTCTCCTTCGCCTCTCCGCCGGTCGCGATGACACCGGAAAACTTCAGCAAAGCGTCTAGACGGATAAATTCTGTGGTGATAGTTACTGTTTCCTTCCGCATACTGACTCCATTTCCAACAAACTGAACGTAAAATTCTACTTTTTGGCCTGCAACGCGCTTCTCACTGTCCCGCCCGCAGGCGGACGGGTAAAACCATATAAAGAAAGTTTTCCTCACCTTCCGCGGGGAAAATAACGCAGGGCGCCACACCGGATGACAATTCCAGCCGGACTCGGTCAGCAGGCGCAGCCTTTAGTGCATCCATCAAATAACGGTTATTGAATCCAATCTCCAATCCACCGCCATCGCCATCAATGGGACATTGATCATACGCATCCCCAATACCAGTTTTTGTGGTAATGGAAAGCTGGTCCTTTCCAAACACACACCGCAGAGGAGATTTAAGCTTATCACTGATGATAAGAGAGACACGATCGATAGAGGACAACAGGGTACGGGTAGTTCCCTCCACTTTAATGGGATTATTTCGGGGGATAGCCTGACGATAGGCTAAAAACTCTCCCTCCAGACGGCGGGCCACCAGCATGGTGTCTCCCATTTGGAACATTATGTGCCGCTCACCCATCGTAACCGTGACCACGTTTTCCGCTTCACCACAGATTTTTTCCACCTCGGATAAGGCGGCGCCGGGCACCACAAAAGAGAAGTCTGTATTGGCGTGTTTTTCTTCGATGGGTTCATGGCGCAGAGCCAGCCGGTAACCGTCCACAGAAACCACGGTCAAGCCGTCGGTATCGATCTCAAATAAGGACCCGGTATGGATGGGCCGGCTCTCATTGTCGCTGACGGCGAAAATGGTTTGGCGGATCATGCTGCCCAGATCCTTTTGCTTTATCGTAAAAGAGTTCAGGCCGTCCACAGAGGGAAGTTCTGGAAAATCTTCCGCATCGGTACCCAAGATGTTAAATTTACTCAAGCCGCAGGTAATGGTCACAGTATACTCCTCAGAACTGAATGTTACAACATCGTCCGGCAGTTTGCGGATAATGTCGCCAAAAAGCCGGGCGGAGAGAACCAGCATGCCGGCTTCTTTTATTTCCGCGGGAATTGTTGTACGAATACCGGTTTCCAAATTATACCCAGTTAGGCATAATCCCTGACCCGCCTCCAGCAGGATACCCTCCAGGGCGGGGATGGAACTTTTAGCGGCTACTGCTCTGGATGTAGTGGCGATGGCGGTTTGAAGCAGCGCTTTTTCGCAGGAAAACTTCATGAAGGCGTCCCTTCCTTTCGTATTGTGTTTCTCCTCTGTAGAAAGGAGAGGAGAGGAATTAAGTTAGTAACGGTGGTAGTAGGGGAAAAAAATGTGGAAAAACGACGGAATCGCTTGAGCGACAGGGAAAACAGCGTCCACAGGGTATGTGGATGAAAAATTTTGTTTTCCACAGGTAACAAAGACAAAACAAGATTATCCACACAAGATATTCCACATTTCCACAAAAAATGTGGAAAACAGTGTGCAAAAAGTGGATAACTTGTGTTTTATTCGTACCGAGCGTTCACGTTGGAGCGAATGTCTTTGATAACTTCTGCGGTTTCCGGACTGTTCTTTTTCATTTTTTCAATTCGGTCGATGGAGTGGAGCACTGTGGTGTGATCGCGGCCTTCAAATTCCTTTCCAATTTCCTTAAGGGACAAGTTGGTCATTTCCCGAATCAGATACATCGCCATCTGGCGGGCCAGCGCGGTGTCGCGGGTGCGTCCCTGTCCGCGCAGAGCCGCGTTTTCAATATTGTAGAACTTACAGACCTCCTCGATAATTACATCGGCCGTGGGCATGATATCAGAGGGGTCCTTGAACATATCGCGTACGGCTCGGGTTACGGTAGAGGAATCCACATTACTGCCCTCTAAATCGCGCAGAGCCATAATTTTATTAACGGTACCTTCAATTTGCCGCACATTGGCGGTAATATTTTCGGCGACGTACTGCAAAACCGCAGGAGGCAGTTCAACACCCATAAGAATAGCCTTATTTTTGATGATGGCCACACGGGTTTCGTAGTCCGGTGGCTGTATATCCGCTAAAAGACCCCATTCAAACCGGGTTTTTAGCCGGTCTTCCAGGCGGAGCATCTCTTTCGGCGGACGGTCGGCGGTGAAAACAATTTGCTTTCTAGCCTCATACAACGTATTAAATGTGTGAAACATCTCTTCCTGAGTGGAGTCCCGTCCGGCGATAAACTGAACGTCGTCCATCAGAAACAGGTCCGCGGAGCGGTACTTCTCCCGGAATTCCTGATTGCGTCCCTCCCGAATTGCCTGAATGAGTTCATTGGTAAAGGTATCGCCTTTAATATAGACGATACGGAACATGGGATGAGTTTTGTGCAGAGCGTGGGCAATGGCATAGAGCAGATGGGTTTTTCCCAAGCCGGATTCACCGTAGATAAACAGTGGATTGTAATTTTGCGCCGGGTGGTCGGCCACCGCGCGGGCCGCCGCGTGGGCAAATTTATTGGAATTGCCCACAACGAACCGCTCAAATGTATACTCCTCCGTACCGGGGAGGAAGCCGTCCGATTCCGTTTTGCCGCCCGTGCGCTGGTCCATCTCGTCGTCACCCAGCACCTCTACCTGAAAATTTGCAGAGAAAAGTTCATGCAGGGCTTTTTGAATATTGGCGGTATATCGGGAACGGATAATATCCCGCTTGAATTCAGAGGGAGTGTGCAGGACGAAGGTATCTTCATCCAGTGAAACGGCCTCTATGTCATCAAACCAGGTGTGGATCGTGGTGGCAGTCATGTCCGACTCCATGAGGGAGAGCACCTTGGTCCAGATATCTGCGGGGGAATTCATTATGCGGCCTCCCTTGTAAAAAAATAAAGGAAATAAACATTAAAATATTATAACAAAGAATCAACATCATGGCAAGGACACCTTATATAAATATAAACATTTGTTTTACGTTACAAACCAAAACTTTCACAGGATACGGGATAAAAAAATTTTTACGCGTATCTGTATAAAAAATGTGGTTGACAGAGCATAAAAACATAGGTTATAATAATTTCTGCGTCCTGCATTGGGACGTCTCTTTTGACGACCGCGGCCACACAGACAGGCCGTTGTGGCGGACGGAGGAAATATCTCCGTCTATTGTAGTACAGGAGGTGTACCACATGGTTCGTACCTATCAGCCCAAAAAGCTGCGGCGCTCCAAGGAATTTGGATTCCGTAAGCGCATGGCCACCCGGAATGGCAGAAAGGTCCTGGCCCGCCGCCGCGCGAAGGGCCGCGCCCGCCTGACCTACTAAAGATGACGAGGAATCTGAAATAGGGCTCATGAAGGGGCGGGGGAGGTTTATCCCACCGCCCCTACAGTGCATATGCCCGTTGTTCAGAGGGGAGCTGCGCAATTGTGAAATTCACTACAACGCTGAAACAGAATTACGAGTTTCGGCGCCTTTACGCCAGAGGAAAAAATGCGGCCGCTTCCTGTCTCGTCCTTTATTACAGAAAAAACCGTGCTAACCGCAGCCGACTTGGTTTTACCGTGAGTAAAAAGGTGGGCTGTGCCGTGGTCCGAAATCGAGTCCGCCGCCGTCTGAGGGAAATTTACCGATTCCATGAGGCGGAGCTTTATCCGGGATATGATCTTGTGGTTGTGGCACGGGTTAAGGCCGCTTTTTCCAGCTACCATGAACTGGAGAAAGAATTTCTGTATTTGGCCGCCCGGCTGGGACTTTTGAAAAAAGAGGAGGAAAAGGGACCGTGAAGCACCTGCTTACTACCCTGCTCCGCTTTTACCGCAAGAATATTTCTCCCCTGCGACCGCCCTGTTGCCGTTTTATTCCCACCTGCTCCGCCTATGCGCTGGAGGCTATTGAAAAATACGGCGCATGGAAGGGAGGCTGGCTGGCCCTTCACCGTCTTCTCAAATGTCAGCCGTTTCACCGACAGAAATCCATTGAATACGACCCGGTACCCTGAACGACTACCGGGCCCACCTCCGCAAACAATCTTTTGGAGGCGCCACTATGTCAGCTATTCAAATTTTACTTACCCCGTTTTCCTGGCTGCTGAAGGTACTGTATTTTACCTTTAGCAATTACGGCGTGGCCATTATTCTATTTGGCCTTGTCACCAAAATCATTTTATTCCCTCTTTCCCTGAAGGGCAAGAAGAGTATGATCCGCATGAACGCCCTGTCCGCCAAACAGCAGGACATTCAGAAAAAGTTTGGTAAGGACCGAGAGCGGATGAACCAAGAGATTCAGAAGCTCTATGAAAAGGAGAATGTCAACCCCATGGGCGGCTGCCTGTGGTCCATGCTTCCTTTCCCTATTCTTATCGGTCTGTACGCCGTCATCCGCCGTCCCTTCTTCTATATGATGGGCCTTAATGACACGGTTATCGGTGCCATTGGCTCCGCCATCATGGGCAGTGCCTGGACTGGATCCTCCGGCTATAACGAGATGTATCTGGCCGAGGCCATGAATAAATCCGGGATGTTGGAGGCCGCAAAAAATGTCGCCGGTGATCTGGCGGACAAGCTATTTAACATCGATTTTTCGTTTTTAGGTCTGAATTTGGCTCAGGTTCCCCAATTTAACATATTCAAATATGAGACTTATAACTGGTCCACCATCGGACTATTTCTTATTCCTATCGTCTCCGCCATTCTTGGTTTTGTCTCCATGAAGGTGACCAATAAGACCAGCGCGTCCGCCACAGGCGGCAAGAGCAATGTCAACAGTTCCGTCAATAAGAGCATGATGATTACCATGCCGCTTATGTCTTTGTGGATCGGCTTTTCCATGCCTGCCGGCTTAGGCATTTACTGGATCGCCAACAATGTGTTTACCATGCTTCAGGAATTTATTGCCGGTAAGATGCTGAGGAAAGACTACGAGGCACTGGCCGCCGAGCGCGCCGCCCAGGAACAGCAGGAAAAAGATGAGGAGAAAGAACGCCGCCGTTTGGCCGCTGAGAAAAAAGCGGCCGCTTTGGCAGGAAGCAAAGGGAAAAAGAACAAAAAACTTCAACCTGCCCCGAAGAAAAAAAATACCGCGGCGCCTGCCGCTAGCCGAAGCGGGATGCGCACCTATGCCCGCGGCCGGGATTATGATCCTTTGCGTTTCTCTCCCGACGGACCCACCGAGTACCACGAGGCTGTGACATCGATTGATGAGAAGACACAGCAGGCCGAACAAGATAAAGAAAGTCCGGAGAATAAAACGCCTGAACCGGAGACGGAGGGTTCCGCCGACGAAACAACGGAGATCCTCTCCACTCCGGCGGAAGAAACAGAATCTTCCGTGACCCCGGTAGTGGAGGACGCCGGTGTTTCCGAGGCCGTGCCGCCGGAGCTTGATACCTCCGTTCCTCAGAAATCGGTGCAGGAACGTTCCGAGCAGACACCTGTAGCCAATGCCGGTGAAGAGGACGAGCTATATGAGGCTCCTTATGCCGAGCCTGAGGACGAGCCGAAGGAGTGAGTGGAATGCTGAACTATACAGAATATACAGGAAAAAATGAAGAAGAAGCCATTGCCGCCGCTTTGAAACAATTGGGCCTGGACCGCGATGATGTATCCGTGGAGGTTTTAGAGCGGGCCAAATCCGGCTTTCTGGGCATTGGAAGCTGCCCTGCTAAAGTCAGAGTAACCTATGAAGTTCCGGACGAGCCAATTGCCCCTTCCGCGCCCGTAGAGGCGGAAAAGACTGCGCCTATACCAGATCATGCCCCAGTGGCTGTTAAGCCTCAGAAGGCGCCTTCTATGACCCCAGAAGCGGAAAGCCACATTGAACCGAAAACGGAGGAGCCTCAGGAAGACGACAGAACCCAGCAGATCATTACTTTCCTTACCGGGCTTCTGGAGCGGATGGAAATTTCCGCCGCGCCCAAGATTTCAATCGGGGAAGACGGGAGTTATGAGGTTGTGCTGGACGGGCAGGATCTGGGAGCCCTCATCGGCCGGCGTGGCGAGACCCTGGATGCCGTCCAACAGCTCACTAGTTACTGCGTAAACCGGGGGCATTCGAAACGGGTACGCATCCATGTGGATGCGGAGAATTACCGGGCCAAACGGGAAGAATCTCTTCAAAGGCTGGCCCGAAAAGTAGCTGGAAAAGTAGTTAAGTATCACCGAAATGTAACGTTGGAGCCAATGAACGCTTATGAGCGCCATGTGATCCACGCCGCACTGCAGGAGTATCCGGATGTAACGACCTACTCAACAGGGACGGAGCCAAACCGCCGTACCGTGGTGGCCTATTCCAGAGGCGAACATAGATAGAAAGCCAGACACGGCGGAAGATTTCTTCCGCCGTGTTTTTTTTAAAAAGGAAGTGCGTCTATTATGAGAAACACACCGCTCTACTCCTCCCTACGGGCTTTTGCTGATACGCAGCCCCTGCGCATGCACATGCCCGGGCACCATGGGAAACCCCTGCACATGCCGGAACTGGAGCGGTTTTCTGAGCTGGATTTTACCGAATTGCCCCCTACGGGCAACCTTTTTTCTCCGGGAGGCGCTATCGAGGCGGCAGAGGATCTGTGGGCTCGAGCGTTTGGCATGTCTGCTTGTCTGTTTTTGACTGGTGGCTCCACCCAAGGTATCCACGCCGCCTTAACTCTGGCCTGCCGCCCCGGGGACAGACTGCTGATGGATCGAGGCTGCCATCGGTCTGTTTATCACGCGATGGCTCTGCTGGACCTGAAACCGATTTACCTCTCTCGCCCTTGGCGGAGGGAAGACGGTGTATCCGGCCCAATTTCTCCACAGTCTGTGGAGAAATTGCTGAAAAGCCACCCAAAATGTAAAACGGTTTGTATTACATCACCAACTTATTACGGAGTGTTGTCTGATATCCCCGCTATTTCTCACATTGTGCACCAATATGGGGGAATTCTGGTGGTGGATGGCGCCCATGGCGCTCACCTGCCTTTTTTGGGGCTGGATGCATTCCGCGGCGCAGATTTGACCGTGGTTTCAGCACACAAGACCCTTCCCGTGCCGGGCCAAACCGCTTTGCTGTTTTCCGGCGGTCTGTTCCACGGGGATGATCTACGCCGTGCCGGGGCAATCTACGGCAGTTCCAGTCCGTCTTATCCCATGATGGCTGCCATGGATGTGGCCCGGGCCTGGCTGGAGGAGAAAGGAGCGGATGACTACCGGACTACCGCCGCTTTTGTTTCTGACCTGCGTCGTACCTTTTCCGCCTTAAGGGAGACTCCTGAGCTGAGATTAGACCCCGCCCGTTTTGTTCTGAATACGCCGGATGGATATGTCCGCAAGGCGGCGTTGGAAACGTTGGGTGTTTACCCGGAGATGGCGGACTGCGGCCATATTGTATGCATTTTGACCTGTGCCGACCGGAGAGCGGAGTTTGCACGTCTAATCGAAGCTTTGAACCGGACGGCTCCGCCGGCGGGTACCGCCGCCCGACAGATACCGCCTCCACCGGAGTTACCGGAGCGGGTTCTGTCTCCTCGTCAGGCTATGTTTGCACCCGTGGACGTTCTATCCCTCCAAAAAGCGGAAGGACAGATTTCTGTCGATCAGGTGGCGCCTTATCCACCCGGTGTACCCATCATTGCTCCCGGCGAACGTATAGGCAAAAAACACCTTTCCTATTTATCAGAGATAGGTTATAATATGACTGAGAAGGTTCGGACGCTTTCCCACCGGGTCTGAGAGCCCGCTTACCGGGTGCAGGGGAAAGTCGGGCGGAAAACGGGTGCCGAAACGGGCGCTGCGCAGAGGAGGGAATTCCATGAAACTGATCCTTGCAATCGTAAATTATGACGACGTAAGCGCGGTAACCCGCGCCTTGACCAAGGGTGGCTTTTCATCCACGCGGCTGTCCACCACCGGCGGGTTTATGATGGCCGGGAACGTGACCGTCCTGATCGGCGTGGACGAGGAGAAGGTGCAGGCGGTCATTGACATTGTCAAAGAACATTCCCACAGCCGCAAACAGATGATTCCCGCTACCACCGAGTTAAACTACGGATATTATCCCAGTATGCCTGTGGAAGTTACAGTAGGCGGTGCGACCATCTTTGTGGTGGATATTGAACGGTTCGAGCGCGCCTGATGAAGAGAGACGTGGCATTGGAAATTGCCGGACGGGGTCTATCCCACGCCTATATTATCAGCGGACCGCCGGGACCGGACCGGGATAATCTGGTGCGTCGGCTATGTGCCGCTTATGTCTGTACCGGGCGGGAGAAGCCCTGCTTTGTCTGCTCCGGCTGCCGGAAGGCGGCAGAGGGTATCCATCCGGATATTGTTACGGTAGGACTTTCGGACCGGGACATCGGTGTGGACGACGTGCGCGCGCTGCGCGCCAGTGCCTATATCCGCCCGAATGAGGCGGCGAGAAAGGTCTATGTTCTGCTCCGCGCACAGTTTATGAAGGCGCCGGCGCAAAACGCCATGCTGAAGCTGCTGGAAGACGGACCTTCCTATGCGGCATTTCTGTTGGTGGTGGAAAATGAAGGCATGCTGCTGTCCACCATCCGCTCCCGGTGCGAGCTGATTCGAATGGATGCTGACGCGGACTGCACGCCGCCGGACCCGGATATTGTGGAGGCAGCCGGCGAATTAGCTGGGCGGATGCTGGGAGACAGTGAGCTTGCCTTGATGCGTTTCTGCGCCGGGGCGGGAAAGTGGGAACGGAACCGGCTGGCCGCCGTACTGGATGCGGCTGTCTCCGCCCTTCGGGATGGAATGGACCAGGGCGCTGACGTCAAGAAGACCCTGGATAGTTTGGAACAAGTCAAGTGCGTACGTGGCGCATTGGATTACAACATGAGTGCGGGCCAGGCTGCGGGCTGGCTGTGCGCAAAAGTTTGGGCGGGAAAACGCCGCCCTTTCATAAAAGAGGTTGCTACATGATTGAGATTATTGGCGTTCGCTTCCGAAGCGGCGGAAAACAATATTATTTTGATCCCTGCGGAATTACTGTGGAGTCCGGGCAGGGCGTGATTATCGAAACGGCCCGCGGCATTGAGTACGGTGAATGTGTCCAGGGAAATACCATGGTGGAGGACGAGAAGGTCGTCCAGCCCCTGAGGCCGCTCATCCGTGTGGCCACGGAGGAAGACATCAAAAATTTGACCCGCAACCAGGAAAAGGAGCGGCGCGCCTTTCAGATCTGCCAGCAGAAGATCCTGAATCACAAGCTGGAGATGAAGCTGGTGGATGTGGAATACAATTTCGAGGGGAGCAAAATTCTCTTTTTCTTTACCGCTGAGGGGCGGGTGGATTTTCGTGCTCTGGTCAAAGATCTGGCGAGCGTGTTCCATACCCGCATCGAACTGCGGCAAATCGGCGTTCGGGACGAGGCCAAAATGATGGGTGGTTTGGGCATCTGCGGAAGACCATTTTGCTGTGCTTCTTTTATGGATGACTTTCAGCCTGTCTCTATCAAAATGGCTAAAACACAAAACCTGTCCCTGAACCCCACCAAAATCTCCGGAACTTGCGGTCGTCTGATGTGCTGCCTCAAGTATGAACAAGGGGCATACGAAGATGCGGTGCGCCGCTGTCCCAAGCAGGAGTCCTTCGTGGAGACTCCGGACGGCGTGGGTACCGTGTCTGCTGTGGATTTGCTGCGAGAGCAGGTGAAGGTCCGACTGGAAGACAGTAATGACGCGCCCAAAAGTTATCACAACTGTGAGATCTGTGTGGTGCGCAGTGGAAAGGGCAAGCGGCCGGAGGGCTATGAGCCGCCTCCGGCGGAGGAATTGGAAAAGCGGCGCTGGGTGGAATTAAAATCAGAACCGGAATGGGAAGATGAGAAATCCGCTTCACCTTCCGCCCTATCCGCCGCGCTGGAAGCGGTTCTGACTCATAAGGACGAAAAAGCGCCTCAACCCAGGCGAGAACGCCGCACCGGTGAGAGCCGGCCCCATCCCCGCCGGAAAAAACCGACTGGGGAGGAGAAACCGGAAAAGTCCGTCCGCCCGGAGGGAACAGCGGCAACCGGAAAAAAGAAACCGCGTCCGCCCAGAGCCAAACCTGCGGCTCAGCAGCAGGCAGCCCCGCCCAAGAAGGAGGGCGGGAATGGGCAGCAGCAGGCCTCCCACCGGTTCCCGTATCACCGCCGACGGCGCAGAAACGGCGGGACCAAACCGCCACAGGAGCCGCCAAAAGAATAGTACAAATAAAGAGGACTGTATTGGAAACACACATGTTTCCAATACAGTCCTTTTAAAGAATAAAGGAAGAAAACCTGAAGAAATCAATTTAGGCGGTGAGCGTGGTACCGTCGGCCAGATAAATGGTGTGGCCGTTAAAGTGAATGGTACCGCTGTTATCCAGCGAAGTGAGATAACAGTCTCCGGTGAGCGTCCAAGTACTGGAGGAGTCAAGGGAAACATGGACGGTTCCACCCTGACCGGTCGTGTTAATGGCACCCTCAAAACTGCTCTCGTTTTTAAGACTCAGATCCAAAGAGGAAATCTGATCGCAGGTAATAAGCCCGGTAAGGGTCTGTGCGTCTGTACTAAGAGTAACCTGACCGCCGTTTTTTCCCTCCGTTCCCCAGCCACGGCTGCTGGAGTTGCCGGCAATGGTCAGCAGGTTTTCATTAGCCAGCGCCAGCTTTACATTGGCCAACACAATAGAACAGCTGGTGTTGGTCACATAAAATAGGTCGCCCGCTTTCGCGGTCAGGGAGCCGCCGCTCATGGAGAAGGAAGCCTGGCCTACATCCGCGTCACCAGACATACTCTGATAAATCATGACATTATGAATGTTTTCTGAGCTATCTTGATAGGTACCAGTCATATCGCCCGTCACATCGCAGTTTACCAGATTTACGGAGTTTTTACCCTCCACCACCACCGCTTCGGAATGGTTGGCGTTCAGCGTGGCGTTGGAAACCGTGATATCAGCGGTAGAATAGATAGTAGGAGAGCCGTTGCCGTTTGTTACATAGGAACCGCCATCTACCGTCACGGTACCTCCGCCCCGATCGGAGCGGATGGCTGCGGAGGAATTGCCCTGTGTTTCTATATCCAGGTCAGTGGCGTTGGTGGTGCCGCCGCCTGCCGTCTGAATACCACCCGAGTTGTCCCCGGAGGTATGGATGGCGGTATTGGAAATATTCATGACAGTTCCCTCGCCGTAGCTAAAAACGCCGTTACCGTTCTGCGCGCCTGTGGTAACAGTAGCTCCATTTAAGGTAACATTGGCCCCGTTTAATGCCAAAAGGCCGGCATTCTGCCCATAAAAATCACCGTTTTCCGTACTGGAACTTTCGCCAGAAGGTTTTTCCACCGTAATCTGGTTTAATGTTACGTCTGCACCGTCTATCCGTAAGGCATTTTCGTCGTCAGCTGTCGAGGTATAGGCGGCGCTGTTTACCGTGGTATTGTCGGTAATGGTATTAGCAGAGGTACCATTGCTGACCGTGTCGGAGTTACCGCCGCCACTCATAACCCGCTTGACCGTGACGGAGGTGACGGTGTTCTTTTCCCCTACTGCGATTTCCAGCACTGCCCCCGTGGTGATGTCATCCATGGTACCTTCGCTGGTTTGGTCACCCGTACCTTCTATGGTAATAACGGCATCCTGGCTAATGGTGATGGTGGCGGTTTCATTGCCGGCAGTAAAAGAGGTCATACCGCCGCCCGGTCCGCCCGGTCCGCCCGGCCCTTCACCCTGGTCTGAGGGCTGTTTGCCGTCGGAGGGCGCTTGACCGGAAGGCTGCTCTGGCGGCTGCTGGCTGCCGGTAGGGGAGGGATCGTTTTGATCTATGTTTGGAGAATCGCTGGACTGTCCGCCGGCGGAAGCGCCGCTGGGCGGCGTCTGACTTTTATCAGAGGGTTTACCAGAAGGCCCTTGACCGTCGGAAGCGGGGGGCTGTTGCTGGCTCAGTTCACCCAGCTGAAGGGTGACGGTCTGGCCATTTATGGACTGAACCTGACCCACCAGTGTGGTATTGCTGTAATCAGCGGCGTTGGAACTGGATGTACCGCACCCCGCCAGCGAGGTTATCATCAGTGCGGAGGCGCACAGAAGGGACAGTTCTTTTTTCATGTGACAGACTCCTTTCAGAATTTCCAATGTTTGGACTGCTTTTGAGTATAGCGTTTCTGCCTGAAAATTATCTGAAAGAACTATGAACTTTTTTTAAATCCTTTTGGTACGGGGGACAGAAAAAACGGAGAGACCGTCGGTCTCTCCGTTTTCCTGTTATCAATCAAGAATAGAACTGTTCCGGCTGGCGGGACGTTTATTCGTCCACCGCTTCTTCCTTTTTTGTGCAGACAATATTCAGATCGTCCAATTGCTTCTGCTCCACGAAGCCGGGTGCGCCCATCATCAAATCCTGAGCGTTCTTGTTCATGGGGAAAGGGATAATTTCTCGGATGGAGTCCTCACCGGCCAACAGCATGACCATACGGTCCACACCTGGAGCGATGCCCGCGTGTGGGGGTGCGCCATAGGTAAAGGCATTGTACATGGCGGGGAACCTGGCTTTTACGTCCTCTTCACCTAATCGAACCAGCTGGAACGCTTCCACCATGATGTCGGGATCGTGGTTACGCACCGCACCAGAGGACAATTCCACCCCGTTGCACACCAGATCATACTGATAGGCGGTGATGGTCAGCGGGTTCACCTGACCTGCAGATGCTTTCTGTAGAATTTCCAAGCCACCGTTAGGCATGGAAAAGGGGTTATGACAAAATTCCAGCAGGCCGGATTCCTCGCCGATTTCATACATGGGGAAGTCCACAATCCAGCAGAACTCGTAGCGCTCCCGGTCAAAATGCGCGGGGCAAAGTGGGGCCAGCATCTTGATGAGTACGCCGGCGGTTTTCTGTGCGGCAAGCTTCTTCCCGGCGGTGAGGCCCACAAAGGTATTAGGCTTCAAGTCCAGCGCCTCGATCACCTGCTCTTTGCGCGCCTGAATGAACTTGGAAATTCCACCAACCAGCTCACCTTTTTCGTCCAAACGAAACCAGTACACCTTATTACCGGCCTGAACTTCCACGTCAGCGCACAGCTTATCAATCTGCTTTCGGGTGGCTGTGAAACCGGTGACAGGCACCGCCTTTACCGTAGCTCCCTCGAAAGGGCCGAAACCACAGTCCGCCAGCAGGGTGGTGACTTCGTTGGCGGTGAGGTCGATGCGCAGGTCCGGTTTATCGGTACCGTAGGTTTCCATAGCGTCAAAATAGGAGATACGGCGGAAAGGCGCGGAGGAGGCTGTGTGATAGGTGCCATATTTGGCAAAGACGGGGGGCAGCACGTCCTCTAAAACGGCGAACACATCCTCTTGACTGGCGAAGGCCATCTCCATGTCCAACTGATAGAACTCACCCGGAGAGCGGTCGCCCCGGGCATCTTCATCCCGGAAGCAGGGGGCGATCTGAAAGTACTTATCAAAACCGGAAGCCATCAGCAGCTGCTTGAACTGCTGGGGTGCCTGCGGTAGCGCATAGAACTTACCGGGGTGCTTGCGGCTGGGTACCAGGTAGTCCCGGGCACCTTCGGGGGAGGAGGCGGTGAGGATGGGCGTGGTGATCTCCAGAAAACCGTGATCCGTCATGGCCTGCCGCAGTGCAGAGACTACGTTGGAGCGCAGAACAATGTTTTTCTTTACTTCGGGGTTGCGCAGGTCCAGATAGCGGTACTTGAGGCGGGTGCTCTCATCGGCCTCCCGGCTTCGATGAACAGGGAAGGGCAGTTCATTATAACGGCAGCGGCCCAGCACGCGGATGGAGGTGGGTACTACCTCAATATCACCGGTGGGCAGTTTGGAGTTTTTGCTGTCCCGCTCCCGGACCATCCCCTCCACGGCCAGAGTGGACTCCTTGTTGAGGCCCTTCACCGCCGCCATCATATCTTCGGTCTCGATGACAATCTGGGTGATGCCATAGAAATCCCGCAGCACCAAAAAAGCCAGATTGCTGCCCACTTCGCGGATATTGTCCAGAAAACCGGCCAGACGCACCGTCGCACCTACCTGGGCCATGCGCAGTTCACCGCAGGTATGAGTGCGGTTGGAATTGCTGTAATCCATATAAAAATCAACTCCAATTTGTAATATTCATACTGTTAATAACAAAAGGTATCGAATTTCAGGAGACTCCTGGATAGATTTTTACAGTAGCGAGAGAATGTCTCCGGCCAGAGCCGCGTCTGGTTTTTCGCTGTGCAGCGGTATTCGCAATACTTACCGTTATGAGAGCTCAGATAGAGCGTACCCTGCCCCCAGACGCCCGGTTTCATTCCCGGATGGGCGTGCCGCCGGCCCGCATGGCCAGCGTATTTGCTATGTGGAGAATGGCCTCCTCGGTGGAGCAGGTAACCTGCTGGCCGGTGGTTAGGTCCTTCAGCGTGACCTGATTAGCCGTCACCTCATCCTCACCCAGGAACACGGCAAAGGGAATCTTCATCTTGTCGGCATAGGACAGCTTCTGTTTAAACTTCTTCTTTTCACAGTGGAGCTGAGTGCGAATTCCATAATCCCGCATGGCGGTAGCCAGTGTAATTGCGTGGGACAGGTCCTCCGTCATGGGGAGAATAAGCACGTCTGCCGGAGCGGTGAGCAGGTCGTCGTTTAAAAGCCCCTGGTCCTCCAGTACAAAGAACAGGCGGGTGAGGCCAATGGAGATACCCACGCCGGGTAATTTCCGATCGGTGTAGTATTCCGCCAGATTATCATACCGCCCGCCAGAACAGATGGAGCCTACTTCAGGATGATCGGTCATGACGGTTTCATAGACGGTTCCGGTATAGTAATCCAACCCCCGGGCAATGGTCAGGTCCACCATAAAATGATCTTTTGGCACACCGAAGGCAGTCAGATACTTTACGACGGTAGAAAGTTCACCCACACCCTGGTCGAACAAAACACTCTGCCCTGTGAACGCCTCCAGTGCGGCCATAGGGTCGTCGGTTGTCAGCAGGTTCAGCAGGCGATGGGCGGTATCGGCAGAGACGGCAAAGTCATCGGTCAGAATTTCGGTCACCTTGGCCGGACCGATCTTTTCTAATTTGTCGAGGGTACGCAGAACATCGCTGGTATGTTCTGAAAGACCCAGCAGCTCGAACAGACCGCCCAGTACCTTGCGGTTATTGATGCGGATCTTAAAATGCTTCAGGCCCAAGGCCGTAAAGGTTTTATAGATGATGGAGGGGATCTCCGCTTCGTTTACAATATCCAGCGCGCCGTCGCCGATAACGTCGATGTCCGCCTGATAAAATTCCCGGAAGCGGCCGCGCTGTGCACGCTCACCCCGGTAGACCTTGCCGATTTGGAAGCGGCGAAAAGGGAAGGTGAGTTGGTCGTAATGGAGCGCCACATATTTGGCCAGTGGTACGGTCAGATCGAAGCGGAGAGAAAGATCGGTATCACCTTTCGTAAACCGGTAAATCTGTTTTTCCGTTTCACCGCCGCCCTTGGCCAACAGGACTTCCGAGGCCTCGATCAGCGGGGTATCCAGCGGCGTAAAGCCATACAGGGAGTAGGAGCGGCGCAGCAGCTCAACCATTCGGTCAAACTGTACCTGCCGGGCGGGCAGCAGCTCCATGAAGCCGGAGAGGGTACGGGGTTTCATTTTGCTCATAATAATGCTCCTTTGTAGAAGAATGAAGACTGCTTTGAGTAGGGATCATCAGAGTCCCGGCAAATCAGCGATTCTCCGGGGCAGGCAAAAAAAGCGCTTTCATCCCCTGTTGGGACGAAAGCGCCTGCCTTCGTGGTACCACCCAAGTTCAGCGGCGCAAAGCGCACCGCCCTCGAAGCCCCTGTTGCGGAGAGCTGGCCGCGGACGTCTCCGTCCCCGCTGCTGAAACTGTCTTCCCGCACTCCTTGCCGTAAAGCGCTTCCAGCCATGGCGCCTTTCTCTGTCCAGCGGTGCTGTCCGGTACTTATGTCCCGTCTTTGCGGTTCTGTCCAAAAAATATACGCTGTTTTTTAAAAAAAGTCAAGAAGAAGCGCTCAGTGCCAACAGCAGGCCGGCGGAGAAGCGTACTCAGACTGTAAACGGTGTGGTCTTGGGACTTACAATCTCGCGCCAGTCCAGATCGCCCCGCTCCAATCCATGGATGAGCATTTCTGCTGTGCCTACGTTGGTGGCATAGGGGATATTATACTGGTCGCACAGGCGCGTGATATAGTTCAGGTCGGCATCCAGGTCTGTAGACTGGGGATCTGAGAAAAACAGTACCATGTCGATCTCGTTATACGCGATGCGCGCACCGATCTGCTGACTGCCGCCATGGGCATGGGATAGAAATAAATTGACCGGAAGACCTGTGGCTTCAGCTACCAGCTTGCCCGTAGTGCTGGTGGCACAGATGGTATGCTTGGAGAGAATTCCACAGTAGGCAATACAGAATTGAACCATCAGTTCCTTTTTCCTGTCATGACTCATCAGTGCAATATTCATGGCTTACGTCTCCTTTCTCAGTGAATTTTCATCAGGGGAACTCGTTCCCCCATCAGACGTTTGGCGATATTCAGGTAGGCATGCACCGCCCCTTTCCGGGCGTACAGAACCAGCGGCTGATTGACATTGGCTGCCAGCATAACCTGGCTGTCCTCCGGGACTACGCCCAATAACGGCAGACCTGCGGCGTCCATGGCATCGTCAATTGTGGTGCGCAGACGGCGCATCAGTTTGGGCTGAATACGGTTCATCACCAGATGAATCGTGTTCATATACCGGTAAAGCTCCATCACGGTCCGCTGTGCATCCCGCAGGGCGGAGGAGTCGTTGGTGGAGACCACTACCGCCCGGTCCGCGCCGCACACCGCCAGATGAAATCCGCTGCCCAAACCGGCGGGACAGTCCACAACGATATACTCGTACATCTCCCGCGCGTGGTGCAGCATGGCCAACAGCGCACGTTGAGAGAAACCGCTTGGCGGTACGGTAAGGGGTGCGGTGAGCAAGTACAGATTATGAATGACCGGATGGCACACGGCTGCCCGCTCCAACGGACACCGACCTGCCAGCACATCGGTAAAGTCCATAAGCGCCCGGTCGGACATACCCAAAGACAGGTCCAGATTTCTCAGCCCGATGTCCATGTCGATGCACAGGGTCCGGTGGCCCAGCGCGGCCAGGCAGGAAGCCACGCCGCCGGTGAGAGAGGTCTTACCCGTCCCGCCCTTTCCAGACGTGACTACGATGACTTTTCCCACGTTTCAACCTCCATTCCCGATACAACTTCAGAATAACACAAAATGAAAAAACCTTCAATGGATTCCTAAAAATTCTCCGGCCGGATGTGAAGTATACAGCATTCAGTCTATAGAGGTGCTTTCCGGAGTTTTGCCCAGCGCCTGGGATATCCGTTCGGGGTGGGGGAGACTTTTTCCACCACGATAATCCTCCGGCGGATATCTGTACCCGGAATCATGTAGTCCTCCGACGGTAGTGCTCTCCCGCCTAATTGGTGGATGGCTGGCAGAGCGGCGGTGCATTCGCCATCACAGTCGGCCGCCTTCATTGCCAGAAATCGTCCACCTACCTTCACATAGGGCAGGCAGAGTTCACACAGCACCCGTAAGTCGGCCACGGCCCGCGCCACGGCGAAATCAAAGCTGTCCCGGAAACCGGGTTTTTGCGCCTGTTCCTCTGCTCGGGCGTGGACGCGGGCCACATCGGTGAGACTCAGTGTGGCACATACCTGGCCCAGCCAGTCCAGCCGCTTTTCCAAGCTGTCCAAAAGGGTGAGAGAAACAGATGGCTGCAGCAGTTTTAGCACCATACCGGGAAAACCCGCGCCGGTCCCTACATCAATAAGAGTACTAAATTCCATATTATGGAATCTCAATAAAGCGGCCGAGTCCAAAAAATGCAAGGCAGCTACTTGGGTCGGATCTGTAATAGCGGTGAGATTCATGACTCGATTTTGCTCTAAAAGCATCTGAGCATAGGTTTCCAGCTTCTTTGCGGTATCTTCGGGGGGAGCCAAACCAAGTGCGGCAAACCCGTGAGACAATTGCCGCTTCATCGTTGACTTCCTCCCAGTTGGCTTAGCAGCGCGGGCAGGCCGTTCAGCAGGCCCAGTACAATCAGCACCGCACAGGCGGCGGCAATGAGAATGCCCAGTCCCATCCAACCGCGGCCCGTTTCCGACCTTGACCGGATCACTGCGCTGATCCCCAGCCCGACGAGAGCCGGGCAGACCATAATGCCGCCGATACCCCGCAGGTAGGATGCGGTGGCGAGGGACCAGGTCACCAGCAGGGTGGCCAAAACCACGTACACCACACCCACCCAGGCCCATACCCGCTTGATTGGGGAGGCAGGGGTCCAGGATGGCGGATTCGGCGTCTGATAATCAGGGTGTTGCTGTGCATCATTCATGACTGGTTTCCCTTTCCTAAAAAACGATAGATTTTCTTCAGTAAAATTTCTTGGGCAGAGGGGACAGGAAATGTGCAGCTTCTGGCCGTAAGTAAAATTCTTTCTATCAGAATAAACCCATTAAAATTGTATGCTGTATATCGTTCCATCCTTTCCGGCGAAAGCGGACCCGTTCGGGCCAACCGGACCGGTCCAGTCGAAAATGCGGGGCGTGGCGGGTGCAAAGCGATCTGTTAGATAACAGTGTCCGCAGGGGAAGAAACCGTTGGTACAGGTTATGTCGCTCATTAGCCAGCCGTTTTGAAGCATAGTACCGTCGGGGCGCAGCCAAAAGCTGTCGCCGGTGGTGCGGTCGGTGTGCCGAAACCAGCCTCCGCCCTGATAGTGGAGGTCATCGTAAGGGGAGGTGAGCAGGACCTTGCCGGTTTGATCAATGATCTGACTGCCGGTTTGGGAAGAGACGATAGCATAGCCGTCCTGGAAACCGTTGGCCCAAATCCACTGTGGTGGAATGGTCCAAGCTCCAATGGCATTGGTATAGCCGTAAAGACCGGTTTGACTATCCTGACAGGGGGCAAGACCTTCGCAAAAACGATACCATTGTGGCCCATCGTCTGACAAAACGGCCAACTGATTCCCTTTTCTGTCCCAGAGGATGCTCTCCGAGCAGGAATACCGACGGGTGATAAAATACCCGTCAGATGTGATATCACAGATTTCATAGGGGCCGAAAGGCAATATCATTTCGCCGGTGTTTCCATCCATGATTCCTAAAGAATGAAACGCTTGGTTCGAATCTTGTTTTTCCAGAATAATAAAAGGAACAGAGGGATTCCAACCACTGAAAGCGGTACCCTCGGGTAGTGGTAACAGAGTTCCATCAATGTGCAGCAGCGCGGAGCCGTCGCTGTTTTGAAGCATGAGCAGATTTTGACTCACCCAGGAGCTGTCTGCAGTCCAGCCGTCGATAGGGAGCTCGGTAAGAGTATACGGCACATAGGTGGGGTTCTCGGGGGTAAAGGTCAGGCGGATGTCCGGACGGAGCACCCGGGCTGCCATAGCAGCGGCTTCCGCCCGGGTCAAAGGCAGTACGCCGGCGAAAGTCCCGTAAGCATCAGTCCCGGTGAGAATACCGGCATTATAGAGGGTGAGTATATCCTTGTCATCTGTGTCCGGTAGCGCAGTAATCGTGTTAATGGGAGTTAAATCGGTGGAAGCCACAGTGAGCGAAGCCGCAAATTCCTGTCGGGTAGCGGCACCTCCCGTACCAAATATGGACGCAAACTTCTCTGCAAGCCCGTGTTCCACTGCATACCAGCAGGCATTGCGATACCACTGTCCCTGATTGGGGGCGGGACAGTAATAACTCTGACGAATAAAATCGAACAGGTCTGTGTAGTAAGCAGGCTCAAAGTAAAAGAAATTACCCGAAAGGACTACCGTACCAGTACTGGTTTTATCCTCAAGTTGAAATGTGGCGGGTTGTCCAGTTTGACATTCCGCCCAGATTTTTTCTGCTTCGGAGGTTATAGTGCGGCACACATGGCCGTTGTCTACCTTGCTCAGGTGGATAAGACTCCAGATGCCGTCCCCCAAATATCCGGTTTGTGTGGTACCATCGGATGTAGTCAGGGTAAAGCGTCCCCAATTTGCCGGAGCACTGGATAGGGCACCGTTCCCGCCCCGGACCACGTTGTGAATCCGCGCGGCCAGAGTAAGGCACTCCGCCTCGGTCAGCCGTATCTCCGGACTGAACACCCCACGATCGGTACCGTTCATGAGATTTGCATCGGTGCAGATGGCGACCGGTTCTGCAAACCAACTACTAGTGGGTACGTCGGAAAAAACAGTGTGATGTGCAGCCAGCGTGGGGAGAGAGAGGGTCAAAGCCAGTGTGAGTGCCAAGGGGCAATCCGTTTACGCATGGGGAGCCTCTTTTCTCTCTGCATAGTATTCTGATTCAATGTCTCCCGGGCAAGTTATTTCCCGGGAACAAGCACCTCTTTGCCACCCATATACGGCTGAAGTACCTTGGGGATCAGCACAGAGCCGTCAGTCTGGAGATTATTTTCCAGCAGAGCAATGAGCATACGCGGAGGCGCTACGCAAGTATTATTCAAAGTATGAGCCAAGTAGGTTTTGCCATCCTCACCTTTAAAGCGAATTTTCAGGCGGCGGGCCTGGGCGTCACCCAGGTTGGAGCAGGAACAGACTTCAAAATACTTTTTCTGACGGGGACTCCAGGCTTCGATATCGCAGGACTTGACTTTCAGGTCGGCCAAATCGCCGGAGCAGCACTCTAATTCACGGACAGGAATGTCAAAGTTGCGAAACAGTTCTACGGAATAGCGCCACAGCTTTTCATACCAGGCCATACTTTCATCCGGTTTGCAGACCACAATCATTTCCTGCTTTTCAAATTGATGGATGCGGTAAATACCACGTTCCTCGATACCGTGGGCACCCTTTTCCTTGCGGAAGCAGGGAGAATAGGAGGTGAGCGTAAGAGGTAATTTAGCCTCCGGGACGATCTGATCAATAAAACGGCCGATCATGGAGTGCTCGGAAGTTCCAATCAGGTACAGGTCTTCGCCTTCAATCTTATACATCATGGATTCCATATCGGCAAAGGACATGACACCTTCCACCACGTTACCATGGATCATAAATGGCGGAATACAGTAGGTAAAACCTTTATTAATCATGAAGTCACGACCATAGGCCAGAACGGCCTCATGGAGCCGGGCGATATCCCCTAATAAATAATAGAAACCGTTCCCGGAAACCCGCCCGGCAGCATCCATGTCGATTCCATCAAAAGACTCCATAATCTGTGTGTGATAGGGAATATCAAAATTGGGCACCTTTGGCTCACCGAAACGCTGAACTTCTACGTTGTGGCTGTCGTCGGGACCGATAGGGACGGAAGAATCAATCATCTGAGGAATGATCATCATAATCTTGTGAATTTCCTCCGCCAGTTTGGCCTCTTCCTTTTCCAAAGCCGACAGGCGCTGAGCCTGTGCGGAGACTTTATCTTTCAGGACCTGCGCCTCATTCAGTTTGGAGGGGTCCTTTTTGGACTGTCCCATCAGCGCACCTATTTGTTTGGACAGTGTATTGCGCTCACTGCGCAGCGCCTGGGCCTCCTGCATTACTTGGCGATTACGGGCGTCCAACTCTATAACCTGGTCTACCAGAGGGAGCTTGGTATCTTGAAATTTCTTTTTGATATTTTCGCGGACCGCATCGGGGTTTTCCCGGAGAAATTTGATGTCGATCATCGTTCTTCACCTCAAAATGTATTTTTACGTTTCACGTGAAACAATCAGGAGAGCTTGTTTGATACAGACTGGTAGGCCGACAAAGGAGAGTAGGAGGTTAACCCTCCCAGGTTCGGGTCGGCTTTCATAACAGCATCCAGCGCTGTAAGCATAGATTCCAGCGTCTGGTCATGGGAGCTGTTGTAGATTTCCAGCAGACTGCGCGCATCGCTATAGTGCTTATTCTTTACCAGTGTTTCCAATTCATTCAGAACCAGAAGCGAGTCCCGCTGCTGCTGACCCAGCGCACTGGATGCTTGTGCCTGCTGTGCCTGTGTTTGAGCCTCGGTGAGCTGCTGATTCAGCGTATCGTTCTGCGCTTCCAGATCCGCTACCTTTTGTTCCAAATCCTTTTTATCGTCCTGCCAGCTTTGAGCTGACTGCATAGCAGTCACGGAGTTCTTTAGCCCATTGATGGTTTCCTGATTGGCACGTAGCTGCATAAAGTAGGACAGCAGCAGAAGCAGGAAAGCGGCGGCGAACAATAAAGTCAGATACCCAGTTACCGGCATTCGGTGTCCACGGGGCTTTTCATGTTCCGCCTGATGTTGCAGAGATGACTCATCCTGCTTTCCAGGTTCTTCGTTCAAAGAGGTGTACCTCCTTTTTCGGCTCGGGCTGTATTCAGCGCGTCCAATAAGACCTGTAAATCTTCATTATTATAGTATTCCAGCTCAATTTTCCCTTTCTTTTTTCCGGGTACGATGCGGACTCGGCGCCCAAATCGATTGGACAGGCCCTTCGCCGCTTCTCCCAGGTAGAGCGTCAACGTCTCATTTTCGACGGAAGGTGTTGCTTTTTCCTCTTGCCGGTTTAAACCGGCAGCAAGCTGTTTGGCCAGCGCCTCCGTCTGCCGGACGGACAGACCGTTGGCCACCACTTGCTGCGCCAGCTTCTTTTGCAGATCGCCGTTAGGTATTGCTAAGATGGCTCGCGCATGTCCTGCGGAGAGCTTACCGTCTTCTAAAAGCTGATGGATGGCATCCGGGAGAGCAAGCAGGCGTAACGCATTGGCAATGGAAGGCCGGGATTTGCCAACTTGATGAGCCACTTCTTCCTGCGTAAGATTATATTCGTCCATCAGGGTACGATAGCCCTGAGCCTCCTCCATAGGATTCAGGTCCTCACGCTGGAGATTCTCGATTAGGCCAAGTTCCATTACCGTGCGGTCGTCTGCCTCGATAATGACAGCCGGCAGTTCTGATAGACCCGCCAACTTGGCGGCCCGCCAACGGCGTTCTCCCGCGATGATCTGATAATAACCGGAGGACAGCCGGCGGACAGTCAGGGGCTGAATCACGCCATGAGTCCGAATAGAATCGGCAAGATCGGAGAGGGAGTCCTCATCAAACCGTTTTCGGGGCTGTTTTAATCCGGGCTGAATTTGTGCGATAGGGAGGGAGACCGAGCCACCCTCCTGCGTCTGAAGTGCAGCATCGCCCAGCAGTGCACCGAGCCCTCTGCCCAGACCGCGTTCTGAGGCCATAGAATCAGTCCTTTCTGTGCTGCCTGCCCGTGGTCTCAAACGCGGATGGCAGCGTACCGGTTATGTTCCAGCAATTCTTCCGCCAGCCCTTGATAGGCCTCTGCGCCACGGGAGAGCGGATCGTATGCACAAACCGGCTTTCCATGGCTGGGCGCTTCTGATAACCGCACGTTCCGGGGAATAACGGTGGCAAAGACTCCACCTGGAAAATGGCGCTTGACTTCTTCAGCCACCTGCATGGAGAGATTGGTTCGCCCATCATACATGGTAAGCACCAGACCCTCTAGCTCTAGAGGTGGATTTAGAGACCGTTTTACAATACGCACTGTGGACAAAAGATCGGACAAACCCTCCAGTGCGTAGTATTCACACTGGACCGGCACCAAGACAGTATCCGCCGCACACAGTGCATTCAGCGTCAGAAGTTCCAGAGAAGGGGGACAGTCAATAAAGATATAGTCATAATTCCCACTTAGGCTGGCTAATGCATCCTTTAATAAGTATTCCCGCCGGGGCAGGCCAATCATCTCTACCGTGGCACCGGCCAGCGATTTATTGGCCGGAATCACATCTGCCCACTTGGTCTGACGAATGGCCTTACGGCTTTCCGCACCATTAATGAGTACATCATAAATGGATGGGGCGGCTCCAGCTTTATCCACGCCTAGGCCGGACGTGGTGTTGGCCTGTGGGTCAAAATCGCAGACCAGTATTCGGATGCCCAGACTGTTGAGCGCAGCGGCCAGATTGACGCACGTGGTGGTTTTACCGACGCCACCTTTCTGGTTGACAATTGCAATTGTTTTTGCCATATGGCACCCGCTTTCTATCAATCCGACAAATAGATAATTATTAAATCTATTATAATGCGTACCCTTTACCAATTCAACCGCTTTTCAACAAAACAGGGAAAAAGAAATAAATAGCATAATGTGTTGTGACCGTTAAAAATATATAAAAAGGATAAAAACTAAAATCCGTACAGTACATAAAAAAATCGGATGTTTCACGTGAAACATCCGAGAAAGGAAGAAGAAATAAATAAAAGGATTAGGACTGTGCATTACGTGGGATACGAATAGTTAGTAAAATGGCATCCTTTGTATCAGTGCGGCCACATTCAGCCGCAACTCCGGCCTGCTTCATTAAAGTAAGGCCACGGTTTACCGTATTCAGAAATAACCGTACATCACGAATGACATATGTAGGTACACGCTTTCGAGGTACCGCAGGAGACAGAAGACCATCAATATAGCTTTCAAGAGCAGCTACAGTCAAATGGTGAGCTACCGCATAGCGCAGCGTGTCCATGAGCAGCGCAGGGTCCTCGATACGCAACAAAGCGCGTGCATGGCGCTCCGTCATTCCATGCTCTCGGAGAAGAACCAATGCCTCAGGAGGTAGCTTTAACAGCCGAAGCTTATTGGCTACGGCGGACTGAGACTTCCCAATACGGCGCGCGGCTTCCTCCTGGGAGAGATGACAGGTAGTGATGAGACGTTCCAGGGCCAGCGCCTCTTCCCAAAAATCCAGATCACGGCGCTGCAGATTTTCCACCAAAGCCAACAGCGAGGAATTCACTTCATCTACATCTACTACGATACAAGGTACTTCAGTCAAACCGGCCAATCCAGCGGCCCGTAAACGACGTTCCCCGGAAATCAGCTCGAAACCGCTGGATGCTCTCCGTACAGAGAGTGGCTGTAAAATACCGTGTTCCCGAATACTAGCGGCCAGCTCCGCCAACTCGTCCTCAAGAAACTGTTTCCGCGGCTGGGACGGGTTCGGGTGCAGGGAGCAAATGGGAAGAAAAAGCACACGGCCTGTCTCAAAAAATCCCTTTTTACGCAGCAACGGCATAGTTATACAACTCCTTCCCACACCAGTTAACCATATTTTACCATATTAAAATGAAAAAGAAAAAGAAGCTTGTCGACGGAAAATATTTAACATATCATTCTATATAGTTATTTCCCGGGACGCGAAGAAAAAGAGAACTTCCCATAAAAAATATCCATATTTCCCATAATATAAGTATAGCTTTACCCTGCCGGGACAGACTATACGCCGAAGGGAACGTATTTGGATTTCCTTCAAATTAAAATTGTTGAAAACCACTGCCAATTAGTGATTAATTAGAACCACTAATCGCGGTACTATACCATATAAATAAAGGAAGAAGCGGTTGGCCAGTGGTTCAATACAAAGAGTCTACGGTAGAGGAACAAAGAAAATATGGCGAAGTCGACAGCCCTGTCTGGTCTGACCGTAAAGCGAAGGGAGGGATATGCGGCTAAAGGTTGCTCGCCTTAAACCAAACAGAGAAAAACATAAGGTCTATATATAGTAGAAGGAAAAAGAAAAAAGTCAAATATATAGCCGAAAGAGCGACTTATAAAATTATATGCCGGAAAATCGGAAAAAAGAGTTGACAAGTGGGCGGGAGTTTGGTATATTAGTCAAGCGCTCAACGAGCGGGGCACCTCGGAGGGGAGAGGCCGGTGAGAAACCGGATGACCGGAAGAAAAAAGTGCTTGA
>JALCSB010000012.1 GCA_022653075.1 Intestinimonas sp.
AACAGTTGGTGCTGATTGCAGCGAGGGTCCACCCGTTCCCATTCCGAACACGGCAGTTAAGCTCGCTTGCGCCCACAATACTTGCTTGGAGACGAGCTGGAAAGATAGGTAGTGCCAACATAAAGAGTGAAGATCTGATGAAATCAGATCAGATCTTTTTATATTCCTCAATAGCTCAGTTGGTAGAGCATGCGGCTGTTAACCGCAGGGTCGTTGGTTCGAGTCCAACTTGGGGAGCCAAAGGTAGAACGGTTTGCCGTTACATGGCATGTGACTGTGTGACAGCAAACCGTTCCTTTAGAAGTAAGGATCGGTGCTTAATGGGCCTTTAGCTCAGTTGGTTAGAGCAGCCGGCTCATAACCGGCCGGTCCCGGGTTCGAGTCCCCGAAGGCCCACCATAAAGGGGTATAGCTCAGCTGGTAGAGCAGCGGTCTCCAAAACCGCGTGCCGAGGGTTCGATTCCTTCTGCCCCTGCCAAGTGTTTTCCAATGTATATTGTTTTAATATAATGGCCCGGTAGTTCAGTTGGTTAGAACGCTAGCCTGTCACGCTAGAGGTCGTCGGTTCGAGCCCGATCCGGGTCGCCATTTCGGGCGCTGAGCGTCCGTATGCTGCTGTAGCTCAGTCGGTAGAGCGCATCCTTGGTAAGGATGAGGTCGGCAGTTCGAATCTGCCCAGCAGCTCCATAAAGAGTACCGTTTAAGTTATCAGTTCTGATAATTTAAACGGTGTTTTTTACTTTATAGCATTGAAAGTTATTTTGAGCGTTTTGTAATAGAATGGACGAGCTACCCGGCATACTGATTTTTACGGCTCCTTTCTGATTTTGATGTGCCACCTATGGCACCGAAAAATGTTCTACGTAGTACGTAGAAACAAGCGAGCTCGTTCTTTTTATGGGCCAAGGTTCGTAGCCGCAGAAGCGGCTGTCTAATGGTCCCGTTTTTTAAATGTCCATTGAACTGAAGTTATTATGCTGGAAGGCGCAACATTTTGTTGTGTCTTCTTTTTATTTTTATCCCCCCAGGGAGCTTCCGAGCTTAAATGTTTCGTGTTACATTATCATAGATAGAATAAAAAATTGGGGACTTATACATTAATATGAAAATTGCAAAAGCACCAAAAGATAGAAACAGAAAAAGTATTGCGGCAATTATTATTTTAATAGCAATTACCGTTTTGATGTCAGTTATCTGCCTTTTTGTTGGATCTTCACATATGTCTGTATCCGAATGTATATCGGCTCTTCTAAAAAATAGTACCGCCGCAAATATTCGAATTATTTGGAACATTAGAATTCCGCGCGTTTTGGCTGCAATCATTGCGGGGGCCGGGTTGTCCGTTTCCGGACTGATTATGCAGACTACCCTGAGCAATTCAATGGCATCACCTTCTACTCTCGGGGTTTCCAATGCGGCAATTTTCGGTGCAAACCTTTCGATTATAGTTTTTGCGGGTGGTTTTCTATCAACCGGGAATAACATTGCAAATTATACAGTCGGAGCAAATCCTTATGCAACGAGCGTGATGGCTTTTTTGCTTTCCACCATGTCCATTTTGCTTATATTGGGCCTCTGTAAAACCCGTACTTTCTCACCCAATGTCGTTGTTTTATCTGGAATTGCCATAGGTTCTATTTGGACGGCGGCAACGACTATTTTGCAATTTTATGCGACCGATGTAGGTTTATCCGCCGCCATAATATGGAACTTTGGTGACTTGGGCAGAGCAACTTATCGGACGGATGCTATTATGCTGGCGGTTGTGTTTTCAGGGCTGGCCTTTTTCATGCTGATGTCATGGAAATATAACGCCCTGCTCAGCGGCGAGGCCACCGCGAAGAGCATGGGCGTTAATGTTGAGCTGCTTCGTTTTTATTCTATGCTGCTTGCGTCGATGATAACAGCAGTGTGCGTCTCCTTTTTGGGTGTTATAGGATTTGTGGGAATCATTTGCCCTCATGTGACAAAGAGACTGCTGGGACAGGATCACAGAGTTTCTATTCCAGTATCAGCCGTGGGCGGTAGTTTGCTACTAATCATTGCCGATACGCTGTCAAGAAGCATTGGAAATGGCTCCGCTCTACCTGTAGGAGCAATTACCTCGCTACTGGGTGCGCCTTTCTTTATCGCGATAATTCTTTCAAAAAGGGAGAACGGTTCATGCTGAATATTGATAAGCTGTCTTTCCGATACAACAAACGCTCCTCTCCTGTCCTTGATGAGATAAGTCTGGAGCTGCGGAATGGAGAAATCGGGATTTTACTTGGAAAAAACGGCTCAGGAAAGACTACTTTATTTAAAAATATATTGGGAATTAGTTCACCCGACAGCGGCTCTATCCTGTTTGACGGTGAAGAGCTATTAAAAATGCCAAGAAAAGAACGAGCGAGGAGAATCGCTTATGTTCCGCAGGACATCCGCTTCGGCGCACTCAGTGTGTTTGACTCCATCCTGATGGGCAGGGTATCATATTTTGGATTGAAAGCCGATAAGAACGACTATGATGCAGTAGAGAAAATCATTTACGATATGCAACTTGAAGCGTTCGCCTCCAGAAACGTTGAAGAACTTTCCGGCGGTGAGCGACAGAAAATAGCGATTGCCCGAGCGATGGCGCAGGAACCCAAATTGCTGATTTTTGATGAGCCCACCGGGAACCTTGACATTGCCAACGAGCAACTGATTATTGAGGAAGCAAAAAAGCTGTCGAGAGATAAAGGTATCGGAATTTTAAGCTCGTTGCACGATCTGAATCAGGCGATGTATTTCGGCGACAAATTTTTTTTCATAAAGGACGGTATGATTAAATATTCCGGTGGAAAAGACTGCATCAACGAAAAAGTGATAAAAGACGTTTTTGACGTTGATGTCAGAATTGTTGATATAGAAAATCAAAAAATTGTTATTGGAGGAAACCATAATGAGAGTTAAAAAACTGCTGGCCCTTTTCTTGGCAATCATGATGATTGCGTCTCTCTGCGCCTGCGGGGACTCAAGTCAGAATGCGAGTTCGCCTGAACCAACACCTGTGGAGTCCGCAGAAATCACGCTCACCGACATGATCGGAAGGGAAGTAACCATAACTCCAGTCAGCTATAAAAGAGTTGTCTGCATCGGGGCCGGCGCGCTCAGAATGTACAGCTATATCGGCGATGTCGATCTGCTTTGCGGTGTGGAAGATATAGACAACACCACATTGGCGGATCGCCCGAAGATGTTTGATTCAGTGGCACGGCCTTATGTCATCGCATTTGGCGACGTATTCTCCACTCTGCCGTCCTGCGGAGTGGGCGGTCCCAATGCGCAGGCTGCTGAAGCCGAAAAAATTCTTTCCTGTAACCCGGATATCGTTATTTCCGAATATGAGGACGTAGAGAAAGAAGACGCTCTTCAGGAGCAGCTTGGAGTCCCCGTTATTACCCTGAAAGCTGGCCCAAACGGTGTATTCGATGATGCGTTCAAAGAAACCATGACCATGTTGGGTACAATTTTCGGCAAGGAAGAAAAAGCCGATGCTCTTGTTTCCTTTGTTGAGTCGGAAAAAGCTGAAATTTCCGAAAGAACGGCCGACGTTGCCGATGCAGATAAACCCGGCGTCTATATCTGCGGTCTTGGCAACTGGGGTACGACAAACCATCTGATGACTGCACAGAACTATATTTCCTTCAAGATTGCAAATGTCAGGAATGTTGTTACCGATCTTGATAAAGATGGCATTCAGTCGATTGAAAAAGAAAAGTTTGTTGCGTTGGGCAAAGATATGGACGTCATAATTATGGATGCCGCCGCAGTCAAAAATATCATTCCTCTCTATCAGGAAGACAAAACGATGTTTGACTCCTGCAAGGCATGGCAGGATGACAAAGTATATCTCCAGATGCCCTATAACGTCTACTACACAAACTATGAAATAGCGCTAATAAACACTTGGTTTATAGCAAAGACCGCCTACCCCGACCGGTTTGAAGATATTGATATGACCGAAAAAACCAATGAAATCACGAAGAAATTCCTTGGCAAGGAGCTAGCGAAAGATATTTTCGCATATCCCTCCAGTTTCGGTGGATATCAGAAGATCGACACGGCAACCTTCTTCGGTTAAGATTGCTCATTTGGTCTACTGGAAATATAGAAAGAATACAGCGCAAAGAAGAGGGAATAGGTATGATGGAACGTTCAGACGTCGTCAAATTTTTTGATACACTTGCCCCGACTTGGGATGCGGAAATGACCCGCAGCGATGAGATCATAAACGTCATACTTGACTGCGGCGGTATTTTTGCCGGAAAACGGGTGCTGGATGTAGCCTGCGGCACAGGAGTTCTTTTCCCGGATTATCTGAACCGAAGTGTGAAATGTGTCGTAGGCGCAGATATTTCACCAGAGATGGTGAAAATTGCAGCCGAAAAATATGATAACACGCATATTAAGGTTATATGTGCCGATGTTCAGGAATTGGAATTTGATGAAAAGTTCGACTGTGTCATGATATATAATGCTTTTCCACATTTCCCTGAACCATCAAGGCTTCTTGCACATCTTACCAAATATATTGTACCAGGGGGACGTCTTACGGTCGCCCATGGTATGAGCCGTGTTAAGATTGACGCTCACCACCACGGCAAAGCGAGTAAGGTTTCTGTGGGTCTTATGCGCGAAAATGAACTGGCATCTCTGATGGGACGATGGTTCAAAGTGGATACGGTGATATCTGATGATGAAAAATATATCGTTTCCGGAGTGGTAATGCCCCAAAATGAATAGTATCTTTCTACGGAGGAACATATGACGCTTGAAGAACTTAAATTGATGTGGAAGCCACCCCAGAGAGATACAGGGAACGGCCCAAAACTTTTCTATGAAAAAACAGATTATTGAAATAAGCTGGAAATGGCATAGAGTGTAACGAAAGAAGCCAATCGAATCAAAGGATTGAACCTAATTTTTAAAGAACGATACAACTCGCTCCAGTACTGCTCCTTGTTACTACGCTTGCATTTTAGTTAAGTAGTGGTTCTGTGGGAGATGGTTGTAGACGAAGGCGGGGTAAGCCCCGCGAGGAAGCCCAGCAGTGGCCCACATGCGGAAACAACCGAAAAGGAACAAAGACCACCGGACAGGAATTCCGGCCGGTGGTTTTGCTGCCTCGAAAATGGAGGCAAGTCCGCAGACGGTGTCGTCCACGGCTGGCTCCGGTTCGCCGAACTCACGCCAAGCTCTATCTCATCGATCAGGCGAGACCATGCGGCAGGGGCCGTACCAGCTGGTCCAGGAATCCAGCAGTACGGGGCGGCCACTTTCCGTGATTTCTTTCTGGAAGTTTTCCGTCGCAATGGTTAACACAGACAGTCCTATACCGCCTATGTATTTCGTTTATTCCAGCGTGAGCGCCCTCATGGGGCAGAACTTCACGCACTTCCCGCAACGGGTACATTTTTCCCGATCCACAGTGGGAGCTTCAAAACGCACCTGTGATAGAGCGCCCACCGGGCAGACCTTGACCGAGGGACAGGAATGGTTTTGCGGGCACCTACTTTTATTCACCATCAAGGCCTTTCCGGCGTTGCTTTCCGCCGTTGCCTTACGCCCAAATCCAAAAGCCATTTCATTTAAGCCTCCTTTTGATCTTCTGCCTGCATTATATCGCCCTTTTTGTCTTCGCTCTGTGACGTTATCACGTTCTTTTTGCAGTTGGCCTGCACTTTTTTAGCGACGATTGCTTTCCTGATTCCAATAAAGGCCACATGCATAACTTGAATGGCGGCTGAGACTCATGTATAATGAATTTAAGACATTGTATGCGGGTGCGTTTGAACGGTTATATTGCCATCAGGAATTCTTGTGGCCCCACACAATTTCAAATACTCCCGGCAGTAAGTACCCTCCTGCTGTCAACGATGTAGCAACATTGGTCGCTGACCCTGCACGTGGCTGTCGTGGTGTGTTATAGTGGCGTCAGTGGCAGGAGCTTCTCAACATGTGGGCCGATGAATTCCCCTCAATCACTAGTGGAGATATGCCGAATTTCTTTACATCCCGTATTATGACCTGATTGCACGGAAAGAGGGTACTACTATGACAGTAACACCAACTGCCCAATGTCCGCCTGCTGTGGCTACGGCAAGTTTTGAACGGAAGGCCCCTGCTGAGGCAAATGCAACGAACCTATCGAAAGATTCGGCGGCTTCGCGTGATTTGGCGTATTTCTCAAATAAGCTGAAGGATTTTGCACCGACGGAGGGTGTTTCCATCTCACCTACACTTCAGGCGGAGCTGCCCGACGGAAGCACCTTAAAGATTGAAACGGTTCCGCCTAGCATACAAAAATATATCTTGGCAAAAGAGAACGCCTCTCGTAGTGTGATTGATGATTATTTTTTCTATCTTGATGCAAGCGGTATTAAGGAGCAGGCTGAGGGACTTAAACGCAATTTCCTAAGGAACAGGGCAGCGGTGAAGCTGATAGCGCGGGTGGTTTGAGAACAGAATACTGCTGGTTAAAGAGCAGATACCCAGCCCCCGTGGTTATGAAAAGCAGTGCTTTCAGGCTTTTTCTTTATTTATTGCGATGCAGATTTTAAACGCTGGAAACTGCCCTGACCCACACGGGGAAACGAGCGGGTGGAGACAACGGAATAAAAAGGGAGAAAAGACTCATCCTTCCGGAACAAAGACGATCTGAAACTGCTGCGCCGCAGAGGATTTCCCCCCATAGAATCAGTTGGTGAGGATGAGGCCGGCGGTTCGAATCTGACCAGTAGCTCCCAAAAAATGTACCGTTTAAATTATCAGATCTGATAATTTAAACGGTACATTTTTTTGTTTTAAGTGTAGTGTGCAGGTATCATTCTGTGTTCCGAACCGATAACCGGTCCGAGCTTCAGGATTGCATTACTTCAGGAGCTGTCCGGCAATAACCATTTGCTGCACCTGAGAACTGCCTTCGTAAATAGTGGTAACGCGGATATCCCGGTAGAGCCGTTCGATCTCATACTCTCTGGAATAGCCGTATCCGCCATGAAGCTGCAGAGCCTTGTCAATGATGTCTTTTGCCGCCTCGGTGGCGTAATACTTGGCCATGGAGGCGGCCTTGGTTGCGTCCTGCTTGCTGTCGAGCAGCCACGCGGCGTTGTAAACCAGCAGCCGCGCCGCGTTGAGCCTGGTTTCCATGTCCGCCATCATGAACCGAAGCGCCTGATTCTTAGCCAGGGGCCTGCCGAACTGGACGCGGAGCTTGGTATATTGCACGGCCAGGTCCAGCGCTTCCTGCGCCAGCCCCAGCGACAGAGCCGCCACGCCGACGCGGCCTACGGACAGCGTCTTCATGGCGTTAATGAAGCCCAAATCCACCTCGCCCAGGATGCAATCCTTTGAAACGCGCGTATCTTCGAGCAGAACGTCGCTCACGGGTACGCCACGCTGTCCCATTTTTTCCTCCTTTTTTCCTACGGAGACGCCGGGCAGCTTCATATCCACAAGGAAGGCTGTGATACCCTTGGCGCCCTTGTCGGGACTGGTTTTGGCGTAGACGATGGCATGATCCGCCAAAGGGGCGAAAGTGATAAAGCACTTGCGCCCGTTAAGAATGTAGTCGTCGCCGTCTTTGACCGCTTTGGTGGTAAGGGAGGCGGCGTCGGAGCCGGCGTTGGGTTCGGTGAGCGCAAAGACGATGATGCTCTCGCCGGTAACCACACCGGGCAGATACTTTTTCTTTTGCGCCTCGGTGCCCGATAGAAGAATGGGGGCAGTGGAGAGGGAGTTGGTGGAAGATATATAAAGGGAGACGGTGGCAGATTTCCGGGCTACTTCCTCCATGACGGATACGTAGCTGCGCATATCCAAGCCGCTGCCACCGTATTCCTCGGGGATTTTAATGCCGAAAAGCCCCATTTCAGCCATGGTATGGACCAGATCTGCAGGGACGGTATCATTTTTGTCAATTTCGGCGGCTACGGGGGCCACGGATTTTTCCGCAAAATCGCGGGCCATGTCCCGGATGGATTCATGATCTTCGTTAAAAAACGGACTGGGCATATAAGACCCTCCTTAAGTTTTACTCTTCATCATCAGGGTCTGGAAGGACTCCATGACGACTTTTCCGTCCTGGCTGACCAACTGCAGGTCCAACTTCAGGATACCCTTGCCGGGCTTTGACGTGTGGGTGGCTTCCCGGGGAGTAATGGTTACATGCACGGTATCGCCGATCAGAAGCGGCGCGGTGTATTTGAGCGTACATTCCATAAACGCGATGGTGGTTCCCTCCATCAGGCCCATCTGGTTTGACAGGCCCGTGGAGATAATGAATCCAAGCGCCCCGTGCGCGATCCGCTTGCCGAAGATGTTCCGCTTGGCGAACTCCTCGTCCATATGCAGGGGGTTGAAGTCGCCGGATACACCGGCGAAATTTACCACATCGGCCTCCGTGACAGTCCTGGCGGGACTTTCATAGACTTTGCCGATTTCAAATTCCTCAAGATATTTACCATGTGGTTCGTATGCCATGTTTACAGACTCCTTTCCTACCGGTTCAGAAAAACAGGCTCCCGTTTTTCCAGAAACGCGGTCATGCCTTCCGTCTTGTCCTTGGTTTCAAAGAGCTCGCTGCCCAGCTTCGCTTCATAGTCGAGTCCTTCCGACAACGGATGCTCCAGTGCAAACCGGACGCATTTTTTGTCTGCCGAAACCGCAAGGGGGGCTTTTTCGCAGATCTGAGCCGCCAGTTTTTTTGCCTCCGCCAGACAGCCCCCCGCCTCGGAGACCACTTCCGCTAGGCCGATCCGGCCTGCCTCTTCGGCGCCGACGGTCCTGCCGGTATAGAGCAGTCTCCTGGCCGCACCGGCACCTACCAGATGGGTTAGGCGCTGTGTCCCCCCGTAGCCCGGGATGATACCCAGCCCTGACTCCGGAAAGCCGACCTTGGCACGCTTGTCCATGACTCTCAAATCACAGGCCAGAGCCATTTCCAGTCCGCCGCCGTAGGCAATCCCGTTGATGGCGCAGATTACCGGATGGGTAAAAGTTTCAATGCGCTTCAGGACCTGATGCCCCCGGGTTGCGATGGCGTAGTTATCGGCCGCACCTGCGTTTACGAACTGCCCGACATCGGCGCCTGCGACAAAAATTTTTTGAAGTGCACTGGCCAGAACGACCGCCCTGAGTTCACTGTTCTGCTCCAGTTCCAGGAATGCCTGTTCTAAATCGTCGATCAGCCGGGCTGAAATTGCGTTAACGGGGGGATGGTTCAAAATCACCACGGCTGTTTTTTCCTCATATTGAAGGTCCAGACACGAATATTTTTTCATTTTGCATACCTCCATCAGATAACACCCATACTGGCAAGAATAAGGCCTACGATCTGGCAGATAGCCGGAATGACGCAGGTCATGACGAATACGGGAGGATAGCCTTCCTTATAGGAGAGGTCACAGACTGCGAAGAAGGTTGCGTGAGGCCCGGCGTGAGGCAGGGAATCCAGCGTGCCGGCGGCAATGGCGCACATGCGGTGAAGGATCTGAGGATTGACGCCGAGGGACAGATATTTCGAGGCCAGCAGCTGCATAAAGATTTGAATACCGCCGGAAGAGGACGCGGTGATAGCGGCGATCAGGTCCATAGAGAGCGTGGCGGACACGATGGGCGAGAAGGACATGTTTGTGGCGACATCCGTAAAGGCGGTGAAGGCGGGAAGAATTTTAACGACGCCCGCAAAGCCGACGATGGCGGCGGTATTCGTGATAGCGAACAGAGCGCCTGTGGCTCCCTTGTTCAGGCCCTCCACCTTGGTTTCCTTTGCAAGCTTGTTCCAGGAGCTCAGGAGAATATAAATGATGCCGAGGAACAGGCTGATGCAGACGCTGAAGTTGGAGTTGAGCCCCAATTTGGTGAACACGAGATTACCCACAAAAATGATGATAACGGGTACAAACGAAACGAAGAAATTAGGAAGGCCGGCTCTGGCTTCTTCACTCATGGGTTCAACGGTGTCGTTGCGGCCGGGTGCAAAATGCTCGCCGTTTTTCTGCATCCTTTTGGCATCCCAGGTCAGATAAAAATAACCGAGCAGAGCGGCAATCACGGCCAGGATGCAGCCGAGAACGGGGGCGGCGTAAATCGTGGTTCCGCAGTAGGAGGTGGGGATGACGTTGGTCAGCGCGGGGGAACCGGGCAGCATGGTCATGGTGAATACGCCCGCGCCCAGATTGACCACGGCAGGAATGATTCGTCTTGGGATATCACCCTGCTGAAATACGTAAAGAGCGATGGGATAGACCGTGAAGATGACGACGAACACGGATACGCCGGAATAAGACAGGATACAGGTGGCGATCAGGACGACCAGAATACCGCGCTCAGCCCCTACAAGGCTGACCATTTTATAGGCAATGGATTTGGCGTATTCGCTGCGGGACATGAACTCGCCTAAAACCGCGCCTAACAGGAACATAAGAACGTAGCTTTTAATAAAGCCCGTCATGCCGGCACCGAATCCGTCGATGAGGCTATTCCAGATATCGGCGCCGTTGGTCAGAATGGCGATCATGGACGCGATGAGCGCAGCGATCAGCGGGTGAAGACCTTTAAAAATGGTAACGACCATAAACGCTATGGCGATAATACAACCGATGGCACCAAGCATATAGAATTTCTCCCTTCAAATCTCTCTCATTTTAAAGAAAATGCGGGCGTATACGGGAACTATTTGATGCCGATGATTTGGCCGAGCCCCATAAGCTGGTCCTGGAAAATCCGCGGATCCATCTGCTTGAGATCAGGAGAAATAGCAGGACGAAAATCCATGCAGGGGAGTATGTCCTTTTCAACATCGATACCGGGCGCAATTTCAGTGAGCATCAGCCCCTGGCCGGTTACCTGGAAGACGCAGCGTTCCGTGACGAAAAGGACCGTCTGGCCGATGTGTTTGCTGAAATCAGCGCTAAACGTGATTTGGTCGATGGAGGGAAGGAACTTTTTCTTTTTTCCCTCCTGAAGGATACTGAGTTTGCCGTCCCTGACCTGAACCTTCAGACCGCCTGCGGTCATGGTGCCCGAAAAGACAATTTTTTTGGTGGACTGAGAAATATCAATAAATCCGCCGGCGCCGGCGATCTTGGCACCGAACCGGCTTACGTTAACGTTGCCCATGGGATCAATCTCTGCGAAGCCCAGGCTGGTGATATTCAAATTGCCGCCGTTGTAATAATCGAACTGCGACGTCATCTGGAGAGCCGCCCAGGCATTGTAAGCGGAACCAAAGCTCTCGCCTCCCACAGGAATCCCGCCGATAAGCCCGCTTTCAATGGTCAGAACAAGCTGGTCGCCGATGCCTTCCTCCGCGGCTACCGCTGCAACACCTTCCGGGATGCCGATTCCCAGGTTGACCACGGAATGGGGTGAGAGTTCCATGGCGGTCCGGCGTGCAATGATCTTCCGTTCATTTAAAGGGATGACCCCGAAGCCCACATTATTAAGACGAAGGTGACCGGATATCACCGGATTATAAAAGAAGGCAGGAGTCTGCATGTGATTTTCAAAAGGCGTCTCGCTGACCACGACGGCGTCCACGATGCTCCCGGGAATAAGCACCTTGGAACGATCCATGGACTTGGAGGAAACATAATTTTTCACCTGCACAATGACCTTGCCTCCCATGGACTTGACCGCCATGGCCACATCCAGCGCATCCACGGGAGCCGATTCTTCCTCAATGGTGATATTGCCTAATTCGTCGGATGTCGTGCCGCGGATCAGGGCGATATCCAGTTTTGGGACCTTATAGAGAAGATACTCCTGATTGTGGATTTCCACCAACTCCACCAGGTCCTCCGTGGTGACCTCGTTCATTTTTCCGCCCTGTTGACGGGGATCACAGAAGGTGTTAAGCCCGATCCGTGTGATCTCGCCGATTTTTCCGGCGGCGGCGGCCCGGTACATATGGGCGATGACGCCCTGTGGGAAATTGTAGGATTTGATTTTGTTTTCATTGACCAGTTCGATCATTTCTTTATTGCCTGCGTAATGCCCGGTAATATAGCGGCTGAAAAGTCCTTCAACCGTCATGTCCTGGATACCCAGATTTCCGGCGCACTGCATCAGGGTAAGACCGGCAGGATGTCCTGTTGCCCGATAGCGTTCGGCAAGGGCCAGGTAAAGTTCCCGAGCCACCGTAGCCAGGTGAAACCCTGAAACCGCGATCCCATCACCGTCCCGAATCAGATCAATGGCGGTATCAATGTCCACTTTTTTCCCCATTTAAATTCCTCCTAAAAACGATGTTAATGCGCGCATGCTTGGGATCCCACAGATTTATTGAGCAAAGGATGTGCCAAAATTTATCCATTCTGAAACCGTTGCCAGATAAGGATTTTTTGTATAATTTGCCGAGATATGATGTAGAAATGCATCATTTTGTGTTGCAAATTCACACAATGTTGCATTTTCGCTTTTTGCTTGCAAATGAGTTCGGTTTGTGATAAAAGTAACAATATAATAGGAATGTGAGGGGAGAATTTTGGCTAAGTTTGATATCTACAAGAAGATTGTCACAGAATCGTACGACGCCATTATGGTAACGGATAAAAACGGCGTAATCGTAGTAGCCAACCAGGCAACAGCGGATTCCATGCATCTTACAATCCCTGAAATGATCGGGAAAACGCCCGGAGATATGATAACGGCCGGAGTATACTACAATTCCACCATTCTTGAAGCACTTAAGAGCAAACAAACGGTGACCAGAATTATTAACCTGCCGGATCATAAGCGGCTGTCCACCAGTATTCCGCTGCTGAATGAAGACGGCGATGTGTTCATGGTACTGACCAACTCCCGCTCTGATGACATCCTCAATGAATACGCCCGGCAGTTGGCCTACGAAAAGGAGCAGCACGCCCGCTATCGAGAAATCGCGGATTACCTGGCCAGCCTGAAAGAGAAAGAACTGATTTATAAGAGCCGTGAGATGGGCGAGCTTGTAACCCAATGCGCCGTAATTGCCGAAGGAGACAGCGCCGTACTGATTTCAGGGGAATCCGGGGTGGGCAAGGAATTGATGGCGCACATGGTCCATGATCTCAGCGGCCGGAAAAACCAGGCCTTTATTCCAGTCAACTGTTCGGCAATTCCCGCAGAGCTGTTTGAATCGGAATTCTTCGGCTATAAGCCGGGGGCGTTTACGGGAGCCAATGCCAAGGGAAAAATCGGGCTGATCCAAATGGCCCATAAAGGTACGCTGTTTTTGGACGAGGTGGGAGAACTGCCCCTGCTCATGCAGTGTAAACTGCTGCGTTTTGTTGAATCCGGAGAAATTTATCCCATCGGAAGCAGTACACCGGAAAAAGTGGATGTACGCATCATATCGGCGACCAACCGGAATCTGTTCGAAATGGTGCAGGAGAAGACGTTTCGGGAGGACTTGTACTACCGGCTCAATGTAATTCCTCTCAGTATTCCGCCGCTGCGGGAGCGGCCTGCCGACATTGGCGCAATCGCGGTGTTTTTCCTGAATAAATTCAACAAAAAGTACGATAAGCAGCTGATTTTTTCAGATGAAGAGCTGGAGATTCTGCAAAATTATTCCTGGCCGGGAAACGTGCGGGAACTGCGCAACGCCATCGAGCGGCTGGTTCTGCTGTCCTCGCCCGGACAGGTGAAGCAGAATCTGCAAAGCATGCTCTACCTGAATAAAAAAGGTCATTCTCCACTCGCGGTAATCGGTAATACGGCCGGGTCCGCTGTCTTTCGGATCAGGCTTGATCTGCCCCTAAAAGACGCGATGGAGCAGTTTGAAGCCGATTATGTACATGCTGTTTTGAAAAAGCATCAGGGCCGATTAGGGGAGGCATCTCAAGCGCTTGGTATTCACCGTACAACGCTTTACCGAAAACAGCGTGAAATTGGAGCGACGTTGTATAATAAAAAAAGCACGCTTTTTAGCTAAAAAGCGTACTTTTTAATATGGATCGGTGTTAAAATTTTAGGCAATATTACCGCTGGAGAAGAAGGATACCCCTGACGAAGACAAAACACAACTGGCCCAACAGCAACCGAAAGGCCTGCGTAATGCGGGAAAGACAGCGCTAGTCTTGATTTTTTGTCTGATTGATTTTGGACAAATACCGGTAAACGGTTGCCTCCGAACATTTCAGCCGCGCCGCTACCGTCGGAATGCTGCCTTTCATCAGAAAAATGCCGGTTTTGTTCAGGCTTTCCAAAAATGACACGCGCTCCTGTTTGTTTAAGCGGTCCGGCGCTATCGCAAGATGCCGGCATTGGTTACGGATGATCCGGTCAATCGAAGCGGATAGGTCATTACTGAAGTTTTCGGCAGGAATTGGATCGAGTGCATGAGCACTTTTGGAGATAAGTTCAATGGACGACACGCTTGTTCCGCTGAGCTGCATAATTTTTTCACAGAGGTCAATATAGCTGCTCATATCAATGTTGATGCAGAACATTCCTAATAGCTTTTCCCCGTCTTTGATGAACAGGCTTGAAGACCGAAGTACCCTGTTTCCGGAGGACATTCCTGTATAATTAACCAAGTAATCTTTGGTTTTATATTCACCGGACTGCATAATCTGGAGAGCAAGATCGGTAATTGGCGCTCCCGCTTTCCGACCGGTTACATGTCCGTTTACAATGTTTGTAATGCAATTTACCTCATTTCGCAAGTCAAGCAGAGCGATTTCATAATTTGGACTTAGTAAATCGCCTAGAAAATGAACCAAGATGCGGTATTGCTCGAAAATATCGGTCACAATTCTCACCCTTTCGACCTTATTTGTGCATTTTTACAGTATAGCAAAGGGTATAGCAGGAATCAAGTTGAATGTGCTGAAAAATTATCAATTGTAAAAAAAATTATCAAAATCGGTTGACAAGTAAAAATAAGTAGAGTATGATTCCTACCATAAAAGACAAAGGCGTGAGCATTCCATTGCGGATGCAGCACGTCTTTGTTTTTTTATAGGGAAAATGCGAAAGACACTAAAGGAGGAACGATGGAAATGGCGATCAAAAATGTATCTACGGTTTACGATGAAAAGGTAAACATCAAGAGGGCGGCGATTGAGCATAGGGCAACCTGGATGGGCCTGACTTACGAGGAGATGGTTCAGGCGGGTGCGGATGCAGAAGCGATGACCCGGGCGGCAATTCATAAGACGGGTGAGATTCAGGGCGCCGGTATTAAAGCCGCCTGCAAGGAGCCCGCTGATCTGACACAGTTTGCCGCCAATTTTTTGGATGATGTCACAAAAACCACGTTCCAGATGGACATTGTGGAGAGCACGGAAGACGATTTAAAGATTGAGTTTCATTACTGCCCGCTATTAAGTGCGTGGAAGAAGCTGGGCTTCAGCGATGAGGAGTGCGCCAAACTGTGCGATATGGCAATGGACGGCGACCGAGGCATTGCAAAAGCCATGGGAATCACCTTGGATTTAACAGACACCATCGCACAGGGCTGCGAGGTCTGTAAATTACACTTTCACAAATAGACTGAAATGAAGGAAGGGAGATAACACATGAAAAACCGCGTGATCCAAAAAGTAGCCGCACTTTTCCTGGCGAGCGGTATGGTTATGTCGCTGGCAGCCTGTAACTCATCGGCTGACTCGAGTGCGGCTCCGTCAAGTTCGGAGGCGGCGGCCTCCGCAGGCGGGACCTCGAAGGGTACGATTAAATTCGGCCTGATTGCACCGCTGACCGGTGTTCATGCCGAGTATGGCCAGGGATTTCAGACGGCGACCAAGATTGCCGCGGATGAAATTAATGCCGCCGGCGGTGTAAACGGATATCAGATCGAGATTGAAGTTCAGGATTCCGCCGCTGATCCCAAGACGAGCGCGGATATTGCCACGCAGTTCTGTGAAGACGATGACATTAAGGCGATTATCGGCGACTTTACGAGTAGCTGCTGTATGGCGGATGCCCCTATTGTGGATCAGTACCAGTGCGTATTACTCTCCCCTACCGCTTCAAACCCGGACTACGCGCCAATGAGCGACTACTGCTTTTCCGTCATGTATAATCAGGCTAACATGGCTCCCTGGGTTGGGAAATCGGTTATTGGGAAATATATGGGCGTAAAAAGTGTCGCCGTGATGTACTTAAACACCGACTGGGGGATTAGTACAAACCAGTATTTATTACAGGGCCTCAGTGAAGCGGGCATTCAGGTTCTGGCCGACGAGGCGTATGAAGAAAAAGAAACCGACTTCAGCTCAATCATTGCCAAGCTGAAAGCATCCAATGCGGAAGCCGTCTGTATTCTTGACCAGGGCAATGTCCCCACGATTATTAACCAGATTAAAACCAGCGGGTGGGGGCCGAAGCTGGTCACACAGGGGCCCGGAGCTTCTCAGCAAATGCTGGATCTGTGCGGTAAAAACGCCGAAGGACTTGTGATCACCGACTCCTCCTATATTACGGAAGATAACCCCAAGACCAAAGATTTTTATGACAAGTTTTATGCTATGAACCAGTGCGCGCCCACCGACCACTCTCTCTGCGCCTACAACTGCGTTGAAATGCTGGCCAGTGCGATTGAGTCCATTGGCGATGGGGATATCACACGAGAGGCCATTAAGGATGCGCTAAAGACGACGACTTATGATGGAATGGCCGGTACGGTCAAATTTGATGAAAACGGCGGCGGTGTCCGTCAGTTTCTGATTCTCGGTGTGAAGGACGGGAAGTACGTGGTGGATGAGGACTATGGCTACGAATAGATGCTACGGGTTCCTCCATTGATTCACCCGGACAACCGAATATTCTTTATCATCTCAAATGAATAGGATAAGTGAATGGGCACTGAATGAACAATTATTCAGTGCCCATTCTATCCTTATTTTTTCTGCAAGCAACGGCATGTTCTCTGGCATATACGCGGTTCCCTTTCGGTGAGTATTGTGTGATAACTTTATTCTACCTAAGACTGTATGTATGTTATTCTTTCCTGTTAAGGACCTCTATCATGGATGAATAAGGAGATAAAACCTATGTTATCGCAATATATGATCAACCAACTAGTAAACGGTCTATGCCAGGGTTTTATTTACGCACTAATCGCCTTGGGCTTTGCGGTTATTGTTGGTATTGTTGGACTGGCGACATTTACACACGGTGAAATTATTATGATTGGTGCGTATGCGTCCTATTACATATTTTCAGCATGTGGAAACAATCTCTTTCTCGGACTGTTTGCCAGCTTCTGCGCCTCATGGCTCGTTGGGATTCTGGTATACAAATTGTGCTATGAACAGTTTTTAAATGTTCCCGAGCACATTTCCCTGATCTGCACCATTGGATTCAGTATGCTGCTGAAAAATCTGGCTCAGATTTTTTTTGGAACCGAGAAAAAGCCGATGCTCGATATTATTGATAACCGGATTTATTCTCTGGGGCCTGTGGAAATCAGTAAGGTTCAAATTGTCATTATGGTTACCGTCCTTGCCCTGAGCGCCCTCATGATGATGATTTTCAACTGGACCAAATGGGGTGTTGCGCTTCGCTCGGTCAGCCAGAACCGGGAGGCGGCGGCGCTGGTTGGAATTAATGTGAAGCAGACCATTATGGTTGGAAATTGTATCGGCTGCGCGATGGCCGGGGTGGCCGGCATGCTGATTGGCATCTATTATCAGGCCATTTATCCCACAATGGGAGCGACGCTGAGTATGAAAGCGTTTGCGGCCGCGACCCTGGGCGGCCTCACCAGCGTTCCCCTTTCAGCACTGGGCGGCGGTATTTTAGGCTTGATTGAAAATCTGGGTATTTCCATCTCCTCGGCCAGTTTCCGGGATGTATTTTCCTTCGGGTTTTTGATCATTATACTTATTTTTAAACCGACAGGATTCGTGAAGAGAAAAGGAGTTCGGCCGTAATGATTGACAGGATGAAAGATATATACGCAAAACATAAAATCGCGGCCTGGCTGATATTGCTGGCGATCCTGGTGACGATGCCTATGTATGTAAGCATCAGCAATATGAGAATCGTATGCCGTATTATGCTCTACGTTATCCTTGCAGGCGGTCTGAATATTATTAACGGATATTGTGGACAGCTGTGTTTTGGCATTGCGGGGTTCTACTGTGTTGGTTCTTATGTCCAGGCTGTTTTAATGAAAACATACCACGTTAGTTTCTGGCTGGCCCTGATCCCATCCGGAATTGCCGCGGCGCTCATAGGCGCATTGGTGGCGCTGCCGGCACTCAGGCTGAAGGGTATCTTTCTTGGCATGATTACCATCGGCTTTTCCGAGCTGGTGAGGCTGATCGCCCTGAACTGGACGTCCGTCACAGGCGGAGCCATGGGAATCAAGGGCATCATGGCGCCAAAATTCTTCGGAATAAAATTAGGTGGAGCCTCAAAATACTACTATATTTTTCTCGGCGTGGTCCTGATCTACCTGTTTTGCACAAACCGGATCATCCGGTCAAGAGTGGGCCGCGCATGGCTGTCCATCCGCGAGGATGAACTGGCGGCTAAATCCCTGGGTGTGGATATCAAACGATATAAAATCCTTAATTTTATGTACGGATCTTTCTGGGCCGGTATCGCCGGCGCGGTATATGTTGCATATTCCTCTTACGTGGATTCCACGTATTTTACCCTGGACGAAGGCTTTAATGTTCTAGGTATGCTGATTATTGGAGGACAGGGCACGCTGATTGGTCCGATCGTGGGATCCGTGGTGGCCCAGGTATTGACGGAGGCGCTGAGAGTGATCAATATCTGGCGCTATGTGGTGTATGCCGGACTGATTATCCTCATGATGTGGGTAAGACCGCAAGGGCTTGTGGGCGCATCCGGCAGCATGCTTGCAGGAAACAAGGCGGAAAAGAAGAAGGCCGCCAAGGGTTGTGTTGAGAAGCTGGAGCGAAAGGAGGCATAAATTATGGCGGCATTATTGGAAGCAAAGGACGTAAGCCAGGTTTTCGGTGGGCTTGTCGCGGTCGACCACGTCAACATGACCGTCAATCAGGGCGATATTTACGGAATTATCGGACCCAATGGGGCCGGAAAAACAACATTTTTTAATATATGCACAGGTTTTTACACGCCTTCCCAGGGCGCGGTCTTTCTGGAAGGGAAAAAAATTTCCGGCTTACCGTGTGATAAAATCGCCCAAAAGGGAGTTGCAAGGACTTTTCAGAATATTCAGCTGTTTAAGTACATGAATGTTCTTGAGAACATAAAGGTCGGATTCCACATTAATACCAAGACCAGCCTTTTGGACGCAATTGTACACAGCAAGGCATATAAAAACGATGAAAAAATGATTCAGGAAAAAGGCTATGCGATTCTGGAGGAAGTCGGTCTCAGTAAATATGCCGATACCATGGCGGGAAATCTCCCTTACGGCGTGCAGCGAAAAGTGGAAATTGCCCGGGCAATGGCCCTTGACCCTAAAATTCTGCTTTTGGACGAACCGGTGGCGGGTATGAACCCGAAGGAGACGGATTCCCTGATGGAATTTATCCTGATGCTGCGGGAAAAGGGGTACACCATCGCGGTCATCGAGCATGATATGAAGTTTGTGATGAACGCCTGCAATTATATTTTGGTTTTGAATTTTGGCCATAAAATTTGCGAGGGCACTCCTGATGTGGTAAAAGAGGACGAGCAGGTAAAGAAAGCTTATTTCGGGAAGGGCGTTATTGCTGCAAGGGGGACAAAGGCATGCTGACCGTCGAAAATCTTGTAGTAAATTATGGATATATCAACGCGCTGAGAGGGATCAGCTTTGAGGTCCGGCAGGGGGAAATTATTACTTTGATCGGCGCCAACGGGGCCGGAAAGACGACCACCCTGATGTCCATTTCCAATCTCATAAAAAAAGAATCCGGGTCCATTACCTTTAAAGATCAGGATATTACCAAAACGCCATCCCACAAAATTGTAAAAATGGGAATGTGTCACGTTCCGGAGGGAAGAAAAATTTTTCCCGAACTTACTGTTTACGAAAATATGATAGCAGGAACCTTTGGAAATAAGGCGCTGTCAAAGGACAGGATTAACGGCCTGTTGGAAGAACAGTTTCAATTATTTCCCAGGCTTAAGGAGCGCAGGAATCAGGCCGGCGGCACGCTGTCGGGCGGCGAGCAGCAGATGCTGGCCATATCCAGGGGACTTATGATGGACCCCGATATCATGATGCTGGATGAACCGTCCCTCGGACTTGCGCCGATTGTGGTGGAGGAGATCTTTGAGCTGATTTTGAAAATCAGGGGCAATGGTAAGACCATTCTTCTGATTGAGCAGAACGCATCCATGGCGCTGAGCATCGCCGACCGGGGCTATGTCCTTGAAAACGGTTTGGTTACCCTGGCTGGCTCCGGGCAGGAGCTGCTGCGGAATGAAAATGTCAAGAAAGCCTACCTGGGGGCGTAAAGATGGAGTTAGGGTTATTAAATAAAGTGGCAGTTGTGATGGGCGCCAGCAAGGGAATCGGATATGCGATTGCGGAAGAATTTTTAAAAGAAGGATGTAAAGTCGCCATTACGGCCAGACGGGAGAGCGAACTGATACAAGCATCTGGGGAGCTTTCCAAATTAGGGGAAGTATATTACAAAGCTTTGGATGCCACCAGGGAGAACCCGGTTTACGATTTTGCAAAAGACGTATCGGAAAGATTTGGGGCCATCCATTGCTGGGTCAATAACGTGGGTGCTACCGGGAAAAAGGCGGGGGAGGAGTATTCGCAGCCCGAACTTGACTTTGTCGTGGACACTTGCTTTAAATCCGCCGTTTACGGCTGTCAGGCGGCGTTTCGCTATATGAAGCGGCAGGGCGGAGGAACCATTGTAAACATCAGCTCTCTCGCGGCCAGATGCCCTTCCGCGGGCAGAAGCACGCTGTATGGCCCCATGAAAGCGGCCGTAGTGAACCTGACCAATACCATGGCGGGGGAATACTGTGCCTATGGCATACGGGTCCTTTGCGTAATGCCCGGATTTACACAGACCCCTTTGGTGCGAAGTAATATTTCGCAGGAGGAGCTTGAGTATAACTGCAAGGGTACATTATTAAGAAGGTTGGCGGAGCCGGAAGAAATTGCAAAACCGGTGGTTTTTTTGGCCAGTGAGGCGGCCTCTTATATTACGGCGACCACATTGGAAGTTTCAGGAGGCAGAAGCGTAACGCTGAACCCCTCGTATTCTTATGACAAAAAGAATGGCGCGTACATATGAGCAGACGAGGCAGTCTTTTCTGCATCCGACCGGTCCAGACAGCAGAGGGGCTGTGGTGTATCCTGGCGGCGGGATGTAATTTATATAAGTTGAGGTACCAAAAATGAATGAGATAAAGTACAAGACGTATGTACAGATTTTGAAAGAAGAACTTGTACCTGCCATGGGATGTACCGAGCCAATTGCACTGGCCTATGCGGCGGCAACAGCAAGAGATAACCTGGGGTGCGGGCCGGACAATGTGGAGGCCTACGTCAGCCGTAATATTATAAAAAATGCAAAAAGTGTTGTTGTTCCAAATACAAATGGATTAAAAGGGATTGAAGCCGCTGTGGCGGCGGGGATTATTTCCGGGGTTCCCGGTAAACTGCTGGAAGTAATTTCGGAAGTTTCGGAGGAGCAGAAGCGGCAGATCAGAAATTTTATGGAAGAGGTACCAATTAAAATTGCGCCCTTGGACAGTGATGTCGTTTTTGATATTGTCCTCGTACTCCACCATAAAAGTGATGAAGTGAAGATTAGAATCGCACAAAATCACACCAATATTATGTACATTAAAAAAAATGGCGTGCTTCTTTACCAGAAGACAAAATCTGAACCGGAAACGGAAAATGTTCCGACGGACAAAAACCTGCTGAATCTGAGCGATATCATTCACTTTGCGGATACGTGTAATTTGGACGATATCAGGCCCATTCTGACGCCGCAGATCAAATATAATATGGCGATTGCAGAGGAGGGCCTGAAAAATCATTACGGTGCGAACATCGGAAGTACGCTGCTTAAATTTTATGGGAATGACGTTCGGAATCGGGCGATTGCAAAGGCGGCCGCCGGAAGTGACGCGAGAATGGGCGGCTGTGCAATGCCTGTTATCATCAACTCCGGCAGCGGGAATCAGGGAATTACGGCTTCTGTACCGGTGATTGAATATGCGCATGAATTAAATGTCCCCGAGGACAAATTATACCGGGCCCTGGCTGTCTCAAATTTAATCGCAATTCATCAGAGAGCGGGAATCGGAACCCTGTCGGCCTATTGCGGGGCGGTAAGCGCCGGCTGCGCGGCCGGCTGCGGAATTGCCTATCTGTACGGAGGCAGGCTGGAAGAATTGGCGCACACTCTGGTAAACTCTGTTGTCATTGTCTCCGGCATTATCTGTGACGGCGCGAAGCCGTCCTGCGCGGGTAAGATCGCCTCGTCAGTGGAAGCTGGAATTCTGGGATACCACATGTTTATGAATGGACAGGAGTTTAAGTATGGAGACGGCATTGTAAAATGCGGCGTTGAGGAAACCATACAAAATGTGGGCCGCCTTGGAAAAGAGGGAATGAAAGAAACGGACAAGGAAATTGTCAAGATCATGTTGGATGAATAAATATCCCGGGCCGCTTTGCCAAGGAGCCAGCCATATGGAATTCCATGAAAATCGGTAAACCACGTTCTGAGATGAAGAAAACCCTGTAACCGCACGGTTACAGGGTTTTCTTATGCCCTGCTGTAAAGGGGCGCCTATTAGTATGCCGGGTAGCGCGGCTGAAAAATACCTAATAATACAAAAGCTGAATTACCTTTTTCGGCTTTACGTTCATTTGACAATTCCATTACAGGAATGTGATAGCATGCGGCAATTTACCGTGCAATAATAATTTTGCACCACAAAACAAACGGAAATGAAAGGATACAGGTAAACATGAAAAAATTTGTTACACTGCTTCTTGGCGTCACAATGTCTCTGGGTCTGGTGGCCTGCGGCGGTACGCCGGCTGCGCAAACAAGTTCTCAGCCGTCTGCCGCCGGCAGCACTCCGACCGCGCAGGCAGCCAGTCAGTCTAAAGTCACCGGCTCGGTAACCGCCTCCGGATCTTCTGCCCTCCTCCCCCTGGTGCAGGTTGCTGCGGAGGACTTTATGAACAAAAACCCCGACTGCTCTGTTACGGTTAACGGCGGCGGTTCCGGCACGGGTCTTAAGAATGTTGCCGAGGGCGCCGTGGATATCGGCAACTCCGACGTCTTCGCCGAGGAAAAGCTGGATGCCACCACCGCCTCCGGACTAGTAGATCACAAGGTTTGCACCGTCACCATGGCCGCCGTGGTCAACAAGTCCCTGGGCGTAGATAACCTCACCACGCAGCAGATCACCGACATCTTCACCGGGAAGATTACCAACTGGAAGGATGTGGGCGGCCCGAATCTGGACATTATGCTGGTCACCCGTCCCACCTCCTCCGGTACCCGCGCACTCTTCAAGACTTGGGCGCTGAACGGTGTGGAGGAGGCCTCCAACTCCGCGCTGGAGACCGACGACTCCGGAACGCTTATGGAAACGGTGGAGAGCAACGAGGGGGCCATTGGCTACGTGGCGCTTTCATACCTGGTGAAGGATACGAAGGTGCAGGCGGTCTCCATTGACGGCGTAGCCCCCACGCTGGAAAACACCTATAACGGTACATATAAGGTCTGGGGCTACGAGCATATGTACACCAAGGGAGACGGCAGCGAAGCCGCGCAGGCATTCATTCAATATATGATGAGCGATGAGTTTGCCTCCAACATTGAGGCCATGGGATACGGCGCTTCCTCGAAGCTCTCCGATACGGCCGTGAACAGCCACAAGTAAAACATGAGGAACGGATTCAACGCTGCCGGGCAGGCCCTTCTTGTGCCTGCCCGGCAAGCACGCTTAGAAGAAGGTGCAAAAGTTGACCAAACAGCGATCCGGCGGGCTGGGGCCGCAGAACAGCACGGCGTACCGGCTTAAAAAGGAGTACCTGGGGCGTGGAGCGGTCACGGTCTGCGGAATTCTGATTATCCTTTTGACCCTCTCTATCGGCATATTTCTGCTGGTAAAAGGTACGGGGACCTTTACCAAATACCACCACAGCGTGTGGGAGTTTTTGTTCTCCGCGGACTGGTCCCCCATGGACCGCGCCGACCAGGGAGGAGGTACGGTGGGTGCCGCCATCTATATTTGTGGTACGTTTCTCACCTGCGGCCTTGCCCTGCTGATTGCCGCACCCTTCAGCCTGGCTGCCGCCGTTTTTATGACGGAAATTTCGCCTAAGACAGGGAGTCGACTGTTTCAGCCGGCCGTTGAGATTTTTGTGGGGATTCCCTCTGTGGTATACGGCTGGATAGGACTGACGGTGCTGGTTCCCTTTATCCGGGATGTCTTTGGCGCAAAAATGGGCGGATTTTCTGTGCTCGCGGCCGGTATCGTCCTAGCCGTGATGATTTTTCCCACGATTACCACAGTCTCGGCGGATGCCATCCGCAGCGTACCCTGGGATTACCGCAACGCGGCCTACGGCATGGGGTCCACCCGGTGGCAGGTAATTTACCATATTGTGTTTCCAGCCGCGCGGCCCGGAATCTTCACCGGAATTATTCTGGGCCTTTCCCGCGCTGTGGGGGAAGCTCTGGCCGTGGCCATGGTGATCGGAAAGACCCGGGCATTCCCCGCAAACCTGCTTTCTCCGACGAATAATCTGACTGCGGCAATTGCGGCGGATATGGGGAATTCGGCCGATGGCGGGGAGCACAACCTGGCCCTGTGGTCAATGGCCCTGCTGCTGTTTTCCTTTTCCATGTTATTTATCTTTATTATTCACAGGATCTCCAGAAAGGGGCGTGACCGTGATAAAGCGTAAAGATACCGAAAAGTGCATGGCCCGCGCCAAAGCTGCGGACAGGGCTATGACGGGAATTTTCTATTCCGTGGGCGGCTTTTTCCTGCTGCTCCTTCTACTCCTGGCCGGATACATTATTTTTAAGGGGATAACAGACTTTTACCCTGAACTGCTCACCTTTGGGCGGAATGGTATCGGAAATCAGTTTTTTAATACCGTATATCTGGTCTTTCTCTCCCTGGTGATCAGTGTTCCCCTGGGGATCGCCGCCGGTATTTATATGGCGGAATACGCCAAAGAGGGACAGATCCTCTCCTTCCTCCGGGTAAGCATCGAATCCCTGTCCTCTCTCCCCTCTATCGTAGTAGGGCTGTTCGGCTATCTGGTCTTTATTTTAATGACCGGCGCAAAATGGAACCTTATGGCCGGCGCCATGGCTGTCTCTATCCTGAACCTGCCGCTGATTACAACAACCACGGAGGACGCCATCCGCTCCCTGCCGAGGGGGTATAAAGAAGGGAGTATGGCGTTGGGTGCCACTCACTGGCAGACGATAGACAGAGTGCTTCTGCCCACCAGTCTTCCCCGCATCATCACTGGCGTGATCCTCGCTGCGGGAAGAGGGTTCGGAGAGGCGGCCGCTCTCCTGTATACAGCGGGCCAGAGCACCAATATCAACTGGTCAAACTGGAATCCTGCTTCGCCAACCTGCCCTCTAAACCCCTTCCGTCCCGGCGAGACACTGGCACTCCACATCTGGGTAATGCGCACGGAGGGAAGTTTAAACCCCAACTCTACAGCCATTGCTAATTTTTCAGCGGCAGTTTTAATCATTATGGTGCTGGGTTTCAGTCTGCTTGCCAGGTTTCTGGCCCGGAGAATAGACAGAAAAACCGGAGGACTGTAACGATGGAATTTAATCGCAAGCCTAAAGAATGATGATACAATCGTTCTTGTGACACATACTATGCAGCAGGCCGACCGAATTTCAAATCAAACGGCGTTCTTTTTGCTCGGCCGTCTCATAGAATACAACACGGCCATCCAGCTTTTTTCATGCCCGCCGATAAAAAGACGGAAGAATATATCACCGGACGTTTTGGCTAATTAAGGAGGGAAACGCATATGGGCAGCAGAATTGTATACAACGAGGAGCTGAAAAAGCTCAATCAGGACGTACTCGCCATGGGCAGCGGGATAGAGAAGGCCATCGATAAAACCGCTACCGCCGTAAAGACACTGGATCGACAGCAGGCAAAGGAATTGATCGTGGGCGATGATGTCTTTGACCGCATGGAGCGCTCCATCGAAAAATATTGCATTGATCTTGTCATCAAGCAGGCACCGTTGGCCTCGGACTGGCGGAGAATTGCCTCCATTATGCGGATCGTCAGCGATCTGGAACGTATTGCGGATCACTGCAGCGATATCTCCGTCTATGTGCTCAAGCTGGCCGAAAAATCCGCCGTTGCCCCGCCGAAGCATTTTGAGCAGATGTTTTCGGTCATGAAATCCATGGTGAAGGATACCATCGCGGCCTTTGTCAGTCTTGACATGCAGGCCGTCTCTGATATCATTGCGCGCGACGATACCGTCGATCAGCTCTTTGAAAATAATATTCAGGATCTTATTGACAACATGAAACAACACCCGGAATGGATCGAACAATCCGTATTCTATCTCTTCATTAACAAGTATATAGAACGGATGTCGGACCACTCCGTAAATGTTGCCAAGTGGCTTCCCTATATTGCAAGCGGAGAATACACCATATAATCGGTATCGAGCATAATTTAACTCCCCCCGTCATATATTCGCTTAGAGTTGGACAAGCGGGAGTGAAAAATGAAATGAAAAAAGCGTTAAACGTGGCTGTTTATCTCATGGTTTTATTATGTTCCGTCTTGTTTATATACTATGGGAATCAATATCTGAGTCACGGCAGCCTCGGCGGAATCGCCTATGACCGCGAAGAAGAACTGGATACCCTTGTATTTGCAAAAATTGTATCCATTGATCAAGTCACTGAGCGCGATACGTCTGGGAAAGAAATTGCTTTTACGGCAAAGACGTTTGCCTTTGGAAGCGACCGGAGCGAAGTAATCCAGGGACGCCAGATTCTGAACGACAACAGCGGGAATATGCCGGCCGTTTCCGTCGGTGACAAGGCCGTGCTTTTATCCTATGGCGGGGAGTATCTTTTTCAATACTATTACCGTTTGGATAAAGTGATCGTTTTGGGCCTCGCAATTGTCGCATTCATTCTTTTAATGGGTGGAATGAAAGGGGTTCGCACGATTGTATCCTTGGCGCTTACCTGTCTGTCAATTTTTCTTGTTTTTATTCCGTCCATTAAAGCCGGATACAATATCTACGTATCCACAGTGATAATATGCCTATATATTATGATAGAAACGCTGATGATCGTATACGGGCTAAGCAAAAAAAGTGTCATTGCCGCGTTTAGCTGTGCCGTCGGGATTGCTTTTTCCGGAAGTATCAGCCTGCTTATGGATCGGTGGATGAAGCTGACGGGGTATATTAACGATGATACCTATATGCTGGACACGCTCTTTGGAGTGGATGTGGATGTAAGGGCGCTTATGTTTTCCATGATAACGATTGGTGCGCTGGGGGCGATTATGGATGTGTCCATGTCCGTCACCTCACCGCTGTGCGAGCTTAAGGAGACAAACAAAGAGATCAGCGCCACGGCATTAATAAAGTCAGGGTTCCATATTGGCAGAGACTTTATGGGAACCATGACCAATACTTTAATTCTGGCTTATATGGGAAGCTCGATGATCGTAGTGCTGATCTATGCGGCGTCAAACTATCCTTTGCTGAGCATTCTCAATAAAGAAGCAATCATATTTGAATTTTTGCAATCATTGATTGGCTGCCTCGGCATCCTGTTTACCATTCCGTTTACCACGATTGTGGCATCACTGATCTTATCCGGCGGAAAGGAACGGCAGCGGTATCAGCCCAAGCATGTGAGCCGGCGGTATTCGAGATAAGACATCTGAAATCTCATACTGGCGGATGAGGCATGGTCAGGAACGAAAAGCCCGATTAAGGAATCCGTGCAGAATCGTTTGCGATTCTGCACGGATTCCTTTCGTTCTATTTGGTTTAGCTGTGTCATCCGGTCCACAGGAACTACAAGGACACTGTTATGCCCTATCAGTCTCCTGCTGGCGGACACGGCATTTTCCTAGACGCCGCCAAGTTCTACCCGCAGCTTCCTTACTATGAGTTCCCGGGACAGGCGCTGGGTATCGAGCTGTACAAAGAGTGCGGCCTGCGCGCCTGTAACATTGGCTCCTAAACGGCTCCCGTTTTATTCCGCGCTTACAGCGCGCAGCCGATAACCGCATCCATCTCAATTTCAACAAACTGAGTTGGGCGGTTGAGTGCCGGAGTTCCTACGACCGTACACAGCGGGCGGATATCGTGAAAAATTTCCGAATACGCCTGACAAATTTCACCGGAAAATTTCATATCAGTGGCGTATACTTTGATCTTGATAACGTCCGCCGCCGTTGCTCCGGCGGTATCCAGCAGCTTAATCTGCTTTTCCAGTACATATTTGGTCTGCTCATAGGCGGTTTCGCCGTATACTGTGCCGTCCGGCTGCACCGAGGTAGTGCCGCCCACAAAAACAAACGGCCCGGCCTTTACCATGCGGCTGTAACCAACTTTCTCCTCAAGGGGAGCGCCGGACGAATAGTTCGTTCTTTTAAGATCCATGTCATGATCCTCCTGTTTTTTTATTTATTGGCCTTAAACCGGTCATAACGCAGGGCATGGAGGTCAACTTCAGGCTGGTCACCCACGGCAAGCTGACTGAGAAGTTTGCCCACCGCAGGGCCTATGCCAAAACCGTGGCCGGAGAATCCACAGGCCAGGATAAGGCCTGGGACCTCGCACACCGGGCTGATAACTGGAACCTTATCCGCGCAGATATCCAGCCAGCCGGACCAGGTGCGGACTATTTTTGCCTCGCGCAGGGCCGGAAAATACCCCATAATACCGCGGCACACCGCCGAAGAGGTCAAGCTGTTGGTGGGGGGGATGCCCTCCGTTTCCTCCAGAAAGTCTTCGATTCCGGAGGCACCGCCGAACACAAAAGAGCCATGCTGAGTTTGGTGCCCGTAGAAATCCGCCGCCGCAGTCCCCAACATCTGCCAGAACATGGGCGGCTGCGCTTCAGTGACCAGCGCCTCATCAATTTGCTGCGACATGGGTACGTCGATACCCACCGTGTTTGCAATGGCACGGCTGCCGTATCCCGCCGCCAGAATAATAGTGGCCCCTTCAAAACGGTCGCCCTCGCAGGTTACCACCTCGCGCGCTCGGCCACCGAGTTTTTTTACCTCCGTAACCCGAGCCCCGGTGAAAAAACGAACACCCAGCTGACGTGCCCTGCGGTAAAACGCAAGGGTCGTCACCATCGGGTTTGCGTGCCCGTCGGTGGGGCACCAGGAGGCGCCGATCACCTCATGGGTGAGATAGGGACAGATTTCCCGCGCCGTGTCTCCGGTAATCATGGAGACGTCCAACCCACAGGACTTGGCATTATCCGTGAGAGCCTGAAGGGTTTTCAGGTGCTGCTCTGTCTTGCCCAAACGTAGGTTGCCCTTCTGATAATATTCGCAGTCTACTCCCAGTTCTTCGGAGAGCCAGGGCCAAATGGTCTGGATTCCCCATATGGCAATGGGCAGCTCCCGCTTATCGCGCCCGGACTGGCGCACGCCGCCGCCGTTTCGGGACGAGCCGCCGTTGCCGATATAATCGCTTCCCTCCAAAACGATGACCGAGACCCCTTTTTTTGCAAGGTAATAGGCGGTGGCGTTTCCGATAATGCCGCCGCCTACGATAATGACATCTGCGGTATTAGTCATTCGGGACACCGCCTTCCTTTTCGTCGCCCAGAACGTACATTTCAATGGGGCGCATGGGCGCGCGGCTCGGCGCGGGCGTGAGGTTTGCGGGCTGCATATTCAGCTCGCGCGAGATAATACCCTGCACCAGCCTGCCACAGGTCTGGCCCTGACACAGACCCATACCCGCCCGTAAAAACCGCCGCACCTCCGTAATGGTCCGCATGCCGTCGTGGACGGCCCTGCGGATCTCGCCCTTGGTGATTTCCTCACAGCGGCAGATGATCAAATCGTCGTCAGGTGCAGGAACAAATTCACCAATGTCTTCGTTTCGGCTATAGAGCTTGCTCATACCGCACCTCCCACTCTATACTGCCTTGCTCTCCCCGCCATCTGCGCCGGAACGCGGATAGTGAGCAGATTCGTCTGATCAAAAGCCGGAGCACTGCGCAGCGAAACCACCTCGCACGGGCACACAGGCGTTCCGCTGCGATCCAGAGCCATGCCTCTCTCTCCCGGCCTGGGAAGAGGCAGAAACTCATACGGCATAGTGACTTCTGCAAATCCTTCGCCCACATCCTCATTGACTAAAAAAATAGCCTGGCCGGAGCAGGAGGCGACGCACATGCCGCAGCCGGAACACGATTTGCTTACGTCAACAGAAGGCAGGGCGGTGAGGTCCGCGCCGATCTTAATACAGCCCCTGGGGCAGGCGTCCTGGCAGGGGTTACAGGGAATATTCTGTGTACATTCGATAACGGGGTGCAGCCCGGGCATATGGATCATGCCGGGATATGCCTCAAGCTCCGCCTCATCCATATAACCCTTCTGGAGAAGGTTCATAGAGATGGGCAGGCCCTCCTCCGTCTTTTTTGGAGCCTTGCCCCGGTTTTCCGGTGCGAACATCCCCTTTCTCAGGCTGGAAAGCGCCGCTTCATACTGCTTCAACCGTTCATCCCGCTCAGCCGCGCCTAAAAAGCCCAGGCGTTCGGCAACAGCGGCACCTGCGATGCGCCCTTCGATCATGGCGGAGGATGCCTCTTCAATACCGCTGACGTCGCCCGCCACATAGACCCCGGGCAGAGACGTCTGCCCGGTTTTGTCGCAGACCGGAGCATAACCGGTAGGTGCCTGCGTCATCTCACAGCCTGCCATTTTGCACAACTGGCTCATAGGCGACAGACCGACGGCCAGACAGATGGTGTCCACCTCGAAGTGTTTTTCCGTACCCGGTATGGGTTTGAAGCTGTGGTCTACCTCCGCGATGACCACGCCGGTGACAAATTCTTCGCCCTCCGCCCGTACAATGGTGTGGCTAAGGTAAAAGGGCACGCTGCAACGCGCGACTTTCGCGGCGTGAACGCCGTATCCACCCACCCGGGGAGCGGCGTCCACCAGGGCGGCAAGCTCGCAGCCGGCCTGTAAAAGCTGATAGGAGACCACAAGGCCCACGTTGCCGGTACCCAGCATCAGGATGCGCTTGCCGGGCTTGATATGGTGCAGGTTCATCATGGTCTGCGCCGCACCGGCGCCGATGACGCCGGGAAGCGTCCAGCCGGGAAAGGGGACCATGTTTTCACTGGCGCCCGTAGCGATCAGAATTGCGTCGCCTTTCACATGGACGATTTCGTTGCCGATCCGTACCGTAACCTCCCGCTGGCGAAACAGGCCGATGACAGTGGCGTTTAAAATCACTTTGACGCCGCACGCGGACGCCTCTTTAAGCAGGTTTTCCCCGATGCGGAAGCCCCGGATTTTGGCATTGTGTTCCTTGGAGCCGAAAAACTTATGGATTTGCTTGAAAAGCTGGCCGCCCGGCCTGGAATTTTCATCAAATACCACGACGGTAAGCCCGCATTTTGCCGCCTCAATGGCCGCGGAAAGCCCGCTGGGCCCTGCGCCCACGACGACCAAATCATATCTCTCCATTTTTATTACACCGCCTTATTTCCTGGTATGGCTGTGCGCTGACGCCGTATTGGGTCTGCACACGCATGCCCTCCCGCAGCGGGGTAATACAGGTGCGTACATTTGGCGTGCCGTCCACGATCATAACGCAATCGGTGCACCTGCCAATAGCGCAAAAGATGCCCCGGGGTTTGTGCTGCTTCGCCGTATAGCGGTGGACCATCACGCCGGCCGCCTTAAGCGCGGCGGCGATGGGCTCGCCTTCATAGCCGGTTAGTTCCCTGCCGTCGAGGGTAAAGGTGACGAGCCGTCTCTCCTCTGTGCTGCCCAGAATAGGGTGTTCTTGAATTCTCAACATGCGCGCATCCCTCCCATTACAAGCTTTTGCCGGCGGCGAAGCCAAAGCCCTCGCCGAAAACAAGGTCGCTGCCTGCAAGCGGAATGCCCGTCATGGCACAGCTCTCCAATGTTAAGGAACGCAGATCCTCCCGCTCAAGATTCTGGAGCTTGGTTTTCCCGGCCGCTTTTGCAAGGAGGACAGCCTCTTCCGTCATGGCCTTGATGTAGTTGGCCACCTTATGGGCGGCCTCGTCGATGTCCAGCTTTGCCACCAACTCGGGGTCCTGCGTGCCGATACCGAAGGCGCAGCGCCCCGCCTGACAGTTCATGCAGACGCGGCAGCCCATGGCCACCATCGCCGCCGTACCGATGGCTATCGCATCGGCACCGATGGCCAGCGCTTTTGCCAGATCCGCCCCGTCTTTGACTCCACCGGAGACGATGAGACTGACCCGGTCTTTTGCGCCGATCTCCTCCAGGGTGCGTACCGCCTGGACGGCGGCGGGCAGGATAGGGATACCCAGATGATCCGCCGCCATGACGGGAGCGGCGCCGGTACCGGCGGTGCAACCGTCCAGAATAATCCCGTCAAAGCCCGCCTTAACGGCTATTTTGATGTCCTCGCGGACCCGAGCGGCGGCAATTTTGGCGAAAATCGGCGGAGTATGTCCGCCTGTATTCTTGTGCAGCATTTCGCGGAGCTGCTCGATTTTCACCACCAAATCGTCGGCGCCGAAGCTGTCACCGCTGCGGGGATGGGAGTGCAGATCGATACCGGCGGGGATCTGTCGGATCTTGGAGATTTCCTCGGTGATTTTGGCGCCCATCAGGTGCCCGGCCAGCCCCGGTTTTGCACCGATGCCGAACAGAATTTCCAGCATATCGGCTTTAAAAAGCAGATCTTTGTGAAAACCCATGCGGCTGGCCAAAATCTGAATGGACTGGCGGTAGGAGTTTTCCATCTCTTCAGGAAGGCAGCCGCCTTCCCCGTTTGAAATCACGGTCCCCACCAGCGACGTCGCCTTGGCCAGCGCAATTTTCGCATGCTTGCTCAGTGCGCCAAAGGACATGCCCGCGATCATCACCGGGGTTTCGATCACGAGCGGGTTTTCCGCCGCCGGACCGAGCACCGTACGGGTGGAGCAGGACTCGCGATAGGTGTCGATGGGCATGCGGGTCAGCTGCCCGGGCAGAATCATGAGGTCGTCGAAATTAGGGACCCTGCGGGGAGAACCACATCCGCGGATGCGGTACTTACCGTTTTCCGCCTTATATTGAATTTCGGAGATCACCTGGTTCGACCAGGTGCCTTTTTCCGGATTCACGATTTTTGCCATACTTATTCGCCTCTTTTCTTTGCGGCTTTTTCAGGCTCTAGAATGGGGCGGAACAGCGTATATTTGTGCTTGCCTGCGGCATCCAGAACGGGGCGTATCACATGGAACTGTTTCCCCTCCGCGTCAAACCCGTATTCAGCAAACAGAGCATCCAGTTCCGCCGCCTCTTCCTCCGTGATCTCACTGTACGCCACATTTCCACCGAGTTTACCGGCGGCGCCGGGATCGCGGGTGAAGATTTTACCCTCATACATGCTTTCCCCGGCCCCAAGGCCAAGGGAGCCGAGTACAATCAGTTCTCCGCCCATGGCCATCTGGCCCGCCCAGCGCTCGGCGCTGCCGCCGATGATAATATGCCCGCCCTTCATGCCGTAACCGACCCGGGTGCCGGTGCTGCCGTAGACCACCAGATCACCTCCGGCGATATAGGTACCCACGTTGCAGCCGGTGTTCTGCTCAACGATCAGCTTTCCGCTGACCATATTGTCACCCGCGTACCAGCCCACGTTGCCTTTTACCCGCACTTCGGCGTTTTCCAGGTAACTGCAGGTGTACATGCCCGTGGAGTCCTCAATCGTCACCTTCACCGGCTGGTCGGTTCCGGCCAGTACATAGTGCATGGAGTGGACATTGGAAATCAGAATCTCTTTGGCCCCGTCTTCAATGGCCTTCCAGACCATGGGGTTAAAGTCCTTGTTTGCAACGGCCGAAGCGTCTATATGTTCCATACCCGAACCTCCCCCGGCTCCATTTCGTTGGCGAAAATATGCCCGTCGATGGCGGTAAACTCGATCTGCTCCGAGCCGAGCATCACGTAGTTATCCGTCTCCGCCACCAAAAGTGGCTTGATGCCCAGCTTATCCTTGACAAAGCCCATCTGAGTGGGGGTGGACGCGATGATGCAGTAAACCCCGTCCATCTGGTCGCCGGCATATTCCAGCGCCTTCTGGAGGTCGCCGTCAAACAGGGTCATCGCATAGGCGATCAGATGGCTGGCGGCCTCAGAGTCGTTGAGCGTCTTGAATTTAGCCCCCTTGGACTCAAGAAAACGCCGCATATTGAAATAATTCGTAAACTGTCCGTTATGTACAATAGCCAGCTCCGGATAAAACGGCGAGACGAAGGGATGGGCGGCATTTACGTCCTCCGCGCTCTCCGTCGCCATGCGGACGTGCCCGATACCGTGGCGGCACATATAGTTTTTAAGTTCATAGCGGCCGGTAAGATTTTCAATGAAACCGCCTTCTTTGTAAACCTTGAAATGGCTGCTGATCGAATGGACGTCAAGTTCCTCGTCGCTGTTGATCTTCTCATGGAGCGCCTTGATTTTTTCGGGGTCCATATCCACGGCAAATTCATAGCAAAGCTTATTCGTTATATTGGTCACGCTGGATTGGCTGAGGATGACGCCGCATTCCGCAATGTACTCTTTGAGATGGCCCAGAGCCTCCGCCTTCTGTAAGGTCACACGCAGGGTAACTTGCTCGGTGTCCTGAAAAACAGCCACTCCGGCGGCATCAGGACCGCGATGCTGAATCAGGGACAGCATGGTGACAAGGTCCTGCGCAATATCCACCGGCGTCCTGCTGATAATACCCGCAATTCCACACATCTGAGTTCACTCCAATTCCTTATACATGGTAGGAATATGTATCCATTTCCCAGTCGGTAACCGACTTTTTATACTGTTCTACCTCATACATCTTCATTGAGCTGAACAGCTCGGTCAGCTCGGGGGAGAACTGCTTGGAGAACCACTCGTCGTTTTGCAGCTCATTCACGGCCCGGAACAGACTTCTCGGCACGGTACCGCACTCGCCCTGCCGCACTTTGTCGTGGTACAGGTCGGTGATGATTTTTGCGGGAGGCTCAATTTTGTTCTTGATCCCATCCAATGCCGCAGCCAGGATTGCGCCCAGGCCGAGATAGGGATTGCAGGCTGCCGATGCGGCGCGGACCTCAAGCCGGGCCCCCTTGCCGCGTTCCCTGGGAATGCGAACGTAAGAGGTGCGGTTATCCATACCCCAGCCAAGATAGATGGGGGCGAAGGAATCCGGCTGATATCGCTTATAGCAGTTGACCGTGGGAGCCAGAAAAGCGGACATGCCGCAGCCGTGCTTCAAAATGCCGCCGATCATGTAGCGCAGCGTGTCACTGATTCCATCCTCGCCGTTCTGGTCGTCACAGATGTTTTTTCCTGTCTCCAGATCGTTAAGGGACAGATGGAAGTGACAGCCGCTGCCGCCGCCCGCGCCTTTGGGCTTTGCCATAAAGGTGACCATCATGTCGTTCATCTCCGCGATATCCTTGCACAGTTCCTTGAAGAGGGACGATTCATCGGCGGCACGGACCGCGCTGGCATGCTTCCAGTTGTACTCGTACTGGCCGGGGAAATACTCGTGGTTCATGAACAGCACATTATAGTCCATATGCTTGAAAGTATCCGTAATCTGATAAAGGAAGTTCTTGGGGTCGGTGCGCTCGTTGGCGGTATAGCAGTTGGAGTTCTGATTGGTATAGGGAACGTAGGCTCCATTTGCATCTTTTTTGTAAACGAAAAATTCCAGCTCGCACGCGGCAATGGGGTCATAGCCCATCTTAAAGTATTCATCCACGACTTGCTTTAAAAAACCGCGGGGCGAAACGCGCATGGGTGCGCCGTTGTAGTAGACGTCGCCCAACATGACCGCTGTCTTGTTGGCAAACGGCAACGGTGTAAAGGTGGACGGGTCCGGAATCACCGTCATGTCGTTGCTGGTGGAAGGGAGATAGTCGGTGGAAAGAATGCTGTTGTCGTATTCCATGCCCATGGAGGCGGCGCAGAATGCCACGCCGTCCTTGATTTCATCCAGCATCTCCACCGGCAGCAGCTTCCCGCGCTGAACGCCCAGCAGGTCGGTATACTCCAGTCGGAGCATCTCGATGCCCTTGTCCTGAATCATTTTTTCGATCTCAGAAAAGGTTAAAATCTCCTGTTTTGTAAATTTGTCTTTCAAAGGGACCACACTCCTCTCACGATTGCTCGGTTGCAGGGTTTGCATCATAGGTAACCAGTTCTTCGAAGGTTGTTTTGCCCGCGTTGATCACGGCCAGATCAACCGGTTTGAAAGGCTTCGCCTTCATCACCCCGCAGGTCCAAACGAAGGCATAGACCACAAGCAGGGCAAAAAGTACGCCGAAAATTTTGAAAATCAGGATACGGGTGTCACCGTCTGCAATGAACCAGATCATATAAATGTTGCCCAGGATGCCGACGATCTGCGGAATACCGGCAAAGGTCAGCTTCTTATTGCGGGGGGCGTTGGGATAGCGGTGACGCAGGACCAGAACCGAGGCATGGATAAGAATGTAAGTAACCAGCCAAAAACAGGAGGCGGCCAGGATGACGAAGGTGATGCCGCTTGTCATGGCAATGTTGGAAAGGAGCAGGGCGGCGTCCAGCACGCCCATGAGAATGAGGCCGTTTACGGCGGCGCCGTGATGGTTGGTTTTGGAGAGAACTTTGGGCATCATGCCCTCTTCCGCCATGCCCATGAGAATCTTGGACGTGGATACGTAGACGGTGTTCATAGTACTAACAGCGGCTAAAATGGTGACAAATCCCATCCAGTACTTGCCGGGCGCACCAAAAAGATTTTCAGCAAAGGTCATATGGGGCGTCCCGCTGGGGTCCGCGGCCAGGACGCTGAGGTCGACATAGTTTGCCATGGCGTTACCGAGAACAGCCTGCACCACAAACAGAAGCACAAGCCCCAGCATCATGGCGAGGAGAACGTCCCGCTTGGGGTTTTTCATGTCTTTCGCCACGGGAATGACAAATTCAACGCCGATGTACAGCCAGAATGCCAGCGCCGACAGGCTCATGAGAGGGCCGAAGCCGGAGACGGCGGGGGCGGACTGCTGGGCGGCCGAAATCAAGGTGCCGGTACCCAGGCCCAGGGAGCCGAGTATGCCGAACAGGGCCATGGAGCCGATTAGCAGAATAACCACCAGGTTTTGGACCTTGGAAAAAACGTCGACGCCGAAGCAGTTGATGATAAAAAAGAACGCGAGAACCAGCATGGAAATAATCCTCGGATCAAGGCCGGGAAAGAACAGCTGGCAGAGCACCACGCCGCACATGGCCAGTTCTGCCGTGGAGGCGAGCACCATTGTGATAACGTATGCGGAGACGTTGCCGACAATGGAGGGTACCGGACCAAAACTGGTCAACAAATACTGCCCAGTGCCGCCGTCCACGCCTGGCATCATCCGGTGCAGCTCACCGAAAGAAAGAGCAATAAACGAGTTGAGAATCATAACGATGAACAGTGGAATGATGAATGCTTTGCCGGCAAGCCCGATGCCGGTTCCAAGTGAGACCAGACAACTGGTTGCAACAATCAGGCCAACGCATACAGCTACACCGCTGCCCAACCCCAGTTTTTTTCCCTTCACAAAAAACCACCTCTTTTTCCAAAAATAAAAAAACAAAGGCAGCAGGGACCTTGTTGACGTCCTTGCTGCCTCATGTTGTAGTAAGTGTACCTCAGAACCAATTATATGTCAACATTTATTCTAGATAAAATTATTGGCAATTAATTGACCTGTTAAACCTATATAAAAATACTCTGCAAAGCACACACGCTTTGCAGAGTTCTTACAGATAATCAGCCGCTCGCCACGTATTCCCGGAGGCGCCGTCTGACCCAATCCATATTTTTGTTTATAGGGGGGATGCGCCCGTACAGGTTTTGCAAGTAGGAGACATAGCCGCCGATATAGGTCGGCTCGGTGGAGTAGATGAGGTTATCATATTTACTGTCGTCCCAGATGATAACAAGCCGGCCTGCCTGAGCTACCACGGAGACGTCTTTTTCCTGTATGCCCATGTCCCGGAATGAGATGAGGTCGATTTCCATCTCCCCCCGTTCCACGGTATCGGATACGTATTGCAGCTGGCGCAGATACTGTTCCCGTGTTACGTAGATGGGCCGGCCGATAATACGGGAAAGCATCTTTGCCGTGTGTGTTTCCATCTGCAGGCGGGCCTCAATGGCGTCGATATCATACATCTGGATATACTTACAATGGTGCCGCATCTGGTGCCGTTTGGTTACGGTGCCAATACACCGTTCGATCTGCACCCGGTCTACGCCATTTTCCTCCAGAATCTCAGCCAGAAGCTCCGGCGGCATATTAATGTACGTCGGCACCCGGCAAATCATATAGGTGGGGTCGAATACGCTCAGATTCTTTTTCATAAGATTCACGGTTTCCATATGCTCCGCCAGCCGCAGCTTGAAGAACACAGGCTTTGAGCGCGCGACGTAGTCCTCGACTCTGGCCTGATAATAGCTGAGCATGCGGTAATCCGTATAATGCGTATAGGTGAGCAGCTGGGGCTTCTGCTCAAAATAGTAGCCGACCAGCGCAAGTTTATCTCTGATACAGTAATAGTTGCCCTTTTCCGCGTCCGTGAAATTCCCGATGATATAATTTAAATCCACACCGTCGGCCATATACATGTCCATCCACCGGCCCAAAACCTCGTAGGAGCGGTAGCTGTTCCCCAGAATATCAATAATGCGGACCCGATGTCCCCGCTTCACACAGGCAATGACATAGTCGCTGGTGAGATGAAACCGCTCCCGTTCCGTTGTGCTCCAGTCGATATCACCAAAATCGCAGAGCGTGATCTGGGTTGGACGGGCGGAGAGGGCTGCCTTCCAAAACTGCTCCATGGAAAGCTTCCAGCCCTCCAAGTCGCCGGAATACACCCGCATCGCCGCCTGATAGTTCACCATATCCTCCCGGCCGGAGGTGTCGTCGATCGCCTGTATATTGCCCCTGCTGAGAAGATAACAGAGCCCCTCGACCTTTTCCCCGTACGAGAGAGCGGAAAAGCCGTCGATAACCAGGTTAAGCTGACGGTCCAACTCTTTTTGATGGAGTGAAAAGCGGTCGCTTAAAAAATATGCGGCGATAGCGCGGCAGGTCTCCGAATCGGCGGAAAGCTTGCGTTTTCCAGTGCGCCATTTGCTGACCGTGGTGGTGTCTGTATCAATTTCAACCGCAAGCTCTTTACCGCTTACCTGCAGCAAGTCCATGAAATAGGCAAGCATGGTATCCCGTTTCACAGCATACGCCTCTCTTCCTCTGAGCGTGACTGCATGACCGCAGACCTCGCCGTGCTGACATAACTGCTTTCAGCCGGTTTGAAGCAGGGATGCGGCGGATGCCGCGCAAATAGAGCACAAAGCGGCTGATTCAGCAGACATTATTATAGCATATTTTCTGCCGGCTTCAAGGAATAGCCTTGAAAATTGACGGCGATATGCTAAACTCTAGAAAAGGAGGCGGCAGCATGAATAATTTGTTTTCTTATGGTACTTTCCGCTCGGCGTATGTGCAGAAGCGGCTGTTTGGACGTGAAGTTCCGGCGAAACCCGCTGAGCTGACAGGGTATGGGGTCTACGCCGGTAAGGATGGCTATCATGGGCTGCTCCCCTGTGAAAGCGCCGCGGTAAGCGGTGCGCTTCTGGAACTCACGGACCGCAAATTAGACATCGCCGACGGCTGGGAGATCTGCCCGAAGCTCTACTACCGCCGGGAAATGGAACTCTGCGTGGGCGGCGTGCCTGTCCCGGCCTGGGTCTATTTCCGCACAGATCCCGATGCGCTGAGCGGGAGGATTGAGGACGGCAATCTTCTCTTCACTTTACCTCAGACGCAGCTTGACCGTGAGCTCGATGAATATATCGAGGAACTGAAACAGAAGGGGCTTTTGTAACGCTGTGAACAAAAGACGGCATGCCGGAACGCTACCTGGCATGCCGCCCTTTTTTAGCCCAAAGAGGTTGACATTTCATTATACAAAGGTATAATATATATTATACGATCGTATAATACAGGAGGGCTTTATTAGATGGGGGAAAAAATCAAACGGCTGGGAGACGCGGAACTGGAGATTATGCAGGCGGTGTGGGCGGCTGATGGGCCGGTGAACTCCACACAGATTCGGGCCGCACTGGAGGGAAAGCGGGATTGGGCACTTGCCACGCTTATAACCGTGCTGAACCGCTTGTGTGAAAAGGGGTTCCTGCTTTGCAAAAAACAAGGGCGCAATAATTTATACCGTGCGAAAATGGACGAGCGGACCTACCGGCAGAGAGAGGGGCGCACGATTTTGGAGAAACTGTATGGCAATTCCGTGACAGGGCTGGTTGCCTCTTTATACGACGGTAAATCCATCGGCGATCGGGACATGGCAGAGCTCAAAAAGTTTCTGGATGAATGGGAGGAGAAACGATGAATTCCCTGTTTTTAAATCTCCTGCGGACCTCTCTGGTGGTTGGATCGCTGGCACTGGTGCTGAGCTTCGCATCTCCGCTTTGGAACCGGAGCTATAGAGCGCTTTGGAAAAAGCGGCTGTGGTGTCTGCTGGCGGGGATCCTGCTGTTCGGGACATTTGTAACGCTGCCGGAGGGTACGGTAAGGGCGGTTATCACGGTACCGGAGCGGCGGGTGCAGGTGGTTCAGAACGAGACCGGCGGCTCACGGATACAGGTGGTTTCCTCCAATGCCGCAGACGTTGTGCAAAGCGCCCCGCCGGATTTGCAGGCGGTCTCCCAGAAGATATCCACGGGGTCGAATATCCGGCGTTCCGTGGATTTGATGACGGCTGCGGAGCTTATCTGGGCCACTGGCACGGCGGTGTTTTTTCTCTGGCTGGCGGTGGGAGAGTATTTGTTTCACCGCCGGGTGCGCCGCTGGGCAAAGCCTGTGCGCAGCGGGACCCTGCGGGCGCTCTACCGGGAAGTCTGTGCGAATACACATAAGGCGCATGTTCCGGAGCTGCTGATCTGCCCACAGGTGGACAGTCCCATGCTGGTGGGACTGTTTAAGACAAAACTGCTGCTGCCCACGGAGGATGGTACCGGGGCCGAGATGTCCTTTATTCTGCGGCATGAGCTGGCGCACTGGCAGAACCGTGATCTGTGGTGGAAGCTTCTTATACTGAGCGCCAATGCGGTCCACTGGTTTAACCCGGCGGTATGGCTGCTTCGCCGGGAGGCAAACCGGGATATCGAGCGCGCCTGTGACGAGCGGGTGATGAGATATGCGGATACCGCGGAGCGCCGGACATACAGCGAGGTACTGCTGGCCGCCGTAAAGAAGGGGACTCAACCGGCGCTGTCCACCTGTTTTTACGGCGGGGTGGACGTGATGCGGGAGCGGCTGCGGAACATTCTCACCGGAAATAAGCGCCAGGGCGTGGCATTGGCAACGGCCTGTGCGTTGATGGCCGTTTGCGCAGTGCCGCTGGTGGCTTGTACACAGAAGAACGCGGCGGAAGAGGCGGACGGCGCGGTACCGGAGGCAGTACAAACCATGGCGGAAGAGTATGTACAGGATGCCGTCCGCTATGTGGAGGCGCAGAATGAATGGGACAGTTCCGCCAATGCGGAGCTGGAAACAAAGATTCAGATCACGGACAGCGAAATCACAAAGCTGGAAAAAATAGGTCAGGCGGTCTCGCCGGACGGCAGCGGCGACGCGGAGGCGTGGGCGCTCAGCTACCGCCTGAAGCTAAAAAATCCGGACAAAGTGATACTGGCCGGTGATCGTATCGTGGAGGACGGCTGGCTGACTCTGAATGAAAATTCCTATAACCAGCCAATACTGGGTGTCTGGCGGGATAAAGATGGAACATACGAAAAGCTCGCCACGGATATTGCCGGCGGAATCTGCGAGACCACATTTGGCAGCTGCGATTTTTACACGGCGGAGCTGCTTCGGCAGTATAACGGCCTGCGGCCGGACCGTGTGAACTTCCCTGCTAACGGCGATACCGATGACGGCGGGACAACGTATGTACTAAAAACGGCGGACCGGGAACATGATTCGAAGCCCGATGCCGGCTGGAGTATTTATGTGCCGGAAAACTGGAAACAGGAGGCCCTGCGGATGGGGAACGGCGTGACGACCCCGAGGGAATGCGTCCGCTTCTGGCACGCACCGGAAGAGCAGCGGCTGGCCGTTATGATTTACTTCTTTGACGGGATGACCTCTGAAAATATGGACCGGCTGAAAACGATCCTCACCGCTGCGGCGGCGGACGGGGACTTTGGGGACGCGCTGACGGATTATGACAGTGGGGAGAGCAATTTGGATACCTCCAGCGGCCTTGTGGGCGTGCGCACGGGGCTTACCACCGGCGGCGATGTACTCAGGGCCTACGCTGTGGACGCCGCCGGTGGCTGCTGGGCCGTGGTAACCAGGTGCCCGGATGCGGAGCGGGATACCATGGAGGGATGGCTGTGGGATGCGTTTGCTACCTTCTGCGCGAATCAAACGGCGTGGCATACCGACACGCAGACAGATTCCGCGCTGGATGCGGCGGTGGCGGACGCTATCCTGTCAGGGAATCAAAGCTCCTATTTGGAAGGCGAATGCCAGGGGGAGGGGCATTTCATTCTCGACAGCAAAACGGAGGGGGCAACCGTCACCGCCTACACGCTCACCATGTACGGAAACTACGGATTCCAGGACGGAAACTTTGTGACCATCAGCGGCACCGGAGTGATTCCCGTGGTTATGACATTCAAGGTGGACGAAACCGGTACCTACTCCCTGACAGACTATCAAGAGCCCCAGGATGGGAGCGGATACAGCGATTCCATCCGAAAAATGTTCCCGGAAGCCCTACAGGGGCAGTGCCTGAACGTAAGCGACGATGTAAGCGGCTTGCTACAGGCACAGAAGCAGACATACGCGGAGCGCTACCTCAAATCCATGGGCCGGGAGGCAGTTATTGGGGAGTATGGGGAGTTTAAACATCCGCTGCTGACCGACCGGGGCGTATCGGTGGCGGTGTCCAATGCAATGAGCCGCAATTCGGACTATCCATATTGGATCGGAAATCTTGAACGAATCGAGGACGGTGTTCGATATGTCTATCAGATGGATTATGATTCAGAGCAGCATCAGATTATTTACACCAAATCGGAGTATGACACGGGAAAGGCGGTAAAAAGGACCGTGTTTGACTCGACAAATGGAAGGGAGATTGTAGATCCGTAAGAAAATCCACGGCTGGCCCCCATTGCAGGGCCTCCGGCTGATACCGTTTGCTGCCATTTTGCAACAGCTCTGTTCCGAACAGACGACGAGTTTACTGGCGACGCGGGACGGCGGACAGACGTGGAACTGGGAGCAGAGCCGCTGCGCCCGCCTTGAGATAGGAGCATCATAGCGGCAGGGACAAGGCCGCAGATTAATAAATCTGCGGCCTTGTCCTAATTTTCTTATATTATATTTGTATATTTTTAAGCTATAGGGTCTGATTATGCGCGTCATAAATATACCATTTTAGTCGCAATGTTTTCACAGAACGCACGGTCATGCTCGACAAATAAAATGGTAGGTTTAAATTTAAGCAGCAACGCTTCAATCTGTATACGGGAGATAACATCCATATAGTTTAATGGCTCATCCCACACATACAAATGTGCCTTGTCACAGAGGCTTTTGGCGATTAATAGTTTCTTTTTCTGACCTTCGCTGAAATCGGCCATATCCTGGTCAAACTGTTCTCTAGAAAAATCCAGCTTGCGCAAAATTGCTTTGAATAAACTCTCATCCATCTCATGTTTTCCCACAAAGTCCGATAAATTTCCCTTTAGAAATGAGGTGTCTTGTGAAACATAGGATAGGTTCAATCCGCTTCCAATATGAAGGTTACCGCAATATGGAATATTCTCGCGGCAGATCAGCTTCAAAACACTGGATTTGCCGCTTCCGTTTTTTCCACATAGCGCAACCCTGTCACCTGTTTCAAGGATAAAAGATATATTTTGACACACAATGTGCGCACCGTAAAAAATGGAAACATTATTCAGAGAGACAAGTGGACTTGCATGATAAGGCCGTTGATCTATTTTTAGAGGTTCTGCACTCTCGACATTTTTTAAAAGCTGTGATTTTTCTGCTATAACAGACTGCTGCCGAACCTCCAGCACCTTCGAGCGCTTCATGGTTTTTGCGGCCTTATGTCCAAGATACCCCCTGTCTGGGCGTAATCCGGAATTCCGGGTTCCATATTTGGCCTTTTCCGCTTTATTTGACCAGGCCGCCTTTTCTTCTGCTGCTTTTTTGAGCCGCTTAATTTCCTTTTTCAGACTTTCATTTTTCGCGAACTCCAAGCTGTCCTGACATTCCTTGCTGGAAAGCCACGATGAAAAATGACCTTGTACCACCTCAATATTCGTTTTATTAATTGATAAAATATGGTCAACACACCCGTCTAAAAAGGATCTGTCATGGGAAATTAGGATAAATCCTTTTTTACGATTCAAATATTGGGATACGAGTTTTCTGCCGTGTGCGTCAAGATGATTGGTGGGTTCATCCATCAGTAAAAAATGATTTTCCTTCAAGAATAGCGCAGCCAGCAATACTTTCGTCTGTTCACCCTTTGAGAGCGTTTTAAACGGGCGGTGCAGCACGGATTCCTCAACTTCCAAAAGGGATAATTCGCGCGAAAGCTCCCATTGAACATAATCCGGATATACTTCCGCAATCACATCTTGGGTATCAGCGGATGCATCCCTGACGGCAAACGGGAAATAGTCAAAAGTTACGGAGTGTGTGATCTTTCCCTGATAGGGATATTTGCCAAGCAGAAGGTGTAAAAAAGTGGTTTTTCCTCTGCCGTTTCTGCCTATAAACCCCAGCTTCCAGTCTGTATCAATCTGGAAGCTGACATTTTCAAAAATATTATGATAGCTACCGTCGTAGCCAAAGGTCAGATTGGTAATTTTTATTTGTGACATTGTGTCGTCCCCCTAGAAAATATTGGTTGCAGGAAAGTTCATCCCTGCAACCAATAAAAGAAGACAAAGCAATGCCAAAAGCATAACAATGCATCAGTTAAAAAGAATATGAGCTTTCTTGCATACTGGCACAATGAAACAGGCGCGTTACGCCACACAGAGATCTCATTATGCCTAAATTGTCAGCAAGAAATCGTGCTCACTTTTTCAACTCCAATCTTATTTTCTTATTATATCACATTGTCATTGTAAAACACAACAATAGATTTTACAAATGATCGGAACGGGCAAGGAATAAAAGAGCTCAAACCGGAAGGCGCGTGTTCCAAAACAAGGCCCGCTTCCGGACAGACCCTCTTGCTAAGCCTGACGCAGCAGTTTCTCCAGCTCTTTGGCGGCTATGCTCAGAGGCCGGCCGGTATCCTTTACGAGGCAAATGTTCCGCTCCGGGATCGGCTCTTCCAGACGAATCTGAAAGACTTCTTTGCGCTCTAATGCTTCTGTGGCGAGATCTTTGGGAATGAATCCGATTCCCAGTCCGCTTTTGACCATTGGCAATACCTGGTCGGTGGTGGCGGCCTCCATATCAGGGTGCAGTGTAAGTCCATGCTCCAGAAAAAGGCGGTCATAGAATTCAAAGGTTTTGGTGTCCGCCGCGAGGCATACCAGCGGATATTCCTGCAGGTCTTTGAGCCGCAGAGCCTTTCCGGCCAAAAAAGAGAAATCCGGACCTCCAACCAGGATCTCTAGAAAGGGCTTTAGCGCGATTTCACGCAGAGGTTTTCTGACGCCTGTCGGCGTGGTGACCACGGCCAGGTCCAGCAGGCCGTTTTTCAAGGCCAAAACCGCTTGCGGCGTGGAATAATTAGAAAGCCGAATACGAAAGCCCGGATGGGTCTGATGTAATTTGCGCAGCTTGGACAGCAGGATTCCATGAAGCGCCGTCTCATTGGCGCCGATGGAAACGGCGCCACTCAGCAGGCTTTTGTCGTTGGCGAGCTCCGCCTCTCCGGCCTCCAGCTGCGCAAAGGCTGTTGCCACGTGGGCAAACAATTTTTTCCCCTCGGGCGTCAGCGTGACGCCCCGGTTAGAGCGGACAAACAGGCGGCAGCCCAGCTCCTGCTCCAGGTTATTCATCGATCGCGTAATATTGGGCTGATTGCTCAACATAATCTTAGCGGCCCGGGTAAAGCTCCTGCATTTGGCGACAAAGTAAAAAATTCGGTAATAGTCATAATTAAAGGGCATCGTATTCACCTTGCATTGCATGTACTTGCCATGTCAATTTAATATGGCAAGCATCTCAAATATACATTTTACATTTTCCGTTTAAGCCATTATAATCTGTAAGCACAGCAAAGGCAATACCTTTCATTGAGTGAAACGGAGCTGGACGGCGCGGTAGTCCCGGGCTGTCTATGTGGAATTTTCCGTGCGCTCAGAAAGGGCGAAGCAGCCGAATATCCCAGTCTGATTCCAGTTTGAGTTCTGCCAAAACGGTAATTAACCTGAAGCACTGTATTCCTTTCCCTCCTTATGCCACCGCAGATTCCGATGTGCAATGCCATATCAGGGACGGTGTCTTTCCGCAGACCCTAGCGGAATATCTGTATTGTGATATTCGCCGCTTGCCGGATTTTACCCGGCAGGCGGCGAGACTTTTTCTCCCTCCGCGGGTATCGCTGCCTGGGCCCGGGATTGCCGCCGGCCGGGGGAGAAACGTCTTTGCCTGGTCCATTTCAGGAGGTGATGATTTTTTGTCTGATATTCAAACCATTATGACATCAAAACTCCAGAACGAGGTTGCATTTACCATTCCCGCGCTGGGAGGGATTCCTGTGGCGGAGTCGGTTCTGGTGAGTTGGATTTTGATGGCGCTCATTATGGCCGCGGTGTTTCTGACCACGCGGAAGCTGAAGCCCGATCATCCAGGGAGGGTTCAGGCCGCCGTGGAAGCGGCGGTAGGCTTTTTGAACCGCTTCAGCCGGGAGAATATCGGCGTGCACTGGCGGTCCTTTGCCCCCTGGTTGGGCACGGTGGCCGTCTATATCGCCTGCGCCAATTTGAGCGGCATTCTTGGACTCGTCCCACCGACCAAGGACCTAAGCGTCACCGCGGCCCTGGCCCTTACCAGTGTTTTTCTTATCTATGGAAGTTCGTTCCGCTTTTTGGGACTTCGGGGCGGACTACATAAATTTGCGGAGCCCATGCCCCTGCTGCTGCCCATTAACGTAATGGAGATTGCCATCCGACCGCTGTCGCTGTGCATGCGGCTATTCGGCAATGTGTTGGGGGCGTTTGTAATTATGGAGCTTATTAAAGCCCTGGTGCCCGTAGTGGTGCCTGTAGCGTTCAGCCTCTATTTTGATATTTTTGACGGCATAATCCAGACCATTGTTTTTGTTTTCCTCACCGCTCTCTTTACTGGAGAGGCGCTGGAAGGAGCGACATAACACCATATCCATATAATAGTTTAATCGTATGATTTCTGAGGAGGAATTTACTATGTATCTTGCAATCGGAGCAGGCATCGCAGTTCTTACCGGCGTGGGCGCCGGTGTTGGGATTGGTATCGCCACGGGCAGAGCCACCGAGGCCATTGCCCGCCAGCCGGAAGCCGCCAGCGATATCCGCAGCAACCTGCTGCTGGGCAGCGCGCTTGCCGAGGCCACGGCAATTTACGGCTTTGTCATCGGTCTGGCCGTTATCATTCTGAAATAAAGGGGACGATTCGTGTGCTCGACTTTAACCCTTATACCGTTTTGTTTACGATTGTGAATCTTCTGGTGCTTTGGCTGTTTCTCAGGCACTTTCTGTTTGGCAAAGTAACGGCGATTCTGGATCGGCGGGCACGGTCGATTCAAAGCGATTTAGAGGATGCCGCGCGGGAAAAGGAACAGGCCGGGAAGCTGCATCAGCAGTATAGCGAACAGCTTGGCCAGGCCCGGCAGGAGAGCGCGAAGCTGTTGGCCCAAGCGAAAGTGCAGGCGCAGAAAGAGTATCAATCTGTCCTGGACCGTGCCCAGACCGATGCCGGCCAGTTGATGGAGACGACCCGGAAACAGCTGGACGCCGAGCGGGAGCAAATGCTCCGGGGTGCCAGGAACGAGGTGGCCCAGCTGGCGCTTCTCGCCGCTGCAAAGGTGGCCCAGAAGGAATTGGATGATCCGGGCGACCTGGCGCTGGTGGATTCCTTTTTGCGCCAGGCGGGTGACCCGTCATGAACGAAACCGCACGCCGCTATGCGGAGGCATGCTTTGGTCTTCCCGTTAATCCGGGGCGTTTTTCAGATACCGCGCGGTTCATTCTGGACCGTGCTCCTCTTTGGAAGGCCCTGCAGGATCCATCCGTCGACTGGAGGGAGAAAGAGCGGGTCCTGGACCGTCTGCCCTTTTTTGACGGCGCGCCTCAGCTTTTGAACTTTTATAAGCTGCTGGCCCGAAAGGGTCGCATGGAGCTTCTGCCGAAAATTGCGGATGCTTTTCGCGGCCTGGATCTCGAGGCACGGAACACCGCGGTATGTGAAATGCGGTGTGTCCACGTGCCGGATCAGGCGCGGCAGGAGAAGCTCAAGGAAATTTTGTGCCGTCTGCACCATCGGGATGCGGTTCGGCTGAATTTTATTATAGACCCGGATCTGCTGGGGGGATTTATCCTGAAAATCGACGGCGTAACCTATGACCGCAGTGTACGCGGCCGGCTCCGCGGCATGGCCCGGCAGCTGCAAGAGAGGCGAATGATATGAAAAAGGCATCCGATGAGATCGTCTCCATTCTGCGGGAAGAGATCTCAAATTATATGGACAAGACCCAGCGGAGCGAAACCGGAACCGTCTTAGACGTAGGTGACGGCATCGTTACGGTCTATGGCCTGCAGAATGCGGAATACGGCGAGCTGGTGGAATTTGATACCGGAGTCCGCGGTATGGTGATGAATCTGGAACGGGACAGCGTCGGCTGCGTACTCCTGGGCGGAGAAGAGGGCCTGGGTGAGGGTTCCTCGGTTCAAAGAACCGGCCGCCTCGCCGACGTACCTGTGGGTGACGCTTTGCTGGGCCGTGTGGTGGATGCCCTGGGTGTTCCCATTGACGGAAAAGGGCCCGCCTCGACCACCGAGACCCGGCCCATTGAACATGAGGCCAGCGGGGTGGTGACCCGGGAACCGGTCAACGTACCCCTTCAGACCGGCATTTTGGCCATCGACGCCATGGTGCCCATCGGGCGGGGCCAGCGGGAACTGATTATTGGCGACCGCCAGACCGGAAAAACCGCCATTGCTGTGGACACCATTCTTAACCAGAAAGGGCAGGATGTGATTTGCATCTATGTGGCGATCGGGCAGAAGGCGTCCAGCGTGGCCCGGGTACGGGATACGCTGGGAAAATACGGGGCCTTGGACTACTCCATCATTGTATCGGCCACAGCCAGCGATCCGGCGCCCCTGCAGTATATTGCCCCCTACGCCGGCGCGGCTATGGGGGAGTACTTCATGGAGCATGGAAAAGATGTCCTCATTGTCTACGATGATCTGTCCAAGCACGCGGTGGCGTACCGGACCCTGTCTCTGCTTTTAAAGCGGTCCCCCGGCCGTGAGGCCTACCCCGGCGATGTGTTCTATCTTCACTCTAGGCTTCTGGAGCGGGCCTGCCGGCTTACCAAGGAGTACGGCGGCGGTTCCATGACCGCCTTACCCATTATTGAGACGCAGGCGGGCGATGTGTCGGCCTATATCCCGACGAATGTGATTTCTATTACCGACGGCCAGATCTATCTGGAGACCGGCCTTTTCTTCTCCGGCCAACGGCCTGCCGTCAACGTGGGCCTTTCGGTTTCCCGTGTAGGCGGCGCCGCCCAGACCAGGGCCATCAAGAAAACCGCCGGTACACTGCGAATTGACCTGGCCCGGTTTCGGGAGCTGGAGGTGTTCAATCAGTTTGCCTCCGATCTCGATAAAGCCACGCAGCGCGCTCTGGACCATGGTAAACGGATGATGGAGCTGCTCAAGCAGCCGCTCTATCATCCCCTGCCAGTCTCCCGGCAGGCTGTTATTCTCTATGTGGCGACCAACGGGCTGGTGGACGATGTGCCGTTGGAACAGACTTCGGAATTTGTCCATGGCTTTGTGGATGACCTGGAGTCCCTTCATGCCGACGTGATGGGTGAAATCCAGTCCACCGGATCGATTTCCACCGGGGCGGCGGAGAGCATCCGCGCGGAATTGAACGCCTATAAGCGCCAGGCGGGCCGGATGCCGGCGACAGAGGAAGGGCGGTGACGCCCGATGGCAAACATGCAGGAAATCCGCGCCCACATCCGAAGTGTGCAGGAGACCCGAAAAATTACAAACGCCATGTATCTGATTTCATCCAACCATCTGCAAAAGGCGCGAAAGCAGCTGAACGATGTCAAGCCGTATTTTGAGACGGTGGAATCCACGATTACAGATATTCTTCACCGATCCCCCGATTTGCCTCATCCTTATCTGGACTCCAGAACCAAGCCCCGGCCACAGAACCGGACCGTGGGTTACGTTGTGATCACCGGCGATAAGGGCCTGGCCGGGGCCTACAACCGCAACGTGCTGAAACTGGCGGAGTCCGCGGCTGCCGCCGCGCCCAACTGCCGGCTGTTCCTGGTGGGACAGGTGGGCGTGGCCTGGTTTCGGGAGCAGAATGTCCCCATTGAGCGGGAATTTGAGTATTCGGCTCAGAATCCCAATCTGCACAGAGCCCGGGAGATCGGGCGGTTTCTGGTGGAAGAATTTCGGCAGAAGCGTCTGGACGAGCTTCAGGTTATCTATACCGAAATGGTAACCCCGCTCAAGCTGGAGCCCAAGACAGTGAAACTGCTGCCGCTGGACCGGAACGTTTTTCCGTGGAAGCCTCGCAGCGGGGAAGGCCGTCAGCCGGTCAACTATGTCCCCTCGGAGGCCGCGGTGCTCTCCGCACTGGCACCTCACTATGTGACCGGCATGATTTTCAGCACGCTGGTGGAATCGTTCTGTTCGGAGCAGCAGGCCCGCATGTCCGCCATGGATGCGTCTACCAAAGCCGCCGGAGATCTGCTCCGGCAGCTGAGCCTGAGCTATAACCGCGCCCGTCAGGCAGCCATTACGCAGGAGATCACCGAGGTGGTGGGCGGCGCGCAGGCCGGCGGCAAATAGACGGCCGCCAGGGGAACAAGTTAGAAAGAGTGATTCTTATGTCTGAAAATAGAGGTACCGTTGTCCAGGTAATGGGTCCGGTGGTGGATGTGGAGTTCCCCGCAGGGGCACTGCCGCCCATCAAGGAGGCGCTGCAGCTCACCCTGAATGGTGGAAAGGCCGTGATGGAGACGGCCCAGCACATGGGCAACAACACCGTCCGCTGTATTATGCTCTCCCCCAGCGAAGGCCTGGCCAGAGGAATGGAGGTCACCCGTACCGGCGGCCCCATCGCAGTTCCGGTGGGGGACGAGGTCCTGGGCCGCATGTTTAATGTGCTGGGAGACCCCATCGACGAAAAGGGAGATGTGGACGCGAAGGAGAAATGGCCCATTCACCGGCAGCCTCCCAAATTTGAGGACCAGAGTCCCGTAGTGGATATCCAGGAGACAGGCATTAAAGTGATTGATCTTCTGGCACCGTATGCCAGAGGCGGAAAAATCGGCCTCTTCGGCGGCGCTGGAGTGGGGAAAACCGTACTAATCCAGGAACTGATTCACAACATCGCCACGGAACACGGTGGATATTCGGTCTTTACCGGAGTGGGGGAGCGGACCCGTGAGGGCAGCGATCTCTGGCATGAGATGAGCGATTCAGGGGTCCTCGCCAAGACGGCTCTGGTTTTCGGCCAGATGAACGAGCCGCCCGGAGCACGGATGCGCGTGGCCCTGACCGGTTTGACCATGGCGGAGTATTTCCGGGACCGGAAAAAGCAGAATGTGCTGCTTTTTATCGATAATATTTTCCGCTATGTCCAGGCGGGCAGCGAGGTTTCGGCGCTGATGGGCCGCATGCCTTCCGCCGTAGGTTATCAGCCGACGCTGGCCAATGAGATGGGGGCGCTTCAGGAGCGCATTACCTCCACAAAGGACGGCGCCATCACTTCGGTTCAGGCCGTCTATGTCCCTGCTGATGATCTGACCGATCCCGCCCCTGCCACTACGTTTACCCATCTGGACGCCACCACGGTGCTCTCCCGGAAAATCGTGGAGATGGGAATTTATCCGGCGGTAGATCCGCTGGAGTCCAGTTCCCGGATTCTGGAGCCAGACGTGGTGGGACAGCGCCACTATAAAACGGCCCGGGCGATTCAGGAGCTGATTCAGCGGTACAGCGAGTTGCAGGACATCATTGCCATTCTGGGCATGGAGGAGCTCTCTGAGGAGGACCGCCTTACGGTGGAACGTGCCCGCCGGGTGCAGCAGTTTCTTTCCCAGCCCTTCTTTGTGGCCGAGCCGTTTACCGGCCTGAAAGGCCGCTATGTGAAGCTGGAGGATACGCTCCGCAGCTTCGAGGCTATTCTGGGCGGAGAGACGGACCAGTTTCCGGAGGCTGCCTTCAGCATGGTAGGCACGGTGGACGAGGTGGCGGAAAAGGCAAAAAAACTGGGGGCTGTCTAAGCGTCCGCGCTTCCGCTGCCCGTTTCCCTTAAGAAAGGATGATTTTCCTATGGAGGATACCTTTTACCTGGAGATCATTACCGTTGCCCGGCAGTTCTACATTGGCCCGGCCGAAGCGGTTATTTTGCCCATCCAGGATGGCCGGTACGGAGTACTGCCCCGCCATGAGACTACCGTGGCCGCCATTGTGCCGGGAGAGCTAAAATATAAAATTGACGGACAGTGGCGGCTGGCGGCGGTGTCCGGCGGCTTTGCCGAGATTACGCCGGATTATGTCGTTGTACTTATTTCGTCGGCCGAGCACCCGGAGGAGATCGACATTAAGCGGGCCGAGGCCGCCCGGCAGCGGGCGGAGGAGCGCCTGCGCCATAAACAGAGCGTGATGGAGTACTATCATTCCAAGGCCGCCCTGGCCCGGGCGATGGCCCGGCTTAAGACCCGGGGAAGAAAGTAGCCGATACGAATGGTTTCAAAAGAAAAGTACCGGTCAGCCACTATAAGGCTGACCGGTACTTTTATAGTATAGTGTTATAAAAAATATCATTCATATCGTGCGGCTGCGGCATAGTCGTTCAGGATTGATTACGCAGCCGCCGTATGGGATTAAAAACCCCCGGATACCGCTTGCGTAGGGGGCGATATCATATTGCTGATAGTAAACCACAATTCCCCCTGGCATGCAGTAAAAATGGTCCTTATCAAATGCTTCTGCAATCAGTTCCTCATAATTTTCAAAATAGAGCTCCGGGTTGTTCTGAATTTGAGCCTCAATCTTTGTCAAAAGATAAGTTTTATAGTTGGGTGGACAGTGCACCAACTGCTTTAGCTTATATGAGCCACAGGTTTGCAGGTTCCAGGTCTGTGAAGTTCTGATGGTGTTGCCGTGCGCCCCGCCGGTGTATTCGTACCGGTCGAAATAGACGCTGAGGACACAGGCGCGCTGGTCGGTCACTTCGTATACTTGCATGGCCTCAAAGGTCCGGACCGGAAAATGATGCTCCATCGCTGCATGGTACTGTTCTACCGCCATGCTGAACAGCGCGGTTTCGCAATACTGCTGAAATTCAAGCGCTCTGCTTTTATAGTACCTGTTCAGTTTAAGCAGACATGCCTGGAAACGGGAGGCGCTGAATTCAGGATACTCAATTTTATAGGTTAACAGGGTTTCTCCGTTATGTGTTAAATCATGGTGGATCACATTCTTTTTAACGGAGACAGGGGAAAGTTCCATGAAGGTCACCATTCTTTATTTGCGTTCTTTGAGGCGGACGTACCGCCTCCTAGTCAGCCTATGTTATGTTCTGATGCATGGTGACGAACGGGGACTCCACTGTTTAGTTACTGCGCTCTTCGCTGTCCAGCCAGCGGGTAAGCGCCGCACGGAATGCATGATTCTGGGCCGGGGTCCTCTTTGAGGGGCCTTTGAGCCTGCCGCCGGAAGAGCGGATTTTTTGGGCGGTGTACCGGGCGAGCAGCAGTCCCTCTATATTGTCTGGTGTGTATTCCATCCCGTCCTGATTCAAGACAACCGCATTTCTCGACAGACACATCGCGGCCAGCCCATAATCCTGCGTAATGACGAGGTCGCCGGGTGACACGCGGTTGACCAGCGCAAAGTCTACACTGTCCGCGCCCTTTGAAAAGGTCAGCGTGACCGCGCCGTCCCGTTCAAAGATATGGGAGGTGTCACAGAGAATCAGGCAGTTGGTATGGCGCTCTTTTGCCATCCGCACGGTGATGTCAACCACCGGGCAGCCATCGGCGTCAATCAGTATCTTCATGAAAAATTCCCCATCCCACTTTTTTAATATTTTTCTGCTCATACTATACCGCAGTATGGCATAAAAGGAAAGGGCCGCATCTTTTACCAAGGCTACTTTACAGTGAATATGATTTTATAGTAAAATAATTCCGGATTCGCCGAGGCTACACCAGCCGGGCGGATTAAACCGACCAATCCCAAAATGAGGCGCGTCTGATGGCGGCGTTCTCTTTTGTTATGATAAAATAAGGAGGTTTCATGAATGCTTCATCTCTACTGTGGAGACGGAAAGGGAAAAACCACGGCGGCCATGGGTCTTGCGGTGCGCTCGGCCGGCAGGGGAAACCGGGTGGTAATTGCCCAGTTTCTAAAAAGCGCGGACAGCGGAGAGCGGCTGATTCTGGGCCGCCTGCCTAATGTGAGGTTGCTGGCACTTCCCGAACAGATGAAATTTGTTTTTTCCATGAGCGAGGAGGAAAAGGCGGCGGAACAGATCCGGCAGACCGATTTGTTCCGGCGGGCCACCGCCGCCGCCCGGGAACAGGACGCCAATTTGCTGATTCTGGATGAACTCTGCTCCGGTATATCCACCGGCATGATACCGCTGGATCTCGTTACGGTTTTTCTGGACAACCGGCCCGAAAAGCTGGAAGTAGTTATCACGGGCCGGGACCCGATGCCGGAACTTCAGGACCGCGCGGATTATATTACGGAAATGAAAAAGCTGCGGCACCCCTTTGACCGGGGCATGCCGGCCCGAAAGGGTGTAGAGTGGTAAGCGCCCGGCAAAAGCGGCGTTCCGAATTGCAAAATGCAATTCGGAACGCCGCTTTTTATCGCCTGCCCCAGAAAAGCCATTTTAAAAAATTGACAAAAACTACGCTGATTTTCTTGCAATAATTTGTGAAAATGTTATAATGAATTTGCGGGAGAAGCTTCTTCCATGCAGGGTAGCCTGCAATTTTGGAAAGGGAGGAAACCGAGGTATGGCTGAGAAGAAAAAATATGTGTATCAGTTCTCTGAGGGTAGCGGAGCGATGAGAGAACTGCTGGGCGGAAAAGGCGCCAATCTGGCTGAAATGACCAGACTTGGAATGCCGGTTCCCCAGGGCTTTACCGTGTCCACAGAGGCATGCATGCGCTACTATAAGGACGCACGCGCGATTGCACCTGAAATACAGGAAGAGATTTTGGAGTACCTTTCCAAATTGGAGGAACTAACCGGGAAACTGCTGGGTGATCCGCAGCGGCCGTTGCTGGTGTCGGTGCGTTCCGGCGCCCGGGCCTCTATGCCCGGTATGATGGACACTATCCTGAATCTGGGGCTGAATGACGAAGTGGCGGAGGGCATGGTGGAACTTACCGGGAACCCCCGCTTTGTATATGACGCCTATCGGCGGTTTATTCAGATGTTTTCAGATGTGGTCATGGAGTTGCCCAGGGAAAAATTTGAGGAGTTTTTGACGCAAAGTAAAGAGGCCAGGGGGGTCCGGCTGGACTCCGAACTAAACGCCGAGGAACTGAAGGCACTGGTGGGACAGTTTAAAAGATATTATAGAGAACGGATAGGGCAGGATTTCCCCTCAGATCCCGGTACGCAGCTGATGGAGGCCGTGAAAGCGGTGTTTCGCTCCTGGGATAATCCCCGCGCCAACACCTACCGCCGTATGAACGACATTCCGTATAACTGGGGTACTGCGGTGAATGTGCAGGAGATGGTGTTCGGCAACATGGGTGATGATTCCGGAAGTGGTGTGGCGTTTACCAGGGACCCCGCCAGCGGACAGAAAAACCTATACGGGGAATTTCTGATGAACGCGCAGGGTGAGGATGTGGTGGCCGGAATCCGCACACCCCAGAGTATCGACAAGCTGAAAGAAATCAACAAAACAGCTTATTATGAGTTTGTGGATATTGCGGACCGGCTGGAAAAACATTACAAGGATATGCAGGACATGGAGTTTACCATCGAACGGGGCAAATTATATATGTTACAGACACGTAATGGCAAACGAACCGCGCAGGCCGCCCTGAAAATCGCGGTGGCCTTGGTGAACGAGGGCTTGTGTACCAAGGAGGAGGCCCTGCTGAAAATCGAACCGCGGCAGTTGGACGCCCTGCTCCACCCCTGCTTTGACGAGAAGGCGCTGGCGCTGGCGAAGCCCGTGGCATCCGGCCTGCCTGCCTCGCCCGGGGCGGCCAGCGGCGCCGTGTACTTTACCGCCGAAGCAGCGAAGCAGGCGGCAAAATCCGGCCCGGTGCTGCTAGTGCGGGTGGAGACCTCTCCCGAGGATATCGAGGGCATGAGCGTAGCACAGGGTATTTTGACCGCCCGGGGCGGACGCACCTCTCACGCTGCAGTGGTGGCCCGCGGTATGGGTACCTGCTGTGTGACGGGATGCAGTGGACTCCACATTGATGAGAATAAGAATCTGCTGACCATAAACGGGAACGTAATCCGGGCGGGAGACTGCTTGTCCATTGATGGCGCTACCGGCAAGGTTTATATTGGGAAGATCCGAACCGTGGAGACTAAAATCACCGGCGAGTTTGCCACCGTCATGGGCTGGGCGGATGAAGTCCGTACGCTAAAGGTTCGCGCCAACGCAGACAATCCGCGGGATGCCGCCACCGCCCTGAAACTGGGCGCACAGGGTATCGGCCTGTGCCGTACGGAGCATATGTTTTTCGAAAGCGACCGCGTTCCCGTCGTCCGTGAGATGATTGTAGCACCGACGGAGAAGCAGCGCCGCCGCGCATTAGCCAAACTGATGCCTATGCAGCGGCAGGACTTTGTGGGCATTTTTCGCGTTATGCTGGGAAATCCGGTTACGATCCGCCTTCTGGACCCGCCCCTGCACGAATTTTTGCCCACGGAAGATGAGGATATCCGCGCATTGGCGGAGGACATGAAGATAAGCTTTGAGGAGCTGAAGATCACGGTCAGTGATCTGCATGAGATTAACCCCATGATGGGTTTGCGCGGCTGCCGACTGCCCATTTTGTATCCAGAAATCGGTGAGATGCAGACCCGGGCCATCATTGAGGCGGCTATCCAGGTGGAAGAAGAATCCAATCAGAAGGTCGTGCCGGAAATTATGGTGCCTCTGGTGGGCTCCGGCGGGGAGATGCGGTATGTGAAGAAGATCATTACCTCCACGGCGGACTCCGTCATTGCCCGCTCCGGCAGCAAACTTACTTATAAGGTTGGCACTATGATCGAGCTGCCGCGGGCCGCCGTGTCAGCCGACCGCATTGCGCGGGAGGCCGAGTTTTTCTCCTTTGGCACCAATGACCTCACGCAGATGAGCTACGGCCTGTCCCGGGATGATTCAGCCAAGTTCCTCCCCGCCTATCTGGACAAGAAAATTCTCGAGGATGACCCCTTCGAGAAGTTTGACGTGCTGGGCACGGGGCGGCTGGTGGAATACGCCGTGAAACTGGGCCGTGAGACGCGCCCGGACTTGCACCTGGGAATCTGCGGAGAGCACGGCGGAAATCCGGCCTCCATTGAATTTTTCCACAAGGTGGGTTTGGATTATGTCTCCTGCTCCCCCTACCGGGTTCCCATCGCCCGGCTGGCTGCCGCACAGGCCCAGATCAAATATCCAAGACCAACTGAAAAGGAAAAAATAGAAAACAGAGTATGGCAATCGGACCATAATTCAGGCGAGGGCTGATGGGCATAATTTAGCGTATCAAATCAAGGCGGTAAAAAGAGTATTTGAATTATCCCCAATGGGCTCAGCTTCAAAAATATTAATTTATGTATAGTTCAATAAGTATGGCGCATGAAAGGCATCATGAACGGGAATAAAAGATGATGAGGATCATGAGCGCGTAAATAATGGAAGGACTCCGGCCGCTATGGCCGGGGTCCTTCCGCCTGCTTCAGCAGGGCTTCCAATTGACCGGCCGTCAGCCAGCCGTCCCGGCGGAGCTGCCGGAATACGCCCTCCCGCACAACCTGCTCAAAGGCCATCTGTTCCTCTTCCGTCAGAACCAGGCGATCCTTTGTCTGCTTCATGGGTCCCTCCTTTTCTGCTTACAATATATGGAGCGCATGGGAGCGGAATGCACCTTTACAAAAACAGGTTAAATGTGGTATAATGCATAAAATATCTTGTATGGTCATGAAAGGCACACAAGATATAATATCGGAAATTAAGACAGGAGAGGAAGGCTCCACATGGAAGAACTGGGAGAACTCAAACACCGGCTGGAGGCAGAACGCCCCATGGCGTGGGACAGCTTTCCGGATATCGGCCTGTATATGGATCAGGTCATTTTTTATATTGCCCGTCAGCTCATTACCTACACGCAGGAGGAACAGCTTACGCCCGCCATGGTAAACAACTATATCAAGGACGGACTTCTGCCCCGGGCGGAGGGGAAAAAATACAACCGGGCGCATTTGGCGGCGCTTACCGCCATCTGTGCGTTAAAGCCGGTGCTTTCGGTACGGGAGATCGGCGCGCTGCTGGAGGCCGACGAACAGAAAGACCCGGAGCAGTTTTACCAGCGATTCTGCGGGGAACTGGATGGTGCTCTCTCGGGTGCAGCGGAGGCACTGGACCCGGAACAGTCCCCCGAGGAGCTGCCCGCGCTGGCCTTGCGCTACGCGCTGCGCAGCTATGCCGACCGTCTGGCCTGTGAGCGTATCCTGAGCCTGATTTCGCCTCCGGGGGACAAGCAGGAACGGCACCGAAAACGAAAACAAAACGAAAAATAGAATATAAATCATATTTGGAGGCTATCAATTATGAGCGATTATGCGATCGTGACTGACTCATCGGCCGATCTGCCTCAGTACCTGGTGAGCGAACTGGAGCTGGAAGTTTTACCTTTATCCTTTACAATTGGCGGCACGACTTACCATGACTATCCTGACCGCAGGGAAATGCCTATCAGCCAATTTTACGACCGCATTCGCCAGGGTGAGATGGCCACAACCGCCGCTGTCAATGTGGGTGATTTTATCGAATTGCTCACCCCTATCCTGGACAGCGGGCGGGATGTATTAATTCTGGCCTTTTCCTCCGGACTGTCCGCCACGTATCAGTCAGCGGTCATCGCGGCCGACGAGCTGCGGGAAAAATATCCGGAGCGGAGGATTGAGGCGGTGGACACCTTAAGCGCCTCTCTGGGTCAGGGCATGCTGGTGACTCTGGCGGCCCGCGAGCGGCAGAAGGGCAGAAGTCTTGAAGAGGTGCGGGACTTTGTGGAGCGCAGCCGCCTTCACCTCTGCCACTGGTTTACGGTAAATGACCTGTTTTATCTCAAGCGGGGCGGCCGGGTTTCCACCGCCACCGCCATGGTGGGCAGCATGCTGGCCATCAAGCCGGTTATGCATATGGATAACGCGGGGCACCTCATCAATGTAGCTAAGGCCCGGGGCCGGACTGCTGCGCTCCGGGCGTTGGTGGACCGTATGGAGGCTACCGCGCTGGAGAGGGGAGACCAGACTGTGTTTTTGAGCCACGGCGACTGCCTGGACGAGGCACAGAAGGTGGCGGACGACGTGAAGGCCCGTTTTGGTGTGCGGGACGTGGTGTTCAACCACGTGGGGCCGGTGATCGGCTCCCATACCGGGCCGGGCGTCATTGCGCTGTTTTTCCTGGGCAGTGAACGGTAGCAGATAAAACACGGAGGAATTTATATGGAGACGAACTGGCTGGAAGTCACCTTACAGACTACCGGGGAGGAGCTGGAGGCCCTGGCAGCCAGATTGACCGCCAACGGCATTACAGGGCTGGTCATTGAAGACGAGGAGGACTTCCGCAATTTTTTAGAGCAAAACCGGCAGTATTGGGGCTATGTGGATGATGCGCTGCTGGAGCGCATGCGCGGCGCCGCCTGTATTAAGTTTTACGTGACCGACGATACCGCCGGGCGGGCACAGATGGCGGCTTGGCTGACCGGTGTGGAGGGGGTGGAGATAAGTACCATCCCCCTGAAGGAGGACGATTGGGCCACCAGCTGGCAAAAGTATTACCACCCCATGGCGGCTGGGGAGCGGCTGTATATTGTCCCCCAGTGGGAACGGGCTGCGCCCATTCCCGCAGGACGGGTTCCCCTGTATCTGAACCCAGGGCTTACTTTCGGCACCGGCAGTCATTCCTCCACCCGGCTGTGCTTGGCGGACGTGGAGCGCTATATAGTCCCTGATGGCCGGATTTTGGATCTGGGCTGTGGCAGCGGAATCCTGTCCATTGCGGCCCTTCTGTTGGGCGCACGAACAGCGGTGGGTGTGGATATTGACCCGAAAGCGGTGGACGTGGCCTATGAAAATGCGGAACTCAACGGCATCGGCCGCAGCCGCTATACGGTACGGGCGGGTGACGTGCTCACTGACCGCGCGCTGGCCGATGAACTGGCGCGGGAAACCTACCAACTGGTGGTGGCCAACATTGTAGCCGACGTCATTATTCCCCTCTCCGCCCACGCGGGGGATCTGCTGGCGCCCGGCGGTGTATTTCTATGCTCTGGTATCATTGACACCAGAGCCGACGAGGTGAAGGCCGCGCTGGAGCAGAACGGCCTGGCGGTCCTGGACACCCACGCTGAAAACGGCTGGGTGGCCTATGCCGCAGAAAGAAGGGGCTGACGCTGCAAAAAACAGAGCCAGGCTGAGAGACACAAAAAGGGTTTGTCCGACAGGAGGGAAAACCATGAAAGCCGCTGTACATCGCGTGATGTTTCCGCCGGAGCGCCGGGTTATCGCCATCAGTGACATTCATGGCAACCTGCCTTGGCTTACGGCTCTGCTGGACAAGGTGGCTTTTTCCCGGGACGATATTCTGGTGCTGGTGGGCGACCTGATGGAGAAGGGTCCATACAGTCTGGACACACTGCGCGCAGTCATGGAACTGTCCGCCGGACACACGGTGTACACCGTGGCCGGGAACTGCGACACCCTGGCCATCAATCTGGAGCCCGGCGGTTCGCTACCGGAGCCGGTACTGAAGCGTTACCTTGCCTGGCACCCGGAGAGCGTTCTGTTTCAAATGGCGGCGGCCTGCGGCCTTTCCTTCCAGGGCAGCGGGGATTTTGACGTACTCCGGAAGGCGTTGGAGGAACACTTTGGCCCTGAACTGGCTTTCCTGCGCGCCATGCCCACTATTCTGGACGCAGGTGACTACGTATTTGTCCACGGCGGTGTGCCGTCCATGGAACACATGGAGAAACTGGACGCCTGGGGCTGCATGAAGAATGACGCCTTCCTGGAGCAGGGCTATTCTTTCGACCGCTGGTGCGTGGTGGGGCACTGGCCGGTGACGCTGTACCGGGAGACGATACCGCGCTTTGACCCGATTTTGGATCGAAAACGGCGCATCGCCAGCATTGACGGCGGCTGCTGTGTGGTAGCGGGCGGTCAGCTTAACGCTCTGATTTTACCATCCGCGCCGGGCGAAGATTTCAAGTGTGTCCACTGGGACAGCTATCCTGTGGCGGAGGCACTGGACGCGCAGAAGGCGTCCCGGGACCCCGTTACCATCCGCTGGATGGACCATGGGGTTACTGTGCTGCGGTCGGGCCGGGAATTTTCCCTCTGCCGCCACAACAGCAGCGGTCGGGTACTTCCGGTTCTGAACCGCTATCTGCGCCGGCAGCACGGTGGTGGAACCTGGTGTGAAGACTCCACCGATTACCAGCTGGAAGTTTTGCCGGGAGACCAGCTCTCCGTGGTGGAGGAGACCTCCCAAGGCGCACTGGTCAAAAAGAACGGCACGTTGGGTTGGTACCTGGGCCGCCTGCGCCAAGACAGAGAAGCGCCTTTATTCTTCGCCAAAATATGAAAAGTAGAGGGAAAAAGAAGTTGACAGGCACGATTTTGGCTGATATACTATAAAAGCCGCTTTGAATGGGTTAGTAAGCAGGGAGGTTTCCCCGCACCCCCGACAGCGAGTCCGTAATAAAGGGAAGAGGTGCAGCAGTATGCACGCAATCATCGAGACCGGCGGGAAACAGTATAAGGTAGCGGAGGGCGATGTCCTCTTTATCGAAAAGCTGGATGCAGGCGCCGGCGACGCGGTAACCTTCAGCAAAGTTCTGGCGATCATGGATGGAGACAAGGCCACCATCGGTACCCCCGTGGTAGAAGGCGCCAAGGTCGAGGCCTCCGTGGAGAAAAACGGAAAAGGCAAGAAGGTCCGCATTTTTAAGTATAATCCGAAGAAAGGCTATCGCCGCCGTCAGGGCCATCGTCAGCCCTATACCAAGGTGAAGATCGCAGCGATCCATGCCTGAGTGATGACAACCGTCACATTTTACTCCGAGGGCAGCCGCCTGACGGGCTTTACCGTTCAGGGACATACCGAGCTCGCCCCCGAGGGGGAGGACATTCTCTGCGCTGCGGTGACCAGCGCCGTCCGCCTGACCGAGTGCGCTGTGAACGGCGTGCTGGGGCTGGAGGCGTCGGTTCGGGTAAAGGAAAAGAACGCGTCCATCTCCCTAAAACTCCCCGGCGGGCTGGGACAGACCGGAGAGAGCACCTGCCAGACTCTTCTGACAGCGCTCATGGTCTACTTCTCCCAACTGGCTGAGGAATATCCCGGGCACATAATCGTATTTGAATCGGAGGTGTAACACCATGCTGAATATTGGACTTCAGTTCTTCGCCCATAAAAAGGGCGTAGGCTCCACCCGCAACGGCCGTGATTCCGAGGCAAAACGCTTGGGCGTCAAGCGGGGTGACGGCCAGTTTGTGTTGGCTGGCAACATTCTGGTCCGCCAGCGGGGTACCCATATCCATCCCGGCGTCAACGTGGGTAAGGGCAGCGACGATACCCTGTTTGCCATGAAGGACGGCAAAGTGAAATTTGAGCGTCTGGGTAAGGACCGCAAGCAGGTTTCCATCGTGGAGATCGCGCAGTAAGTCATGGGTATACGGGGCTCCGAACAGTTGCCTGTTCGGAGCCTTTTTGCCATTTTAGCAGGAAAAAGGAAAGGAAGCGCACGGATATGGAATTTCGCAGAATGGAGCAGGGCATCCTGGTCAGGCTGGACCCCGGCGATGAGATCGTGGATTCACTGACCCGAATCTGCCAGGCGGAGGACGTTCACCTGGCCTGTGTAAATGGCTTGGGCGCGGCCAACGATGTGACCATCGGCATTTTTTCTCCTGGCGTGAAAAAATATGCCACGGTGGATTACCGGGATGATTATGAGATCTCCGCGCTCACTGGAAACGTGACCCGCAAGGACGGTGAGGTCTATCTTCACCTGCATATCACCATCGGAAATCCCACTAAGGATGAGGTCCATGCCGGCCATCTGAGCCGCGCGGTCATCAGTGCCACATCCGAGATCTTTTTGCAGGTCTGGTCCGGCGAAGTGGGACGTAAATTCAGCGATAAGATCGGGCTCAACCTGTTTGAGTTTTAATTTTTGAGGAATAAAAGGAGGGGCACCCCATGCCCGCATTTATTGATACCGCGCGCATTACGGTGAGATCCGGCGACGGCGGTAACGGCGCGGTGGCATTTCACCGGGAAAAATACGTGGCCGCGGGTGGTCCGGACGGCGGCGACGGCGGCCGGGGCGGCGATGTGATTCTGAAAGTGGATCGGCATATGTCCACCCTGATGGATTTCCGCTATAAACGCAAATATTCAGCGCAGAATGGCGCGGACGGTACCGGAAAGCGCTGCTCAGGAAAGGATGGCGAGAGCCTGACCATCAAAGTACCCCTGGGCACAGTGGTACGGGATACCGAATCCGGCCAGATCATCTGTGATATGTCCTCGGACGAGCTGTTTGTGTTGGCCCGGGGCGGAAATGGAGGCTGGGGCAACAAACATTTTGCCACGCCCACCCGACAGGTACCCCATTTCGCCAAGGCGGGTTTGCCCGGCCAGACCCGAGATGTGGTGCTGGAGCTGAAACTGCTGGCCGACGTGGGGCTGGTTGGCTTTCCCAATGTGGGTAAATCCACGTTGCTGTCTGTGGTGTCACGGGCACACCCCAAGATCGCCAATTACCATTTTACCACCCTGATGCCGAACTTGGGCGTCGTTTCGGTGGGGGAGGGCGTCTCCTTTGTACTGGCGGATATCCCCGGTATTATTGAAGGCGCCGCTGAGGGCGCCGGCCTGGGACATGATTTCCTGCGCCATATTGACCGCTGCCGTTTGCTCATCCATGTAGTGGACGTGTCGGGTAGCGAAGGGCGAGATCCTGTGGAAGACTTTAAGGCAGTATGCGAGGAGCTGGCCCAGTACAATGAGAAACTGGCCTCTCGTCCCATGCTGGTGGCGGGTAACAAAGTGGACATTGCCGTTGACCGCACCGGGCTGGAGGCACTGCGCACCTATGTAACCCAGCGCGGTATGCGCTTTTTTGAGCTGTCCGCTGCCGCCCATCAAGGGGTAGAGGAGCTGATGCGTGCCGCCGCCGGGGAACTGGCCCATCTGCCTCCCGTCACGGTATATGAGCCGGACTATGTTCCCGCACCGCCTAAGGTGGATACCAGTGGAGAACTTACCATTCAACATGTGGATGACACCTGGATTGTGGAAGGTCCTTGGCTTCAGCACCTGATGGCCAACGTGAACTTTGGGGATTTTGAGTCCCGCAACTGGTTTGACCGTATACTGCGTGAATCCGGTTTATTCCAGCGGCTGGAGAGTATGGGAATCCAGAACGGAGATACTGTCTCCCTCTACAATTTGGAGTTCGAGTATCAGAGATAACAACATCGGAAAACAGTCAGCCCAGGAGAAGGTCTACGTATCCTGGGCTGACTGTTTTTATAAAAAGAGAACCAAAATGGAATGGCGGACAAAAAGCCGGCGGTGCATGTGCACCGCCGGCCCCTGAATTTTAAATTGCTTTAATTAATCAGCACTTCTCAAAGATCGTGGCCGTGCTCTGCCCACCGCCGATGCATAGGGTAGCCAGACCCTTTTTGGCCTCGGGACGCTTTTCCATCTCGTACAGCAGAGTGACGATAATACGTGCGCCGGAGCAGCCCACGGGGTGACCCAGGGCAATAGCACCACCGTTAACGTTAACCTTCTTCATGTCAAAGTGAAGCTCACGTGCAACCGCGATGGACTGAGCGGCAAATGCCTCATTGGCTTCGACCAGATCCATGTCGTCGATGGTGAGATTGGCCTTCTTCATGGCCTGACGGGAGGAGACCACGGGACCTACACCCATAATCTTGGGATCGACGCCGCCCTGACCCCAGGAGACCAGCTTGGCCATGGGCTTGAGACCGTATTTCTTAACCGCCTCGCCGGAAGCCACGATGAGAGCGGCGGCGCCGTCATTGATGCCGGAGGCGTTGGCGGCGGTCACACGCTGCTGGCCCTTATCGGGAGAATCCTGAGTGCAGGTGGGCTCGAAAGTGTGGACAACCTGGGGATTGGGGGACTCGGGGCCAACCGGGAACGCGCCCTTCAGCTTGGAAACGCTCTCCATGGTGGTTCCGTGACGGGGGAACTCATCGACTTTGAAGTCCACGACCTGCTTCTTGACCTTGACCGGTACGGGAACAATCTCGTCGTCAAACCGACCGGAAACCTGAGCTGCTTCGGCCTTCTGCTGGGAAGCGACGCCGAACTCGTCCAGTTCCTTGCGGCTAATGCCCCAGATATCGCAGATATTCTCGGCGGTGGTACCCATGTGGTAGTTGTTGAACGCGTCCCATAGGCCGTCCTTAATCATGCTGTCGACCACTTTCTTGTCCCCCATGCGGGCGCCCCAGCGCTCATTAGGCAGAGCATAGGGGGCGGCGGACATGTTTTCAGTACCGCCGGCCACGATGATGTCTGCGTCGCCGGCTACGATGGTACGGGCGGCTTCAATGACGGCCTTCATGCCGGAGCCGCAGACCATGCCCACGGTGTAGGCGGGAACGGAGTAGGGGATGCCGGCCTTGATGGAGACCTGGCGGGCCGGATTCTGGCCCAGGGCCGAAGTCAGCACGCAGCCGAACATTACCTCATCGACCTGCTCAGGCTTCACATTGGCGCGCTTCAGCGCTTCTTTTACGGTGATAGCGCCCAGCTCAGGGGCGGGTGTATTCTTCAGGGCACCGCCGAAGCTACCAATGGCGGTACGGCAACAGTTTACGATATAGACCTCTTTCATTTTTTTGACCTCCGTTTTTTGGAATTAAAATTAGAGCCTCTTGGCTCAAATGTCGTGTTTTATTATACCAGATGATTTTGAAAAAGCAATCATGGTTTTAGATTTTTCAACTAATAAGGGGAGAAAAAATGTGAAAGATATGGCGAAAGCATAAAATAGAACACAGTTTCCTAAAAAAATGGAGTTTCGATACAAACGCGTTCTGTTCATCGGAACAGATGCGATTACGTACTCAGCTTTGCGCGATCACGGTCTGCCGGAAATCGGAGACCAGGCGGGTGCTGAGTTTCAGGGTATCCTCGCCCCGGCGCACCTTGAGGGCCAGGCACGGTGTGCTGCCGGCCGCGATAACCAACCGGCCCCGATAGCCGGGTGACGAACACAGCGCCACAATCCGGGCCAGGTCGGCGTCCGGGACGGTAAAGAGCAGCCGGTCGCCCTTCTGGGAGATCTCGGTGATGCCGAACTGAGCGGCTTCGGCCCGCAGAAGAGCAACTGAGATCAGGTTGTTCACCGGGCGCGGCGGATCGCCGTAGCGGTCGATGAGTTCGTCCATCAGGTCGTCGGCCTCCTCTTCGCTGCGGATGCGGGCGATACGGCGATATAGGTCCATGCGCTGCTCCGGCGCCGGCACATACCGATCCGGAATGGCGGCGGCCACGGTCAAGTCGGCGGAGCACTCCGTCTGCTGCCGGGGTTTTTCACCCTGCTCCTCCAGCACGGCGTCCTCCAGCAGCTTCAAATACATGTCGTAGCCCACACTGAGCAGGAAACCCGACTGCTCCGGACCCAGTACGTTCCCCGCGCCCCGGATCTCCAGGTCACGCATGGCGATTTTGAAGCCGGAGCCGAACTCCGCATACTCCCGAATGGCAGACAGCCGCTTGGCGGAGATTTCGGTGAGCACCTTTCCCTTCCGGTAGGTCAGATAGGCGGCCGCCCGGCGGGAGGAGCGGCCCACCCGGCCCCGGAGCTGGTGGAGCTGCGCCAGTCCCATGTGGTCGGCATCCTCGATAACCAGGGTATTTACATTGGGAATATCAATTCCGGTTTCAATAATCGTGGTGCAGACCAGAATATCCAGGTCGCCGTCGGTCATGCGGCTCATTACATCGGACAGCTCATCCTGCGTCATTTTACCGTGGCCGACCCCTACGCGGGCGTCCGGCAGCAGACGGGCGATCTGCCCGGCGGTGCGCTCGATGGTCTCCACTCGATTGTGGAGGTAGTATACCTGTCCGCCCCGTTCCAGTTCCCGATTCATGGCGTCGGCCAGCACCGACCAGTCATGCTCCAGCACATAGGTTTGCACAGGCTGACGGTCCACCGGCGGCTCCTCCAGCGTGGACATGTCCCGGATACCGGACAGGGCCATATTGAGCGTGCGCGGAATGGGAGTGGCGGACAGAGTCAGTACGTCCACCTGGCGGGAGAGCTCCTTCAGCTTTTCCTTGTGAGTAACGCCGAAGCGCTGTTCCTCATCCACCACGAGAAGCCCCAGGTCCTTAAACACCACGTCCTTCTGCAACAGGCGATGGGTGCCGATAAGCAGGTCCACGGAGCCGTCCCGCACCTTCCGCAGGGTCTCCTTCATCTGGGCGGCGGTGCGAAACCGGCTGATTACGTCGATGTCCACCGGGAACCGGGAAAACCGGCGAATCGCGGTCAGATAGTGCTGTCGGGCCAGGACGGTGGTAGGGACCAGAATGGCGGCCTGCTTACCGTCCAGGACACATTTCATGATGGCGCGGAAGGCCACCTCGGTTTTCCCGTAGCCCACGTCGCCGCACAACAGCCGGTCCATGGGCCGGGGCTGCTCCATATCCGCCTTGATTTCGTCGATACAGCGAAGCTGGTCTTCGGTTTCGCTAAACTCAAACTGCTCCTCGAATTCCCGCTGCCAGGGGGAGTCGGGTGAAAAGGCGAAGCCTGGGACTCTCTGCCGCTGGGCGTAAAGCTGAATCAGACCCTTAGCCAAGTCCTTGACGGCTTTTCTGGCGCGAGTCTTTGCTTTTTCCCAGTCGGTCCCGCCCAATTTGGAAAGTTTTTTCCGCTCCGAGTCCTCGCCGGCACCGATATATTTGGAAATCAGATCCAGTTGGGTGGCTGGGACGTACAGGGTATCCGCCCCCGCATAGGCCAGCTTTACATAGTCCTTGCTGACGCCGTCCACCTGCATTTTTACCATACCCACGTAGCGGCCGATGCCATGGTGTTCGTGTACCACCAGGTCGCCGGGAGTCAGGTCGGCGTAGCTGTCCAGCTTCTGACGATTGGTGGTGGGTCGGTGCTTTCGCTTCTTTTCCGATGACGCGTGTCCCTCTGTAAGAACGGCGAGGCGGGCGTCTGGGTATTCAAACCCGGCGGAAAGACCGCCCACCGCGATGACTGATCGGCCCGGCTCCGGCAGAGCGTGCAAAGCAAAGTCCACGGCGGAACGGACCTTCTGCTCCCGCAGCAGGGACTGGAGGTTAAGGCAGCGCTGTTCGTTGGCCGCTAGGACCATGGTGCCGAAGCCGGTGTTTTGATAGTGGGCCAAGTCGGTAGCGGCGGTTTCCAGACTGGCGCCGTAGGAGGGGAGCTGTTTGGCTATCACGTCCAGCAGAGCGCGGGGCCGCAGCGGATAGCCGGACGTGGAAAAAGAATCCAGATAGACCACGGGCCAGTCGCTCAGGGTATGCAGCAGCTCCTGCGGTGTGCGGATGAAACAGGCCGCCTCACCGGCTACCTTTCCGGCCTCCAGTAGGGCGCGGACGTCCTCGTCCATCTGCCACTGGTAATTTTTCGCGCGCTCGGCCACCCGGGGACTTTCACAGAACAGGACTACGCCTTCCGCAGGCAGATAGTCGGCCGCCGTGGCCATTTTGGGATAGATGAGGGCCAGATACCGGTCCAGCGCGGGAAAAACGAGGCCGGATTCCAGTTTCTCACGGTCCTCTCGCAAGGTGCGCAGAAGGGCCTCATTCTGCCCGGCCCGGTCAATGAGCCCGTCCACCGCCTTCCGCAGGCCGGATACACCGCCGGGGGTGAACTGGGGCAATACCTCCGCAGCCGGAAGAATCTCGGCCTGCTTTATATTCTCGGTCCGCCGCTGGGTGACCGGATCAAACAGACCCATGGAGTCGATTTCATCACCAAAAAACTCCGCCCGCACAGGTTTGGAAAAGATGGGAGAGTAAAAGTCCAGAATACCGCCCCGAAGCGAAAACTGACCCACGCCCTCCACCTGCTGACACCGGCTGTAGCCCGCGGCCGCCAGTTGCTCCGCCAGCTCCGGGAGATTATGGCTCTCCCCCATGCGCAGGGTCTGGGCCGCCTGCATCAGCAGGGGACGGGGCATGGTACGCTGCATCAGTGCGTCCACCGTGGCTACCACCAGGGGCGCGTCGCCCGTTGCCATCCGCCGTAGAACAGACAGCCGCCGGTGTTCCCATTGACGGGAGACTACAGCGGCATTGTGAAAGGTAAACTCCCGGGCGGGAAGCTGAAGCGCTGGCTTGCCTGTGAAGGCGGTCAGGTCGTCGGCCAACCGGCGGGCCTCCCGTTCATCCGCGCACAGCAGCAGCAGAGGACGGCCGGTTTTCTCATGGATTCCAGCGGCAAAGTGGGCCCGGTGGACAGCGGAAAGCCCGGATACCGCCGCTGGACAGCGGCCGCTGTCCAGCGCAGCCAGCAGCCGGGAAAATTCCGGAACCCGGTCCAGAATGGATACCAAAAGACTCATGACAAAACTCCCTTTTCAGTAAATAGAAAAATATGGAAGCCATAAGGGTAAAAAAGCCCCCAGCGCAACTGCCATCCAGCTTACGTTTTAACGGCCCGCTGTGCCGATTTTTTGACCATATTTTACCAGCACTTCTTCGCCACGCCTGGTCCGCTCGAAGTAGGGTTCGGGAAGCCGCGCCACGCCGTCTTCCAGGAGCACCACTACGGTGGAGCCGCCATAGAGGAACATGCCCTTTTCCTCGCCTTTGCGCACCGGACCGCTCTGCGGGTGGTTTTGAATTCTGCCCACCAGTAGAGCCCCCACCTCGATTTGAGCGACGGTACCGAAGTGCTCTGTGTGCAGAATGGTATAAGCCCGGCTGTTCTGGATGAACACCGGGTATCTCCGCAGAGCGATGGGGCGGACTGTATGCAGAATACCAGGGATAAAGACACTGTCCTCCGGAACACCGCTGTCTACATAACAGTATCGGTGATAGTCGCCCACACACAGGCGAAAAATGAGGCAAAGACCGTTTGCATAGTGTGCGGCGGCGGAAGATCCACCCAGAAAATCCGCCACGGAGTAGCGGCTGCCCTTAACGGAAAATGACGCGTTTTTGGTAATTCGATATAGGGAAAGCCTGCCATCGCATGGAGCGATTAGGCTGTCGTCCGCTGGGTCCACCGGGCGCAGGCCGTCCCGGATTCTGCGGGTGAAGAAATCATTGAAGCTTTTGTAATCCCGCGACTCGTAGTCATTGAGATTAATATGATTTTTCCGCGCGAAGGACGCAATATGAAGCTGTGAGACAGGGCTGTCCAGGTAGCGGCCGCAGAGCGCGGAAACAGCGGGACAAGTCAGGCCATGCAGCAATAGGCGGCCCAGTGCCGTGTCATAAAAAAAGGAAAGCAAGGCAGAGGGTTCCTCTCCGCCGTTTATGTAGTCATCCATGGAACAGATGCCTGGCTGCCATCAAAAACCCCAGTTCCACGGCTCCTACGGCAATCATAATCATAATTGCCATCATATGGGGCTTTGGAATCCGGATTTTGGATAGGAAGGTCGCCCCGGTCAGCAGCAGAAGCAGGTAATAGCCTAGGGAGAGGTCCACACCGATACATTCCTGCATCAGCAGAAAGGTGGGAAAAATCAGGGCGGAGGAGGTGACAGGCAGGCCGGTATACCACCGCCGCTTTCCGCCCTCGGTCCCCTGCCGTTCCTCCTCCGTGACATTATAATATGCCAGCCGAATGAGGGCCGCTAAAATATACAGGGCGAACACTGCTACCAGGACGGGGTAAGGGATTTTCAGGACCAGGGCATGGCCGGGCCGGATTAACGCGCGGGAAAAACACCGGTACAGCGCGGCACCAATGCACGCAGGCAGAACGCCAAACGCGATCAGGTCGGAAAGCGAATCAATCTGGATGCCAAAATTTTTCCCCTGCAGGGTACGGTTCTTTTTCGTTCTTGCCACCTGTCCGTCAAATGCGTCGCACAGGCCGGAAATCATCAGAAACAGCACGCCGAAGTATGGGTGGCCGGTTCCCGAAAGCGAGACAAAAATACCGATAGAAGCGGAGATGGCCGAGGCATAAGTCAGTAAGACGGTGTAATCAAAGTAACCGATCATAGTTCTTTCTCTCCTTGACGATGTTTGCGCCGCTTCGCGACTCTTTCGTACGATATGATCCAGCCCCAGGCGATCAGACCGCACAGGATTATGCAGCAGTAAAAGGAAATTCCCCTGCTTAACAACTCGATACTGACCGTATCCGCCGTGAGAGAACGAAAGCCGTCCAAAAACAGATAGTCGGCCACGCCCACGGCTCCGGGGACTGGCACGGAGTTGGAGCCAATGGTCACCAGACTTTGTACAAACCAGACGTCGGGCCAGGAGGAGAGGCGGCCCCCCACCCCCAGGAAGACGCATACGGAGACAAAGATGAGGGAAACACGCTGAAAAAGATTGTAGAAAAATGCCATAATCAGCATTTTCTTGTTTTGCCGAACGGCGTCGGAGCATGCCTTATACTCCTGTTCCAGTTTGGCAAGCCGTTTGTGCCACAGCTCCTGGTCGCGGACCAAATGAATCTTATGAAGCAGAAGAAGGCAGCAGTCGGCGATCTTCCTCACGATTTTTTCCTTAAAGACCAGCAACAGAAAGGTAACCACCAGGAAAAATAGGATGAGATAACCCAAGATGATCAAAAAGCGGGATAGTGGACTAAAAACAAAAAAAACCGCCGGCCGAACCAAAAAACAGAACCCTCCGATAACGATGAGCGCAACCAGGTACATCACCAGGTTCAGAAGAAGCGTTACCGTGGTGACGGCGGCGGGAATACCGTCCTTTATCATGCAGCAGGCGCACGCAGGCTGGCCGCCCGTGGCGGACGGGGTGATAGCGGAGAAAAAAATATCTGCTGCCGAATAGGCCGTACCACTGCTCACACTGCGCCGGTATCCCAGGGAACGGGAGATATGGAGCAGCCCCAGTCCCTCGAAAAGGACAAATCCGAACATGCAGACCACGGCTAACGCCGTCCACGTTGGAGAGGCACCGGTAATATACTGCAAAAAAGCACGAAAAGAGAAGGACTTGCTCTGCGCGATTATGCCGTATAATGTACCGGCTGTCAGACAGAGAAATACCACAAACCAGATTTTTTTGTTTTTTTTCATGATACCATCCATTTCCGCTCTATAAATACGTATAATTTGCCTGCGCCGATTTTCCGGGATAGAAACAGCCCGAGTTCGGCCGCCGCCACACCGCCCAGCACATCGGCCAGCACATGCTGCTTGACCAGAATGGTGGAGGTAAAAACCAGAAGCGCGGCTACAAGGCAGAATATGCGATAGGGGCGGTTCACTTTTTTGCATTTCATGGCGCCGCGAAAGCAGAACCAGCTCTCCAGGCAGTGAATGGATGGGAACAAATTGTCCGGCGCATCCAGGCGATAAATCAGACGGGTCAGGTCGTAAAGAAAGCCATCCGACAAAACCGGTGGCCGGATCATGGTTGTGGGAAGCACAACGAAGAACACCAGACAGAACAGCTTGGAAATCTGCTCTGCGGCCAGTACTTCAAAGCATACGGACCGGCTTTCCCGGCCGATGACGAGATACCCGACAATCCAGAATGCGAAAGAGAGAACGTAAATGACGATAAAGGCCGGTACAAACGGGAGAAGCCGGTCCAAGTCCGTGGAAAGGTCAAAGTGCCGGCGACCTGCCGCCAGAAGCCTGCCGCCATAGTACACGGCGGAGTTTAGCACTACGCTTGCCGCAAGGGGCAAGACGGCATACCGGGGCAGAATACGTTCAAGTTGATGAGAAAAGGAACCTTTCATGGATGTCTACCGCCGAATCAAAGAGATTGCAGCTGTGCGCCCGCTGCTCAGCTCCTGCTGTTAAACGCGTTCATGGCGTGGTCCATGCCGTCACGAAGGACGGCTTCCACCGCGTCCGCGGCGCGTGGAATGGCTGCGTCAATGGCCGCCTTGTCCGCACTCTGGAATTTGCCCAGGACCCAGTCGGCCATATCGTAGTCCGGATGGGGCTTGGCTCCAACGCCGATCCGTACCCGGGGAAACTGGTCGGTCCCCAATTGGCTGATCAGATTTTTGAGACCGTTGTGTCCTCCGGCGCTGCCAGAACGACGCAGTCGCAGCCGGCCCACGGGAAGCGCCACGTCATCGGACACCACCAGAATTCGCTGGGGCGGGACCTTGTAAAAAGCCGCGGCTTCCCGGGCCGCCTCGCCAGACAGATTCATATACGTTATGGGTTTCATAAGCAGCACCCTCTGCCCGCCCAATTCGGCGGTATTGGTAAGGGCGCGGAATTTAAGCCGCTGAATGGGGATGCCCTTCCGTTCCGCCAGCTCGTCTGCCACCCGAAACCCCACATTGTGGCGGGTATTTTCGTACTGGTCGCCGGGATTGCCAAGGCAGACGACCAGCCAGTCTACCCCGCCGCTTCTTCCAAACAGCATCGGTTACACCTCAAATAAGCCAAGGACCGGACCGGGGCGTGGCCCCGTCCCGGTCCAATGTGCAGAACAGTCAGAAATCAAATAAACAGCTTGGAGACCGAGATCTCCTCATAGATGCGCTCGATAGCCTCGGCAAACATGTGGGATACCGATACATACTTGATCTTATCACACTTTACCTCCGGGCGCGGGGGAACCGTGTCGAGAAACACCATCTCTTTGATAACGCTCTTCTGAATCCGCTCGATGGCAGGGCCGGAGAGGACACCGTGGGAAGCGCAGGAGAAGACCTCCGTGGCACCGCCCAGATCCACCAGCGCCTGCGCGGCACCGCAGATAGAGCCGGCAGTGTCCACCATGTCGTCGAACAGAATAACCTTTTTTCCCCGGACGTCACCGATGATATTCATGACCTCGGAAGAATTGGCCTTCTGCCGGCGCTTATCCACAATGGCAAGGCCCATGCCCAGTTTCTGAGCAAACGTACGGGCGCGGGCTACCGAGCCTACATCGGGGGAAACCACCACCACATTGTCTTCCTGGCCGCTGAACTGTTCACGGAAAAACTTCACAAAAATGGGATTACCAACCAAATTGTCCACGGGAATGTCAAAGAAGCCCTGAATCTGAGAGGCGTGCAGATCCATCGTCAGCACGCGGTCGGCGCCGGCGCGGGTGATAAGATTGGCCACCAATTTGGCGGAAATGGGGTCGCGGGGTTTGGTTTTTCGATCCTGCCGGGCATAACCAAAGTAGGGGATCACGGCGGTAATGCGGCCGGCGGAAGCGCGACGAAGCGCGTCAATCATAATAAGCATTTCCATCAAATTGTCATTGACAGGGGAACAGGTGGACTGAACCACAAATACGTCGGAACCGCGGACAGTTTCGTAAATGGAGACAAAGTTCTCTCCATCGGAGAAACAGCCGACCTCGGCGTCACCGAGTTGGGTTCCCAAGTCCTTGCAGATACTCTCTGCTAGAGGTCGGTTTGAATTGCCGGTAAAAATTTTGATATCTTTCCCATGTGAGATCATGAAGCATCCCTCTCAATTTCGTTTTTACTGTTCTGCGGTCTTTATCCATACGGCGGAACGCATCCCCGCCGGACAGTTCAGCGTCTGCCGCGTTTGCGGCGCTTGGCAACCCACTGGACCTTGACCGTTTGGGCACTGCGGGCAATGGCCAGGCTGTCGCCGGGTACGTCGTCGGTAATTGTGGAGCCGGCGGCGGTATAGGCTCCGTCACCTACCTTCACGGGAGCCACCAGATTGGTGTTACATCCGATAAAGGCGTGATCACCAATGGTGGTGCGGTATTTGGCGGTGCCGTCATAGTTCACCGTAACTGTGCCGCAGCCAAAGTTCACATGGCTGCCCACATCGGAGTCTCCCACGTAGGTTAGGTGGGAGATCTTGGTGCCGTCGCCGATGGTGGAGTTTTTCAGCTCCACGAAGTCGCCCACCTTGACGGACTGACCTATATGGCAATTGGGGCGGATGTAGGCAAAAGGCCCAACGGTGGTGTCGCTCTCCACCGTGCTCTCGTTAAGCTGGGAGGCGTTCACCGTTACCCGGTCGCCCACCCGGCAGTTACGAATTTTGCTGTTGGGGCCGATCTCGCAGCCAGCGCCGATCTGCGTACGGCCGCAGAGAATGGTACCGGGCAGCAGAGAAGAACCCGCACCTACGGTGACGGCCGGACCGACATAGACCGTGTTGGGGTCCACCAGACGGATACCTGCCTCCAGCATTCGCCGCACGCCTAACTGACGGGCGGCCTGTTCCAATTCCATGCGCTCAGCGCAGCCCCTGCGGAGTGGGTAGGCCAGCGCAGCCTCTGCCTCCGTACCGTTCCGGGCGAGAATCTGCTCAAAATCGCCGCCCTCCGTCAACGCGGCGGACAGTCCGGCTGCGTCGATGTGGTACAGGCCTGTGGGGCCGGAAAGATTCCAGCGGACTCCGGCGGGCGCGGGAAGTACCGGGCGGGTGACCACCGTGACCGGTCCGGCCTGGGCGGCCAAAAAGGCGGATAGAATATTCTGTGCATCGTCGGCTCCCGTGGTGACAAAAATGGTGTCCTCCGGGAAACAGGCGGCTGCTGCGGCCCGGTCATCGTCGTGACAGACCACCAGGAAGCGGTCTACCCCGGATGTCTTTAGGCTTTCAGCCAGCCAGAAAGCGGCGGGGTCGAACAGAATATCCTCCAGCAGAAGCGAGCGGGTTTCCGCGCTCTCCCGCGGTAAAAAAACAATGGCACCCAAGGAACGCATATTGAAAGCTCCCTTCAGAGGAAATAGAATTGACAGGGAAACATACTGGACCGTGCAAGGTCATACTGCAATCATTATAGCAAGAACAGGCAAGATTTGCACGAAAATTTGCAAAAATATTTAAGAAATGGGGGAAACGTACAAAAATCTCGTTTTTTTTAAGATGTAGTTGGCTATCACGCCGGAGCAGGTAAGTGCGGCTTACGCTTCAGATAACGGTACAGACCAAAAACCTCCATGGCAGCACACAGTTTGTCGGAAAGGCCTACGATCACGGCCTCGCGGCTGTGGGGCATCCGTCGGGCCAGCGGCCACATATGGGAAATAATAATATTTTCCTCCATGGGCGTCAGGTCGGCACATAGGGCCCGGGCATTGCGCAGGGCGGCCTTTGGATGGGCAAAGCACTGATTACCCTCATACTGGCTCCGGTCGTGGGAATTATAAAGGTAAAGATCGTGAAGCAGGCCGCCTCGTGCGGCCGCCATGTAGTTCAGGCTGCACCGGCGGGCCAGCCGAAAAGCCACGTATGAAACAAATACCGAATGGTCGTAGCAGTTAACGCCGGGATGATGGGGAATCTGACGCATGGACTGTACCTGAGGGCTGTCCAGGAGGTCCTGGACACAGGCGACATAACAGCGAAGATTAATGCTGTAACGCATAATATAGGATTCACGATTCCTTTCCAGTCAGAATACCGAAAACATGACATCTTTATTATAAACGCAAACTGGCCGTATGGTATAAAAAAACAGGGAGAAATTCCTGAAAATTTTCTTACGTTTGTCCGATTTAAAATAAAGAATGCTGAAATGTAAGGTTTTCTTAAAGATTTACTCCGAGTGGATGCCGTATATTAAGTGTACTAAGGCACATGGTACAGTCTTGGACAGTAACAGAAAGGAGGGCGGTTATGTTCAGCCTGAATTATCGGGATGCCCGGCCTATTTATGAACAGGTAAAAGAGGGTCTGCGCCGCCTTATGGTGACGGGGGCCATCCAGATGGGGGAAAAGCTCCCTTCGGTGCGGGCGCTGGCGGGTACGCTGGCCATCAACCCCAACACAATCCAGCGGGCCTACGAGGCGCTGGAGCAGGAAGGGTATCTTTATACCATAGTTGGAAAGGGCTCATTTGCCGCCGGAAAAGGCGACGGAAGCCTGGCCCGGCGGGAGACGTTGCTGGGGCAGTTCGACGCGGCGGCGACGGAGCTGCTGTTCCTCGGTATGACGACGGAGGAGCTGGCACACCGCATTCAGAAAGCAAACGGAAGGGAGGGGCAGGCCCGATGATCGAAGTAAAAGACGTGGTCAAGACCTTTGATGGATTTCGGGCGCTGGACGGGCTGACCATGACGGTACCGAATGGGTCGATTTACGGCCTGGTGGGCCCCAATGGGGCGGGAAAATCCACCATCCTGCGCCACATCACCGGTGTATATCGGCAGGACTCCGGACAGGTGCTGGTGGCGGGGGAGCCTGTCTATGAAAACCCGGCCGTGAAGGCACACATTGCAACCATCCCCGACGAACTGTACTATTTCCTGTCCGCCTCCACCCGGGACATGATGAAATTCTACCGGGGTTTTTATCCGCGGTTTGACGAAAAGAGATATGAGGCGCTGAAGGATGCATTCCAGACAGTAGACGAGAAACAGCCCATCCGCCGTCTGTCCAAGGGGATGCAGAAGCAGGCTGTTTTCTGGCTGGCACTGTGCACCCGGCCCGATCTGCTGGTACTGGATGAGCCGGTGGATGGTCTGGACCCCGTGATGCGCCGCCAGGTGTGGTCCCTGCTGATGGGCGATGTGGCGGATTGCGGCACGACCGTGCTGGTCTCCTCCCACAACCTGCGGGAACTGGAGGACGTGTGCGACCATGTGGGCGTTCTTAACCGGGGCAAGGTGCTGATCGAGCGGTCTCTGTCCGATCTGCAGGAAAATTTGGTGAAGATGCAGGTGGTATTTCAGGAGAAAGAGCTGCCGGAACTGCCGGACGATATGGAGGTACTCCATGTGTCACAGGTGGGCCGTATCCATACGCTTATTGTCCGGGGCAGCGCCACCGAGGTGACCAACCGTCTGGCGGTCTATTCCCCTATTCTGATGGACGCGCTGCCTCTCACGCTGGAGGAGATCTTTATTTATGAACTGGGAGGTGAGGACTATGCGGTCCGGGATATCGTGCTTTAATAAAACGCTCTACTGGAAAAACATGGCGCGGTACTGGCCAATCTGGAGCCTCTATGGTGTAATCTGGCTGTTCCTGCTGCCGCTCAATCTGCTGCTGGACCAGTCCGATTCTTATATGGAAGCGAGTTCCATTCCAGAGTACTTCGCCCGCGTCACGGTGCCGAGGCTGACTGCCGAGGCCAGTATTGGCATTATGACGGTGTTCGGTCTGCTGGCCGCCATGGCAGTGTTTTCCTATTTGTACCAGAGCAGGAGCGCGGCTTTTTATCACGCACTGCCCATCCGGCGGAGCGGACTGTTCCTCACCAATTACCTCTCCGGACTCTCTTTTCTGGTCCCCCCGGCGTTGGTGGTATTTCTGCTGACGCTGGGGGCGGAGGCCGCGTGCGGCTATGTGGACCTGTTCCATCTGGCGTTATGGCTGGCCGTGCAGATTCTGCTGGCACTGTTTTTCTATTCCTTTGCCGTATTCTGCGCCATGTTTACAGGAAATCTGCTGGCGCTGCCCGCATTTTACACCATTCTCAGCGCTTTGCCCCTGACCATGGAGATGCTGATTGAATATCTGCTTCAGCAGCTGCTCTATGGCTTTGATGGGTTGCCGGATGTCCGCGCTGCCGCCGTCTGGCTGACGCCTGTGGCTAAACTGCTGGACAGCGTGCGCTGCGACCACACATACAGTCCGGATCAGCTCACGGTAACGGGTTCCACATTTTACGGGCTGCAGTATATCATGCTCTACGCGCTCGTGGGGCTGATTCTGACCGGTGTGGCGCTGGCCGTCTATCGCCGCCGCCAGCTGGAGAGTGCCGGCGATGTGGTATCGGTATGCTGGGTGCGTCCGGTATTCAAATATGGTATGGGGGTCTGTACTGCGCTCACACTGGGTACGTTCCTCTATGATACCTTTTTCTCACGGCTGGACGAGGGTACCGCTATGCTGACCATATGCATCATCCTCTGCGGCGGCGTGGGGTACTTTATCGCCGCGATGCTGTTGGAAAAGAGCTTCCGGGTGTTTAAAAACACATGGAAGGGATTTGTGATTCTGGCTGTTGTCTTAGCGGTCCTGGTAATGGGTACCGCGCAGGATTTGACCGGATTCGAACAGCGGATACCCGAACCGGAACAGGTGGCCTCCGTGGAAGTAAATGGTCTGTATTCTCGGCCTTATGACAGTGCCCAGAATATGTCGACCAGCAGCGATGACCCGGAGGTCATCAAGTTCGTTACCAGCCTGCACCGCGCGGTCCTGGACGCGAGGCCGCTAAACAGTTCCGACCAGAGGAACGGGAACCATAACGTGGGAGAAGACGCCATTATGGAAAACATTCAGGTGTCCTATCATTTGAAAAACGGCGGAACCATCCGGCGCAGTTATGATGTAGTGCTCTACAGGGAGGACCTGGATGACCCGGACTCCGCCGCTTCGCTCCTGACTGTGCTGATCAATCGCCCTGAGCTGCTGGAGGAGACCTATTTCCCCCAGTGGATCGGTAAAGAGCAGCTGATGGAGGCAACGATGACTCTGCATGACAGCCAGGGCGAGACGGAGTACAGCTTCAGCACGCAGGACCGAAATGCTCTGCTGGAGGCGGTGCGCTCTGATCTGGCCGCGGGACGTATCGGGCGGCGCTACCTGTTCGATGATGACCAGCGGGAGGAGAACTGCTATTATAACGACCTGCGGCTCCGCTATATGATATCGGAGGATGACGCCAATCGTCATGGCAATAACACTTATTATATGGTACCCCAGAACGATTCTGACAATTATGAAAAGGCTAACGGCTATATCAGCCAAATAACGATCACGGTGCAGACCACCGCCACCGATACGCTGGCGGTACTGGACCGCCTGGGGCTTGCCAGCCAGATGATCACACAGGCGGAACTGGACCAGGAGAGTGAATAAGCCATCCCGAATTCATCAAAAAAATCTTCCTGATAGGTAAAAGATAAGACGGACGCCGTCCGGTCCAAGATTGGGCCGGACGGCGTCATATTAATTATTGTGGGGAACCGGACTGCTCAGCTTTTTGACCAACTCACAGATCACCACAGGGGATACCGCCAGCGCCAGCACGGCCAGCCATTCCACCAAATCCAGCGTCGTGGTGGAAAACACTGCCTGCAGGGGGGGCAGGCACAGCACGGCCAGCTGCATGAAAAGGCCGATAAGGAAAGCCCGGTTCATGGCCGGATTAGACAGCACGCCGATATAAAACAGAGAGTGGTACTCACTGCGCACATCGAATGCGTGGAACAACTGGCACAAGGTCAAAGTGGCAAAAGCCATGGTATTGGCGGTGGCATCCGCCGTCAGGGGGTTGGATAAAATGTATTCGCCCAGCCAATAAGCCAGCAGGGTCAGCGCGCCCACCATCATGCCCTGCCACGCCAGCCGGACGGCAAATCCGTGGGCAAACAGGCTCTCGTGGGTGTCGCGTGGCGCCTGATCCATAACGCCCTTCTCTACGGGCTCCACACCCAGAGCCAGGGCGGGCAGAGAGTCGGTCACCAGGTTCAGCCACAGAAGCTGCACCGGAATCAGCGGCATCTGGTGAAAATCCAACACAGTGGCGAAAAAGATGGTGAGAATCTCGCCGATGTTGCAGGAGAGTAAGTAATGAATGGCCTTTTTGATGTTGGCATAGATACCGCGGCCCTGTTCCACGGCACTGACAATCGTGGTAAAATTGTCGTCGGTCAGGATCATATCCGCTGCACCCTTGGCTACATCGGTACCGGTGATACCCATGGCACAGCCGATATCGGCCGATTTAAGGGCGGGCGCGTCATTGACTCCATCGCCCGTCATGGCCACAACGCGGCCTTTTTTTTGCCAGGCCTTGACGATGCGAGTTTTATGTTCCGGCGAAACACGGGCGTAGACGGAGAACTTTTCCACATCCTCCTCCAGCAGCTCCTGTGGCATGAAGTCCAGGTCCTCGCCGGTGACCGCAAGGTCCCCGTTTCGGAAGATATTCAGCTCCCGTGCAATGGCCACGGCGGTCAGTTTGTGGTCGCCGGTAATCATGACAGGACGAATCCCGGCGGCATAACATGCGGCCACTGCCTGACCTACCTCCCGCCGGGGCGGGTCGATCATGCCCACAAGTCCCACAAAAGTCAGCCCGGTTTCCAGCGTTTCGGAGGTCAGAGAGGACGGAAGGTCAGGCACATCCCGGTAAGCCATGCCCAGTACCCGCAGGGCGCGGGAAGCCATGTCCTCATTGGCCGCTGAAATTTTCCGCTTTTGAGCCAAATCCAGCGGGAGGGCACCGGAGCTCAGCACCTGAACGCAGCGGGAGAGCAGCACATCCGGTGCACCCTTGGTCATGATACGGAATCCACCGCCCGGCATGGGATGTACGGTACTCATCAGCTTGCGCTCAGAGTCGAAGGGCAGCTCCGCGCGCCGGGGCATCTGGTGCTCCAGCGTGTTTTGGTCGATACCCAGTCGAAATGCCGCGTCCACCAGGGCGGTCTCTGTGGGATCCCCTGTGGAGTCGGGCACGCCGCCGTTTATTTTCAGCTTTGCATCACTGCACAGCGTGCCTACCGTCAGCGCTTCCGCCTTATGCTGACCGTCCGCCGACCAGACCTCCACTACCGTCATTTTGTTCTGAGTGAGGGTGCCTGTCTTGTCGGAACAGATGACGCCGGCACAGCCCAACGTCTCCACGGCCGGGAGCTTTTTCACGATGGCATGCCGTTTTACCATCCGTTGTACGCCAAGGGCCAGCACGATGGTGACGATGGCGGGAAGCCCTTCGGGAATTGCGGCCACGGCCAGGGATACGGCCGTCATGAACATCTCCAGTAAGGGCCTTCCCTGTAAAAGCCCTACGCCGAACATGATGGCGCAGACACACAGGCAGATAAAGGACAGGACCTTGGATATCTCTGCCATTTTCCGCTGGAGCGGAGTCTCGGTATCCCCCTCTTTCATCAGCAGACCAGCGATACGGCCCACTTCAGTGTCCATGCCGGTGCCAGTGACCACGCAAACGGCCCGGCCGTTGGTGATAACCGTGGAGGAAATGACCATGTTTTTCCGGTCGCCCAGAGGGGTTTCCGGGGGCAAACCGTCCATGGCGCGCTTGCTCACCGGGACCGATTCACCCGTAATGGCGGATTCGTCCGCTTTCAAACTTGCGGCGGTGAGCAGGCGGGCATCGGCGGGGACCAAGTCCCCCGCTTCCAGGTGAATAATGTCCCCGGGAACCAGCAATGCGGTCTCCACCCGGCAAAGCGCTCCGCTGCGCACCACACGGGCCAGCGGAGCCGACATCTTCTGAAGCGCTTCCAGGGACTTTTCCGCACTGTCCTCTTGGGAAATGGAAATGACGGCATTTACCATGACGATAATCAGAATGATCATGGCGTCGAACCAGTCACCGTCGGAGAGAATGGACAGCGCCGCCGCTGCCAGTAAAACCAGGATCATGGGGTCTTTCATCTGTGCCAAAAAGCGGGAGAACAGGCCCGCCTTTTTTTGGCGCTCCAGTTCGTTGCGCCCGTAATGATCCAGCCGCCGGGTCGCCTCCGCCGCACTGAGTCCGGCCTCCGGGCCGGTTTCCAATTCCCGCAAAATCGATTCCGCGGATTTTGTGAACCATGCGCTCATAATTTAACAGGTCTCCTTTGAACGAAAAAACGGGCCGGATATCCCCGTTGGAATTCCAGTATAAAGGACAACCTTGACTATTTCAAGAAAATCTTGACAGAAGAGGAAATATAAACCTAATACAAATAAGAGAAGGGCGGACCGTAAAAACGGTCCGCCCGAAAAAGCACAGGCAGGCGGGTTTTATGCCGCCGGGGACGCGGAAGGCTGAGGTGTGCTGGAGTCGGTGGGTGCACTGGAGCCGGCAGGTACGCTGGAGTCGCTGGGCGAAGGAGATGGAGAAGGTATCGCTTCATCCTGCATCTTGGTGCGCAACTGGGTCAGTGCGGTATAAAACGCTTGAATATCCAGATTATCATAGGCGTCGGTGGTCTGCACCTGCGTCTCGTCCATCCAGGAGTCTACTTGTTTGTTCATCAGGTCCTTGGCGTAACTGTCGCGGGTTTCGTCGGTGTCGGCGGACAGGCGCATGATGATGTGATAACCGCTGTAGCCGCCGGAGCTGGCATTATTAACGGCCACCGGTTCGCTGATCTGGCCGATTTCCAGTGCGGCGGAGGCGTCCTTGAATTCTTGCGTCAGACTGTCATCCGGGCCAAAGGTATAGCCGTCAGGGCTATTCAGCGCGCCGCTGTTGTCCACATCGTCGCTGTCCGCTTTCATCAGCTCGTCGAATTTTTCCTCCGTATCCCCGGCGGCGGAGAGTTCTGCGCGGATCTGTGTCGCTTTTTCCAGCGCAGTGGCCATGCCGTCGTCACTCGTGGACTGGTCGGCCACGGCTTTTACCAGAATATGCTTAACGCGCATAGTGCCGTTCTGATCCAGCCAGGTGTTAAAATCCTCATCTGTGGGTGCCTGAGAACCGTCCTTGCCAAAGATACCCTGCGTCAGGTCATTATAGAGATAGCTGGCCTGATTGACACGGGCGAAGCCCTCTTTAGACAGACCGATGATGGCCAGCCAATACTGGAACGCGCCGTCTTCCGTCAGATCCATACCCAAACTGGAAACCTGTTGCTTCAGTTGACTCTTCATGCTGGAAATCTCATCATTATAGTCTTTTTTGTCGGTATCACTCATGGAATAGCCCAGCTCAGTGGCCTTGTTTTCCACAACTTTATAAAGTTTGGCGGTCTGCATGGCATTTTTCTTCAGATATTCCGTCATCGTGGTGCCGTCACCCAGATCCATGGTCCAATCTATGTCACCATACTGGCTCATGCTATCGGCACCATAGACCACCCAATAAAGATAATCCTCGGCTTTGACATCCGCACCGTTTACCTTGAACAAGACGGTGTCACGGGGAATACCTGCGGTTTCCTTAATGACGTCGTCGGGGATAAACGAAGGCAGTGACTCCGCGGCTTGCGGCATGCTGCATCCGGCCAAAGTAACGGCTAAAGCGGTGGCCAGGGCCGCGCTTAATAATCTAATGTTCCGTTTCATGCAACTCTCTCCTTCACAATGTGCAACGGTTCAATAGCATCCACTATAGCACGTTTTTCCGGCGGATACAACGGAAATGGCGCAAGTTCATGGATTATTCACAGAGATTTTGATTTTGTAATGATAGTCCAGTCCAGCCCATACGAGAGAGGAGGGGGGGGGGGGGGGGGGGGGGGGGGGGGCGGCCCCCCCCCCCCGCTTCCCGCAGCCGCGTCAAAACGGCAGATTCAAGCCGCCCGTTAGTTTTTGCATCGTCGTGGCCGCGTCGTCAGCTGCGGAACGAATGGCCTCATTCACCGCCGCCACGATGAGATCCTGA
>JALCSB010000013.1 GCA_022653075.1 Intestinimonas sp.
TTCTGCCTCGTAACGGTTTCGCCATCCTTTCACTGTCTCAAAATTCACACCCGCAATTCGGGCTGCCTCGCTTGTGCTCAATTCGCCGTTTCTGCACTTCATAACGGTACTCAGTTTTTCTTCTGAATTTACTTTCTGCTTTCGTGGCATACAAATGCTCCCTTCATAAGTAACAGTGTTTTTTGTTTCACTGTCTCCTATAAAGGGAGCATATCACCAGTCCGGCGCTGCGCTTCAGCTTCTTTAGCTGACGATCCTTCAGGGTTATTTCTGCAGCTTTTCAATTCCGGTGCGAATGCGGCGCAGGCTTTCTTCTTTCCCGAGAATGGAGCAGATTTCCACTGCGCCGCCTGGAGTAACGGCCTTTCCTGAGACCGCAACCCGCACGGGCCACATGATGCGGCCGTTTTTTACCTCCAGCTGTGCAGCAAGGTTTATGAGCGCGTCGTGGATACCGCTGGAGGCCCAGTGATCCAAGGCCTCCAGGACCGGAAGCGCGGCCTGAAGCGCGGCCAAAGAGTTTTCCTGATTGGTTTTCATCTTCTTGTGAATATAGAGTTCCGTGGAGTAATCGGGTAATGTGTCGAAAAAGTCCACCTGCGGTGCGATGTCCTCCCAAGTGTCGCACCGGGACTGAACCAGCGGCGCGATCAGGGACAGGTCCAGCTCCGGATTTTTAACGGCCGCCTTCAAGTAAGGCTCTGCGCCGGCGAAAAACTCATCGGGTGGAAGGGTACGGAGGTAGTTTGCATTAAAATATTTGAGTTTTTCCAGATCAAAGATGGCGGGGGACTTGGAGATGCCGCCGATGTCAAAGACTTTGGCCAGCTCGTCCAGGGTAAAAAACTCCTGTTCGCAGTCCTCCCCCCGGGGGGACCAGCCCAACAGGGCCACATAGTTTACCACGGCGGGTGAGAGGAAGCCCATGGCCAAAAGGTCTTCGTAAGAGGGGTCCCCGTGACGTTTGGACATCTTATTGTGGGAGTCCCGCATGACGGGAGAGCAGTGAATATAGGTGGGCACTTCCCAGCCGAAGGCCTGATACAGCAGATTGTATTTGGGCGCGGAAGAGAGATACTCAGAGCCGCGGACTACATGCGTAATGCCCATCAGGTGATCGTCGATAACATTGGCGAAATTGTAGGTGGGAAGTCCATCCGACTTAATCAGAATCTGATCGTCCAGCGTCTCGTTTTCCACCGTGATGTCGCCGAAGACAGCATCGTGAAAGGTGGTGGTACCTGTCTCCGGGATCTTCTGACGGATAACGTAGGGTATGCCGGCAGTCAATTTTTCATTGATCTCGGCCTGGGTGAGGCGGCGGCAGTGTCCGTCATAGCCGCCCACATTCTTGCCGTCTGCGGCGGCGTGAAGGGCTTCCAGCCGCTCCTTGTCACAGAAGCAGCGGTAGGCCACGCCCTGTTCTACCAGCAGCGCGGCGTATTTGCCATAAAAATCCCGGCGCTGAGTCTGGACATAGGGACCCACGGGACCTCCCACATCCGGACCCTCGTCCCAGTTGAGGCCGCATTTGCGCAGCGTGGCGTAGATCACGTCGGTGGCGCCTTCCACAAAACGCTCCTGATCGGTGTCCTCAATACGCAGAATAAAGTCCCCGCCGCTGTGCCGGGCAATCAGCCAGGTATATAGGGCGGTGCGGAGGTTGCCCACATGCATGTAACCCGTGGGCGAGGGCGCAAACCGGGTACGGACCCGGCCTTTCGGAATCCGGGCCTCCATCTCGTTGAACCATTGCTTATTCAAAATGATTCCTCCAAAAAATGATCAAGTGTATTTCATTTTACTTTGATGGGTAAAACTTGTCAAGCAAAGAGGGATGTGTTATGATAACTTAGTATGCGAATGCGCTGCTTGCGACGCACTTTTAGAGGTGTATTTTACGATGGAAAACAAAACGCAGAAAAAAGTGATTCTTTCCGGTATCCAGCCCAGCGGTGAGCTGACGCTGGGTTCCTATCTTGGGGCCATTAAAAACTGGGTGGCTCTGGCGGACGAATATGACTGCTATTATATGATGGCGGACCTCCACTCAATCACAGTCCGGCAGAATCCCGCGGATTTGCGCCGGCGGACGCTGACGCAGATGGCGGCCTATATGGCCTGCGGTCTGGACCCGAAGAAGAGCACCATTTTCGTCCAGTCTCATGTTCCGGCTCACACCCAGCTGGGCTGGGTGCTGGACTGCTACACCATGTTCGGTGAGCTCTCCCGCATGACCCAGTTTAAGGACAAATCCGCCAAGAATGCCGACAACATCAATGCAGGCCTTTTTACGTATCCTTCCCTTATGGCCGCCGACATCCTGCTGTATCAGGCCAACCTGGTGCCGGTGGGCGACGATCAGAAACAGCATGTTGAGATCTGCCGGGATATTGCCAGCCGCTTTAACGGCGTTTACGGCGATGTGTTTACCCTCCCGGAGCCATTCATTCCCAAGGTGGGCGCCCGGGTCATGTCCCTTACTAGCCCGGAGAACAAAATGTCCAAGTCCGACAAGGACCCCGGCGGTTGTGTCTATATCCTGGAGAAGCCGGAGGATATTGTGCGTAAGTTCAAAAAGGCGGTTACCGACAGCGACACCGAGCACTGCGTCCGCTTCGACCGCGATGGCAAGCCTGGTGTCAGTAACCTGATGACCATTTATTCCGCCGCCGTCGGGAAGACCTTTGCGGAGATTGAGGCTGAATTTGACGGCAGGGGCTACGGCGACTTCAAGTCAGCGGTGGGCGAGGCCGTCGTGGAGCTTTTACGGCCCATCCGGGAGGAGACCGAGCGGCTGCTGGCGGACAAGTCCTATTTGGAATCCGTCTACCGTGCGGGGGCGGAGAAGGCCGGCTATGTGGCAGGCAAGACCCTGCGAAAAGTTTATAAAAAGGTCGGTTTTCTGCCCCGATAAGCAGACTAAAGGAGCAATGGAATGAAACTGGAATTTACCATCATGGGGATGGTCATCGCAGCGCTGGCGGTTTCCCTTGTGGTGGCGTTCATTTTTACACCGGTGGCAAAGGCACTGGCGCAAAAGGTTGGCGCCATGGATGTGCCGAAGGACAACCGCAGGATGCACCACCACCCGATTCCGCGTATGGGCGGGCTGGCGATCTTTTTCGGCTTTTTGCTTTCCACCCTGATCTTCGTTCCGCTGGATACCCAGCTTCGTGGTATGTTGCTGGGCTCTGTCATCATCGTGGTGCTCGGCATTTTCGATGATATTTACTCTTTGCATGCCGGTTTCAAGTTTGTAGTGCAGATTGTGGCCGCGCTGGTGGCCGTCCTGTCCGGCAATGTGATTCAGATCATCTCCAACCCTAATATTTTCAGCTCCAATCCCTACTGGGATCTGGGTACTCTGGCCATGCCGGTTACCGTAATCTGGATCGTTGCCATTACCAACGCGGTGAATCTGATTGACGGACTGGATGGTTTGGCTGTGGGTGTGTCCGCCATCAGTTCCATGACCTTAATGGTTATCGCACTGGTGGTCAGTGAGCCGGTGGTGGCGATCCTGATGGCGGCTTTGGTGGGCGGCTGTCTGGGATTTATGCCCTATAACCTGAATCCTGCCAAAATTTTTATGGGCGATACCGGCTCTACCTTCTTAGGTTTTGTACTGGGTGTAGTGTCTATCCAGGGCCTGTTTAAGCTGTATACGATTATTTCCTTTGTGGTACCTTTCATTATGCTGGGCCTGCCTATCTTTGATACCTGCTTTGCCTTCATCCGTCGCATTGCCCACGGGCAAAGCCCCATGCACGCGGACCGGAGCCATGTCCATCACCGGCTGATCGATATGGGCTTTTCCCAAAAGCAGGCGGTGGCTGTCCTGTATATCATTAGCGCAATCCTGGGCCTGTCCGCCGTGGTTCTCACCACCAGCGGGCCGCTGAAGGCCATGCTGGTGCTGCTGGCCCTGTGCGCGGCCGGAAGTGTGGCCGCCCATATTTTTATGGGAAACAACCATCTTAACGGAGAAAAGAAGCATACGGAAACCACCAGGCAATCGCCTGAGGACAGTGAAAACGAGGGGGAAAAGTCATGAAGCCTCTCAAGGTAATGACCATTTTCGGCACCCGGCCCGAGGCGATTAAAATGGCACCATTGGTGCAGGAATTCGCCGTCCGGCCCGAAATCGAGGGTATTTGCTGCGTGACGGCTCAGCACCGTCAGATGCTCGATTCCGTACTGGAAATTTTTCATCTTACACCGGATTATGACCTGAATATCATGGAACCCCGTCAGACCCTGTCCACGATCACCAGCAAGTGCTTGCTGGGCATGGAGGATGTGATGAAAAAGGCACAGCCGGACCTAGTGCTGGTTCACGGCGACACCTCCACCACTTTTGCGGGTGCGCTGGCGGCCTATTATCAGAAGGTGATGGTGGGTCATGTGGAAGCTGGTCTGCGCACCGGGGACAAATATTCTCCCTTCCCGGAGGAAATGAACCGCACGCTGGTGGGAGATATTGCGGATCTGCACTTCTGCCCCACCGTGACCAACCGGGACAATCTGGCCCGGGAGGGTATTACTCGGGGGGTATTCGTTACGGGCAACACCGTAATTGACGCACTGAAAACCACGGTCCGCCAGGATTTTCAATTCAGCACCCAACTGCTCAATGAGCTGGATTATGCCCATAAAAAGGTCATCCTGGTGACCTGCCACCGCAGAGAAAACTACGGCGCGCCCATGCATCATATCATGTCAGCTCTGCGCCGTGTGGCGGAAACCTTTCCCGACGTGGAGCTGGTCTATCCCGTGCACCTGTCCCCGGTGGTACAGCAGGCTGCGCATGAAGGGCTGGATGGTGCACCTCGGGTTCACCTTATCGAACCGCTGACTGCCGACGAGATGCACAACTTAATGGCACGTTGTTATCTGGTGATGACCGACTCCGGCGGCTTGCAGGAGGAGGCGCCCGCTCTGGGTAAGCCTGTCCTGGTTCTTCGCCGGGAGACGGAACGGCCAGAGGCCGTTACGGCCGGGACAGTCTGCTTGGCGGGCACGGAGGAGGAGTCTATCTTCGCGTTAGCCCGGGGACTCATCACGGAACCTGCGGCTTATGCCGGCATGGCCAGGGCGGTCAACCCGTATGGCGATGGCCATGCCTGCGCCCGGATTACGGACGCCATTCTCTGGAAATTCGGAAGGCGGGACCAGCCGCCGCAGGAGTTTTCCGCCGGCTGAGTGCTCATCCGGCCGGCGCGCGGAAGGGAGCCAGCGCGTGGAACAGAGAAATAAGCTCATTATGACCCTGCTCATCGCGGCGGTGATTGTCGTTGCGGTGCTGTCCAGCTTTGGCCTGGGCCTGTTCGGGCTGAATACGCCGGAGGTAAAGTTGCCGGATGCTTCCCCGACTGAGAGCGGAACAGGGACTGGTTTGGGCAATGCGGCTCTGGTGGAGGTTACGCCGGAAACGGTGCAGAGTGTGCTAAAAACTCTGAGCCGCCCGGGGAGCTATACCAGAACCGTGACCATTGAGACTTTTTCGGATACGGCCAGCAATACGGAGACGGCGCGCGTCTGGGTAGACGATGGCTGGACCCGAGTGGACCTGACCTACGACGGCGGATGGGTCCAACACAGCATTGTAGGAGACGGTGTGCGCTATCTCTGGTACAACGGTGGGAAGCACTACGTGTCTTTTCCCGCTGACAGCAAGGAAGCGGACTTGGCGCAGCAGATTCCGACTTATGAGGATGTGCTGGAACTGGACCAGAGCCTTATTTCCGATACCGGCTATCAGGACCGGGAAGGGCTGGCCTGCGTGTATGTAACGGTAACGGTACCGGAGCTGTCCGGCTATCTGGAGACCTATTGGGTTTCTGTATCCAGCGGGCTTCTGGTCTCCTCCGAAACCTATAAGGACGGGACCCTGGCTTATCGCATGAGCGCCTATACCATGGAGTCCCCGGTGACGCGGGCGGATTTTTCCCTGCCGGATGGTACGGTTCTGCATACCGTGTCCTGAGCCGGAAGGTCCGGGACATTTTGTCAGTATAAATCAAACAGCCATTAGAGCTTGACGTTTGCATTCAGTACACGTCAAGCCCTAATGGCTGCTTTAGCGTATGGTATAAGAGGATACGAGGGGCAGTTCTGTTTTATATCAGGGCTTCCGGTCGTAAGTAATATAGCGAAATCCAAGTCCGTTGTGTTCCATCAGCGGGGAGACCTCCGTGACGGTCCAAGCGGGTTCCATGTCCAAGTCGGGGAAAAAGACGTCCGCGGGAAAGACCGTTTCCAGGCGGGTCAGATAGACGCGGGTACAGTAGGGCAGTAACTGGTGATAGACCAGACCACCGCCCACTACAAAGGAATCCTCCGGCGCCTCTGCCAGCAGGGAGGGGAGATCATGGAAGATCTCCGCGTTGTCGGCGCGAAAACCGGCTGTCCGGGAGAGAATCAGATTTCTTCGGCCGGGCAGAGGTTTTCCACCGGGAAAGGTGGACAGCGTTTTCCGCCCGAGAATCATGGGATGACTCATGGTAAGGGATTGAAACCGCTTGAGGTCCGCGGGGATGTAAACCAGCAATTTTCCAGAATTACCAATTCCCCAGTCCTGGTCGGCGGCTACTAGGATATTCATCAGGTAGCTCCTCCTTTGGATGGCCAATCAGAATAGGATACTTTCCTCCAGCTTCCAGTTAGTATGGCCTAATTCCATGCGATATACTTTACCAGACTGCTGTAAAAATTGCAATCACTTTTTGGTTGAATACTGGGGGGCGCGCTGTGGTATCGCAGCGCGCCCCCCATTTTAAACTGCTACTTCGATTTTATCCTGGAAAGGATTGAAGGTGTAGTGATCTAGATGAAAATCGTCTTTAGTAACAGCGTAGAAATCTGTGATGGGACGGCTTATGACCAGTTCCGGCGCGGGACGCTGCTCCTGCTGAATCAGCTTTCGGACGATAGGAATGTGCCGGTCATAGATGTGGGCGTCCGCAATGACGTGAACTAACTCACCCGGCTTCAGGCCGGATACGTTTGCAAAAATCAGCAGCAGGAACGCATATTGGACGCAATTCCATGCACCGGCTGCCAGGATATCCTGAGAGCGCTGATGGAGGATGGCGTTCAGCCGGTCTCCGCTTACGTTGAAGGTCATGGAATAGGCGCAGGGCGCCAGCGCCATTTCATGCAAGTCCTGAAAATTGTACATGCTGGTCAGGATACGACGGGAGGCCGGGTCGTGCTTCAGCTGATAGAGCACATGGTCCACCTGGTCACAGAGCCCCTCCGGAAACTGATATTTGACACCGAGCTGATACCCATACGCCTTGCCGATGGAGCCGTTCTCATCGGCCCATTGATCCCAGATATGGCTGCTCAGATCATGAATATTATTGGATTTTTTCTGCCAGATCCATAGAATCTCATCCAGCGCGCTTTTCCAGTACGTCCGGCGGAGCGTGACCACGGGAAACTCTTCCTGGAGGTTATAGCGGTTTATAACACCAAATTTTTTAATTGTATGGGCCGGTGTGCCGTCCGGCCAGTGAGGGCGGACAGCCTGATCGGTATCCCATACTCCGTTTTTGAGCACGTCTTTGCACATGGCGACAAAGACTTCGTCTGCCTTACTCATGATTTCTCCTTTCCGCGCCGTTCCGGCGTCCTACAGCATCTTTTTGAGATAGTGCCCGGTGTAGGAGGCGCCGCAGACTGCCACCTGCTCCGGTGTGCCGGTGCAGACGATGGTTCCACCGCCGTCACCGCCCTCGGGCCCCAGATCAATCAGGTAGTCGGCGGTTTTGACCACATCCAGATTGTGTTCGATGACCACAACGGTGTTTCCTACGTCCACCAAGCGGTTGAGTACGTCAATGAGCATGTGCACATCGTAAGTGTGCAGGCCGGTGGTAGGCTCGTCCAGAATATAGATCGTGGAGCCGGTGGAGCGCCGGGCCAGCTCGGTTGCCAGCTTTACCCGCTGCGCTTCGCCGCCGGAGAGCTCCGTGGAGGGCTGGCCCAATTTTAAATAGCTTAAACCTACATCGTATAAAGTCTGCAATTTATTGCGAAGCTTGGGCAGGTTTTCAAAAAAGGGGAGCGCCTCGTCCACAGTCATGTTCAGGACCTCATAGATATTTTTGCCCTTATAGTTTACCTCCAGTGTTTCCCGGTTATAGCGCTTGCCCTTGCACACCTCGCAGGGGACATAGATGTCAGGAAGAAAGTGCATTTCAATTTTAATAAGGCCATCACCGGAGCAGGCCTCGCATCGACCGCCCCGGACGTTGAAGGAGAAGCGGCCGGCGGTATACCCCCTGGCTTTTGCGTCGGGTGTGGAGGCGAACAGCTCCCGGATGTCGTTAAACAGCCCCGTATAGGTAGCGGGGTTGGAGCGCGGTGTGCGCCCAATCGGGGACTGATCGATATTGATGACCTTGTCCAGTGCCTCCTCGCCCTCGATCCCGTCGTGCCTGCCGGGACGCACTTTGGCGTGATTCAGGTCGGCCGCCAGACGTTTGTAGAGAATCTCGTTGACCAGCGAAGACTTTCCGGAACCGGAGACGCCGGTCACGCAGGTAAAGGTGCCCAGGGGAATGGACACGTCGATGTGCCGTAAATTGTTTTCCGCCGCGCCCCGGATGGTGAGAACGCGGCCGTTGCCCTCCCGCCGGATGGCAGGAACGGGAATTTTACGCCGACCGGACAGATAGTCACCGGTGATGGAGCCGGGCGTGTTCATGATGTCCTCCACTGTACCGGCGGCCACAACACGGCCGCCGTGGACGCCTGCGCCGGGACCGATATCCACAATATAGTCTGCTGCGCGCATGGTGTCCTCGTCATGCTCCACCACCAGCAGGGTGTTGCCAAGGTCGCGCAGATGCTTCATGGTGGCCAGCAGCATGTCGTTGTCCCGCTGATGCAGGCCAATGGACGGCTCGTCCAGAATATACAAAACTCCCATAAGGGAGGAGCCGATTTGCGTGGCCAGGCGGATACGTTGGCTCTCTCCACCCGACAGGGAACCCGCGGGGCGAGAAAGCGTCAGATACTGGAGGCCCACGTTTTGCAGGAATCCCAGGCGGTCCCGGATCTCTTTCAGAATACGCTCGGCGATCAGGCTCTGGGTTGGATTTAACGTTAGAGTGTCCAGAAAAGCCAGCGCATCGGATACGGATTTGTTGCAAAATTCGTCGATGGAGATACCACCCACCGTTACGGCCAGCGACTCTTTTCGCAGCCGCCGGCCGCCGCAGTCGGGGCAGGGGCGTTCACTCATGCACTCCTCCAGACTACGGCGCATGCCATCCGACTGCGTTTCGTGATAGCGGCGCTCCAGATTGCGGATAATGCCCTCAAAGGGCTGGTGCAGCACACCCTGCCCGCGTGGCTGGTCGTAGTGAAGAGTCAGAAGTTCGCCCTTTGTACCATAGAGAATGACATCCATTACTTCCGGAGGCAGGTTTTTAACCGGCGTGGTCAGCTTGAATTTATATCGTTTGGCCAGTGCGTCAAAGTACATCCGGGAGATGCCGTCGCTTTTCACATTGTTCCAGCCGGAGGTCGTGATGGCTCCGTCCAGAATGGAGAGATTCCGGTTGGGGATGATAAGGTCCAGGTCCGGTTTCAGCTGAACACCCAGACCGCTGCAGGTGGGACAGGCGCCGTAGGGACTGTTGAAGGAGAACATGCGGGGAGTCAGCTCCTCCATGGAGATGCCGCAGTGCTCGCAGGCATAGTTTTGAGAAAAAAGGATATCCCGCTCCTCGCCGGGCAGATTGATCAGAACAAGGCCGCCGGAGAGCGCGGCGGCGGTCTCGACCGAGTCGGTCAGGCGGCGGACAATGTCCGGCCTGATAACCAGCCGGTCCACCACAATTTCAATGGTGTGCTTTTTGTTTTTATCCAGATGAATTTCCTCGGAGAGGTCGTAAAGCGAGCCGTCCGCCCTGCATCGGACGTAGCCGGACTTCCGGGCGTTTTCCAGCACCTTGGTGTGCTCGCCTTTCCGGGCGCGGACCACGGGGGCCAGAATCTGCATACGGGTCGATTCCGGCAGCGTCATAATCTGATCAATAATCTGGTCTATGGTCTGCTGGCGGATCTCCCTACCGCACTTGGGGCAATGGGGGGTGCCGACCCGCGCCCAGAGCAGGCGCAGGTAGTCGTAGAGTTCCGTGACGGTACCCACTGTGGAGCGGGGGTTGCGGGAAGTGGTTTTCTGGTCGATGGAGATGGCGGGGGAAAGACCCTCGATATAGTCCACGTCCGGTTTCTCCATCTGACCCAGAAACTGTCTGGCATAGGAGGACAGGGACTCCACATACCGCCGCTGCCCCTCCGCGTAGATCGTATCGAACGCGAGAGAAGATTTGCCGGAGCCGGACAGGCCCGTGAGGACCACCAGCTTGTCCCGGGGGATGGATACGTCGATATTTTTCAGATTGTTGGCCCTGGCGCCTTTGACATAAATATGGTCCAGCATGACAGTGCTCCTTTTTCTGTGGCGATGCGCTTACTGCTGACCGCGCAGCTCTATGATTTTATCCCGCAGAACGGCGGCATACTCGAATTCCAGCCGTTTGCTGGCTTCCTTCATCTCTTTCTCCAGCTTGCGGACGGCCTGGTCCCGTTCTTTTTTCGTCAGCTTCGTCCCCGTTCCGGTCGCGGGTTCACTGGCGGCTTTGGAGATCTCGATCAGACCTCGGACGCTTTTAATAATGGTTTTGGGTGTGATGCCGTGCTCCCGGTTAAAACAGTCCTGAATCTCACGGCGGCGCTCCGTTTCCCGGATGGCGGCGTCCATGGAGGGTGTGCGGCCGTCCGCGTACATGATGACCAGACCGTCCGCGTTGCGGGCGGCGCGGCCGATGGTCTGGATGAGGGAGGTTTCCGAACGGAGAAAGCCCTCTTTGTCGGCGTCCAGGATAGCCACCAGTGAGACCTCCGGAAGATCCAGACCCTCCCGCAGCAGATTGATGCCCACCAGTACGTCAAAGGCGCCCAGCCGCAGGTCCCGGATGATCTCCTGCCGCTCGATGGTGTCGATGTCGTGGTGCATATAGCGTACCCGAACCCCGGCGCCCTGCAGATAGGTGGTCAGGTCCTCGGCCATCTTCTTAGTGAGGGTTGTGACCAGAACCCGTTCGTTTTGTTCGGCACGGGCGTTGATTTCGTCGATGAGATCGTCGATCTGACCCTCCACGGGCCGAATCTCGATTCTGGGGTCCAGAAGACCGGTGGGCCGGATAACCTGCTCCACGATCTGACCGGAGCGGGTGCGCTCATATATGCCGGGAGTGGCGGAGACGTAGATCACCTGCCGGATGCGTTGGGCAAACTCGTCAAATTTAAGCGGGCGGTTGTCAAACGCGCAAGGCAAGCGGAACCCGAAGTCCACCAGAGTCTCTTTACGGGCCCGGTCGCCGTTGTACATGGCGCGAACCTGCGGCAGGGTGACGTGGGACTCGTCGATAAACATGACGAAGTCCCGGGGAAAGTAGTCGATCAGGGTCATGGGCGGGGAGCCGGCCGGCCGGCCGGATATGACGCGGGAGTAATTTTCAATGCCGGTGCAGTAACCCAGCTCCTGAATCATCTCGATGTCGTACATGGTCCGCTGTTTGAGGCGCTGGGCCTCCACCAACTGGCCGTTCTGTTCGAAAAAAGCCACCCGCCCCTCCAGCTCACGATAGATCTCCTGGACCGCCGCCGCCATTTTTTCCGGCGTGGATACATAGTGAGAGGCGGGGTAGATGGCCACGTGATTCAAAATTCTGGTGGGTGTGCCGGTGACCACGTTGATTTCGGAGATGCGGTCGATTTCGTCGCCGAAGAATTCAATGCGGATGGCGGTGTCGTGGGCGTAGACGGGGAAAATCTCCACCGTGTCGCCGCGGACGCGAAACATATTACGGTCAAAAGCGATGTCATTGCGTTCATAGCGGATTTCCACCAGCTTTTTCAGCAGGTCATCCCGCTTCTTTTCCATACCGGGGCGAAGGGAAATAACCATATTGGCATAGTCGATGGGGTCGCCCAGACCGTAGATACAGGACACCGAAGAGACGACAATGACATCACGCCGTTCGGACAGTGAGGCCGTGGCCGAGTGACGCAGCCGCTCGATCTCGTCGTTGATGGCAGAGTCCTTTTCAATATAGGTATCTGTATGAGGAATATAGGCCTCCGGCTGATAGTAATCGTAGTAAGATACGAAATACTCCACAGCGTTATCCGGAAAAAACTCCTTAAATTCGGCACACAACTGGGCGGCCAAGGTCTTATTGTGAGCCAGCACCAGCGTGGGGCGCTGGAGCCGTTCGATGACCTTGGCCATGGTGAACGTCTTACCCGACCCGGTGACGCCCATCAAGGTCTGTTCCGTCAGCCCGTTCTCCACGCCGCGCACCAGGGCGTCGATGGCCTCCGGCTGATCGCCCGAGGGCTCATACTCGGATACAACTTTAAATGCAGGCATTTGTGATCCTTCTCCCTTTTCTCCTGAAAACAACCCTATTGTATCAAAACGTTTGTTCTATTGCAAGAGCAGAATCAAAATTCGTCCACATCAGTATGTGCCGGGCCGGGAGAGCATGCCGCTTTCGCGTAAGGACACCATATCGTCATCGGAAAAAATAAGATGGTCGGACAGTTCAATACCCACTGCGTCCAGTACGGCCTGGAGGCGACGGGTGGTAAGAAGATCCGCCTGGGAGGGCAGGGCCAGGCCGCTAACATGATTGTGCGCCAAAATGACGGAGGTGGCATTGCTGGCCAGAGCCAGCTCCAGCACTTTCCGGGGCGTGATGTCGGCGGCGTTGACGCTGCCTTCGCTGAGCCGGTGACAGGCCAGCACTTTACACTTTCCGTCCAGGCATACCAGATAGACCAACTCGTTTCGGCAGCCTGCGCTGAAATAGGGGCGGAGATAGACGTTTGCTGCCTCTGTGCTGTTCAAAATATGGCCGGGCCTGGTCCGGTCGGACTGGTAGCGCCCGGCCAGCAGGGGGATCAGCTTTAAAAGCGCAGCCGTGTGTTCCCCCACACCATCCACGGCGGTCAGCGCTGCCGGAAGCGCGTCCAGCACGCCGGACAGACCGCCGAACCGGTCCAGGAGCCTGTGAGCGAGCCCGTTTACGTCCTTCTGGGGAATAGCATAGCACAAAAGCAGCTCCAGCAGTTGGTGGTCGGCCAGGTCGGCACCGTGGGTAAGAAGCTGTGCCTTCAGACGAGCCCGATGTCCGCTGTGAAGATGGGCTTCCTCCTCCCGCGACATCTTATTTTCCTCCGTAAGTTTGAAGGTAAGCCTCCATTCTGACCTTCATGGCGTCGTCAATATAGATGGTACCGTCAATGGGGCGGTTGTGGAGGAAGAAGATGATTTCACGCACGGTGACGATGGGATATACGGCGATGCCGTAATCCTCCCGCAACTCATTGAGAGTGGTTCGCTCGCCGGTGCCGCGCTCCATACGGTCCACGGATACCACCAGCGCGCGCAGATCCACCTTGGCCACCCGCTGAAAGAGAGCGATGGTCTCCCGTACCGCGGTACCGGCAGTTACCACGTCCTCCGTAATCACCACCCGGTCGCCGTCCTTGGGCTGATAACCGACCAGAAGGCCGCCCTCGCCGTGATCTTTGACCTCCTTGCGGTTAAAGCAGTAGGGCAGATCACGACCGTAATTGCGGAAAAGCGAGGAAGCGGCCGCAACGGCCAGCGGGATTCCCTTATAGGCGGGGCCGAACAGGCAGTCGACGCGGTCGGGCAGGTTCTCCTGAATACAGGCGGCGTAGTAGTCGCCCAGCTTGGCGGCCTGCGCGCCGGTCTTATAATTCCCGGTATTAATAAAATAAGGAGTCCTGCGGCCACTTTTGGTGACGAAATCGCCAAAAGTCAAAACACCGGATTTTACCATGAAAGTAATGAATGCTTCCTGATAGGTCATGATGAAGGTGCCTCCTGAACAATTAAGAAATTTTTAAGAAAATATCATGTTATTATATCATCCATGGCCCTTTCATACAAGCGCCGGATGTGTTATAATACCTTGGTAACAAATATATGGAGTAAGAACCAAATCTTTAAGGAGGAAACCAATCCATGAAGTTAAGAACACATTTCCTGTCTCTGGCACTGGCCGGATCCATGCTTTGCACGGTGTCCGCCCCTGCGCTTGCGGCCGGAACAGACGCCGTCACCACCCCGGAGCCGTCCGCCATCTCCGTCCAGTTGGATGGAAAGGATGTGGCGTTTACCGATGCCGAGCCTGAGGTGGTCAGCCAGCGTACTTTCCTGCCGTTCCGGGCTATCTTTGAGGCCATGGGCGCCACGGTGAGCTATGAGGCCGACAGCCAGACCGTAGTTGCCACCCGCGGGGATAAGACCGTTCGCATGGTTATCGGCGCCAAGGAGGCCACGGTAACTGAAGACGGTACCACCAATAACATTTCCATGGACGTGGCGGCCTATGCTAAGGACAACCATACCTATGTGCCCGTCCGCTTTGCCGCTCAGGCGTTCGGCTGCAATGTGGGCTGGGATCAGGACACGCAGACGGTTATCGTTCTGGACACCGAGAACCTGGTGGAAAACGCTTTCCCGGACGATCAGTTTACCATTCTGCAGAAGTATCTGGACTACACGCAGCAGTTCAGCGAAGGCAACTGGGCGCTTGATGGAAGCTTCCAGGGCAATGTCTCCATGGCTTCCATGGATATGCCCCTGAGCGGTACCATAACCGGCGTGACCTCCGACTCTTCTCTGATGCAGATGGCCATGCAGATGGAGCTTGATCTGAGCAAAATCATCGATACGGCTACCGCCGATACCACGACCGAGGATACTACCTAGGAAGATCTGGCTACGCTGGAAGCGCTGAAGAAGCTGAACATAGGGATTGATTTGCGCAGCGATCTGGATTCCGGTAAGCTCTATATGAATGTCACCGGCGAGGCGCTGGAACTGGCCGGTATCGACCCCAGCACGTGGTACTGCATTGATATGAACAGCATGATGTCCGATTATGGTATGGGTGGCAGTTATGCTCAGCTCTTGAAGCTCTGCCGCTCCATGAATCTGCCCGAGCTGGTGGCCTATGTTGTCAATGCGATTCCCCTGGATGACAGTTCCACTACTTATACTCAGGTCGCGGATGCGGTGAATCTGGTGGCCGACATGCTGAAGGACAGCTCCTTTAAGCAGGACGGCAACGACTACACCACGAATTTCACCTACGACGAGGACGGGACTTCGCTGGATGCCGCCCTGACGCTCAACACGAAGAATGACAAGGTTGTTGGCTACTCCATCACTTGTACCATGGACGCCCCCCAGGCGCAGGCGGACGGTACTACCAAGACCGCCAGAGTGCTGGATGTCACAGCCGGCATGGACGCCTCCAATCAGGCGACCATGACCATGAAGTTCGGCGCGGCCGACATAATGACTATCGACTTTACAATGAAGGCCCAGTATGCCACCACCACCAAGACCCCTGATACCCAGGTTCCCGCCGGTGCCAAGGTTGTGGATTATGCGGATATGCTGAGCGGAGATGCTGAATAGTATGGCGCAGAGCAAATAAGCAAAGCAATCCGAACGGTCTGCAAGAAAGCGGACACGAAGAAAAAACCTCCTACCGCAGTATGGAACTGCGGTAGGAGGTTTTTGTATCCATGAACTTGAAAATTCTGGATTTGTGCTCACCTCCACAGCTTAGAAAAAGACCAGCTATAAAAAGTCAATAGGAAATTAGAGCTTTTTCTCGAAAAGATAGAAAAGCCCTTTTCGAAAAGTAACCGCTCCCGTTTTGGCGTATCCAAGCTTATCATAAAGCCGCAGTGCGGCTGGATTTAGCGAAAAGGCGTCAAGGCGAATAGATTCAATTCCCATACTTTTTGCCAATATTTCGACCTGCAGCATGGTGCGGGTTCCGATTCCCATATGCTGAAAAGCAGGATTGACGCACAGCCTATGAACCACTGCGTAGGAGGACAAAGGATATTTCCAGCTGCCATCAGAATACTCGGAATCACAGATCTGATTCAAAACAAAAACAGAGGCGGGCTGCCCGTCCAGCGTGTACAAATACAGGGTATCGCCAGCGATGTCACGTTTGAGGATTTTCTCATCCGGATAGATATCATCCCATTGATAAATTCCATTGTCGCTCATGCGATGAATAGCTTTTTTGAAAAGAGAAACCACTTCAGGCAAGTCCGCAAGCGTTGCTTTCCTGACATGCTCTGAATGAACGCTTTTCTTTGGCGGTGTAGCCTCATACGGTCTGTTCTCTTTGAGAATGGTGAAGATCCTTTCCAGAAACATGAGTTGTTCAATGAGCTGACATACCTGAAACGCCAAGGCGTTCTTGGCAGAGTCCACACCAAATGAACCGGCAGCGGCATCACAAAGCTCTCTGGCTTTTTTCAGAAGACTGACCAGTTTCCGTGTGGATACAGCAAGCATATCTTCCGGTGTTGGGCATTGCAGCAATAATTCTTTGGATGTTACGCCGAAGGCGTCGAAAAACAGGCTGGCATACTCGGGAAATACCTGATCCAGCAAGGTAATGATTCTGCGTTTGCAGTCTCCACAGCTATCCACCAGCGCCATTCGAAAGCGTGTTATCTGCCGCAGAGCGACCATAGTTTCGTCCGACAGGGTTGTTTTCAAATACTGCTCAAATCGCATGGCCTGGGCGACGATGAAACTGTCCTTACTGTCGCTCTTGGTTTGGCATAAGTACATCTTACGGAATGCGTCCGATTGGATAGGGCTGATTACCCGAACGTCATAGTTCTGTTCGGTGAGGTGTTCATACACCGGCAGCCAGTAGTGTCCGGAGGCTTCCATGCCAATAATGACGTCTGATTTGCCTATTTTCAGACGCTTAAAGAAAGAAAACAGCGTCTCACAGCCCTCTTGAGTGTTTGTGATCGTAATGCGGTCAAGCAGCGGGTTTCCTTCAGCATCAATGACTGACGCTTCGTGATTTCGTCTGGCGATGTCAATTCCACAGTAAAACAAAGTAACCCCTCCACGTTCCTGTTTGACACAGACAGGGTTTCCCTCTGATTCTTACGGTAATACAACCTCGTTAGGTGTGTAGCGCATCGTCGCTATCCAGCTCATTGGTATCTAACCGTAAGAACAGAGGCGCTATTCTTTCTTGCGAAGCCGCACTTCAAGGAGGAGATACTGCGCCCCGGTCTGTTACGCTCATTATCCCATATCCAACACAGGATAACAAGTTTTTCCTACGGTGCCCTTGGCAAAAACACCGTAAATACCATCATACGAGGAGGACCTGATGATGATAATTGATATGCACGGGCATGCCGATGAGTTTAATACGTTCGGTTGGTTTGATCCCCCGGAGCGGGCGGTGAATCTGATGGACCGGGCGGGCATTGACGTGACCTGTATTACCACATATGGAGAAGCTCCCGGTTATGCGGCTGCGCTGGACCACCTGTTGGAATACACCACGCGGTTCCCTGACAGGCTGCTCGGCTTTATTCGTATCAATCCGGCGGGCGGCGAGGCGGCCCTTTGCGCGATGGAAGAAGCGGCACGTCATCCCGCAATCAGGGGAGTGAAGCTGCACCCGATTTCCAATCTGCTCAAACCGTATCATCCGTTCTGTCTAGCGGTGATGCGTAAGGCTGCCGAACTGGAATTGCCCGTGTTTATCCACTGCGGGGATAAGGTGGCCGCGCAGCCGTGGCAGATTGGGTTAGGCGCGCAAGCCTGCCCGGAGGCCACCGTGATTTGCCACATGGGAGGATTTTTCCATGGGGCGGAGTCCATCCGGATGGCGCAGACCTGCCCAAACGTCTATCTGGATACCTCCTCCGTTCCCTACCCCGCCGTAATCCGGCAGGCGGTGGAAACACTGGGTGCGGAGAGAATCGTTTTTGCAACGGATAATCCTTGCGGTGATCCTGTCTCGGATTTACAGAAAGTAATGGATCTGGGGCTGAATCCGACTGATTTGGAGCAAATTTTATGGAGAAACGCGGCAAAAATATTGAAACTGACCGAGATAAGGGGGCGGGCCATATGAAAATAGACGCCTGTGTATTTGTCGGTAAATCCCTATATGGAAATTCTTTGGAACCGGCGCAATTGCTGGCGGAAATGTCTCAGTACGCCGTGGACCAGGCGGTCATTCGTCCGGCTAAGCCGCCCGACTATTGTTATGACCGGGCCAACCGGTATATCGCCGCCGTGGCGGACAAATACCCGCAGCTGATCGGCTTCGGGCGGGTCAACCCGCTGGAAAAGACCGCTGCCGCGCAGGTGGAGGCGTTAGCCGGTTATCACTTAAAGGGTCTGCATCTCCACCCCTGGGAGGATAATTTTCTTATCAATTCTCCGCAGGTAAATGAGACGATTGCGGCCTGCCAGCGGCTGAATCTGCCGGTTTACGTTTCAACCGGCTATCCCTGTGTGTCCGAGGCGCTGCAGCTCTGGGAACTGGCGGGACGTTTCCCGGCGGTCAAATTTATCGCCACCCACGGTGCGCAACTGGATATGAGCGGCCTGAGCTTTGACGATGCTTTGATGGCGGCAGAGAGATCGGGCAACATCTACTTTGACCTTTCCGGGGTGTACCGCCGCGATTTCATCGAACGACTGATTCAGACCGCGGGGGAAAACAGGGTACTGTTCGGTTCCTGCGCCCCCAATATGGATATGGGGCTGGAGATCCACCGTATCGAGGCTGCGGAAATTCCCGAGACGCAAAAGAATATGCTGTTTGCGTCCAATATACAGCGCATTCTCAATTTTTCGTAACATAAAAATTCGGGTACATGGAGATGGCTTATGGACAATATACTTGCGCAGGGGGAATTAATCGGGGAGCAAATCGCGGGATGGAGGCGTAATCTGCATCAGATACCGGAGCGGGACCTTAATTTGCCGCTGACCCGGTCATATGTGTGCCATGCTTTGGATGAATTAGGGATAAAATATTCCCTTTCGGATGCGCATAGCGGCATTGTGGCGCTAGTCAGGGGCGCTATGATGCCGGCTGACGCCAAAACCGTGGCACTGCGGGCCGATATGGACGCGCTTCCGATCAGGGAGAGAGCCGATGTTCCATATGCCTCAAAAAACGGAGCCATGCATGCGTGCGGACACGACGCGCATATGGCGATGCTGCTCGGCGCCGCCAAACTTCTGATGCAGAATCGCGACCGGCTTTTTGGACAGGTCAAGTTAATTTTCCAGCCCGGGGAGGAACTGTCCGGCGGCGCTTTGCGTATGGTGGAGGAGGGAGCCCTTCATGACCCGGATGTGGATGTTGTATTCGGGCAGCATGCGGGGCTGATGTCTTCCGAACTCCCCGGCGGACATTTTGGATTTTATCCGGGCGCGTTCATGGCGTCGCGCGACAGCTTTGTTATCACCGTCCATGGGAAAAGCTGCCACGGCGCGCAGCCGGCCAGCGGAGTCGACCCTGTCGTCATTGCCGCGCAAATTGTCATGGCACTGCAAACCTTGATCAGCCGGGAGATATCCGGAACAGACACGGCGGTGCTGACCATCGGGGCGATTCACGGGGGAGAGACGTACAATATTATCCCGGAAACGGTTCAAATGAGGGGTGCGATCCGGTGCCTTGACGAGAGCCAGCGGCAGTATCTCAAGGACCGTATCCGTCAGGTTTGCCATGGTATCTGTGAGACTATGCGCGCGGCCTGTACGATTGAATACGAAGACGGGTTTCCGGTGACGGTAAACGATCCGGATGCAACAAGATTCGCCATGGACTGCGCGAAAAGATTACTTGGCGAGGCCCGGGTTCATCGACTGCGAAAGCCTTTAATGACGAGTGAGGATATGGCGATCTTTTTAAGCAGACGTCCCGGCAGCTACTGGATTTTTTCAACACCGCCGGAGAAGTTGAAGCCATATCCGAATCACAGCCCATATTTTACGATTGATGATACCATCCTTTATCAGGGTGCGGCGTTGCTGGCTGAGGTTACTCTCGAATGGCTGGCTCAAAACAGAAGCTGACTTTGCTTTGCAAGAAAAATAAAATGTTTTCTTGCAAAGCAAAAATTTTTATGCTATACTAATTTTTAGTTAGCTTGTGCCGCGTTACGGTTAAAGACCGATCATATTGTAAGAGAGACAAAGACGTTTTCTTACGGAAGACGTCTTTTTTTATTAAATGGTAAAATATGAGAAAACAAACGCCGGCGTCGCACCGGAGAATCAGATGGAATTGAGATGAGAATAGAAAAAATGAACGAGAACATCCGGATTGTTCAAAATAAAAAACAGGGCGGAGCCCTTACTTCCCTGGACACATTAAACGAAAAAACAGCGGAAAAGGTTCAGAGATGGCACAGTAGCTTTGATATTTATCAGGAAACGCCGCTGGCACATCTAACCAATACGGCAAAAGAGCTGGGGCTGGGGGATCTCTATGTAAAAGACGAGTCCTACCGCTTTGGTTTAAATGCATTTAAAGTGCTGGGCAGCAGTTTCGCTATTGGTAATTATATTGCTGGTCTGCTGGGAGAAGAGATTGACAAACTGCCTTTTGCGCGGCTGATTTCCCAAAAAGTGCATGATCAGGTCGGAGAACTGACATTTGTGACGGCAACGGACGGTAATCACGGCAGGGGGCTGGCCTGGACGGCAAGCCGGTTGAGGCAGCACGCCATCGTCTATATGCCGAAAGGAAGTTCACAGGAGCGCCTGGACAACATCCTGGCTGAGGGAGCGGATGCCAGCATTACGGATATGAACTATGATGAGACGGTGCGGCTGGCCAAGAGCAAGGCGGAGCGTGAAAATGATATCCTGGTTCAGGACACGGCCTGGAACGGATATGAGAAGATACCGGCTTGGATCATGCAGGGATACCTCACCATGGCATATGAGGCTTACCGGCAGCTAAAGGAGCAGCGTCCCACCCATATTTTCCTGCAAGCGGGCGTGGGCTCTATGGCGGGGGCGGTGACAGGCTTTTTTGCCAGCCTGTTTGAAAAAGAAAAACCCGTTATTACCATTGTGGAACCCCATAAGGCAAACTGCATTTTCCGCACGGCGGAAGCAAATGATGGAAAACTACATGTTGTAAAGGGGGACATGGACACCATTATGGCGGGTTTAGCCTGCGGTGAGCCAAACCCCGCTGGATGGAATGTATTGCGCGACTATGCGGATTACTTCATTTCCTGCCCGGATTCGGCAGCGGCAAAAGGGATGCGGATTCTGGGCAACCCTGCGAAGGGCGATACCAGAGTGATTTCCGGGGAGAGCGGTGCCGCCGCCTTTGGCTGCGTGGCACAGATCATGCAGGGCCGGGACGAGATCAGGGAGATGCTGAATCTGGGTTCCAGCTCAAAAGTACTGTGCTTCAGTACCGAAGGAAATACGGACCGTGAGCGGTATCGGGAGATCGTTTGGAACGGTGCGTATTCGGACAATCAGTAATGGGAGAGGAGGCAGAGGATGAATTCAGCGCGGAAAGAACAGGTGATCGGGCTGTGCCGGGAGTTGGTTCGGCAGAAGAGCTATTCTGGAGACGAAGGCACTGTGGTGGAGCATCTGAAGCGGTTCTTCACCGAACATGGTTTCGATGACGTGACGGTGGACGGATATGGAAATTGTATTGGACATATAAAGGGAAGCAAACCGGGGCCGAAGATTCTATTTGACGGGCATATGGACACGGTACCGGTGACGGACGAAAGTGCCTGGCGGTATCCGCCTTTTGGCGCGGAAATCCATGAAGGAAGGATCCATGGCAGAGGAACCTCTGATATGAAAGGCGCGCTGGCGGCCATGTGCTGCGCGGTGGCGGATTTCGCGGCAGATACAAAAAAGAATTTTGCAGGGGACCTCTATGTGTCCGGCGTGGTGCATGAGGAGTGCTTTGAAGGTGTGGCGTCCAGAAGTGTAAGCAGACTGGTGCGGCCGGACTATGTGGTGATTGGAGAGGCATCGCAGCTGAATGTAAAAATCGGCCAGCGCGGCAGGGCGGAGATTAAACTTGAAGTGTTTGGAAAGGCGGCCCATTCCGCCAACCCGGAAAAGGGGATTAACGCGGTCTATCAGGCGGCCAAAATTATTCGCGAAATTCAAAAGCTTCCCCCTCCCCACCACGAAGTTTTAGGGGATGGTATTCTGGAACTGACGGATATCAAATCCAGCCCCTATCCCGGGGCCTCCGTGGTGCCGGAATACTGTGCGGTTACCTATGACCGCCGTCTGCTCACCGGAGAGACACCGGAGAGCGTACTGAAGCCGATCCAGGCGCTGCTTGTTCAAATGAAAGACGAGGACCCGCAGTTGAACGCCAAGGTGAGCTATGCCCGGGGAGAGGAGATGTGCCATACTGGTAAGAAAATTACCGGAGAACGGTTTTTCCCCGGCTGGCTGTATGACCGGAAGGAACCCTTTGTACAGGATGTTTTAAAACAACTGTGGAGCATGGGATTCACACCGGAGATCAGCCGGTACAACTTCTGCACCAACGGCAGCCACTATGCGGGCGAAGCCGGAATCAAAACGATTGGGCTGGGGCCTTCCGCGGAGAGCCTTGCCCACACGAGAGATGAATTCATTTCCATTGATCAGTTGGTCAAAGCAGCCGAATGTTACTATGGCGTGATCAAAGCGTGGATAAAGCAGCCTATTTTGGCATGAAATACTGAGCAGAGGAAGAATTCCATGAAAAAATTATTGATGGGCGGCACCATTGTGGACGGCAGCGGAAATACCGGATACCGGGGCAACGTTTTGCTGGAAGACGGGAAAATTGCAGCCCTGGGGAATATTCAGCCTTCCGGCGATATGGAGGTGCTGGATGTCTCGGGCCTTGTGGTGGCGCCGGGTTTCATTGATACCCACAGCCACAGTGACCTGGATGTGCTTCTCCACCCCCAAGTGATCCCGAAAGTGATGCAGGGTATCACAACGGAAATTCTGGGGCAGGACGGTATTTCCATGGCGCCGCTGCCGAGACAGTACATCAGCTCCTGGAGAAAAAACCTGGCTGGTCTGGATGGGGACAGCGATGAGATAAGCTGGGAATACGGGGATACGGACCACTATCTGAACTTAGTGGAGAAGGCCCGCCCGGGCATCAATGAGTGCTATCTGGTCCCCCATGGAAACATCCGGATGGAGGCCATGGGCCTGGACAACCGCCTGCCTACGGAAGATGAGCGGAAGAAGATGTGCGACATCACCCGGCGCGAGATGGAGGCGGGCGCCTGGGGCCTGTCCACCGGCCTCATCTACATGCCCTGCGCCTACGGCGATTCAGATGAGCTCGTTGCGATGAGTAAAGTGGTGGCGGAATACGACGGCTGTTTCGTGGTCCACCAGAGAAGTGAGGCCGATGCGATTCTGGACTCCATGGAGGAGGTAATCCGGATTGGCCGTGAGTCCGGCGTGCGGATTCACTGGTCTCATTTCAAAGTCTGTGGGAAGAAGAACTGGGATAAAGTTGAAAAGGTAATGGAACTTTTGGAGAAAGCGAAAGCAGAGGGAATTCGCGTCTCTTTCGACCAATATCCCTATATAGCCGGAAGTACGATGCTGGGTGTCATCTTGCCACCTTGGGTGCACAACGGGGGGACCAACAAGGTGCTGGAGCGGCTGAAAGATCCCAGCCTGCGCGAGAAGATGGTTTATGATATAAAGCATGGAATCCCCGGGTGGGATAACTTTGTGGATTTTGCGGGTCTGGATCGGATTTTCGTGGCATCGGTCAAGAACCACAAGAATGAGGATGCGGTGGGACTCAATCTTATAGAGCTGGGCAGGCTGCGCGGCAAAGATGCCTATGAAGCGGCTTTTGATCTGCTGTATGAGGAGGAGAATGCCGTAGGCATGGTGGATTTCTACGGGCAGGAGGAACATGTGCAGCGCTTTATGAAACTGCCTGAGATGAACTGCTGCACCGATGGGCTCCTCTGCCCGGGCAAGCCCCATCCAAGGCTCTACGGTGCGTTCCCCCGCATCCTTGGGAAATATGTCCGCGAGGACAAGGTGCTGACGCTGGAAGAGGCTGTCTACAAGATGACCAAAAAGCCCGCCATGACCTTTGGGCTGAAGGGCCGTGGGGAGATCAAGGAAAACTACTGTGCCGATCTCACTGTTTTCGATCCGAAGACAATCAGGGACACGGGTACGTTTGAGGACCCAGTCCAGTTTCCCGACGGCATCGCCTATGTGATCGTGAACGGAGTGACCACCATAGACCGCGGCAGGCATACCGAGCGGCGTGCCGGAAAGGTACTCCGCAAAAACCGGCAGGAAGCTTGAAACAGGGATGGAATCCCCTGTAGATGGCGGGAGAAGTTCTCATCAGGAGTTGTGCCATATGCACAAACGCCCAGAAAATTTATGTACAAGATGCATAATTACAGCGCGGGCGAAATCCTTTATAATAAAAATACAATAAATAAGCAATTGCGACGGAGCAGTGTGAAAAGGCACTGCTCCGTTTTTTCGTTTGGGAGGAAGGAAGGGCTGAAGCATGGCGGGTGTGTTGCTGAATCATGTGACCAAGACATTCGAAACCGATACGGAGCCTTCGGGCAGAAAATATGTGTTGAAGGATCTCAATTTAACCATCAAAGATAAAGAGTTCATCTGTGTTCTAGGCAAGAGCGGCGGTGGAAAATCCACGCTGCTCAACCTGGTGGCGGGATATCTGAAGCCAACCAGCGGCGAGATTATCGTAAACGGCAAGACGGTATCCGGCCCGTCGGCGGAACGGGGGGTTGTGTTCCAGGAGCATGCTCTTTTCCCCTGGTACACCGTGTCGCAGAATATCCAGTTTGGTTTAAAAATTAAGAAGAACAAGCACGCGAAGGAGATCGCGGACCAGTACATCCACATGATCGGACTGGAGGGGTATGAAAATAAGTATCCGGCCAGCCTTTCAGGCGGCATGGCCCAGCGTGTCGGCATTGCCCGCGCGCTGGCTAACAACCCCGACCTCCTGCTGATGGATGAACCGCTAGGCGCACTGGACGCCCTGACGCGTGAAAACATGCGCAAGGAGTTAATTCGTATCTGGAAACAGGCGGGTAAGACGATCCTGTTTATTACGCACAGCGTACCCGAGGCGGTCTATTTGGCAGACCGGGTGATCCTGCTGAAAAACGGAATTATCGATATGGATCTGCACATTGACCTCCCCCGCCTGCGCGACCCGAAATCCAGGGAATTTATAAATTATGTCACAATGCTGGAGCGGGGGCTGGCGGAGAAAGAAACGGACGGTATTCTTTCAGAATAAGGGAGAAACGGGGGGAGTCACTTGACAGCCCAGAAAATATCAAAAGAGAGGCGAGAGGCGATCCGTGTTCAGAAAATGTACGATCGAATCGCCGCAAATGAGAAAATCATGCTGCAGAAAAAGCAGCGCAGAGAGAACGCCAAAGCGGCGCGGGCGTTGGGGGTAAAGAAAAACGCAAAATCAGAATGGCATAATAAAGTGGCCAGAATTTGTTCCCTGATTGGATTTTTTCTGGTGTGGCAGGGCGTATGCATGCTCAATTCCAACGGGGCTTTTTTTAATCCAACCTTCTTGCCCTCGCCGGCGGATGTGGTTATGACCGGTTACAAATACATCCAGGACGGTACGCTCTGGGTTCAGATCTGGAGCAGCATGTACCGTACGCTGCTGGGCTTTGCGCTGGGCGTGGTGGTGGCGCTCATTCTTGGAATTTTGACCACCTCGTTTCAGACTATGGATAACATCATATCGCCGATTCTGAATATGATTGGTCCCATTCCGGTGTTTGCCTTTCTGCCTATGTTCATCATCTGGTTTGGAATTGGCGAGCAGTCCAAAATCATCCTGATTGCCTATGCTACGTTTCTGCCGCTGATGACTTACACGGTGGACGGTATTAACAATACCAGCCCGGTACTGATTCGGTCGGCCAAAAGCCTGGGGGCGAATCAGTTTCAAATTTTCACCAAAGTTATTATGAAGTCGGCGCTTCCCAATGTGTTCGTGGGGATGAAGGTCAGCCTGGCCCTTACGTTTTCCGCCCTTGTGGTGGCGGAGATGATGGGTGCCTCCCGGGGCCTGGGCTTCATGATTACCAATGCGCGCAACTGGTTCAAGGTCGGAGACATGTTTTTGGCGGCCGCGCTGATCGGCCTGGAATATACCGTCTTTTTCAGTATTCTCACCGCACTGGAAAAACTGTTGTTCAAATGGAAACGCAGCGGGCTGTCAAATGCAGTTGAAACTTGATCCCAGTCCAAATTCAAATCAATTATATGAAGGAGAAATTGCAATGAAAAGAAAAAAATGGCTTGCTCTCACGATGGCCTGTGCGCTCAGCATCACCCTGCTGGCGGGCTGTGGCAGCTCGAACAGCGCGGGCAGCACCCCCAGCCCCGCAGACGAAACGGGAGGCAGCGCGGCATCCGACAATGCGGGAAGCGATTTTGTACCGATTACCTTCTATGGCGTGATTGACCCCCAGGTTTCTGCGCAGCAGATTATTGCGGATAAGATGGGCTACTTTAAAGATGAAGGTCTGGATGTAACCTGCCAGTATGTGCAGTCGGGAACCGACATCAGCCCGCTGATTGCCGGCGGCACGGCTCAGGTATCCTGCGAGACCACGTATACGGATATCCCGCTGGCCGCGTCCGGCGTGGGTGTCAAGGCGCTGGCGCCTGTCTGCAACATCGGAGATACCCAGTGCGTGGTGGCCAGCGCAGCGTCTAACATCAAATCCTCCAAGGATATCGAAGGCAAGCGGATCGGCATGGCCAGCGGCTCCGGCGTCCTGATGGCCATCAAGGCGATGTGCCAGAAGCTGGACGTAGACTTTGATTCACTGGAATTTGTAAACCTCTCTCCCGCCGACCAGATTTCCGCCATGGCGTCCGGCGACATCGATATAATGGCCTGCTGGCAGCCCTGGGTCAACAACGCGGTGGATGCAGGCGGCCACATCCTGTTTTCGGGCATGCACTCCTATCTGGACGATTACACACAGTCCGTTGACTGGCTGAATTTCTATTCTACCGTCCAGGTAACGGACTCCTTCCTGGCGGACCATCCGAAAGAGTGCGAGGCCATCCTGCGGGCGATGAGCAAGGCGACCGATTATATCAACAACAATATGGAAGATGCCGCGGGCATCATTGCGGATCAGCTCCAGCTGGAGAAGAACAACGTGCTGAGCATTATGAAAATGAACGTCTACGACATGAGCTATACGGACGCATTTGCAGATGCATGTGACAGCATGGCAAAATTCATGCTGGAACAGGGTAACATTGATTCCATTCCCGATCTCTCCGCCTATACCGATTCCACTCCTTTGAAGAACGCTGTGCCCGAGCTCGTGACCACAACCAAGTAATTGACGCCGAAGGCGAAAAACGAGCTGTACCTTCCAGGTACAGCTCGTTTTAAATAGAACAGAGAGGAGATTTTGTTATGTTTGATCTCTTGCTGAAAAATGGAACAATTGTCACCGACACCGATACATTCCGGGGTGATATCGCCGTGCGGGATGGAAAAATCGTCGCGGTAGGCGGCCAAATGGAGGAGGAGAGCACCCGGGTAATTGATCTGACGGGAAAACATATCCTGCCCGGCGTGATCGACGGACATATCCACTGCATGTGCCCCTTTATGGGATGCCAGGGCCCCAATGATTTTTATAAGACGAGCATCGCGGGCGCGTTTGGCGGCGTAACCATGTTCATCGACTTTACCAATACGGAGGTTGGAAAGTCCGTTTATGACGCCACGCAGGAAAAGCTCGAGCTGATGGAGATGTCGGCTGTGGACTACGCGCTGCACGCCAAGGTGGTGGAGGGCAATGAACAGACCATGGCCGACCTGCGCAAGCTGGTGGATATGGGAATTCCTACCTTCAAGATGTTTATGACCTACCGCAAGGACGGCATCATGTGCGACGACGCGACAATGATCAAGGTGTTTAAAGTGGCCAAAAAGATAGGCGCGCTGCCGATGCTACACTGTGAGAGCAACGCCCTGGCCGAAGACGCCTTTGATGCATGTGAAGCCCGGGGCGACCTGAGCTGGCGCGCATTCGCGGAGGCAAAGCCGGGACTGTGCGAAGCCGAGGCGTTTACCAGAGCCTATTACTATGCAAAATCCGTGGGCTGTCCCATTATGGCGGTACATACCACGGTCAAGGAGGCGCTGGACGTGGCGCGGAAAGCGCATGAGGAGGATTTCCCCCTCTATGTGGAGACCTGCCCGCACTATTTGACTTTGTTTAAAGACAGGTACGACGCGGAAGACGGGTATCTGGCCATCTGCTCCCCTCCGCTTCGGACCCCAAAGGATGCCGCGGACGTATGGGACGCACTAAAAGACGGGACGATCTCCATCACGGGCTCGGACGACTGTACCTATACGCGGGAGGAGAAGAGCCGGTTCCTGAAAAAAGACGGACAGGGAAAATGGATTCAAGATTTCCGTGCTGTGGTTAACGGGAACTCCGGCATCGAAACCCGGCTGCCCATTCTGCTTAGCGAGGGCGTCGGGAAAGGACATATCACGCTCAACCAGCTGGTAGCCCTGACATCTACAAACATTGCAAAGATCTACGGATGCTACCCGAGAAAAGGCTGCATTCAGGCTGGAGCGGACGCCGACTTTGCCATTGTTGACTTGGACAAAACCTGGACCCTCTCCAAAGATACGCTGCATAACAACCTGGATTACTGCTTGTTCGAGGGAATGGAAGTGAAGGGAATGCCGGTTATGACCATCGCCCATGGCAAAGTGATCGTGGAAAACGGTGCCTTTACCGGTTCCCGCGGAGAGGGAAAGTTCGTAAGCCGTCGGCTTGATCCGGAAATTCTGAAGCGCTATTCGGCACTGGCACCGGGGGTTAGGAGTCGGTAAGACGCAGCAGGTCCATGGCGCACAGGCCGAGATAAAGAGAGAACAGTTCATGGGGATTGCTCAGGTCCATACTCAGCAGAGTTCGGATCTTATCCAGCCGATAGGCCAACGTATTACGGTGTAGAAAGAGCGCTTTCGCAGTTTCCGCCGCGTGAAAACGGCACTGAAAATAAGCGCGCAGGGTTTCCACCAGCTCGGCTCCGTTTACACGGTCAAACTCGTCCAGCACTTTTACGGTATCGCCGTAAATCTGCGTCAGTTCGGTGCGGTCCAGTTTGGAGGCGGCATGCAGAGGCAGATGCTCCAGGTAGGAGGAGATGTTCCGCTTCCGATGCATGGCGTCTGCCAGTTGTATTTCACGCATACTATCCCAAAAGGCCTCGCGGATGGTGGCAAGCCGCCGGTGGCATCGTCCGATGCCGTAACAGAACATTTCATCTTTGTGTCCATCACATAGGGGAGAGAGAACACCGTCCATAAGGCCGGCAACCTGTACGGCCCGTGCAACGGCGGCGGTGTTCTGCTCTCCCTGTTTGCAGTATAAAAAAACGAACAGATAGTCCGCCTTGGCGCAGAGAAAGCGTGCGCAGTTGTTTTCAGCCAGTAGCCGGTTTACCAGTTCCGTCGTGGTTTGAACGGCGCGCGCGTCACGCTGCAGAAGCGGCCCGGGGATTTTTACCGCAATGCAGATGCGCTTGCACTGATAGTCGAACCCGTACAGGCCGCAAAGCAGACGGATCTCGTCGTCGCTTTTGGACTGGTCACTGACGAGAAAATCCACAAATTGGTTTAAGTAACCGGACGAGACCGCCCCGGAGGCATGGCTGGCGCGCTGTACAGCCAGGGAGAGCACGTTGACGCTTTTCGCAGCAATACTGGACTGCTGCTCATCCAGCGGCCGGCCTGTCTCATGGATGAGCAGAAAGCCGCCGCTGGCCAGCTCCAGAGGATGAAACCGCACGCCCTTCCCGTCAATCAGAAATTCCACGGTGTTGTCGTTTTGCAGATGGGGAATCTGGAACAGCCGCCGATCCGCCGCGACCGGCGCGATCCGCTGCGCGCAGGCAGGCTGCAGATCGGGAGTAAGCGTATAGGCAATCAGATTAAAGGAACTGTCTGCAAGCAGCAGGGAACGCCCGACACTGGCGGAGACGATCTCCAGCAGCCGCGTCAGACTGTCGTTTTTGAAATAAGCGCCTGACAGAGATTCCATGACCTGCAGTTCGTTTTGAAGGGCGCCCAGTTTGTCTGCCTCCAATTTGGCGTAAACGACCTGGCTTACCTCAGAAAAACGACAGTAATAGGGGAGCTCAAGGATGGGAAAGCCAAGCCGGTCCGCCTCTTTGACCATACAGGGAGGTGCTTCGCTGAAAAATCGGTTGATTTTAATGGCAAGCGCGGCACAGCCCAGCTTTTTCAGATCTCGAATCAAGCGAATTTGCGTTTCCTCATCGTTAACGAAACAGAAACCGGTGGTCAGAACCAGTTCATTTGCCACCATCCAATGCAGCACATCACTGTTTTCCATCACATTGACGCTGGTAACAAGGCTGGAGAGGTGGTTTTTACCGGTGACGCATTTTATATCGGCCAGCGGACTTTCATGGATCAGCCAGGATAGAGTAAGTGACTGCATAGGAATTCACCTCGCTATATAAAAAATTCTTGCCTACCAGTATACTGCACGCCGTTACGCTTGTCAAAAGAGACGGTAAGACAGGGATTCCGCCCTTTGGAGACAGGCGTTTGCATCAGAACTGTGCAAACCGCACAAAGAGAGGAATCAAATTATGGGCGGGACGCTATTGATGGCGGGACGCTGAGTTTCTATACTGAACGTATCAACAGAGATCAGGGAGGAAATCGGATGGAATATGGGATAGATGCGGTGCGAATCGAGTCTATGCTCACTCGTCTGGCAAAAATTACTGCCACGCCGGGACAGGGGGTAACGCGTCTGCCCTTTACGCCGGAAATGAGCCGCGCGGCCGTGCTGCTGGAGGAATGGATGACGGATGCGGGACTTGCGGTGCGGCAGGACGCCTCTGGGGCCGTAATCGGGACCCTGCGGGGGGAACGGGACCGGACGGTGGTAATTGCATCCCACTATGATTCCGTCCAATATGGCGGCGCATATGACGGGAGCGCGGGCGTGGTGTGCGGCATTGAAATCGCCCGTGCATTTGCCAAGCGCGGAAAGCCGCTGGATACCCTTGCCATTGTGGCCACAAATGATGAAGAAGGGGCTCGTTTTGGCAGCGGCTTTTTCTCCACGAAAGCATTTCTCGGCCAGCACACAGACGAAAGCCTTTCGGCGGCGAAGGATGCCTGCGGGATATCCACTCTACAGGCGATGAGACAATTCGGGTTGTCGCCCGAGCGGCTTCCTGAGGCGGCTTGGGACTTGGAAAAGGTCGCCGCGTTTCTGGAAATTCACATTGAACAGAGTACGGCACTGGAGCAGGCGGGGGCGGTGCTGGGCATTGTGACAGGTATCGTGGGCATGCGGCGGCGCATGATTACGGTGTACGGACGCGCCGGACACGCTGGAACCGTTCCAATGCTCGGCCGCTGTGACGCAATGGAAATTGCCTCAGCCGCCATCTCCCGCGTGGGGGATATCGCCCGGGGCTTCCCACAAACCGTGGCCACGGTGGGACATATTGCCGCGGAGTCTAATGAGATTAACACCATTGCCAAACAGGTGACATTTTCCCTGGACGTACGAAGCCCGGACCTGGCGCGGCTGGAGGCCACCGACCGGCTGATTCTGGAGGAACTGAAACAGGCCTGCGACCGCTTTGGAGGACGGTATGAGACTACCGTTACTCTGGAACAGCCTCCTGCGCCTATGGATGAGGGTCTTCAGGCTCTGCTCACCGCGTGCGCCAAGGAACGGGGGATTCCGGTCCACGCGCTGCCTAGCGGCGCCGGACACGACAGCCTGCTGATGGCGTCCCGTGTACCCACGGCCATGCTGTTTGTACCCAGCCGGGATGGAATCAGCCACTGCCCGGAGGAATGGAGCGACTGCGGACATCTTGCGCATGCGGCAGGTGTGGCCTGCGCAGCTATTGAGAAAATTATGAAACAGTCATAACGTGATAGGAGGGGTTTCCATGAGTTATCCGAAAGAGCTTTTAGCGACACGTTCCGTTGTAAGGCCTGGCCTGTATGCGGTGATACCGCCGGACGGACTGGTGAATAACGTACTGCCCTGCCTGACAGGATGCCGCACAAGCATCGTCTGCTCCCCCAAAATGGGTGCCAGCTTTGTGGAGTATGAAGTGACCGTCGCCCCGTGCGGAGGCACCTGCGCGCCGTTTGCGGGGGAAGACGGCGTAGAATCTTTCCTGTATGTGGTTTCTGGCAGTGTGAGGGCAGAGACGGCGGGCGAGAGCGTGGTACTTGCGGCGGGAGGATATTTGTTCGTGCCGGATGGAACAGGGGGGCTGCGTTTTACGAACATGGGGGAGGAAGAGGCGTTTGTGCTGCTGTATAAGCAGCGCTATGTGCCAAATGGGAAGGACAGACCCCATGCGGTAAAGGGCAACGTCAATGAAATCCCGTTCCGCATCTATGATGAGATGGAAAACGTGCGGATTAAGGATCTGCTTCCCACCGACCTGGCGTTTGACCTGAATATGCATATTCTCTCCTTTGAACCGGGCGGGTGCCATCCTATTGTGGAGACGCATGTGCAGGAGCACGGCGCTTATATTTTATCGGGTGCCGGCATGTATCTGCTGGACGAGCGCTGGATGGGTATCAAAAAAGGTGATTTCATGTGGTTTGGACCCTACGTGGCACAGTGCGCCTATGGGGTTGGCCGGGAGCCGTTTGCGTATATTTATTCCAAGGACTGCAACCGGGACGTAATCATTTAGGGGGCGGTATGGTGAAAACTGTATTTCTGGAGCCGTTGGGCATTCTGACTGCCGCGCCGCATATCGGATCTGCCTCTGCGGAAGTAGTTGAAAAGCGTGCTGTACTCATACATGAAAATCTGAGCGTATGGCTTGCCGGCAAACCGCGGAATGTGGTGTAAGCGATGAAGAAGACACTTCATGCGGATGCCGGGTGGATCCGCCGGCGTTTGGAGAAAATTAATACCTTCAACGACACCCCGGAATTCGGGACCACGCGTGTGATGCTGACCGAAACGGAACTGAGCTGCCGGGAATATGTCAAGCGGGAGATGCGGGACCTCGGGCTTGAGGTTACGGAAGATACCGTCGGAAATATTTTTGGTGCGTGGCGGGGCCGGGAGCCGTCTCTGGCACCCATATGGACAGGATCGCATATCGACACCGTTCTTAATGCGGGCATGTTCGACGGTATGGCCGGCGTGGTGGCCGGACTGGAGGCCGTGCGCCTATTAAAAAACGCGGGCGAACACCCCAGGCGGACCTTGGTTGTGGTGGTTTATCTGTCGGAGGAGCCCACCCGCTTTGGACTTTCCTGCCTGGGCAGCCGCATAATGGCCGGCGACCTGGATGAAAGGGCCATCCGGACCCTGAAAGACAAAGACGGGGAGACCCTGTATGATCTTCTGAGCCGGCTGGGCTTCACGCCGGAGCACCTTGCCGGGGCGGTGAAAAGGCCCGGGGAAGTCCACGCGGCGCTGGAACTGCACATTGAACAAAGTGCGAATCTGGAGCGCCGGGGCAAACGTTTGGGCCTGGTCCAAGCGATCTGCGCGCCGACCAATTTGACGGTGACGGTGACCGGCAGGCAGTCGCATGCCGGTGGCACCTCCATGGCTGACCGACGGGACGCCTATATGGCGGCGGCGGAGATGTCCCTAACCTTGGAGCAGTTGGCGCGGGAGGCCGACAAGCAGAGCTATACGACCGGAACGGTAGGCGTGGTGTCCAACATACCGGGGGCGGTTAATGTCATACCGGGGAAGACGGTGTTTTCGATCGACATCCGCGGCGCGGACTTTGCGGTTAAGGATGCGATGCTGTCTAAACTGCGTGCATCTTTTCTGAAAATTGCGGAGAAGCGGGACGTATCGGTGGAATTGGTCCTTGAAAACCATGATGTACCCGCCCGGTGTGACGGGAGATTACTGGAGGTGCTGCGCCTGGCCTGTGGCAGCACGCCCTATCTGGAGACAATCAGCGGGGCATATCACGACTCTTTGTTTGTGGCGCGTTTTGCACCGGTTGCCATGCTGTTTGTACCCAGCCGGAATGGAATCAGCCACAGCCCCGAAGAGTGGACCGATTTTGAGGATATTGCCCTCGGCGCTCAGGTGCTTGCCGCGGCCATGCTCCAAATCGGAGATGATGCGTAGTCGTTTTAATTTTCGGAAATGCATCCATTTCATAAGGTCAAATAGGGGGCTGTATCATGAAAAAAATAGGAGTTATTATTTGCTCGCGCTATCAGAATTGCGGAGGGGGAAAGTGCCTGAAAGCCCTGAGAGAACGGGCGGGCGGTTTTTCAATCTATCCCCCGGAGGAAGAAGTGGAACTGGTTGGATATTCCACATGCGGCGGTTGTCCGGGCGGCAACGTGGAATATGTACCCGAAGAGATGATAAAAAACGGGGCAGATACGATTCATCTTGCGACGGGGCTGGTTGTAGGATATCCTCCCTGTCCCTATATCAGAGAATTCAAGGAGTTTTTGGAGAGTAAATATAAAGTAAAAGTTGTAGTCGGGACACACCCGATTCCCATGAAATATTTTTCCGAGCATGAAAAATTGCCGTATTGGGATAAAATGGACATACGGAAAATTGCCCCTGAACTGTTTAAGGAAAACGTGGCTCAAATGAAAAGCTATGATTAAACAGGGGATGGCAAAAGAACCTCCTGCCGCAGCTTCCATGCTGAGGCAGGAGGCATTTCTGTTTTATCGCCGGACACAAAACGGCTCAGCTCTCCATTTGCCGCCCCAAAAAAGCAGCCACGGTCTGTGCCAGCTTGCACTCCACATCACCCACCGGGGCATCTCCGCGCAGCGCGGCGAAGAGCACGCAGCCAAGCACGTCGCCTTCCGACAGAATGGGGGCTGCGGCCGAGATAAAATATTTATCGCTGTCGTCACAGACAGGAAGAGGGTCCGAGTCGCTGGAAGCGTGATAAAACTGCCGGCCGGACATGATGCTCTCCAGCTCTGCCGAGATACGTTTGTCGGCGATCTCACGCCGGGCCGTTCCAGCCACCGCCAGGCAGGTGTCACGGTCGCAGATTACGGCAATGTGTCCAGTGTTCTTATTTAGAGTCTCACAGAACTGGACGGCAAAGTCGGACAACCCGCCCAGCAGCGAGTACTTTCGAAAAATCACACCACCTTCTTTATCGGTGTAAATCTCCAATGGGTCACCCTCTCAGGTAAGATTGAATTGCAGACTATGGGGCAAAACCGCTGTGACTGGCGGATAACATGTGGTATAGGCTCAGGCGTGCGGGTTCGGTGCGGCCTGCTCACTTGCCGTTTCATGTAGCATCCCGATTAGTTCCGTGATATCACTTTTCAGCTCAATGATCAGCAGCCGGTCCTGCCCGACCAGAATACGGTCGATGATGGAGGCGATATCCTGCCGATCGAACGGCTTTTTGTCGAGCAGCTTATGAAAGGTTGCCAGCACGCGGTTGATATTTTCTTGAAGACCCGCGCGCTGTTCCGCTTCGTTGGTCAAAAGCATTTCCTGCTGTTTCAGAATCGCAAGCCGTTCGTGGTATTCCTGTTCCAGCCGGTCGAACATCGCGTGGATGTCGTTCTCACGGTCGGGAAATCTGACGATTTGCCGAATACGTTCCCGCGTACTTTCCTGCAGTTCCTGCCGGGTCTGCTCATACCGGACACGCAGGTCCCGCAGCCGCTGGGAGAGCTTTCCCTCCCTTGTTTTTCCGCGAGCCTCGTCCAGCTGCGCCAGCGCTTCCTTCATCCCGTCACGAACCGTCTGAATATAGTTTCGCACGCTTTCGTCAATCTCACGCTCATGGATGTGATGGGAGGTGCAGCCTTTCAGTCCACGCCGGTGATAGGCTCCGCACAGATAGCCCGCCGGCCGGTTGGGATAGGAAACTGCGAACATGGGACTTCCGCAGTCCGCGCAGTATAAAAACCCGGTGTACGCATGGGGATATTTTTTTACCCCGCGGTAATTGGTTCGGGTTCGATGCTTCAGCTGTGTCAGAGCCTCGCTGAAAATTTCCCGGGACAGGATAGAAGCATGATGGTTTTCAAATACGATCTGCTCCGCCTTTTCCGTGCGCCGGTCCATCTTGTTAATGCCCTGCCGCTTCCAGAGACCCTGCCGCAGCGTACCGATATAAAAATCATTGCCAATAATCTTGGCCACGGAGTTACTGTTCCAGACCGGGGAGGCCCGCGCCTGGAGCTTGGACACATCCTTCCCCTGTGCCAGCCGTTGCTTTACCATAAGCTGAAGGCCGGTAGGGTATCCTTTCCCGGTCAGATATTCCGCGATTCGCTTATATCCCATGCCGTCTAGATATAGTCGATAAATCAGCCGAACCACGTCCGCCCCCTCCTGGTCCACACAGATTTCACCCTTATGGACCGGATGCAGATAGTAGCCGTAGGGAGCATTGCAAATCCACTCTCCCTTGGACTGACGCGCCTGGATAACCGCCCGCACCTTTTTGCTGGTATCGGTGACCGGCATTTCGTTCATTAGAAAGCGAAACTGGATGCTCAGCCAGTCGTCATGGGTGGGGTAATCGACATTATCTCCGATGGAAATAATACGAATTCCCTCGTCACGCAGGACCTCCAGTTCATAAAGCCCCAGAGAGTTCCGGCGGGAAAACCGGGAAAAATCTTTGACAATCAGAATAGAGAACAGCCCGGCATGCAGGGCGGCGCGCAGTTTTTGATAGCCTTCGCGCTGCTCAAAGGTGTAACCGGAGCGGTCGCGATCCTCAAAAAAGGTCAGCCCAGCCTCCGGAAAATGCTGCCGGATAAAATCGGCGATCATCATTTTTTGGTTTTCAATAGATGTGTTTTCCTGGTCCAGCTCCTCATCTACAGAGATACGGCAGTAACCCGCAATCTCCATCTCTCTGCGCTCCTTTCCTCGGATGTGAAGTTTTTCTCTGCCCGTGCCCCGATGCGCCGGTTAAAAAAGCCCATAGTTCTGCCAGTCCAGCAGCGCCGTGATATTCGGCAGCAGCGGTTCGCTTCCGCCCACGTAGACGCAGATCCGGTATCCCATGCCCCGGTATCGCCGGCAGGCTGCCTGAAATTCCGGAGACTCCCGGTAGGTGTTCCGTTCCGCGTGCGTCAGCCAGATGTCACATCGGCGGACCGGTGCGTTGGGACAAATCTTCATAGCCGCATTCCTCCCTTAATAATGGTGATGCCGTTAGTGTTCCCGTTTTCGCGCCACCTGAACCGGACTGAACTTTTCATAGAAAAATCCCCCAAAATCAACTGATTTTGGGGGATTTTGGAGCTGGATGCGAGATTCGAACTCGCGACCTCATGATTACGAATCAGGCGCTCTACCAACTGAGCTAATCCAGCCTGTGAGTCTTCCGTACGTCTCACGATTAGATATCATAGCATATTTATTTGATGCCGTCAATCATTTGCGCTTTTATTATACGATTTTCTTTGTACAATACCGCTTTCAAGGGATACTCGCAGGGAGACCGATAGGGCCTATTTTCGAGGCCGGACGGGAAATTTCGCGTCTGCTCTAATTTACATAATCTCGAAAAGTAATAGAACCACAGATGCTTGTACACTTTTTCAACAAAGTTTTGCACCTCCATCTGTTTACTCTGGCACAAAGTTTTCCACATTTTCCACCGGGTTTTCCACACCCGGATGTCCACACGGAAACAGAGGCCTTTCCACAATGTGTGGTAGACATAATTGCATTTGTGAAACCCGAGATGCGTTTTTAAGACTCATCCGCCCTGAATATCAAGATTGGCATAGGCGTTTAGTTCCATACCGGCCGTGTGTCCGGACTGGTATTCGTAATAACCCTGACAGCCAATCATGGCTCCGTTGTCACCACAGAGGGATAGGGCGGGCAGATACAGGGTGCAGCCGGCTCGGGCGCAGGCCAGTTCCAAGTCGCCCCGGATACGTGAGTTGGCTGCCACACCGCCCGCCACGGCAACTTTTCGATAGCCGCACAGGCGTACGGCCTCCATTGTGCGCGGCACCAACATCTCACTGACGGCGGCGGAAAAGGAGGCGGCCAGATCGGGCAGACTCAGTGTTTCGCCCTTCTGGCCGGCATTGTGGATCAAATTAACCGCCGCCGTTTTGAGGCCGGAGAAGGACAGATCCAGGGGCGCATCGTGAACCCTGACCCGCGGGAAGGGATACCGGGTATCATCTCCGCCCTGTGCCAACCGGTCCAGCGGAGCGCCGCCAGGATAGCCGATACCAAGCACCCGGGCCACCTTGTCAAAGCACTCGCCCGCTGCATCGTCCCGTGTACCGCCCAGCACGCGCATATCCGTATAGCCCCGCACATCCACGATGAGCGTGGTACCACCGGAGACGCACAGGCAGACGAAGGGAGGCTCCAGGTCGGGATGGGTAAGGTAATTAGCAGAGATGTGGCCCCGGACATGGTGGACGGGGATTAGAGGCACGTTCAGACCATAGGCCACGCTTTTGGCAAAATTCACGCCCACCAGGACCGCGCCGATGAGGCCCGGCCCATAAGTTACGGCTACCGCGTCGATGTCCGTCCGGGTGAGCGCGGCACGGCGCAGAGCTTCTTCCGCCAGCCCGACGATGGCTTCCACATGCTTGCGGGAGGCGATTTCAGGTACGACACCTCCATAGATAGTGTGCATATCCGCCTGAGAGGCGATACAGTCGCACAGGACGGTCCGGCCGTCCCGGACCACAGCGGCCGCAGTTTCATCGCAGGAGGATTCAAAAGCCAGAATATTCATGTCAGGTTTCTCTCCCTTTTTATCAGGTTCCGCGTTCAAATTCCAGAGTCATCAGGATGGCGTCCTCCTTGGGCTTTTCATAGTAGCCCCGGCGGCGTCCCACCTGTTCAAATCCGTGTTTCATGTAGAGGTCCAGCGCGGGACGGTTGGAAATCCGTACCTCCAGTGTCAAAAAAGCCAGATGCGCCTGCCCAAACCGGACCAGCGTATCCACCAGTGCGCCCGCCACGCCTTGCCGGCGGCAGTCTTCCCGGACGGCAACGTTGTCCATGTAGCCCTCGTCCAGGACCACATGGACGCCCGCATAGCCCAACAGGGAGCCGTCCTCGCCCTCCGCCACGATAAAGCATGCGCTGTCGTCATAGAGCACATCCTCCAGCGTCCGCTCGCTCCAGGGCGAGGAGAAACAGGCGCGCTCCAGCGCCGCGATGGCCGGGATGTGCTCCCGGCCCATAGATACCAGTTTGTAATGCACCGCAGGTTCCTCCTTATGGGGCGGTTAGTCCTTGGCCGCCGCCCAGCTCTGCCCGGCGGCCGAGGTTGCAGTCAGGGGTACGGAGAGGTCCATGACCCCCTCCATTTCTTCCGTAAGCAGTGTCTTGACCCGCTCCGTCTCCGCTTCCGGACATTCCACAATCAGTTCATCATGGACCTGAAGGACCAGGCGGGCGGCAAGCCCTTCCGCTTTCAGACGGTCTTGTACATGGATCATGGCCAGCTTCATGATGTCCGCCGCCGTGCCCTGGATAGGCATGTTGAGCGCCACCCGCTCGCCGAACGCGCGCAGATTGTGGTTGGAGGACTGAAGCTCGGGCAGCCAGCGGCGGCGCCCCAGCAGGGTGGACACATACCCGTCCGCCTTGGCCTGCTTCACGACCCGGTCCATATACTCCCGTACGCTGTGATAGGTTTCAAAATACCGGTCCATATACGCCTTGGCTTCCCGCCGCGTTACCCCGATGTCCTGGGAGAGAGAAAACTCCGAAATGCCATACACGATGCCAAAATTGACCGCCTTGGCCCGGCGGCGCATCTCATGGCTTACCAGCTCCGGCGGTACACCAAACACCTGGCTGGCCGTAGCAGTGTGAATATCCGCGCCGGAAGCGAAGGCGCCAATCATCGCCTTGTCATCCGCGATATGGGCCAGCAGACGCAGCTCGATCTGGGAATAGTCGGCGTCCACCAGACGGAACCCGGCGGGGGCCACGAACATACGTCGCAGTTGGGCGCCCAGCTCAGTGCGCACCGGGATGTTCTGAAGATTCGGCTCCGTGGAGGATAGACGCCCGGTGGCGGTGACGGTGTTCTGGAACGAGGTGTGGATACGTCCGTCCTCCGCGATGACCTTGGTCAGGCCGTCCACATAGGTGGACTTCAGCTTGGTGAGTTGGCGGTAGTCCAGAATCACGTCGATAATAGGGTGGCGGCCCCGCAGCTTTTCCAAGACCTCGGCGTTGGTGGAATAGCCAGTTTTGGTTTTCCGAACCGGGGGCAGGCCCAGTTTATTAAAAAGAATTCTACCCAGCTGCTGGGTGGAGTTGATGTTAAAGGTTTCCTCCGCCATCTCATAGATGGCCTGCTGCCCATCGGCGATGCGCTCGTTCAGCATTTCACCGAATTGAGCCAGCGCTTTTCGGTCCACCAGAAAGCCGGCCCGTTCCATCTCGGCAAGCACGGGGCAGAGGGGCAGCTCCACCTCGTAATAAAGCCGGTGCATACCAAGCTGCTCCAGCCGGTCCGACAGCGTACCGTGAAGCGCGCCGATGAGGGCGCAGTGGGCGGACATGGCTGACACCGGCCCCGAACGTTCGGCCAGCGGCCCGAAAGCATCGGACGCCATATAGTCCTTAGCGGCGGGGTATTCCCGGTTATAATAGGTAAGTCCCAGTTTCTCCAAATCATAGCTGCCGTCCGTGGGCGCCAGCAGATAGGCGGCCAGCGCGGTGTCGAAGAGGAAGCCGTCCGTGGAGAGTCCGTTGGCCAACAGGGTGTTCATCAGGTCCTTCACGTTGTGCGAGACCTTTTTAATTGCGGAGGAAAAGAGAACATGGAGTGCGTCGCTGTAAGTTTCGAGCCCATGAAAGGTCAGCACGGCGGTCCTCACCTGAGAAGAGGTTTCCCGCCACGCCACTGCCACGGTGTCCAGGCCGGGCCGGGCCAGCACGCTGACGCAGTCCGCCTTTTGCCAGAGTGCCAGCAGTTCCGCCATACGTGCCTGGTCTGTGACCAGTTCATCGACCCGGGCGGTTTCAAGGCTTTCCTCCGGGGAAGGGATGTCGCCCCGGGGGGCGGTAAGGCCAAACCGATCAATCAGCCGGGCGAATTCCAGCTTCAGAAACAGGGAGTAGAGGGCTGCGGAATCCACCGGCTTGCGCAGCGCCTGCTCCGGGGTAAAGTCGATGGGTGCATCGCAGTGGATGGTGGCCAGATCATAAGAGAGTCGGGCCATTTCCCGGCCGGCGTCCAGCTTTTTCCGAACACCGGGCTTTATGTCCAGCTCGTCGAATGTATCGTACAGGTGCCGGATGGTGCCATAGCGCCGGACTAAATCCGTGGCGGTCTTTTCCCCGATCCCGGCTACGCCTGGGATATTGTCGGAGGCGTCTCCCATCAGGCCTTTGAGGTCCACCATCTTTTCCGGGGTGAAGCCGTAAGCGTTAAAAAAAGTCTCTGGTGTCATCTCCGCTGCGGAAGTCTGCCCCATGCGGGTGGTGACCAGCTTGACATGGGTGTGCTCCGCGACAAGCTGAAGGGAATCCCGGTCACCGGTAACAATGACGGTGTCCCAGCCGGAGGCGGAATCCTTTGCCGCGATGGTGCCGATCAGGTCGTCCGCCTCCCAGCCCTCCAGTTCGTAGCGGGGGATGTTCATGGCGGCGAGGACTTCCTTCAAAATAGGCATCTGCACCGCCAGCTCATCCGGCATGCCTTTACGCTGGGCCTTGTAGCCCGCATATGCCTTATGCCGGAAGGTGGGTGCTTTTAGGTCAAAGGCGACGCACAAAGCGTCCGGCGTCTCCTCATCTGTCAGCTTCTGAAGAATGTTGAGAAAACCATACACCGCGTTGGTGGGTGTGCCGTCCCGGGTGGTCAGCATGCGCACGCCGTAAAAAGCGCGGTTGATGAGGGAATTCCCATCAAGGACCATAAGCTTCATATTATACACCGTCTTTCTTTTCATGAGGGGCAGCGCACTCCGTTTCCATGGCCCCCAGCGGGCGGTAGACCGTCCAGTACATGGTGGTCACACAGGCCAAACCGCCCAGCACGTTGGAGATGGGTTCGGCTAAAAATACGCCGTTTATGCCGAAACCCAATGTAGGGAGGAGAAGGATCAGGGGGACAACGATAAACGCCTTACGCAGAAGGGAGAAAAATACAGCCTGTCGGGAGCGGCCCAGCGCCACAAAGGTGGACTGCCCCACGAATTGAAACGACATGCAGAAAAACGTCGCAAAATAGAGACGGAAGGCCGGAACGCCTGCCGCAATAAGTTCCGCATCACTGTTAAAAATCCGGATAAGAGCGGCAGGGAACAGCAAAGCAGTTGCCCACGCCATGAGGGAGTAACCTACCGTGACGACTGTGGTGAAACGGATGCCCTTTCGTACCCGGTCGTAAGCGCCCGCGCCGTAATTATACCCCAAAACGGGCTGACAGCCGTTGGTGATGCCATTAACGGGCATGGTAATGACCTCGCGAACCGAGTTGATAATTGTCATCACGCCAACGTATAGATCCCCGCCGAAGGCTTGCAGCGTGGCGTTGCACAAAACCTGAACCAGGCTGTTGGTCAGGGACATGATGAATCCGGAGATGCCCAAGGAGAGAATACGCCGCACCCGGTTCGCCGTCGGACGGAGGGCGGAGGCGCGCAGGCGCAGAATGGTCTTTTTCCCGGTCAGGAAACGGAGGGCCCACAGCGCGGAGCAGCCCTGCGCCAGCACGGTGGCCAGAGCGGCACCCTTTACGCCCAGGTTCAGGGCGAAAATAAAAATAGGGTCCAGAAGAAGATTGACCGCCGCACCCAACGCCACCGTCATCATACCGGTGCGGCCGAAGCCCTGTGCATTGATGAAAGGATTGAGACCCAGGCCGATCATAACAAACAAAGTGCCTGAACTGTAAATGGTAAGATAGTCCCGCGCAAAGGGGAAGGTGGCGTTGCTGGCGCCGAACAGATACAGGATTGGTTTCATAAAGATTAGGCACAGCACGGTCAGAACCGCTCCAAGTAAAACCAGCAGGGAAAAGGAGGTTCCCATAATATGCTCCGCTTCGTCCAGATCACCGTGGCCACGGCAGATCGAGCACAGCGGCGCGCCGCCCATGCCGCAGAGGTTGGCAAAGCCGATCAAAATGGAAATGATGGGCAGACACAGACCAAGGCCTGTCAGTGACAGCCGCCCGGTATCAGGGATATGCCCAAGATACATGCGGTCGACCAGATTATATAAGATATTGATCAGCTGGGCAGCCGTCATGGGCAGCGCCATGCTCAGGATGTCGCGGGGAATGCTGCCGCAGGTAAAATCATTTTTCTGCACAGCCATACAGGGTCACTTCTTTTCCAGCGCCAGAATTTTGCGCACAGCGGGTTTAGAAAAGTACGGAGATTTAAACATATTTTATCATTATACTCGTTTTGCAGTAAAACCGCAAGGTACGGTAAGGGTGGCATGGGGGGTTCGGGTGAGTTTTTTCCTGTTGCAAAAAAGGGGTTTTTCTGATAAAATATCAACTGCTAAATAGGGGCCGCTGCAGTTTAATGGCGGTACAGGGACATTCAGTAGGAGATGAACCCATGGAAGAAACAAAAAAAGTGGCGCAGAACAAGCAAGAGGACGCTGCCCTAAACCGGATACTACTATGGTTCGGCGGGGCTGTGGTGACGGAAGCCTTTATGCTGTTCATTCGCCGCTTTTATCTTAATTATACGGTAAAAGAGATTATATTTGCTTATGAGCTGGAGAAGGTAATCCACATGCTGATCTATGTGGGCGCGGTGGGATTTGTGGTTTGCCTGCTCTGGACGCTGGCGGCCGCGAAGATACATAAGCCGACCGGATTGCCCCACATCTTAACCGTGGTTTTCGCCCTGATGGGCATTTGCTGCGCGGTTACATGGTGGTACCAGGCCAGCGGTGTACATCTTCTTTGCGCACTTATCCCAGCGGTGACGGTTCTGGCACTGATTTATCATCTTTATCAGAGAGAGTGTTTCCTCTCTATCGCGCTCACCAGCGCGGGTATTCTGGGCCTGTGGATTTTCCGGCGTGCCAACGGCGGCCACCGCGTGGTAGTATACAGCTATTTAACCGCGCTGGCGGTGCTTTTGATTGTGGTCACGCTGTTGACCCTTTTCCTTCAGAAAAGGGGCGGCCAGGTGGTTTGGCATAAAAGGCAGGTCCCCATTTTTTCCAAGAGTGCAGCTTACACACCGGTCTATGTGACCTGCGGGATGGTGGCGGCCGTTCTGATTGCTGGCGTAACCGCAGGTATGGCGGTGGCCTATTACCTTATGTTTGGACTGCTGGCATGGGTCTTTATTTTGGCCGTCTATTTTACGGTCAAACTGATGTAAATCTCTTCTATTTAACAAACAAAACGCGCGCACAATGCTGGGCTGTGCGCGCGTTTTGCCTTGCAAAGGACAGTATAAGAGCATCCTTTTCACTCGCGTAAAGGGGGAAACAAGATGGCGGCATCTGCCAAGATCGAAGTACAGGAGCGGCTTGGGCATGGGTTTGCCACGGTTCTGATCGAGTATACCCCGATAGAGGGTGAAACAGAGTGTACAGTACCGGAAGGCATTACAGAAATTGCACCCTGGGCTTTTAGTGCCTGCGGGATGCTTAAGCGGGTCCTTCTTCCGGATAGCCTGCGGGTAATCGGGGAGTACGCGTTTGATCACTGCACCGGAATCCGTGAAATGGTCATCCCTAAACATGTCGTGACGATAGGTACCGGTGCATTTCATCAATGCACCGCGTTGCGGCGGGTCTGCTGTCGGACTGCGAAGAAGCCAGACGGATGGGTGGATTATGAAACCGTCAGCTGCTGCACGGAAGACCGTATGTATTATAATGAAATTCGGTATTATAGCTGGCTATTCGGCGTTACCATTCGGATGTGCGAGCTTGGCGCCGCCCGGAGCACGCGGCGCCGTATCCCAGGTGCCTGCAAAGTGGTCTGGAATTACATGGACGGCTGAAGAAGCTATTTTGAACCATAGACAAAATTACCCGAAAGACTTACGGTCGGATAGATAGCCCAGTTATGATTGTGATTGAGATGAAAAGCAGGGCCAGTTCCGGACGGATAAGCTATTGGGAACGGACACCTGCTTCCAGTTCCGCTTATTTGACTTTCCAGCTAATACGGCGGGGCCTGACCTTGGAGTATACGATTTCCTGCTCACTGTACAGTCCTGTATAGCCGGAGAGCATATAAGAAACCGCACTGGCCATGGCAAAGAGCGAAAGCCCTTTCCCGCCGAACAGTTCAAATGCCAAAAGAATGGAAGTAATCGGGCAATTGGTAACGCCGCAGAATACCGCGACAAGTCCCACTGCCGCGCCAAATGAAGGAGACAGACCGATTAACGGCGCGGCCGCGCAGCCAAAGGTGGCGCCGGTGAAAAATACAGGAACAATTTCACCTCCACGGAACCCGGCACCCAGTGAGACGACGGTAAACAGTATTTTCAGCAGAAAGGCCTCCGGTTTTGCCTGCCCCTGCATAGCGGCCGCGATGATGTCGCCTCCCGCGCCGTTATAATCGTAACAGCCCGCCAAAAAGGTCAGGCAGATTACAATGGCGCCTCCCGCGGCGGCGCGCAGAACAGGCTTGGGCAGATATTTTCCATACAGCTTATGCCCCAACTGCATGGATTTGCAGAAGAAAATGGAGAGGAACGCGCACAGCGCACCCAGAATAACCACCTGCATCACGGCAACTATGGAAAGAGCGGGAATGCCCGTAATGACAAAAGCCGTGGGGGGCACGCCCAGAAAGGAAGCCAATTGGACGGCCACCAGGCAGGAGAGAATACAGGGGACAATGGCGGAATAGTGAATAACACCCACATGGACCATTTCCATGGCAAACATGGCTGAGGTGAGCGGCGTACCAAACAGAGCGGAAAAGGCGGAGGCCATGCCGCATACAACCAGAATCCGTACGCTGTCTTGGCGGAGTTTCATGGAATTACCGATATGAGAAGCAATGGAGCCGCCAATCTGCAGGACCGCGCCTTCACGGCCGGAGGACCCGCCCACCAGATGCGTGATAAGGGTGGACAGAAAGACAAGGGGCGCGGTGCGCAGTTTCATGGGCTCGTTTTCCCGTGCGGCCACCAGCACCAGATTGGTGCCACGATCCTTTTCCATCCCGCATATCCGGTACAGAAGGACGATAGAGGCGCCGCCCAGCGGCAGAAAATATATAAGCCAGGGGTGGCTGGTCCGCAGCGCGGTTACCACTTCAATGCCGTTGTGGAAAGCGACGCCGACGCTGCCCACCACAATACCGAGGGCGCAGGCGGCGACGATCCATTTTAAAAAGGCGATGATCCGAATCCAGGTTTCCTTTAGTGTTTGTTTCATTCCATTCAGCTCCACTTGTATCATATCTTTCACGAGGGCACGACAGTACCAATTAACCATTGTAACACATTTTTGTTCGACCTGGAATGAAAAATTTTGCATTCAGAATAAAAGGTGTTATAATAAAAAGAAAATGTACTTGTAATTCCTGCCAGCCTGTGGCTGAAGTATGGAATTTCTAAATAGGGGGAAACTACCTTGCCTCACCCGGAATGGACGACAGTTCTACTTTGCCTGCTCCTGTTTTTCCTGGGTTCGTTGCTGGCCGTGGCCATAAAGCCCTTTGGCCATTTGATCCGGGGTATATTGGATACGCTGCTTCGCGTGACCCGGATTGACCCCAATGCGGGTCGGGACGACGTTTCGGAGGACCAGATCCGTGCACTGATGGATATCAGTGAGGAGAAGGGATCCATCGAGGCGGGTGAAAAAGAGATGATCGAGAACGTTTTCGCCTTTAATAACACGGTAGCCGAGGACGTAATGGTTCATCGCACCGACATGGTGATGATCTGGACGGGGGATACCGCGAAGGATATTTTGAACACCATCCGTACCTCAGGCTTGTCCCGGTTTCCGGTCTATGAGGAGGACGCGGACGATATCGTGGGGATTCTGAATACCCGGGATTATCTGCTCAACGCCAGTCTACCGTCGCCGAAACCCACGAGGCAACTGCTGCGCAGCGCTTATTTCGTACCCGAGTCAGTGAGAGCGGATATACTGTTCCGGGATATGCAGAATAAAAAAGTACACATGGCCATTGTGGTGGATGAATACGGCGGCACCTCCGGTTTAGTTACCATGGAGGACCTGCTGGAAGAGATCGTGGGTAATATCTACGACGAGTTTGATCCGCAGGACGAGCAAGATATCATCCGGCTGGAAGATAATCTTTGGCGCATTTCCGGCTCGGCGGATTTGGACGAAGTGGGGAAAGCCCTGGACATGTCCTTTGATGAGGACGAAGAGTGTGACACGCTGGGAGGGCTGGTATTCGACCAGCTTTCTGTAATACCCGAGGATGGATGTCAGGTGGAGGTGGAGACCTGCGGCCTGCACATCCGGGTGGAATCATTCAGCGAACGCCGTGTGGAGTGGGCGCTGGTTTCCAAACTGAAACCTGTTGAACCCGCCAAAGCATAAAAAGCCCGCGCATCGCAGAATGCGCGGGCTTTACCATAAAAGATAAATTCTAACTTTTACAAAAAAATTGCTTTTCTTGTATTCGGCTGTGTAGTATGATGAACACTAGACAGGAAAGACGGAAAAACAGATTCGAGGGAGGCACCTTTTAATGAGAAAAACAAAAATTATCTGCACGCTCGGTCCGGCGGTGGACGATGAAGCTACCATTCGGAAGCTCATCGAGACCGGCATGAATGCGGCGCGGTTTAACTTTTCCCACGGAACTCATGAGAGCCACCGGGCGCAGCTACTGAAGCTGAAACACGCCAGAGATGAGATGGGAATTCCCGTGGCGACGATTCTGGATACAAAGGGACCGGAGATCCGGGTCAAAAGCTTTTCCTCCGGCAGTGTGACACTGGTAAGGGATCAGGATTTTACCTTGACCACGGAGGACGTGATGGGTGACAGTGCCCGTGTTTCAGTCACGTATGAGAATCTGCACAATGAGGTGAAGCCCGGCTGCCGTGTTCTGGTGGATGATGGTCTGATTGAACTGCGGGTGAAGGAGATTGAAGGTCACGATATCCACTGCCAGGTGGAGAACGGCGGGGTGCTTTCCAACAACAAAAGCATCAATATCCCGGACGTGAATATTTTGCTGCCCTCTCTCACCGAGCGGGATAAAGAAGACTTAAAATTTGCCGTCGAAAACGACTTCGATTTTATCGCCGCATCCTTTGTGCGGAAAGCGTCCGACGTCATGGACATCCGCCATACGCTGGATGAGTGTGGTGGGCAGCATATCCGCATTATCGCGAAGATTGAGAATCGAGAGGGCGTTAATAATCTGGAAGAGATCATCTGCTCGGCCGACGGCCTCATGGTGGCCCGGGGTGATTTGGGTGTGGAAATCCCGGCCTATAAAGTGCCTATCTTACAGAAAAAGATGATTAAAGCTACGCTCGGAAAGGGGAAACCGGTCATCATTGCCACACAAATGCTGGATTCCATGATCCGGAATCCCCGGCCAACCCGGGCTGAGGTTTCCGATGTGGCCAACGCCGTATTTGACGGTACCAGTTGCGTGATGCTCTCTGGTGAGACCGCGTCCGGCAAATACCCTGTGGAGGCTCTGAAAACCATGGCGGATACGGTTCAGGCCGCTGAGAGTGCGATCGACTATTGGGGCCGTTTCCGGAATGTGGGACAGCTGAACGGACCCTTGCCCATCAGTGATGCCATTACGCATTCCTGCTGTCTGACAGCTATGGATTTGAACGCCTCCGCCATTCTGGCAGCTACAAAATCTGGCTATACCGCCAATGTTATCTCCCGTTTCCGCCCCGCCTGCCCCATTTTCGCGATGTGCCAGTCAGAGCAGTGCCGCCGTCAATTGGCGCTGTCCTGGGGGGTGCATCCGCTTTTATCAGGCAATGTGGATTCCACGGACCGCCTGTTCTCACTGGCGGTGGAGGTGGCCCAAAAGGAAGGGGCGGTTCACTCGGGCGATACGGTGGTGATTACGGCCGGCGTACCCATCGGTATCAGCGGCACGACCAATCTTATCAAGGCACAGGCTGTGAGCTGAACAGGACAGAGTCCGCGTTTCAGACACGGTAAAAAAGCTCTGCGGGGACCGTTAGGTCCCCGCAGAGCTTTTGCGTGATACCGGAAATGTTGGGAAAAAAGGTGATACGCGGGGAAACCCCGCGTAAGGGTTATTCCGCGTGCTGCAAAGCCTTGGCTTCCGCAATTGCTTTCTCCTGCGCGGCGGGCGCGACCTCCTCATAACGGGTGAAATGATAGGTGAAGCTGCCGCGGCTTTGCGTGATGGAACGAAGATCAATAGCGTAAGAACTCATTTCGGACATGGGTACCTCGGCCTCTACAATCTGATTGTCTTCGCGGTCCGGATTCATGCCCAGGATGCGGCCCCGGCGTTTATTGAGGTCGCCGATGACATCGCCCATATATTGATCGGGAATGGTCACCTGAAGGGAGCCGATGGGCTCCAGCAGGACGGGAGAGGCGTTTGGCAGACCGGCCTTATAGGCCAGCTGCGCGGCGGTCTTAAAGGCCATTTCGGAGGAGTCCACCGGGTGGTAAGAGCCGTCCACCAGCGTGGCTTTCAGATGAACCACCGGATAGCCCGCCAGAACGCCGTGCTGAACGGCTTCACGTAAGCCCTTTTCTACGGCGGGGAAGAAGTTCTTGGGTACCGCGCCGCCGAACACATTTTCACAGAACTCCAGCTCTTCCTGCTCGCCCGGCTCGAACTCAATCCACACATCGCCGAACTGGCCGTGTCCGCCGCTCTGCTTTTTGTGGCGGCCCTGTACCTTGACCTTTTTGCGGATCTTTTCCCGGTAGGCCACGCGGGGCGTGGAGAGCTCGGCCTCTACGCCGAAGCGGGACTTCAGGCGGGCAACGATTACATCCAGCTGGATGTCGCCGGTGCCGGAGAGAACCACCTGGTGAGTTTCAGTGTTGTTGCTGACGGAAAAAGTGAGATCCTCCTCGCCCAGACGGGTGAGGCCGGCTGCGATTTTATCGTCCTGCCCTTTCACTTTAGGCGCAATAGCCATGGAATAGCACGGTTTAGGCAGCTCCAGGCCCTCCAGCGCGACCACCTTGCGGGTATCGCAGAGAGTATCGCCGGTTTTAACTTTTTCCATTTTTCCGATTGCGCCAATGTCGCCGCAGGCCAGCTCCTTCACTTCCTCGGATTTTTTGCCGTGCATTGTATACAAGCGGCCCAGTTTTTCCTGGGAGCCGGTCCGGCTATTGACCAGAGTAAGATCGGAAGTGATCGAGCCGGAGATCACCTTGACGAAGGAATATTTGCCGTACTGGTCGGATAACGTCTTAAAAACGAAGGCACAGGGTACGGCACCGGGGGAGACAGCGAACTTGATGGGCTCACCATGGGAGTCGATGCCGGCCTCGGGGCGCCCTTCCACCGGGCTGGGCAGCAGATTTACAATGTTGTCCAGCAGCATCTGGGTGCCCAGCCCGCTCAGGGCGCTGCCGCACACCACCGGGAAAATGGACAGGTCCTTCACACCGTCCCGCAGGCCGTGGATCATCTCGGCATAGGTAAACTCTTCCCCGGCGAAATAGCGCTCCATGAACTCCTCGCTGGTTTCAGCCACCGATTCAGCCAGAGTGGTATACAGATCAGAGAACACGCTCCGCTTGTTTTCGGGAATGGGGATTTCTACCCGGCTGCCCTTTCGAAATTCATAGGCACGCTTATTGAGCACGTCGATAATGCCGATGACTTTTTTGCGTTCGTCCCAAATGGGGGCGACTACCGGTGCGATATTTTTGCCAAACCGCTCGCGCAGGGTCTCGAACGCAGCGTTATAATCAGAATTGTCCTCATCGGTTTTGGAGATGTAGAGAATGCGGGGTAACTTATGGGCCTCACAGTATTTCCAGGCCTTTTCCGCGCCTACGCTCATGCCGCTTTTGGCAGAGCATACAATAATGGCGGCGTCGGTTACGCGAAGGGACTCCATAACCTCGCCGGAAAAGTCGAAATAGCCCGGCGTATCCAGAATGTTGATTTTGCAACCTTTATATTCCACGGGCGCAACAGCGGCGGAGATGGAAAACTGGCGGCGGGTTTCTTCTGGGTCATAATCACATACGGTATTTCCGTCACTGATTTTTCCCAGACGGTCAATCGTACCGGTGAGATACAGCATTGATTCGGCCAAGGAGGTTTTTCCGTTCCCGCCATGGCCCAGCAGACAGATATTGCGGATGTTTTGCGCGGAATAACTCATAGTCGTTTCCTCTCCTTACATTTGGAAAATCATGGACGGCACCCGTAGCGCTGTACCGCCGACGTCGTCATTATACATCAAATTGCACAGTGTTACAATAAAAATTTCAGAAAAATAGTGCAAAATGATAAAACGGCCTTAAATATTAAGAAAAAATGGGAAAATGCAAAAAAGAATGCTGCTTAAACCGTAAAAAGTATAAATATGGTCCTGAACGATTACCGGGCGGCGATGCAAACCACTAAAGCTGTACGGTCGTCAGCTGCCTCTCCCTTTTCTCCCGAGGCCTGAATCAGGGTATGCGCTAATTCACGGGGACTTTTTTCATCAAAGGAACTCAGCGCCTCCCGCAGCCAGAGATCATCCGAGCCGACCGTGACGCCGTCGCTGATAAGCACTACCACATCTCCGGCAGACAGGGTAAGGCGGGTGATATCCGGCCCGGTATAGTTGCCGGAGACCAGTCCGGCGGGCAAAGCGCTGCCAATAATCCGGGTGACCTTTTTCCCACGGCGCAGATAGGAGGGCGCCGCGCCGAATTTATAGAGCGCGGAGGTTCCGGTAAACAGGTCGACCTGCAAAAGATCCACGGTGGTAAAGCCCCCGTCCTCGTCATTCTTTAGAAACAGTGCGGTATTTAAGGTACGCAGGGCAGATTCCGGGGCCACGCCGGCCTTTAAAAACTGCTCCAGCAGGCGGATGGCCAGCTTACTTTCCCGGCTGGCATCCTGGCCGCTTCCCATGCCGTCGCACAGCAAAATATAGATTTGGCCTTCCGGTGTGCGGAACCAGGCCCCCGCATCGCCGCTGACGGTCTCACCGTCTTTTTGGCGGGCGGCCGCACCTGCCACCGCCATAAGCGGTTCAGCCTGGGTGAGGATAAGGCGGTCGGCAGTTTGGCTGTGAACCAGCTCAGGTTCCCGCAGTGGGCACCCTAGCAGCGCGGAAAAAATTTTCTGCTCCTCCGGCGTATTGAGCGCCGTCAGGTCCGGCCCTGTCAGTTCCGCGCGCAGATGGCCTGCGGAGTCGTAACAGACCCAGGCGGTGCCCTCTAATTGGCAGGCGGTTAGATGCTGGCACAGCTTTTTTTCCCGGCGCGGGTCCGGTGTAAGCTCCGTGCCAAGTTCAGCCGCGGCGGTTTGCAGGGCGTGGGACAGATCCTCATACTGCCGGCACACGGCCTGCCTGCTCTCCTGCAGGCGGGCATTAAACTGACGGCGGTAGAGCAGAGCGGTAAGCTCCTGATTGGCGGCGGCCAGAAACTCGGGGAAATGGAGGCAGCGGCTGGAAAAGTGCACGGGAAAATCGGCGCCTTCTCCCCGGCCACGGTCCATCATGGCGGGCAGAGCGTCATTGAGGGAGTGAAAGGTACTGATATAATCCCGCTGCCAGCAGGAGGTTTGCAGGGCACAGGTTCGGCAGACCCGGTTGGCGGCCCGGTCAAAGATCGTCGCTGCGTTCCCATCGTTGGGGCCGGGTGAGCGGAAAGTCCCCCGCAGGCTTTCATACAGAGTATGGAAGGCGCCGGCGGTAGCGTCCAACCTGGCCTGCACGAAAGCGGCGGCATGCCGGTCCCGGGTTTTGACATCCTCCTGAGACAACAGGGCGCCCAACCGGCGCAGCAGTCCGTCCGGCAGCAAAAGAAAAAGAACCGAGGCGGCAAACACTTCATAGAGCAGGGAAAGATGGGGCCCGCCGCTCCAATTCCACAGTACGGTGAGGGCGTTGGTGAGGATATAAGAGACCGCGCAGAGCAGTCGGCTTTGCCGGTGCATCAGTCCGGTCATCAATCCGGAAAGTCCAAAGGCGACGGTATAGAAAAATACACCTCCGGCGGCTAGGTCCATACTGATTCCGGCAACGATGCCGGCAATTGCGCCTCCGCCGGGGCCGCATACGGAGGCCACCGCCATGACTGCCAGCGCGGCCAGTGTGCGGCCCAGGGAGAGAAAGCCGCCGGGCAGGGAAATCTGCGCCAGAGCAATCAGCGCGGTGGCACCCAAAACGAGCAGACTGATGATCTGACGAAACGACAGCTCGCTGTTTTCCCGGACGTTCTGGCTGGAGCTGAACGCGATATGGTAAAAGCAGGCGGAAGCGCCGGTAAACAGCAATCCGGTACCAAAGAGAACAACCTGGTTAATATCCCATCTGCTGTCCGCCAAATAGGCGAAGCCGGTGACGCCGTTCAGAAGGGCCGCCGCCAGCGGCATAAACCACACCCGGCGGTAAAACCACATATCATAGAAGGCAAACGACACGCAGAAGATAAGGATAGCCGCCGCCACGTAGCGCAGAGAATTTACCAAGCCCAGAAAGCACAGATAGCCGAACACGGCGCCCAACAGGGCACTGAAGCCATATAGTCCCGGTCCCGCTGCCGCCACCAGCCCAAGCGCAAACGGATGGGCTCCGCCCAGAATATCCGCCCCCGCCAGTACCGCACTCAGCAGAAAACGGATGGCACACTCCGTCCCTTTGACCAGCGCGGGGGCTCGTACCACCAGCCGCCCTGTCCGTGTCAGTTCTTCACGCATCCGCGCCGCAAGTCCAGTCAGTTCGCCCTTTGCAGCCATGTCAGCTCTCCTCCTGTGTAACAAGGTAAGGCCAGTATATACCATAATATGGAAATTTACAGTCGGAATGGGGACGGGCCGTTTTAAAAACCTCATACTTGCCCGCAACGTGGAATTGTGATAACATAAACGACGAATCGGCCTATGCCGGAAACTGAAAGATTCGGGGGAAAACCGTGAAACTGGGAACTGTGAATATTGACTCCAGGGTGGCGCTGGCACCGATGGCCGGCGTAACCGACTTGGGTTTCCGGGCCATTTGCCGGGAACTCGGCGCGGGGTATACCGTAACGGAAATGGTAAGCGCCAAGGCGCTTTGCTATCAGGATAAAAAGACTCTGCCTATTATGGAACTGGGATCGGGAGAGCACCCCGCTGCCGTACAGATCTTCGGCAGTGATCCCGCCTGTATGGAGGAAGCGGCCGCCATCGTAGCGGAGCGCTCCGGCGCGGACGTTATCGACATCAATATGGGCTGCCCGGTTCCCAAGGTGGCCAATAACGGAGACGGCTCCGGCCTGATGCGCGACCCGGAGAAGGCGGTCCGGGTAGCGGAAGCGGTGCTCCGAGGCGCGGGCGGCCGCCCAGTCACGGTGAAGATGCGGCTGGGCTGGGACAAAGGCTCCATCAACTGTGTGGAACTGGCCAAGGCAATGGAGCAGGCAGGTGTGTCGGCAGTGGCCGTGCATGGCCGGACCCGCAGCCAGATGTATTCCGGTACCGCCAACTGGGATTATATCCGGGCGGTGAAACAGGCGCTGACCATTCCGGTGATCGCCAATGGCGATGTCTTTTCGGCGGAGGATGCGGTACGGATTCTTAAGGTGACCGGCGCGGACATGGTTATGATCGCCCGGGGCTGCTTTGGAAACCCCTGGTTGTTCCAGCAGGCAAAGGCGGCTTTAGAAGGGAAACCGGTTCCGGACCCTCCTCCGCTGGCCCAGCGGTGCGATACCGCCGTGCGACAGTTCCGCCTCTCCGCCGCCCATAAGGGAGAGAAGATCGCCTGCCTGGAGGCACGCCGGCATTATGCATGGTATCTAAAGGGTGTGCCATACGCCGGGTACTGGAAAGAAAAGGTCTGCCATGTGGAGACCATGGAGGATATTGACCGGGTGACCGCGGGGATTAAGCGGGACCTAAAATAGGCCCGGGGGAACCGGAGAAAAAAGAGGGTGTTCTGCCCTCAGCGGGAGGTGTGGCCATGCCGACGGAAGAAGAAAGCGACTTGATAACCCGGGCGCGAACGGGTGATCAGGAGGCGTTTGCCCGCCTGGTGACGGAGCATGAGACTCAAGTTTATAACTTGGCTCTGCGCATGACGGGTAACCCCGACGACGCGGCGGAACTGACCCAGGAGGCATTCCTCAACGCCTGGTGCGGCCTTGCCCGTTTTCATGGGGAGAGCGCCTTTGCCACTTGGCTTTACCGCCTAACCTCCAACGCCTGTATTGATTTTCTGAGAAAGGAAAAGCGACGGCGGACGTTTTCCCTAACCGCATCAGAGGAGGAAGGGGAGGAGAACCAGGAATTCCAGATTCCCGATGAGAGCACTTCGCCCGAGCGGGAGCTGGGCCGCCGGGAGCAGCGCAGGGCGGTAGCGGATGGCCTGAAAAGACTCTCGCAGGAGCACCGGCAGGTGCTGATATTGCGGGAAGTAAACGGCCTTACTTATCTGGAGATCAGCCGCGTCCTTGGCGTAGGGGAGGGGACGGTAAAGTCCCGCATCGCCCGGGCAAGGCGGGCACTGCGCAGAATTCTGGAGAGGGATGGGAACTTTTTTGGGTATGGAACGTCAGAATGCTGACGGAACAAAGGAGGTGACCCTGCATGATTTCCTGTGAAACAGCGATGGAACTGCTCAGCGTCTGGCTGGATGGCCCGCTGAGTCAGGCGGATGCGGAAAAGCTGAATGCGCATCTGGCGCAATGCCCTGCGTGCAGGGCCATGGAAAAGGACCTGGCGCAGATGCATATGGTGCTGCCGGAACTGAGGGAGAAATTGCCCGAGGGACTGCACGAGGCGATTCTGGACCGTATTCGGGCGGAGCAGATAACGCCGATTTCCTCCTCTCGGCGCTTTGGCCATGTGCGGCGGCGCTGGGTGGCGCTGGTGGCGGCGGTTGCCCTGGTTCTGGGCGGTATATGGGGGACCCTCCATTTTTACGACGTAGCGGGTGGTGGAACAGATAGCTCCGATTCCTCCCTGATGGGTTCCATCCCAGAGACGGACGGCGGCGAAGAAGCGAATACAATGCTGGGACACGACGATAGCACAGCAGATACCGGCGGGGGCAATCCGTCGCCGGCACCGGACATTACGGCTCCGGCCGGTACCCCGGAAACCAGATCCTCTGCGTCGACGGAGCAGCCCGCCCGTGCGGCGGGCGGAGATACAGGGGAGCAGGAGACGGCTCCTTCCTCGTCACTGTCAAAGTACTCGGGTGTGGAACCGTCCACGTCTATGGATTCTGCGCTGTCGGAGGAAACCGGCACCACGGCGGATGTGCAGGAGGGGACGGCCACGCCGGCATCACCGGAGGATACGTCTCCCTCGGAAACGGACGCCTTGGATAGGGAAATGATGTTTTTAGCCCCAAAGGAGGTTAACGGTACGTCCCAATCCCCGTCTGCGATGACGGAGGCAGACGCCAAAGAGACGCTTCAGGCTTTGCTGGATAAGACGGATACTGCGGGGGAGCTGATTGCGCAGGGGCTTTCTCCTAACGGACAGTACTACGAATTCAGCCTGTCCGGTGCGGATGGAAAAGAAGAGAACCGGTATGCGGTTTCGTTGGATGGCGGGGACATTGTATCACTCTTCGTGGCCGGAGACGACGGGACACCCGTGGACAATGGGGTGGAGTATCGGCAGGCCGTTGGGGAAACCTGAATCATTCCCGGCTTTTGGAGTCCGGATCAGCGGGGCATCTGATAGGACGAATCAATATTTTATGGAAGGTATCCTGCATTGACAAAAGAACGATACGATGAAATCAGAACATGGTTTTTGCTTCATCCTGTCCAGCTGAACAGCATGAAAGCTTTGAATCGCTGGCTGCCCCGTGTGGTTTACTGCGTATATCCTCTGCTGCTGGTCAGTCTAGCCCTACGCAGGGATGAGCGCTTTTTCCGGGTACTGCTGGTACCGGCCGTGGTGTTCGGCACAGTTACTTTACTTCGGAGAATTTGGAATTTTCCCCGCCCCTATGAAAAATTGGGAATAGAACCGCTGATTCCAAGAGAGAAAAAAGGGCATTCCTTTCCCAGCCGACATGTGGCTTCCGTAACGATTATCGCAATTGCCTGCTGGTATGTCTGGATACCTTTCGGAATTGCCATGTCGATAATTGCACTGCTTATCTCAGTTATCCGGCCTTTGGCCGGAATCCATTTTCCACGGGATGTGATTGCAGGTTTTGCATTCAGCCTTATAATTGGTCTGGTTGGATTTTGGATCATCTAGGAAGATCCGGAAACAGATGAACCTCTCAGTTTTACTGAGAGGTTCATTTTTTACCGTATTCCATTGACAATCCTTTCCCACTGCAGTATATTACATATACAGGATATTACGATAATCGAAATAAAAGGTGATACTATGAAAGAAAGAATCAGCGGAGAAGAAATACAGAATCTGGATAAGGTATGGCATGCGCTTATTCTCCCCATGCAGAAAATGAATGAAGAACTCTGGAACGGCAAGCTTGAGGGTGTGTCGACCACGGAGATCAGTATACTCAGCATAATTGAGCGGAAGCCGGACGCCATTTTAAAGGAAATCGTAGAAATCCTGAAAATCCCGGGCAGCACGCTGACAAGTGCGATTGATCGGCTGGAAAAACGGGGCCTGCTCAAACGGGTGATCAGCCAGCGGGACCGTCGCTCGTTCGGACTGGAGCTGACGGATGACGGCAGGATTGCACAGCGGGAACACCGGGAAAATGAAAAGATTTTGTGGAAAAAAATACTGGGGGCGTATGAAACCTCCGAGGAACGCAGAGAGCTGATCCGCCTTTTGCAGATCTTGGCGGATGGGATTGGCCGGACGGAAGAGGACGGTGGTAAAGATGGAGAATAAAACGGCCTGTATCACGGGGGCAACCAGCGGTATTGGTGCAGCCTTTGCCGAGAAATTTGCCCAGCTGGGGTACAATCTTGTGGTAACGGGGCGACGGAAAGAGAAAATAGAGGCAGAGGCAGAGCGGATTAGGCAGAACTACAGGGTCAGCGTTGAAGTAATTTTAGCTGAACTGTCCGAGGAGGAGGGAATAAAAAGGGTCACGGATTCGATGAAAAGACGGGAAATCGAGATCCTGGTCAACAACGCGGGCTTTGGGGCCAACAGTTTGTATCAGGTATCCGACCTGTCCGTTATGGAACAACTGGCCAAGGTGAATGTCTTGGCTCCCATGGAATTGATTCACGCCGTCCTGCCGGGGATGGTGGAGCGCGGTAGCGGCACGGTGATTAACATTTCCTCTGAGAGCGTGTACATGATTGTACCGAAGAACGCGGTTTACTCGGGAGCTAAATCATTCCTGAAGAGCTTTACAGAGGGCCTCCATCTCGACCTGATGGGGACGGGAGTCAGGGTGATGGCGGTTTGCCCGGGCCTGACTCATACCGACTTTCATGAGAAAATGGGAATGGTCAAAGCCCGCCAGATCGACAGAGGTCAGATCAAATGGATGTCGCCCGGGGAAGTAGTGGAAACTGCGCTGAGGGATTTGGAAAAGGGCAAGGTGATCTGCATTCCGGGAACGCATACAAAACTGCTGACTCACATACTGAATCAAATGCCCAGAAAAAGCTATTACAAATGCATGTACCAGTTTAGCCAGAAGAACTTTGGAAAGAAGGAAGATTGAGAAATACCAAAGGACCGGCAGAAAATCATGGACGAACCGGGGAAGAAAAATTCTCAGAATAAACTGAGCTGATCGCCTGCCTGCCTGTCTTCAAACTCGTTCAGGTATTGGAAGACCATGTGCGGGGAGTGCAGTACGCCGTGCTTTTTGCACTCGGTATGAAACCGCTTCATGAGTGCGGGGTGATCAGGACTGCGGCACGAATAGCGGCTGCCAAACATCTGGACATACCGTTGCTTCATGCCGGGGAAATGACGATCCAGTTTTTGGTAAAAATACTCCCGGTTACCTTCCCGCAGCGTAAGGCCCATGCCGAAGCACAGGATACCTCTGACCCGCGCCTCAAAGCAGGCGTCCAGAATACCTAGAAGATTTTCCTCCGTGTCGTTGAGAAACGGCAGAATGGGGCAAAGCCATACAACGGTGGGAATGCCCGCGCGGGACAGTGTGTCCAGCACCTCGATGCGCCGGGCGGTGGTGCAGACGTTAGGCTCGAGAATGCGGCACAGGTTTTCATCAAACGTGGTCAGTGTCATTTGCACGACGCATTTGGTCTTGGTATTGATGGACTGCAGCAGGTCTATGTCTCGCAGAACCAAATCGGACTTGGTGATGACGGTGAAACCAAAGCCGTACCGATCAATCAGTTTCAGGCAGCGGCGGGTCAGCTGTTCCTTCTCCTCAAGGGGCAGGTAGGGGTCGCACATGGAGCCGGTGCCGATCATGCACCGGCTGCGTTTGCGGCGCAGCGCGTCCTCCAACAGTTCCGGGGCGTTGCGCTTGACCTCCACGTCCTCAAAGGCGTGGCCGATTTGGTAGCAGGTGCTGCGGGAATCACAGTAGATGCAGCCGTGGGTGCAGCCCCGATAGAGGTTCATACCGTTTTTGGAGGAGAGAATACTCTTGGCCTCTTTGTAGTGCATGATGGTCCCCCTATTCATCCAGCAGATAGTGGAGCATCTTTTCAGGATTTTCCAGAAACCGCCGGGTCAACTGATAGTGTTCCGTATCCCGATAATTTACACTGCGGATGCCGGTTTCCGACAGCTCTAGTATTTCCGCGCCGGGATAAGCCATCAGAATGGGTGAGTGGGTGGCAATAATAAACTGAGAGCGTTTCTTCACCAAATTGTGAATTTCCGCCAGCAGTGTCATCAGGCGGCTGGGAGACAGGGCTGCCTCCGGCTCATCCAGCAGGTAGAGGCCTTCCGCGTGAAAGCGGTTTTGCACCAGCGACAGAAAGCTCTCGCCGTGGGACTGCTCATGCAGAGAACAGGAACCGTAGCTGGTTTTTATGTGCAATGCGAATTCGGGCGCATAGATTTCGTCCAGATAACTGGCCGCATTATAAAAGCTCTCGGCGCGCAGGAAAAATCCGTCCCTGGGATAGGCGCTTTTCAACAGAGTCAGGCTCTGATACAGATCGGAATGGGTGGAACTGGTGGAGAAGCCGAAGTTGCGGGTGCCCCCCTCTGCGTTGAAGCCGTAGGCCACGGCAATGGCTTCCAGCAGAGTCGATTTGCCGGTGCCGTTCTCCCCAACCAGAAAGGTGACCGATCTGGTAAGCGGCAGCTCACGCCGTCTGGCCAGACTGCGCACTACGGGCAGGTCATGGAGATAGGAGCCCTCCGGCGGCAGTCCGTTGAGCCGCACGCCGCTGATGTAGTTCTGTTCCATTGCCATCTGCCTCCCGGTTGTTTGTTTTTTCCATCCTATCACAAAACGGAAAAAATGGACAGGTATTTCCTCCCCCTGATACCAAACATCGTTTGAATCGAACGGTTGCTCACAAGTCCGTGTGGAACTGGCATTCGTTTATTTAATTAGCATAGGGTACCTGCGCTGCATAGAATACGTCGTAATCTCTTTGCACTGCATTACATTCTGCAAAAAGGAATGCGAGATCAACAGTACAAACTGAGCAGGCGATGGACCTTTTACTCAGGTTCATGGGGCCGGGCCGCCTAATGTGTGGCAGCAGGCTGCATAACATGCACACCTGTGGGACAGTAGTATGTTCCACGGGTGTGCAATTTTTTACCTTGGAACGACTTAGTGACCTTGAATGGAGTGCCATAAGAGAAATCGGACGCCGCCGAAAGGTGAGCACGGGGGATTCTTTTATGACCGATGATAAGCAGGAAGTAACGGGATTGACGGCTGCCGAAGTGAGGCGGCGGCAGCAGCGATATGGTAAAAATGAGCTGATTGCACAAAAAAAGGAGGGATTTTTTAGAAAAGCCCTCCCCATCCTCTGTGAGCCAATGTTTCTTCTGCTGATGGCTACCGCGGTTATTTATTTTATTCTGGGAGAGCCGGGGGACGGTGCGGTTATGCTTGTTTTCGTTGCTGGCATAATCGGCATTGATGTGATGCAGGGCTGGAAGACCGACCGGACCCTGCGTGCGCTGAAGGATCTGTCCGCGCCGCAGGTCACGGTAATTCGTGACGGAAGGCAGGCTGTGGTCGCCAGCGCAGACCTTGTACCCGGTGACATAATGATGATTCACGAGGGGGTGAAGGTCCCCGCCGACGGCGTCGTTGTGAGGTGCAGTGACCTGTGTGTGGACGAATCGTCACTCACGGGAGAGGCCGAGGGTGTTTGGAAGACATCCGGAGAAAACGCGGAGCGGCTCTCGGATTACTTGCGGAAAGACGATTGCTATGCCGGTACGCTGGTTATCCAGGGTACGGGGGTGATTCGGGTAGAGAAGACCGGTGCGGCGACTGAGTACGGAAAGATCGGGGCGCATGTGGCTGCCGCCCCTGCGGAGCCGACGCCCTTACAGAAACAGATGGCGCAGCTTGTGAAAACCTGCGCCGGTATTGCGGGCGTTCTGCTTGCGCTGACGGGTGTGGCTACCTACCTTAACCTTCCGGAGTATGCGCTGCCCGCCCGCCTGACGGAGAGCGTTCTCTCCGGCATTACACTCGCTATGGCCATGATTCCGGAGGAGTTTCCGGTTATCCTTACGGTGTTTCTGTCCATGGGCGCGTGGCGGCTGGGAAAGAAGCGGTCGCTGGTGCGAAAGCTGCCGTCCGTGGAGACGTTGGGTGAGGTTTCGGTGCTCTGTGTGGACAAAACCGGCACCATCACAAGAAACCGGATGACGGTCCGGGAGGTCTGGGCACCGGACGGAGACGAGCGCGCCCTGATTGAGACGATGGGGCTGGGGTGCGAAACGGACGCGTACGATCCCATGGAAAAGGCAATGCTCACGTTTTGCGGCGCAAACGGTATCTCAAGGGAGGAGCTTTTCCGCGGTGATCTTATCCGCGAATATGCATTTACCGACCGCCTTAAAATGATGGGCCATGTCTGGCGCAGAGACGGCAGGATACTCGTCGCCGCGAAGGGATCGCCGGAGCGAATTTTGACGATCTGTGATATGACAGACAGGGAGAGGGAGGCCAACAACTGCAAAATAACCGCGCTGTCCCTAGAGGGCCTGCGTGTCATTGCAGTGGCCTCCACAGTCCTTTCCGACGAAACGGATGTCCCCGTGGAGATCACCGGGTGCAGGTTGCAGTTTCGGGGCCTCATTGGACTTTTCGACCCTCCGCGTGAGAGTATGAGACGAGATATTGCGGCCTGCCGCAGAGCAGGCATCCGTGTCGTCATGATAACGGGCGACAACGGAATTACCGCATCATCCATCGCAAAGAAGATTGGTATGGAGAACTGCGGCCGGATTATCACCGGCGACATGCTCAGCGGGATGTCGGATGACGAACTGCGAAAGGCGGTCAAAAATGCCTCCATTTTCTCCCGCGTGGCGCCGGAACACAAGATGCAGATTGTCAAAGCATTCCGGGAAAACGGCAAAATTGTTGCCATGACGGGAGACGGCGTCAATGACGCGCCAGCGCTCAAGTACGCCGACATTGGCATTGCCATGGGCAGGCGCGGAAGCGAGGTATCCCGGGAGGCCGCCGACCTGGTCTTATTGGACGACAACTTCACCACCATTGTGGAAACCGTGAAAGACGGCAGAAGAATCTACGACAATATCCGCAAAGCGGTCGGTTATATTGTCACCATTCACATTCCCATTGCGCTGGCTTCTCTGCTTGCCCCTGTGCTTGGCGTGCCGCCATCGGCCCTGCCGCTGCTGCCCCTGCACGTGGTTCTGCTGGAACTGCTGATTGATCCGACCTGCTCCATCGTCCTAGAGCGCCAGCCGGCAGAGACGGATGTGATGACCCGGCCGCCGCGGGACCCGAAAGAGAAGCTTTTGGGGGTAAAAACACTGATAAAAAGTGTTGTGCAGGGCTTGGTACTCTTTGCCTCATCCTTTGGCGCCTATTTTTTCTCGCTTGTGAACAGCCCTGCAAACGTGCCGGAAGCCCGCGCCATGGGACTGGTTATCCTCATGCTGTCTAACCTTTTTCTGGTTCAGGTCAACAGCTCCGACCGTGATTCCGTGTTCTGTTCCATGACTCGTCTTTTTAAAGACCGGGTCATGTGGATATCTAATCTTGGAACCCTACTTATGGTGACCGCCATTCTCTATACGCCGCTTTCCGGTTTTCTGAAACTTGCACCACTCTCGGCAGGAGAATTGTTCCGCGCGGCGGGGATTGCCGCGGCGGCGGTATTCTGGTATGAGCCAATAAAGCTGTATCGGAAATTCCGCTAAATGAAACCTGCGCTTAAAAAAACCGCCGTATTTTAGGTTCAATCAGAGCGGTGGTTTTTACACCGCGGCCTATTTAACAGAAAGGAGGGCTTTTCGCCAGTTTTGGCCCTGATGCACAAGGAATAAAAGGGATGGCCGGAGCGATAAGCTCCGGCCATCCCTTTTATAACAAGAGCGGCATTGCGATTACTCAGCGTACTATTTTTCTTTATAGTACAGCATACAATGGCAATATCCCTCAAATCCTGGATCCGCAATCTGATTGCGGAATTCCTTACACATGCATTTGTTGTCGTCGCAAATCTCCATGCGGCAAGGACAGTAGCCGTTTTTTTCCTTCAGCCCTTCCTGAAGGATGCGGACGATCTCCTTATTTTCATTTAGGCGTATTTTCATGGGGCGCTCCTCAGATAAACAGATTGACATTGGATTCTTCCGCGTCTCCCAGGTAAGAGCCCACGCCCGCCATCTCTACGCCGTCGATCAGTTCTTCAGGGCGGATGCCCATAACGTCCATGCTCATGGTGCAGGCCACAATTTTTACACCGTTCTTGATCGCCTTTTGGATCAGATCCTCTAGGGAATCCACATTTTTGTCGTTCATGATCTTTCTCATCATAGCAGTTCCTACGCCGCCCATATTCATTCTGGACAGCTTCAGTTTCTGACTGCCGCGTGGAAGCATAGAGCCGAACATGGATTCCATGGCCGATTTTTTCACGTTCTGTTTTTCCGGCTTGCGCAGGACGGTCAGACCCCAAAACGTAAAGAACATAGTGACTTTACGCCCCATGGCGGCGGCGCCGTTGGCGATGATAAAGCTGGCCAGCACCTTGTCAAGATCACCCGAAAAGACGACGATTGTTTTCCCATCAGCGCTGTCCCGGACGACCGGGCCCGATGGGGCGGATGCGCCGGAAGGGACGGGTGCGCCAGCGCCTTTTCGTACCTGAGCCACGTAGTTCTGCTCGTGCTGACCCTTTGAAAGTAGAGTGTTTCCAGTCCGGCGGCACCATGCGTCGATATCGCGGATAAATCCCGGATCGGACGCGGAAACTTCCAGCGTTTCCCCGTCATGCATGGTTTTCATGGTTTCAAAGACCTTCATGATCGGGCCAGGGCACTGCATGCCGCTGCAATCCAAGTGAATGGCCTTTACCGGGGTGCTCGGCTTGGAAGTGGGTTCCGGTGCGGTGATTACGGTTCCAACCCCATCCTCAAGGTAGTGAATGGCCTGATAGAACCTGGTGCCGCCTGGATAGACGGATACTTTTTTAAATCCCTGTTGCATCAAAATTCGTGCGGCGTTATAGGATCGGACGCCAATTGTGCAGAAAGTAATGATGGTTTTGCTCCGGTCAAGTTCGCCCAGACGGCTCCGGAGCTGTCCCAGCGGAATGTGAACGGCGCCGGGGATGGCGTAAGCCATCACTTCTGCATCCTCGCGGACATCCAGAAAGAGAACATCGTCCTTTTTCTCTGTGTCCCAGGCTGAAAAATGGACGGTTCCCTTCAGCAAATTATCCGCGACAAATCCCGCCATATTCACCGGGTCCTTGGCGGAGGAATAAGGGGGTGCGTAAGCCAGCTCCATCTCCTCCAGGTCGCTTACGGTAGCGCCCAGCCGGATGGCGGTGCCAATGGTGTCGATCCGTTTGTCAACGCCGCCAAGTCCCACGATCTGAGCACCATAGATCCGGGAGCCGCTCGTGGAAAACAGAAGTTTCAGTGTCATCGGAACCGCCCCGGGATAATACCCGGCGTGGGAATTCTGCGTGATGATAATGGACTCGTAGTCGTTCCCCTTAACCATACCCCGTTTCTTCAGTGTCTTTTCATTGGCACCCGTACTGGCGGCGGTCAGGTCGAACACTTTGGCAACGGAAGACCCTTGCGTCCCGTGATAGGCTTCACTCATACCGGCGATATTGTTGGCCGCAATTCGGCCCTGCTTATTGGCGGGACCGGCGAGGGGAACCATAGTGCGCCCCTGAAACAGGAAGTCTTCCACCTCGATTACATCACCGACTGCGTAGATGTCCGAATCCGAGGTCTGAAGGTGATCGTTGACCACGACACCTCCGCGAGCATTGATGTCCAGCCCGGCCTCTTTGGCCAACGCGCTGTTCGGGCGAATGCCGATGGACAGAATTACCAGGTCCGCAGAGACCGCCTTACCGCTTTTCAGTGTAACCTCGACGCTGCCGCCGTGATCGGAGAATTCCGTAACGCCGTCGCCAAGGTACAGGCTGACGCCATTTTCCGCAAGATTTTGATGCAGAAGCTGAGCCATCTCAAAGTCAAGCGGAGCCATAACCTGATTCTGCATTTCGATAATGGAAACGGATAGGCCCGCGTGATGAAGATTTTCAGCCATCTCAAGACCAATAAATCCACCGCCGATGACCGCCGCGCTTTTTACGCCCCGCTGTTGTACCAGTTCTCGGATCTTATCCGTATCCGGCACCGTCCAGAGCGTCAGGATGCGTGGGGAGTCAATTCCCGGGATGGGGGGGCGCAGAGGAGAGGAGCCGGTAGAAATTACTAGTTGGTCATAGGATTCCTCATAGGTGTCACCGGAGTCCAGCCGCTTCACCGACACGATTTTCCGATTCCGGTCAACGGCGGTTACCTCATTCTTTACCCGGACGTCGATATTGTATTTTTGCTTCATCCCTTCCGGCGTCTGGAGAAGCAGGGCGCTTCTCTCTTTAATGACACCGCCCACGTGATACGGCAGTCCGCAGTTTGCATAAGAGATATATTCACCTTTTTCAAGAATTACGATTTCCGCGTTTTCATCCAGCCTGCGGAGTCTTGCGGCACAGGTGGCACCGCCTGCTACACCGCCAATTACTACTGTTTTCATATTGACCCTCCTGTCATCAGCGTTTTACTGCCATTCATGATACTGCCTGGGATGTATCTGCTTGCTCTGGATGCCTTTTATCGGAGCATGTTTTCGATTTGATCCTTCGGCCTGAATCCGACGGTCATGTTTTTAACCTTGCCCCCCTCCACCAGGACCAGGGTAGGAATTGCGGACACTTGGAACGCCTGGGCCAGCTCTGGCTCATCGTCCACATTGATTTTGCAGACCTTAATCTCCGGATGGGCTGCGGCGATTTCTTCCACAACGGGAGACATCATCCGGCACGGGCCACACCAGGTTGCCCACAGATCAATCAGAACCGGTTTATCAGAATTCAGCACTTCGGCTTTAAAATTATTTTTGTAAATTGAAAAAACAGACATTTTGCATTCTCCTTTCGTTTCATACGTAGGATACCACAAAACATCTGTTTCTTCCGTAGCTTTGTTACATAAGTTTAGCGTCGGCTGGCCTGTGCCAGAGCTGCTAGTTTTTCTGTATTAATCAGGGTGATTTTTTTGCGGCCAAGTTTGACCAGCCCCTCGTTTTCGAAGTATTTCAGCATCCGGGTCACCACCTCTCGGATGCTGCCGAGATGGCTGGCAATCTGCTCATGCGTGAGGGCTAGAGAGGGTTCGGAGGTCAGTTCGCTCTCCTCCAGCAGAAAGGCCGCAAGCCTGGAATCCAGCTTCTTATTTAAAATCTGATCCATTAACCACATGACGTCGGAAAAGTGTGTGGCCATCAATTCATTGGTATAGTTAGCGACTGCGGCGGAACCTTCCATCAATTGCTTGTACAGATGTGCCGGGACAAGAAATACGGTGGTATCCTGTTCCGCGGAAACCATCACATCAAACTGGATGCTGGGTAAAATGCAGGAAGCGGAGAACAGGCACATATCACGCTCAAACAAACGGTAAAGCGTTAATTCTTTACCCTCGTTGGAAAGCGAATAGACCCGGATCTGCCCACGTATGACCAGCAGCAGCCCGATGCAGTCATCCGAACCGCTGTGGATCATTGTCCCTTTAGCAAAATGCCGTTTTTGTGCGGTGCCCCGCAGCTTATTTTGCTGTTCTGCGGTCAGATTATTCCAGAATGGAAAATATTCTTGAAGCTCTTCCATGTTTTCCTCCTCCTATGTATTTTCCTATATTATAGCACACTGTTCACGTCTTTTCTGAAATAAGAGCTTTTTCATAACATTTGAGAAAAGATATGCATAGTTTACAAAGACAGACATGTAAAATGTAAAAAACCTGCTGCCCGGGTATATACCCGGACAACAGGTTTTTGGCTCTGACCGCATATGACACTGCAGACAGAAGCACAGGCCAAATATTTTATTGGGACTCGCGCTTATCATCCGGTCCAAAACTATACCGAAAATGTTCGCCAATCAGCATTAAATCTCCAAGCGAACCAATTTCAGCTTTGGACAGATTGATATAAGCCCGCACGGTAGAGGGTAAAGAATTAAAGTACTGCTCCATTTTGGGATCACTGTATTTCATATGATCACCCCCATCATAGATTTACCGAAAAAGAGGGGGAAATGCGTAGAATTTTATGGAAGAAAGGAAGACTAACAACACACAAAAAGAGGGGCAAGGTATCTTCCTTGCCCCTAAAGATTGGATGTGGCTTACTGAGAGTCACCTTCGTCTACGATAGTCTGCAGAACGGACATAAGATCGTTCAGATTATTAAGCCTGACATTTCGGGACAAAATCTCATTTTTTAAATCAATTGGAAGTGATTCAAACTTATCCCGAATTCTGGGACTGACCGATGACATAAAAACACCTCACTTTGTATCGGAGCGCGTTACAACTCCATATCTGGTGTAGATTTTTCTTTTGTGCGCTTTGATTTACCCTGAAGTTCCGGAACAGGCTGTGCCTCATTTCGCGACTTAGCATGAGTTACTTCCGGGCGCTTCATTCCCTTTTTGGCCATACACGATCACCTCCCGGCAATAGTGTACCCGGTACAAAAGTTATGATGCAATGATAAACTTAATTTTAAACACGGAGAAGATTCAAAAAAACTCTGGAAATAATATATTTTATTTGCGTTTTAAAGATTAAAAAAGTGCGCCCATTTCTGGACGCACTTTTTTAAGAATTCATCTTCTATTGCGGAAACAATCGCTGCAATAAACAGGGCGATCATCACGGGGCTGGAAAGGAACCTTGCAGGGCTTTCCGCATTCAGCACATACGGCATCATACATCTGGCGTTCCCCACCACCGTGATTGCCTCCCTTACGTGCCATGCGGCAGGCCTTGCAACGCTGCGGCTCATTTTCAAAGCCGCGCTCCGCGTAAAACTCCTGCTCTCCAGCAGTAAAAACGAATTCCTGCCCGCAATCCTTGCAGACGAGTGTCTTGTCTTGATACATGAGATACCTCTTTTAATATTAGTTCGCCGATTAGGCGTTTCATTAACTATACGCTATAACTCGTCAAAAGTCAAATAAATTATTGTAATAAAAAGCAAATTGGGGAGCGAGGAAATCGCGAAACTTATATCCGATATTCCCCAGACGGAATCATGACTAAAACAGACACGTTCCCATATACTAAACCCGTGAAAGGAGACTTACCATGGGAATCATAGGTTGGATTATTATCGGTGCTCTCGCAGGCTGGGTTGCAAGTATTATTACAGGCAATGATCAGCGAATGGGAGCGGGCGCCAACATCGTGGTCGGAATTGTCGGGGGATTCATTGGCGGTATGGTAATGAACCTGCTGGGTGGAAGCGGTATCACAGGTTTTAACGTGTGGAGCTTGTTCGTTGCTATCATTGGTGCCGTGCTTCTTCTTTGGATTACCAATGCCGTGAGACGAAGAACTTAAAAAATATGGCAGTATTTATTAAATGCACCCGCTTGAGCCGGGTGCATTTTTTACATTCCAGCATCAGGCGGATATGACCCATCCAAACTGCAGACTGGGTTTTACGTTTAGATGACCGGCATTTGATGCACACATGTGTCCAACATATAGAACATGTATTCTATATATATGGATAAGGAGGAATGAAATTGAGCAACACCATGCAAAACTGGGTGCTGCCATACTCGCTGGGTTGCATTGCTTTCGAAGGGGACAACCTATCCCATCGGCTGGAAATTACCACCGACGCGGCGGCGGAGTGGCAGTTTAAGCTTGACTTAAAGCTGGGCAATACGGCTAATGTCATTGATCTGACGAGGGAAGGTGACTTGCTGTATGTGGATCTTACCTCCGACATGACAGCCGAGCCTGGTGAGTATCAAGCCCAACTGCGGGGCATCAGCGGAGATAAGGTACGGCACAGCACGGTGTCCGTACTGTACATTGGGCAGAGTGTCAATGCCATTAACGGGTTTCCGGCCACGGAGCCGTCTGAAATGGCTCAGATGGAAACACGGATCACGGTGCTGAAAGAGGCGGCGGAAGTCGCGCAGAAAAAGTCGGAAATGGCCCAAAGTGCAGCAGAAACGGCGGCCACATCCGCAGCCGACGCGGCGGACAGCGCAAAAGCGGCGGTAGACGTGCTGCCCGCGAAGGCGGATCAGCCATACCAGTCAAGCAGCCGGACGGACGGCGGTTGGTACTGCGCGGATAGCGCGGGCGGAGCGCCGAAAGAAATCAGCCTCGCGGGAAACAGCGTGCAGGACGG
>JALCSB010000014.1 GCA_022653075.1 Intestinimonas sp.
TGGGGATCTGTGCAATCGTTATATCCGGTATTATGCTGAAAAAAACCAGGATGTTCGCAGGCGATCCGGCCCCCTTTGTGATGGAGCTTCCCGCCTACCACTGGCCCACGATCGGAAACTTGCTCCGTTCCATGTGGGAACGCGCTTCTTCGTTTATCAGAAAAGCCGGCACCGTCATTCTGCTGGCGGCGATCCTGATCTGGTTCCTGTCGAACTTCGGCGTTGAGAACGGCTCCTTCAGGATGGTTAGCGATATGGAAAACAGCGTTCTGGCCGCCATTGGCTCCGCAATCGCCTGGATTTTTATTCCGCTCGGCTGGGGACACTGGCAGGGCGCAGTTGCTTCCATTACCGGACTCATTGCAAAAGAGAATGTTGTCGGTACCTTTGGCGTCCTGTTCGGCGGCTTTGATGAGGTAGCGGAGAACGGTTGGCAAATTTGGAACAATATGCGCGCCGTTTTCACCCCGCTTTCCGCCTACTCCTTCCTGGTGTTTAACCTGCTCTGCGCCCCTTGCTTTGCCGCTATCGGCGCCATCAAGCGGGAGATGAACAACACGAGGTGGACCTGGTTCGCCATCGGCTATCAGTGTGTGTTTGCTTATGCCATTGCACTGACCGTCTATCAACTCGGTATGCTGTTCAGCGGAAATGGGAATGTGATCGGCACCATCGTTGCATTGTTTAATGTGGCGTTTATTATTTACATGCTGTTTAGACCCTACAAAGAGTCCGAAACACTGAAAAGCAAAACTGAGGTCGGCACAAAAGTAAACGCATAATGTAAAAAACGATAAAAGGGAGGGCAATTAAATGCTGATGTGGATAACTGAAAATCTTGCGACCATTCTTATTTGCGTTGTTTTGGCGGCCACGGTCGCGCTGATTATCCTGAGCATGGTCAGGGGTAAAAGGAAGGGAAAGTCCTCCTGCGGCTGCCACTGTGCAGGTTGCCCCATGGATGGTAGATGTTCCTCAAAAAAATGAGCGAAGGGAGGCGCACCGCGGTGCGCCTCCCTTCGCAATTTCGACTGCAGCCTATTGACATGGGTGAAATCCTTCGGTAAAATAGATTTGCAAACAAGTTGCAATTTATAGAGGATTGCAGAACAGCTTTTTAAGAGAGAAGAGACTGCTATGCCGAGAAGCGAGAGCTATCACACAAAAGCAAGACAGGAAATTTTAAATTACCTGAAAGGATGCCGGGGGACCGTCAGCGCCGCTGACATTATTCAGCAACTGAAGGAAAACGGCATATCGGTTAACCCAACCACTGTTTATCGGTATCTTGATAAACTTTGTTCTGACCATGCAGCTATGAAATATGTAGCCAACAAAGGTGGAAAAGCGGTATACCAGCTTACCGGACAAGATCAACATTGCCTGGAGCACTTACACCTGAGATGTATCAAATGTGGAAGGATCATCCATCTGGACTGCGGGTTTATGGAGGAGTTCAAGGGGCATTTGCAGGAGCATCACGATTTCCGGCTGCAATGCGAGGGCAGTGTGCTGTACGGAGTTTGCAGCGGCTGCTCTAAGGGGGAAGAACGGTAAATCCATGCGACAAAAAAACCGGCGGATTATAATCCGCCGGCTTTTTACTGCCTTTTCAGGTAAAGCAAAATAATAACGCAGGATAAGGTCTGTCTAAAGGAAAGTCATTGATGAAATGAGCCGAAATGGATGGTTCAATTCCGACTTATGGTTAAGTGTTCCGCTCAGCCTGAATTTCTGCAAAACATTCGCTGCAATAGACGGGGCGGTCTCCACTGGGTTTGAAGGGAACCTTGCAGGGTTTACCACAACGGGCACATACCGCATCATACATGACACGTTCGCCATTTGAGGCGCCGTTATGCTGTGCCTTGCGAGCCCTCCGGCATTCAGGACAGCGCTTGGGCTCGTTCTGAAAACCCCTCTCAGCATAAAATTCCTGCTCACCGGCAGTCCAAATAAATTCTTTACCGCATTCCACACAGACCAGTACTTTGTCTTCAAACATAAAATTTCCTCCAGTTTAGCACGAAAAAATGCAACTTACTTGCATATTAAATATACTAGCACCTTGAGATCCTTTTGTCAATATTAAATGAAATATTTTACAATTAATTTGTATCTTTTATTGACATATCATATAAGGCATGTTAGCATAAAAACGCAAGCTAGTTGCAAATTAGACGCAGGGGGAATTTTAAGTGGCGAAATGTGCAATTACCGGAAAGACTACGACGTTTGGCAACAAAGTCAGTCATTCTCACCATAGATCGAATAAAATGGTAAAAGCCAATCTGAAAAGAGTCCATATAATCGAACACGGAACCCGAAAGCATGTCTGGGTTTCAACCAGCGCGTTAAAGTCTGGCTTAGTGAAAAGGGTCTGATGGGGAGAAATGAACAGGGAAGTGGTGCCGATCACGCTGCTGACCGGCTATTTAGGCGCAGGGAAGACCTCCCTTTTAAACCATGTACTGCGAAATCAGGAAGGCTATAAAGTAGCGGTAATTGTCAACGACATTGGTGAAGTCAATCTTGACGCCGACCTGATTGAAATGGCCGGAAAAGTGAGCGAGCAGGACCGTAATCTGGTTTCATTGCAGAATGGATGCATCTGTTGTACGCTGAAATTGGATTTCATACGGCAGATTCTCAATCTTGTCAGGATGCAACGGTTCAACTATATTCTGGTTGAAGCAAGCGGTATCTGTGAACCGCTTCCAATTGCGCGGACGTTGACCCTGATGGATGGCTCTCGGGAGGATTCAGATGAATTGCCGAAGCTTTGCAGGCTGGACAATATTGTTACCGTGGTGGATGCAAAGCGTATGGCCGACGAGTTTGCTCACGGTTCACGACTGCTAAAAGAAAATCTCGACGACACCGATGTCGAAAATTTGCTGATCCAGCAGCTTGAATTTTGTAATACAGTCGTTCTGAATAAGATTGATGAGATTTCAAAGGAAGGAAAGGAAGAAGTCCTGTCAGTGATCCGCGCATTGCAGCCAAAGGCGAAAATCATTGAGACAAATTATGGCGCCGTTGACTGTGCAGATATTCTGGACACGTCTGCATTTCATTTTAATGAAGCGGTTCAATCTGCGGGATGGGCGAAAGCATTGAAAGAGGATGGAGAAGCCAATCCGGAAACAGAGGAGTATGGGATTGGGACTTTTGTGTATGAGCAGAGAAGGCCCTTTATTATGCAAAAGTTTGAGGATTTTGCAGGAAATCGCTTTCCAGATAGTGTAATTCGGAGTAAAGGACCCTTGTGGTTTAAGGAAGAGCCGGATACCGCATATCTTTTTGAACAGGCTGGACTTCAGATTACGGAAAGCCCATATAAAAGATGGCTGGCCTCCGCAACAAGGGTCCAACAGCAGGAGGCGTTTCGCCGGCATCTGAAAGTGAAAGAAAACTGGGACGAGAAATACGGAGACCGCTGTATCAAGCTAGTTTTTATTGGGCAGCGTATGGATAAGGAGGCAATTCGCGCGGAACTCGATGCCTGTCTGGGTGATTAGCTATATATCATACAGGGTAGCATAAGCGCCCGCTTTCCCTGCACAGGGAAAGCGGGCGCTTATGTTACATTTTCGGGAGAGTAACAAAAACAGACGGTAGATGGCATTTCATGCCCTCACCGCCTGAAATTCAAAATATTCTTACGATGTGTGTTGCCTGTTCACGGTTTCTGCGCATTCGGAAGTCAGCGGGGACGATTACCCTCGGAGCTGGATTCACCCATTTTACCCAGAAATCCCAGCAGTTCCAACGGCGTGGATTCCTCCTTGGCGGAATCCCGGTTTGTATCCATCGCCTTGCGCAGCTCACTGCGCAGGATCGGCATATTCCGGGGAGCATCAATCGCCAGACGCACACGTCCGCCCGCCTCCACCGCAGTAACCGTGATTTGGATATCGTTACCGATAAAAAGGGATTCTCCTGGCTTGCGCTGCAGAATCAGCATGCTGTTTCCCCTTCTTTCGCCCTGAATTCGGAAAGCAGGTGCCGCATTTCGTAATTTTGTGTTTCCAGAATAACCTGAACTGCTTCACCGGTATCCTCGTTCACTGCGACGGGACATTTCAAATTCACAGTGCTTTGGGAAACTGGACTTTTTACCACGCAGAGCACATAATAGCTCAATTCCGTACTGTCGCCCACACCCAATGCGTTTAACTCCGCTTTTGATAGAACAGGAGTATAATCTGACTTGAGCGCAAAAGGATTCATTGCCACAAAAGCCAGTTCCGGAGTTGCGATACTCTGAAAACACAACAACGTCGCGGCGCTTCCGGCGAAGGGGAGCAACAGGAAGTGTTCCTCCTGTTCAAATCCAAACAGCCCACTTTTAAAATGAAGTACGTCGGTATCCCTGTACTCAATCTGCCCGAAGTATTTTGAATTGATCTGCATAGGATTTTAACCTCCTCAGGCTTGCACATCCACCGATTGATAATCAGGATCGGCAGAAGGCGGCACATACAGCGGACCGCCCACATATTTGATGATAACATCAGGCTGCTGTGTGACAGAAATCTGAATGTCGCCCGGGATAAACTGAACGTCACCGTTCTGTGCGCGCCAATCAAAATTCAACTTATCCATCTCGTAGCGGATGCTGATTTCCCCCTTATCCCAAGAGATATTGGGACCTTGAGTGGGAAGAAATTGGATTCCAACATTGGTTTTAATATCCCTGGCTTCCGCGTCGAGGGCAAACTGTGTCTCCAGCTCTTCCCCAATGTGGGCCTGCAGCAAAAGCTGCCCCTGCTGCGCATATGTGGCGGTGGCTTCATACGCGGCCTGCCGTCCGGCGGCGGCATTCTGCTGAACCTGTGTAGCAGTGGTGGGAAAAATGGAGTTGCGCGCTTCAAAGGTATCCAGACGCAACTGAATGGGGCTGGTTTTGATACTCAGGCCCCCCTTGTCCCGGGTGACCTGCATATCCACGGTCCCACGGCTGTACTCCAGCTTTGCGTTGGTAACCTTCATTTCGAATTCAATAGGTATCGATTTGATTTCAATCAATGGATAAGTCAAATATTTCAACCCCCTTGAATACTGGTAAACTTAAAACATTTGCTCAACTCATATAATCAATCAGAGACTGTGAAAGAATGCTGTTTCCTACTTTCAGCGCTGCATTATAGCAATATTGTGCCCATGAAAAGTCCGTAAAAGCATCCGCGAAATCGGCCTGCTCAACATCCAGAATCTGACTGTTTAAATCATCGGATGTACTGGTCAGACGGGTTTCATTGCTCTTCAGATAAGAGGACTCTCCAGATAACTCCGTCCACTTATTGGTAATGGTATTCAGTGCGTCATCCAACTTTCCCGCCAGAAGGTCAGCGTCTTCCGCATCTTCATCGCTGGCGTAATCACCACTGTCCGTATCACAGCGGGAAAAAATTTCAGACAGCTGATTTATGATTGATACAACATTTTTAGGATCACCGTCATCATCCACGCCGTACCCCAGATATTCAATGCCGGAGATCGCAGAATTGAACGCACTGGAACTCACCAGGGATCCGTTCACCTCGGTCAGCCCGGACCCCACATCGACATAAGAGGTTTCATTGTTCATGGTTTCCAGCGCTGTAAAATCGTCGCTGCCCTCAGCGGAATCCACCGCAATACCGCGATAAGTCAAATATTTTGTTCCATCACTGTTTGTTTCCAAAGCAAACGGTGCACCGTTGAGCGCATCATTTCCGGCGAAGATAAAAGACGTACCATACTGGCTGTTCATCGTCTGCACAATAGATTCAGCGTTGCTTTGAAGGACCTCGGCAAGGGGCTGGCGACCGGAGCCGGTGGCGGCATTGATAGCGGACAGGGTGGATACCTTGCTGCTTTGCTCCGCCAAGTCGGATTTCACGGTGCTTAGTGCGGAATAGGCGGCCTGATATTTTTTAATCAGAGTTTTTGTATTGGTGAGCTGGTCATTGGTAAGAGAAAAAGACCGGCGCAATTTGAATGCCTGCGTCGCTGCGGCGGGGTCCTCAGCGTAGGTGTTGAAATTCCGCTGGGTAAGTACTTTTTCACGGGCCTTGCTCAAGTTGTACGAAGAACGCGACAAGCTTGATTTGTAGTTAATCAGAGTGCCGTTGGTTGTGATACGGATCATTACGATTCCCCCTTATCTGCCGACCATGCCGGTATCGTTGATGAGCTTATCCAGAGCGTCGTCAAGTGTCGTCATCAAACGGCATGCAGCCGAGTAAGACTTCTGATACTGCATCAGGCTCATGGCCTCATCGTTCAAATCTACACCGGAAGTGCTCTCTCTGCTGGTTTCAAGCTCTGTGGCTGCGGCGGAGTAGTTGTCCTGCAGGGTGGTGGTGCTTTTTACATCCTTTGCCAGCTTTTCCTGAATGTCGGTGAACATTTGCTGGAAACTGCCTTCAAAGTACTTTTGGCTGCCGCTGGCCGCGTCCGTCTCCACCTCACTGGGGAGATAAGTCTGACTGCCCTGTATCAGAGTGATGATGTGTTCAATATTAGAGCTGTCTGAGCTACCCACAGAGCCTGGGGAGGAGGCGTTCTGTATCATGGAATTTTGAATTTGGACGCTGCCCGTGGACCAGGAGTTCGAAATGGAAAGATTCGAGGCGGTGATATCCGTGGTGTCGTCTCCGTCGCTGCTGTTGCTGAATAGGACCCCCCCCAGCTTTACACCGTCGGTATCCAGAACGCTGATCTGAGCGGTTGTCAGCCCGGTACTCGCAACATCAGACGCATTGATCAGTACGGTTCCATCTGACTTAACATAGTTACCCGACGTATCTTGCAGATACCCGGTGTTAGCTTCGTTGAGAACCGAAGCAAATTTCTTCGCCAGTCCGTTCAGCGCATCCTGATAATAGGGAATTCCGCGTTTTGTAGTGGCGTCCGGATCGTTGGCGACAGCAGTAGAGGAAGAAAACTCCCCTTTTTCCGTCAACAGTTCCCGGGAGGACTGCAAAGAACCATACAATTCGGTGTCCGATAGCTTGACTTCGGTAGAACCGGACAGTGTTGCACCATTTTCATTGGTCAGGGCCGACAACTGTAAATCATAATTATCGCTGGGGACCTGTTCCGCCAGACCGGAATCACCAGTGGGGGTTCCGCCAGCCGTCAGGTACGGAAGTGAGCTGGGATCGGATGGATCATAATTCGGGTTTTCCGCAGGCACATTTTGAATGGAGAACTGGGTAACATAGTCACCATCTACCAAGGTCCTTGCGTTGTCACCCGCTGTTTTAATGACCAGTTTATCCACAGAAGTGCCAGCCCCGATGCTGACAGATTCATAAGTCACATCGATTTGCGTATAGTTCGACAGCTTGTCGATCAGCTCATTGCGCTGATCTTTCAACTCAAGGGCGTTATCACCGTGGATCTCACTTTTCATAATGGAGTCGTTCAGCGTCTGAATATTCGTAAGAATATCATTGACATCACTGATATCCTGATTCAATGATGTTTCCTGATTTTCTTTAATTGTGTCCAAACGATTGGCGTAGTAATTAAAGAGCTTTACCAGGGAATCGGCGGAGGAACACACCAGGGTGTCATACTCATCCTCCGTAGCATGACCATTGGACATTGTCTCCAATTGGCTGATCAGGTCATTAAATTGAGCTTCCAGAACACCGTCCTCATCGCTTCCATCGCCCACCTCGTCCAGAATACCACTGAGCTGGGTTAATCCGTCCAGCTTAGTCCCCGTAGCGCCTACGCTGGCCTCCTCGGTACGGTACCGGATGTCCAGATAGGGGTCGCGAATCTGAGAAACTCCGGTAGTCAGCACGCCAGAGCCAATAGGGAAGTTATACGCCGACGTATAGCGATCCGCACCGTTGGTACGCAGACTGATTTGATCCAGAACCTGCCTGGTATAACCTTCAGTATTGATGTTGGAAATATTATGGCCAGTTACGTCAAGGCCCTTCTGGGCGGCGTAGATTCCCAGCCGTGCCGTAGTGAAAGCGCCAAATGTTGTGATGCTGCTCACTTTATCACATCCTTGCTCCGTTTGATCGTGCGCTGAAAGCGTCTCCCTGGATCAGGCCCGAAAGTCTGTCCTCAGTTGAGAGGGAAGCTGAGATTCCTGACTCTGATAGCCAGGGCCGTCCTTCCCATTGGAGTGTAATTTCTGCAGGATTTTTTCAATCTGATGGAGGTTGCACTCCAGCGTGTCACGTGCTACCTCGGAGGCACCTCGGAAAAGAGAGTACTGGCGGCGAAGCTCCTCCACCGTCCGCTTTGTCTCATCTAAGCAGTCCTCTGGGGCGTGAGACAGCAGGCCGTTTAGCGGCACGCCGTTTAGACCCAGCGCATGGAGGAGAGCCATCCGCTTCTGCTCGTATCCTCGAAGTGTCATGGTCAGGGCCTGTTCCTGCTTCATGCACTCGTTCAGGCCACCCAAATCGTCATTCCGGACCGTCTGTGTCTTTTCCTGTTCGATTTTGGTCAAATCTGCAAGCGCGGCGCTCAACTCCTGTAACAGAGTGAGATACGCATAAAAATCAGATCTCCCCATCACTCAGCCCTCCAGCATGATTGCCGCAGCAATTTTGTTCGGATCCGGCCGATAGGTGCCCGCCTGAAGTTGTTCCCGAACCTGCTGAATAGCACCGGTGCTGGTGGTAGACCGGATATCCCGAACCACTCGCGCCGTCAATTCTTTCTGAAATTGGGTCTCGCTGGAGAGGTTTTGTGAAATATTAACTTGATCGAAGCTACCCTCTGCTCCACGGGCTTTCTCCGAACTCTGTGTACCTGAAATGGGAGACATCGCCGACATGTATACCGACTGGATATTACTGGCTCCATCAGACGTAATTCTCACCTCAACGCGCCTCCTCGGTTTGTTTCATTGCAAATCCCGCCGTCATAAGCGGTTCAATTATTACATCTGCCATCCTGAAATTTCTCCATATAAATACATTGTAAATTTTTTATCATGCGCCAACCTCTTACAATCTTTATTTCGGCACAAAATGAAAAAAAATAAGGCATTTTACCGTATTCAATATGGAATATTGGCTTGACGGTATTTCCGGCTTCGGCTTAAAGTGTTTTCAAATACCGGAGCAGCACACCGGCAATATTCTCACAGGATGTCTGAATCTGAACGGCACCAATGTCAAACGCCACCATAGGCATTCCATACACCACCGAAGATTCCTTGTCCTGACCGATTGTGTAAGCACCGGACTTTCGCATTGCCAAAAGCCCCTCCGAACCGTCATGACCCATTCCAGTCATAATGATGCCAACCATCCTGCTTTTGACTGTTTCGGCCATAGAGGAAAACAAGGCATCCACCGATGGCCGGTGGCCGCTGACTTTATCGCCGGGCTTACAGGAAACGTGGTAACGGTGGCCGATGCGGACCATTCTGCACTGCAGGTCAGCCGGAGCTACTAGGGCTAGACCGCGGTGTATCTCGTCTCCATCCGCGGCCTCACGCACTTCCATGGAACACAGACGGTCCAGCCGCTCTGCGTACATTTTGGTGAATCCGGGCGGCATATGCTGAACAATAACCATACCGGGGATATCCGACGGCAGGCGCTTAAGCACTTCCAGTGTTGCCTCTGTGCCTCCGGTAGAGGCGCCCAAACCGATCACCGCCTGATCCAGGGCAAGATTTGATCCCAGCAAGGGGACGGCACCGGTGGGGTGGGACAACGGAGTTGTCTTAACCACCGAAGCCGTACGGACCTTCGCGAAGGAAGCCACCACAATTTTTTGCGCTAAAAGGCTGAAAAATTCTTCCTTATTAAGGTTGCCGTCCGGCTTGCGAACAAAATCCACCGCGCCGGCTGCCAGAGCGTCAAGCACCCGCAGGTTTAAGGAAGACACCAGGATGACGGGCAGACGATACGTGAGCAGCATCTTCTTCAGCAGATCAATGCCGTTCATATCCGGCATCTCTACGTCCATCGTCACGACGTCCGGGTTAAGCAGGCTTATTTTCCGTTTGGCGTCTGCAGCGTTGACAGCACAACCGATTACTTCAATATTTGTTCTGGCGGATAGACCGTTGGTCAAATAGGAACGGGCAACCGCAGAATCATCAACAATCAATACGCGGATTTTTTTGGATGTAATTGACATGGGGCAGTATCCTCCTTGCTTTGCTTCCCTCTATGGCAGGGAGGTAAATGTCTTTCCACTACCATTTTTGAAACGTAGCTGGAGCGAGATAGCGGTATCCCGGGTTCTTTCCCAGCGTTTCCGAATGGCCAATCAGCAGATAGCCTCCCGGTACCGTCGCGTCGCAGAAACGACCTACAAGAGCGTCTTTTGTTTCCTGATTAAAATAAATCATTACATTACGGCAAAAAATTAAGTCAAACTTCAGACGAAAGCGGATAGGTTCCATTAAATTAAAAGTACGGAAAATCACATTGTTGCGGATTTGAGGAGCTACCAAGTAATAACCATCGGTGCCGTCTGCCTTAAAATATCTGGATTTCCAGGCGGAGGGGATGGTATCCGGAAGGTTATACCTGCCCTCTTTTGCTTTATCCAATGCATGCTGTGAAATATCAGTGGCCAGCACCCGGGCGTCCCAGTTTCGAGCTTCACTGCCCAGATAGTCCATTAAATACATGGAGATTGTGTATGGTTCTTCACCGGATGCACAGCCGGCGCTCCAGATGGACAGTGTACGGTCTTTCCGGTGGCGCTGTATGATGTCTGGCAGGATCGTGTTTCGGAAGAAATGAAAGTGCTCCTGTTCCCGCATAAAAAATGTGTAGTTTGTGGTCAATTTATTGAGAACTAATTCCATCTCCTCGGGATTCCGCTCTTGGAGCAGGTGATCAATGAATGGGCCAAATCCGCTGTAGCCCAGCGTTTTGATACTATATGACAGACGACCGGAAATCAGATGTCGCTTTTTTGACAGGTCAATTCCAAAATGCTGCTGGATGAATTTAGTCAGGCGAAAAAAGTCGGCGTCGGAAATTGCCAGCGGCATAAAAGGCGTATCGGCCATGTCGGCTGTATTCTGCTCGTTCACATCCATGATTAAAGCTCCAGCAGAGCAGGGCAATTCAGCACCAGCATAGTACCTCCCTCTGGAAGCGAGCATATCCCGTTGGTTAGTTTCTGGGCATTATGAGTTGGCATAGGTAAAATATCTTTTTTGGGGATTTTTATCATTTGGTCCACACGATCTACTAAAATTCCCACCTGTGTGCCGTTTACGTTCAACACAATAACGGAATCTTCGCTGTCGCCTGACTTACCCAGGCGCATACGTACGTCAATGATAGGGACAATTTCACCGCGGAGGTTAATGACACCGCGGATATAGTCCGGCAGGGTAGGCAGGGGGGTGATGGAGTGATTGATGATGGCCTCCTCCACATAGTCCACCTGGACTCCGATGTAAAGCTCATCACACTGGAACACCAGGTACTGTTCCAGTTCCTCTTCAACGCGGTTTTCCGCGGGATCACTATCTACCTCAACGTTTAAATTTTGATTCACCATATCGATCCTCCCTTTCCAGTTCAGGCGGCCGTTTACTGCGCGGCCAAATAGAGATTGAACACATCCAGAATGACGCTGATATTACCGTCGCCCAGGATTGTGCAGCCGGTAATTCCATGTTGTTTTATGTTAAACGAATTGATATAATTTGGAAGAGGTTTAACGACTACCTGCTGCTCGCCCAGCAGCTCGTCCACAAACAGGCAGTAAGTATGCTCTCCAGATTCCACCCACATCATGATGCCGTCTTCAACCTCGTCGTAGCCGCAGTCCAGAGCAAAGGCATGCTTGATACGGATGACGGGGTAGAAGTTCCCCATGACCTTCACCATCTCGCCTTGGGACGCGTCGTGTATGATGTCGGAGCTGGCCATCTTGAAAGACTGGCGGATGTTGTTGATGGGAATGGTGAAGATGGATTTGCCGACCGAGACCTCCATACCGTCCATAATGGCCATGGTCAGGGGAATTTTTAGTGTAGTGGTCATTCCTTTGCCGGGTTCACTGGTCAGCATAACGGAGCCGCCAACTTCCTCCACATTCTTTTTTACCACGTCCATACCCACGCCGCGCCCGGAAAATTCCGTGACCTGGGTGTTGGTGGAGAAGCCCGGCATCAATAGAAAATTCAGGATTTCTTTATTACTATACTCCGTATCGGGGCTCGCCAGGCCCGTCTCCAGTGCCTTTTTGAGCACCTTGTCATAGTTAACGCCCTGACCGTCGTCTTTGACCTGAATGATAATCTCACCGCCGGTATGGCTGGCGGAGAGGATGATCTTCCCCATGGGGTCTTTTCCGGCCTGAATGCGCTCTTCACTGGTCTCGATCCCGTGGTCCATAGAGTTTCGCACGATATGCATCAGCGGATCGCCAATGCTGTCTACAATGGTTTTGTCCACCTCGGTGTCCTCACCCATTAAAACCAGCTTGGTGGGTTTGCCCAGCTTTTTGCCCATGTCGCGCACGATGCGCTGCATTTTTTGGAATGTAGCCAGTACAGGCACCATCCGCAAGGACATGGATACATCCTGCAGTTCGTCGGTCAACTTGCGGAGCTGGCGGGCGGATTTGGTAAAGTTATTCAGTTTTAACCCTTTTAGATCCGGGGAAGCGGTGACCATGGATTCGGTGATCACGATTTCTCCCACCACGTCCATGAGCTGGTTGAGTTTGCTGAGGTTGACACTGATGAGGCTTTCTTTGAGATGCTGTCCGTTCTGCCCTTCGGCTGGCGCAGAAGAATTCTTGGCATGCTTATCCTGTGCAGCGGGCTTGGTGCTCTGCACCTTCTTCTGGGGGGCGGATGCCGACGTGCTGGAACCGGGTGCCGCTGCCGCACCGTCTGTCTCGGAGGACGGCGCATCGGCAGACTGATAGCCGTGTACGGAGCCGGAGGTCGACACGATCTGAATTGCGCCGTCCCGGGCGTCGGCGTTGGCAAATGCCAGCAGAAATCCCTTGGACACGATGATATCCGTTGTGCTGGGGTCATTTTCCACGTTGGCGGGGGAGTAGGTGAACTCATCCTCGCCGCAGATGTTTTTTATTTCCGTCACCAGCATGAACGCGCGCAGATTTTCCATCCCCACACCCTCGTCGAAAAAGACGCGCAGAGTATAGGGATAATTTTGACCGGCGGTTTGCGTACCGGGTTCATAGGCCTTGGAGGCTGCCGGCTGCTGATTCTTCTCCGCCGTTTCCGTATCTCCTTGAATTTTAGTGATCAGGCTATTAATTTTTTCGATCAGACTGTCGATGTTATTAGACAAGGGCTCTCCATTATCGATTTTCTCCACTTCACCGCGAAAAAAGTCAATGGCTTGGAACATAAGATCAAACAAGGCGGGCCGATCTTCTTCCTGCACCACCTCGATCCCTTTGTCCCGGATGATGAAGAACAGATCCTCAACCCGATGCGCTACGGTGGCGAGGGAATCATATTCCATCATGGCGGAAGCGCCCTTGATGGTATGCATAATACGAAAGATCTCATTTACATCGTTTTGCGTAAACGTATCGGCCTGCTCCGCAGCCAAGGCGATGCTGTCCAATTGTTCCAGCAGTGTGTTGGTTTCGTAGAGGTATGTATTTAAAATACTGTCGGTTCCACTGTTATCCATAAAAAAGCCGCCTTTCTCTTTCAAATATACAAATATAAGAAGCAGAAATATATAGTCTTATAATTTGATTATCGTCCCCAGTTTGAAAAAATTAAGTTATTTTGAAAAATAATATCAACTTGAAACCATGAAACGGAGTGACCGCCTATGCCAGAAATCATGAATGTTTCCAACCCCGTACCCGGGTATGACAACGCTGCGGGCAGCCGTTCAATTCCCAACGCCGCCAACGATCCTTCCATTCAAAACGTTCCAAATCCGGCGCGGGTCAACCGTCCGGATTCCAAGGCGGCCCAGCAGCAGGACGCAGGTTCGCAGAGCCGCCCCGCCCCGCTGCGGTACGACTCAAATTTCCAGGCGTTTCTCCAGCGGATGCAGAATTCGGAAACCTCCGTCGTGGAGATGACGCGGTTCCTGCGTGAAGGCCTTCAATATGTGGTTAGCTCCGGCCTGAAGGCCGGAACCGCCGCCGACTTGTCCCCATTTTTGGAGATGCTGCATATGAGCGAAGGGCAGTTTCTCCAATTCCTATCGGACCAGGTGGCTTCCGGAAACCGGTTTTACGGGCCGATTTTTGATCTGCTGCGCAATACCTATTTCAGCTCTGATTCTCCCGGAATGCACGGCGACATCCTGCAGTTTCTCAAGCAATACAGCGACTGGTCCTCCACCGGCCACATTGAGGATAACCTCCTGCGGGCGCTCAACCGCGCCACCATGTCCATGCCCAAAAGCTGGGGCGGTAAGGTGGTGGAATTCAGCAGCGCGCTGCAAAATGGTATCGCCGCCGGCGACCGCGCGGGCAACCTGAAGCTGCTTCAGGGTCAAATTCTTCCCTACCTTTCCGACTATGTGTCCCGTTCGCACGACATGGGACGCGTCCGTAGTGCCCTCACTATGCTGATGCTGGATGTAGCCCGGTATGAGAACGGTTCAGAAGAGGGGGTGGTTCAGGCGTTTCATCAGCTTTTGAGCCATGCGTCCCTGCGGGAAAAACTGGGTGACCTGAGCGACGAGGCGCTTTTGAATCTGCTGCGGAATTCCGCCTATGAAAAAGCCTCCCGCAACAACACCTTTGCCGACCATCTGGCCGCATCCGCCGACCGGGCGTTCCGCGGGTCCACCGGCGCCGAATCCCAGGACGTGTTTCATTCTCTTGTGTCTTCGCTTTTGGTAAATGAAAGCGTCTATATGACGGTGAACCACTATCTGATCCCGCTGGTCTGGAACGGGCGGATGATGTTTTCAGAGTTGTGGGTCGATCCGGATGCGGAACAGGACGGGCATCAGCCGCATGAGGATGACAGAAACCGCACCCTGCGGTTTTTGTTTAAGGCCGACATACAGTCCCTGGGTCTGTTCGACATCGTACTCACCTGCCGGGGGACATCTGTGGATTTAAATGTCCGGTGTCCCGAGCGGGTTGCTCCATTTTCCGACGTGATCCAAAATTCACTGTCCGGCATTTTGACGGACAACGGTTTGGACGTGGGGTCGGTTCAGGTGGAAAAAATGAATCAGCCCTTGACGGTTTCGGAAATATTTCCTAAAATCTTTAATGGGAGGGACAGCATTAATGTCAAAGCCTGACAGAAGCAGTATCCCGGCGGGCCGGGCCGTGGCGCTTCAATATGACGGTGCCGCTGCCGCACCCGTGATTGTGGCCTCGGGCATGGGCTATCTGGCGGAGAAAATCGTGGAAGTCGCCGCCGACAACGGTGTACCCGTCTACGAGGACAATTCTCTGGCTACTATGCTGTCACAGTTAGAACTGGGGCAGGAAATTCCTTCCTCATTATACCAAGCCATAGTGGATATTTACATCTATTTTTTAGAATTTGATCCAACCGACCCCGACAAGCCGCGCCGGCGGCGTACCCCGGAGCAGGACGAGGGTGCGCAGATCCCCGGGGAGGAGGAAAATAATGAAGTATAGGTATCGCTATATAATTACCGACAGCCAGAACTGTCCCTTGGCCCGGGCGTTTTTGGAGACGCACCCGAATCAGACGACCTGGCGGATCCGGGTACTGGATGGTGATATTGGACGGGTAATGGAGCACGAAATTGTGAATTTAATTGGAATGAATCAGGACAATCCCGCTATGACGGGGCGCATTCTCTCCCAGGAGGGGGAAGATGTCGTTACGCTGAAGCCGGTTGACCCGCTGGACGAAGATATGCGGCGCAGTCTGCGGGTTCCCGTCCGTTTCGACAGCTTTCTCTATCCGATCACCGGTTCATGGGAAGGGCGGATTCCCGTTGTCTGCCATGACATTAGCTGCGGCGGCATCGCCTTTTTCTGTGCGTATCCGTTGAAAATTGCCGAGGTGGCGGAGATAGTAGTCCCCATCACTACGCAGCCCCTGATTCTTCAGGTTCGGGTTCTCCGCCTCCGCCCCTCCGCCTCACCCATCTCGCTTTATTCGGCAAAATTCGTAAATATCATTAATGATGAGGAGGTTATGGTGAGGGAGGCGGTGTTTTGTCAACAGATTCGCAACCGCGACGCACGTAAGTAACCTTGCTATAACGCTTTTTGAAAGGAACCTGTATGCTATGAGAACGATCGGAACACATCTGCATCAGTTGGGAACACGGCTTCTTTCCGCTTTGCTGGCTCTGGCGCTTACCTTTTCTCTGCTGCCCGCGTTTACCGCCACGGCGTTTGCATCCGAGTGGACGGAGCCGTATTTGCAGAAACTGGTGTCATGGGGGGTCGTGCAGAGTGATTCCAGCGGTAATCTGTACCCCGACCGGGATATCACCCGGGCAGAATTCGTTACGCTGGTGAACCGGGCTTTTGGCTATGACAGTATGGGTACCATCCCGTTTATCGACGTAGATTCCACAGACTGGTTCTGTGATGACATTAATATTGGTTACTCCACCGGATATTTTAAGGGAACCTCCTCCACGACGGCTTCTCCCAGAGATACCGTGACAAGGGAGCAGGCCGCCGTGATTCTGGGCCGCAACCTGATGCTGGAAGATGTTCCAGGCGAAAGTACGGACTTTACGGACAGCCGTGCGATTGATACCTGGAGCCGGGGCATCGTGCGCAGTGCCGTCTCCGAGGGCATTGTTCACGGCTATGAGGACGGCTCCTTCAAGCCAAAACAGAATATCACCCGCGGTGAGATGGCTGTCCTACTGGTTAACGCCATCGGCACACTTATTAATGAATCGGGCGATTACACCCTGGGCGGTATCTACGGCAATGTAACGATTTCCGGTTCCGGCGTTACCCTGCGGGACACAACCATCGCCGGCAACCTGTACATTACCGGCGGCGTTGGCTTGGGCTATATCACGCTGGAAAATGTGAACGTTTTGGGTAAAATCGTAATTTGCGGTGCCGGCGAGAGCAATAAGGGGGAAAACAGCGTCATTCTGCGCAACGTAACCGCCCCTACGCTCGATGTGGACAGCCTGGCCAATAACCTTGTATCCGTCCGTGCCGAAGGTGATTCCAAGTTTGATATCACCTATATCCGTACGCCTACCTATCTAGAAGATGCCACCGATGACAGCCACGGGTTTATCAATATTCAGGTGGATGGCGAGGACGGCACCAATCTGGAGGCTGCCGGAAATCTAAAGGAAATCATCACGCTGACACCAGAATCCACCGTCAATGTGGCCAAAGGTTCGGCAAAAGAGGTAACGGTGGATGAAACCGCTGTGGATTCCACCGTGAACGTGGCCTCCAGCGCTGTAATCGATACCCTGAATCTGGACACGGGGGCTGAAGTCACCGGCACCGGCGACGTTGATGAGTTAAACGTCAACGCGGCGGGTAGCATTATCTCCATGCTTCCGAGCAGCATTAACATCCGGCCGGGCCTCACCGCCGACATCGCGGGGACCACCATGAGTTCCACCTTGGCGGCCGAATCCTCGGCGGATCCACGTTTGCTGTCCGGCTATCCGAAAGTGACTGACCTGAATCCGACCTCTGCCACCGCTGTGTTTAACACCAATAAGTCGGGAACGATTTACTGGGCGATTACGTCTATTACAGATGGGTCCGTGGGAGAGGACGCCCTGTTTGCTCCGACCTCGGATGCCACGATTCTCAAAAGCGGAACCATTAAAGCAGCCAAATCCAACACCGAGTATACCGCCAAGCTATCCGGCCTGACTTCCGACGGCTCTTACTATCTGTCTGCCTTGCTGGTTGATGTCCGCAGTCAGCACAGCCCGGTAAAGGTGAACGCGTTCACTACGCCTGACGATACAGCCCCCGGCTTTGCCACCGGGTATCCCTATCTGTCCAAAATCACGAATACCGCCGCTCAGGTCACCGTGATGCCGACGAAGACCTGCCGGCTGTACTATGCCCTGCTGTCGGAAGGCGCCTCAGCTCCCACCGCAAAGGATTTTAAAGCCAACGCGGTGTCCGGCAACCTGGGCTTTGGTACGATAGACATGACCAAAAATGTTACGGACGCCTTCTATGTCAACAGCAAGCCCTTAGAGGAACTGGCCAGCTATGACCTGTATCTCTGGCTTACCGATATTGATGGCACCAAAAGCTCGGCGGTGAAGAAATTGTCCTTCACCACAGTGGACAAAACGCCGCCTGTGTTTTTGACTTCGCCCATGGTTACCTCGGTCAAGGAGACCTCCGTGGGGATGACGGCTACACTGAATGAAGCCGGCACCGTATACTGGGTGGCCGTGAAGGAGGGAGATACATATCCCAAGCCCCTATCCGGCCAGGCCACGTCTCCATCCCTGGACAGCGACGCGGCAAAACTTCAGGTGGCCAACGGAATGAATGCTCTGAAAAGCGGCAAAGTGACCGCTACGGCCAATAAGAGTATCACCATCACCATCAGCGGACTGAGCACCGAAAGCGCATATGACCTTTACTATCTGGCGGAGGATAAGGCGGGCAACTATTCCGCTGCGGTCGGAAAACTCACGATTCACACCCTGGATAACACACCGCCCTCCATTACCCAGGCGTTTACCCGTACCAACGACACGGAGGGAAAGTCTCCTCTGGCGGATACCGATATTAACATTACATTCAGCGAAAGTGTCCGGGATACGGCCACCGGTGAACAGCTGTTCCAGCTCTATCAGGACTCCGTGGAAACCACAAAGACCTCGGCCGAGCGGGAGAGTGCCGCCAACAGCCTCACGGAGATCCTCCGTAATGATATCCAGCTCTATGATGCCAGCCAGACTCCTGCGGCACAGGTGGCAGAGCGGACGGATAACAACGCCGATACAATTGGAGACGACTGGGTGATTGATTACAGAAATGCTGTCGTCGCATCCGACGACGGGAAGGTGGTCGTAACCTTCCAAAGCGGCGACGATGCCAATTTGAATTTGGAGAGTGGCGGCAAGTACTATTTCCAGATTCAGAACATCTCCGATACTTCCGACAACAAGAATATCATCAAGCCAAATCCCCAGAAGCTGGATACCTTCACCACTGTGTTCGCCCAGGTGAACCTGACCAGCACAGATTCCTCCGGCACGACTGCAAGCGGCCAGGTGGACTTTGACATGTCCTTCAAGGCCGTTCCCGTTTCCACCTCCAGTGTCAGCAGCAATGTTGACTGGGATATTCTGTTCCGCACCAGTTCTTCGGTCAAATTCGACCTCTATACCCGCACGGGAGATAGCCAGAATTGGACAAAAGTAAACGGAAATGCGTCCATTCTATCTACAGACGGCAGTGTACACGGCGCCAGCTATTCTCTGAACTTCCTGGATAGTACGAATTCCAAGATCAACTTTGAAGCGCTCAAAGACGTGAGCGAAGACCGGGAATATGGTTTGGTCTTTACTTCACTGGACGGCAACAATGAGCGTGCAACTTGGAACGGAAAGGTAAGCATGCAGGTTGAGGCGGTGGCCGGCTCCAATTACAGCGATCTGCGCAACCTGGCCATCGGTAATATCACCGACAGCGATTTGTCCGACGCCGTCGACAGCGGTGTGGTGGAAATCGGCTATCCCACCAGCTATACCATGAAGCATGTGTTTACCGACAGCGTGGCGCCGCTATTCCAAGCCGGTTTTCCAGACTTTGCTCCCAGCGATATCACGGCCGTAATGAATGTCCAGCTCAACCGCAGCAGCGGTACGATTTACTACGTTGTTGCTCCGGTTGGTACGATCCGCACGGTGCTCAGTGATACGAGCAGTACGCTGATTACTGCGGCAAACTGGAACTCGCTGCCCACTACCACGATAGATGGGGATAGCCCCGTTCAGACCGGCGAGCCCACCAGCCTCAGCATTATGACGCCGAAATATTCCAATTCGCTGGTTAAAACCGGAAATATCTCCTATTCCGGCAGTACCGTGCCGATTTCCCTCACCGACCTGGAGCCGGAGACCGAGTATTGTGCCTACTTTGTCTTACAGGGTGACTCTCAGAACGTCTATACCGACAATCCCTACTGCTTCCGGTTTGAGACGACAGAGGTCACCCGGCCCATTATCACACTGGACATCAACAACCCCAGTGTCAGCATCTCGGTGGATTCTTCCTCTACCGTGGACTATTTGCTTGCGGTCAACGGTAACGAACCCAGTCAGCTGAGAGAGAAAATGAGCCAGTATGCGACCGACTCATCTAAATTCCAAACCGGCGGTACCTACGAAGACTATACCGTTCTGGACGCCATGTCCGAGGATTACCGGGAGAGCGGCGTACTGCTCGGCTCGGTATTTGATCAGTATGCTACGCAGAGTGCCAAAACAAAGTTTGCCAACTACATCCGCAGCCAGGTACCCACTTCTGGCTCAGTGACGCTGAAAGATTCAACGACCATTGCGGCGGGGAGTACGACGGCAGTGGACTGCTCCTCCGCCATGAGCGGTGACACTTGGTATACCTTCCTAACCGTAGGAAAGAGTTCATCGGGCTCCGGAGATGCGTTCCGCGCCATCCGCCCGGTGTTTAACAAGGATCAAACCGCGCCGGTCATCACAAGCTGTACCTTGGCGCTTAGCAACACCAGCCCAATTACTTCGCTGTACGATTCCTGCACCGGTACGCTGACGGTTCAGTTCAGTGAAAACCTTTACTGGCGCGAGCAGCCTACCGGAGGTGTCAACCAGGTCACTACGCCGCTCAAAGATACCGCGGGTCTTACTCCCACGGATGATTATTATCCCGCCGGCCTGGCCTTTGCAAAGAGTAATTCAATCAGCTTGACGCCGCTGATTGAGGGCAGGCAGCCCATTTCCTCCCTAACATTCAAGCTGGATGCCGCTATGCCCGGAGCCAACATCACGGCGGAGAGAAACCTCTGCGATAAGAGCGGCAATGTCCACTCCATCCCACTGGCTTTGGTATTAAAATACGCCGATAACGGTGACGGCACGTTTACGCCCTATTTCACCATCACGTCTGAGTGGGATGCCACCGCCAGCAAATAAACTGTCCATGTTCCCGCTCCGATTTCGCTGAAAGGAGTCTCTGCCATGAATCGAAATTTTCCTCACCGCGTCCTGTCCCTGCTGTTATGTTTGACCCTTTCCATCTCTCTGATCGTTCCCGCCCTGGCGGACGATACGAGCGGTGATGCAAGCGGGGGAGGCAGTGAAACGGCGCTGGAGAGCATTTCTGTTACACTGAGTTACACCGAACTTTCCCTGTCGTCCTCCGACAGCTCCCTGACCGCTACCATTACGGCGGCACCCGTGGGCGCCACCCTGCCTGACAGCGTCCAATGCACGTGGAGCAGCGATGACACGTCCATCGCTACCGTAACCTCTACGGATTCTGCCGCGGCGGTCTCTACTCAGGACCCCGGAACAGCTACCACCACCGCCACGGTCTCCCCCGTAGCCACCGGAACAGCCGGCATTACCTGCGTCGCGTCCGTGACCATTGGCGACCAGACTTACACATCCGATCCCGCCGCTTGTACCGTTACCGTTCCTGGCCTTACCTTAAATAAAAGCAGCCTTTCCCTGTATACCCGGGACAGCGCTACCCTGACCGCTAGTGTTTATGGTGATGATATCGGCGACGTATCCTGGAGCAGCAGCAACGACAGTATTGTCACCGTAAGCGATAGCGGAACCGTCACCGCCGTCAGCGCAGGTTCGGCCAGCATTACTGCTGCCGCAGGCGACTATTCCGCGTCCTGCACGGTGAACGTCAGCGAAGCTACTGCCAGTGTTATTAAATCCGATGCGGACACCAGCAGCCCGCTGTCCTTCTCCTCGATAGACTCGGCGATTGACGATCAATGCCGGGACGTGTTGAACTCTTCCCTGGACTATGTAACCGGGCTGAGTGTATCCACCTCTGCCGGTATACTTTACTACGGTTATGTCTCCGAAGCCGAACCGGGTGCCGGGGTGGGGACCAATGAGAAATATTATTATTCCGGAAATTCAGGCAGCCGCAGTCTCAGTGACGTGGCGTTCGTGCCGAAGGACGATTTTTCCGGGAATGCCGTCATTCAATATATGGGATATGACTCTGCCGGCGATTTCTTTAACGGAACGATCCGCGTCAGTGTGGAAGCCACTTCTGTCATTAGTTACTCCGCAACCGGGCAAAATCAGGTCGACTTCCAGGTTTCCGATTTCAGTACCGTCTGCCAGGACAAGACCGGACATGAACTGCAGTTTGTCACATTCTCTCTGCCATCTTCCTCAAAGGGGACCCTATACTACAACTATTCCGGCAGCAGTTTGGACAACACCGTATCGGAAGAAACGTCTTATTACCGCAGCAAGAGTCCAAACTTGTCGAATGTATCGTTTGTCCCGACAGAAAGTTACGCTGGAACTGTTACGATTGATTATGAAGGTACGGATACCAGCGGGGATTCCTATTCTGGCCGGGTGGAAATTACGGTCTCCAGTTCCAAAGGCGGTTCCGGGGACATCTCCTATTCCACGAAAAAGAACAAGGCGGTAACCTTTGACGTGGACGATTTTGACGATGTCTGCGAAGACGAGACGGACTACCATCTGGATTACGTCCGGTTCACCCTTCCTTCTTCCTCAAAGGGGACGCTGTACTATAACTACTCTTCCTCCGGCGATTACGACAGCAAGGTGTCCTCATCCAGGAAGTATTACCGGTCCTCCAGCCCGAGGCTGAATAACGTTTCGTTTGTGCCACACTCCAACTGGACGGGCACGGTGGAGATCGACTTTACCGGCTACAGCACGGACGGGGACCGTTTTTCGGGTACGGTGGAGGTCACGGTCAAAGGTACATCATCGTCAGACATCTCCTATTCCACGAAAAAGAACAAGGCGGTAACCTTTGACGTGGACGATTTTGACGATGTCTGCGAAGACGAGACGGACTACCATCTGGATTACGTCCGGTTCACCCTTCCTTCTTCCTCAAAGGGGACGCTGTACTATAACTACTCTTCCTCCGGCGATTACGACAGCAAGGTGTCCTCATCCAGAAAGTATTACCGGTCCTCCAGCCCGAGGCTGAATAACGTTTCGTTTGTGCCGCACTCCAGCTGGACGGGCACGGTGGAGATCGACTTCACCGGCTACAGCACGGACGGGGACCATTTCTCAGGTACGGTGGAGGTCACGGTCAAAGGTACATCATCGTCAGACATCTCCTATTCCACCAATAAAAACAAGGCGGTAGCCTTCGATGTGGATGACTTCGACGAGATTTGCGAGGACGAGACGGACTACCATCTGGATTATGTCCGCTTTACGCTTCCTTCTTCCTCGAAGGGGACGCTGTACTATGACTACTCTTCGTCTGGTGATTACGACAGCAAGGTGTCCTCATCCAGGAAATATTATCGGTCCTCCAGCCCCTATCTGGACGATGTGTCTTTTGTGCCGTATTCCAACTGGACGGGTACGGTGGAGATTGACTTCACCGGCTACAGCACGGACGGGGACCATTTCTCAGGTACGGTGGAGGTCACGGTTAAAGGCACGTCATCGTCAGATATCTCCTATTCCACCAATAAAAACAAGGCGGTAGCCTTTGACGTGGACGACTTCGACGAGATGTGTAAGGACGAGACAAACTACCATCTAAATTACGTCCGGTTCACCCTTCCTTCTTCCTCAAAGGGGACGCTGTACTATAACTACACCTCATCCGGCGATTACGACAGCAAGGTATCCTCATCGAAGAGCTACTACCGTTCTTCCAACCTGCGGCTGGATAACGTATCATTTGTGCCGTACTCCAACTGGACGGGTACGGTGGACATCGACTTCACCGGCTACAGCACGGACGGGGACCGTTTCTCGGGTACGGTGGAGGTCACCGTGAAGGGAACATCCACATCTAACGCTGGCACCATTTACTACACCACTATGGCGGGTACCCCGGTAAAATTTCAGATATCCTCTTTCCAGACCGCGTGCAGTGGGCGCGGTGAGGGCAGCTTCTCCAGCGCCATATTTGCCCTGCCCTCCGCCAGCGCCGGACAGCTCTGCTTTAACTATGTTTCCGCCAGCCAGCCCGGTACCGCCGTTTTATCCGTTCAATCCTACTACGCTTCCAGCTACCCCGCCGTGTCCGGCATTTCCTTTGTACCCACTGCGGGCTATGCCGGAACAGTCTCGCTTTCCTATACCGGGCGGGACAGTGACGACAATACCTACGCGGGTATCATAGTGATCACGGTTGCGCCCTCCGCTTCGGTATCCAGCTCCTTTACCGATATGGGCGGCTACGCCTGGGCGGCCTCCTCGGTGGAATATCTTCACACAAGCGGTGTGGTCTATGGCACCGGCTCTGGGAAATATTCGCCCTCGACCTCCATAAACCGGGGTAATTTTATTCTCATGCTCTGTCGGGCATTCAAATTTAACCGCTCCGGCGGTACCGGCTTCTCAGACGTTTCCTCCGGCAGCTACTACGACAGCGCCGTACGTACGGCGCAGGCGATGGGAATCGCGCAGGGGAGCGGCGGTAAATTTTACCCCGACCGCGCGCTTTCCCGTGAGGAGGCAGCGGTGTTTCTGCTGCGGGCTTTGCGCGCCGACGGCTGGACGATCGAAGAGGGGCAGCGCTCCTCCCTGACCTCCTATGTCGACAGCAGCTCGGTGTCCGAGTACGCGGTTGGCGCGGTGAGTGCCATGGTGCGGCTTGGAGTTCTGCAGGGCGATACCTCTCGTCATCTGAATCCTCAGAGTACGCTCACACGTGCGGAGATGGCGGTTATTCTTCATCGCGCCATGACCTTGTGACTACGGGTTCAGAAAGGAGAATCTGTTTATTGAACGGTGTAAAACGTACACTTCCCACCACGGATCCGCCAGTACCTGCCAGTGTGCTCGCCGCAGAGCTCCGTCAGGCGGTCGGGTGCCTGTGTGAAGTGCGGAGACCGGATAACAACAAGCTGGTCATTTTGGGCCGAATTCAGAATTTTGACGGCCGTGCGGTATGGGTCTACCCCATAGGCGGCAAGGAGGCCCCGCCCGTTATCTGCAATGACGAATTCAAGCTGGTCCTGCGCATTACCGGAAGGCCCGCGCTGGTATGGCGCGGACAAATCCGCAACAGCAGCCCTTCGTTCTGGGCGCTGGACCGCCTGGTCCACTGCCACAGGAAGGAGCAGCGGGGCAATTTCCGCCAGACCGTTTTTCAGCGCGCCAACGTGTTGTGCGTAAACGCGCTCTATCCCCACTCCCGGCGGGGGGAGGACGAGTATTACGCCCGCCTCTGCAAGGTTATGGACGTCAGCCTCGGCGGCCTGCAGATCTGCAGTCAGGACTCCTTTCAGCCTGGCGACCATCTGCTGGTTATGAATCTGTGGCTGGATGAGTCGCTCCCCCAGCCCTTTGTGTTTACCACCCAGGTGCGCTGGGCGGAGAGCGACAATCGCGCCGCTTGGGTGCGCTACGGCTGCTCGTTTGAGCAGATGAGCACCTGGGAAGAAGACCGGCTGTGCAACGCCATTTTTAATCTTCAGCGTGACGACATCGCAGCCCATTGAAATTTTATTTATGAACAGCAAAAATGGAGCGGCGCATGGCTTTAAGCCATGCGCCGCTCCCTTTTTGACCGGATTACGCATAGGTGTCGATGATGCTGGTCTGGGGAGGAAGCATCTCCTGCACCTCCTGCGCGGCCAGATCCTGTGTGTCCATCGCCTTTTTCGTCACGGCAATGGATACGTCCTGTTGCAGGGCCGCGGTATGCATGTTCATGCTCGTGGCCGCGATGTCGGTCATCAGATCCATATTTGTGTCTCCTTTCTCCGCTTACACGGTGCGCGCGGAAGTGAAACGGAATCGGCGGGGCGGGGCGGTGCCCGCCCCGCCGGTTTGATTGGTTTGCTGAAAAGGAGGGAGTATAATAATAAAAGGGAAAAATTACTGCAGCAACTGCAGGACGCCCTGGGGCACCTGGTTGGCCTGGGCCAGCATGGCCTGCGCGGACTGCACCAGGATGTTGTTCTTGGTGTAGGACATCATCTCGTCGGCAACGTCGGTGTCGCGGATGGTGGACTCGGCGTCCTGGGTGTTCTCGGTCATGACAGACAGGTTGTTGATGGTGTGCTCCAGACGGTTCTGGGTGGCGCCCAGCGTGCCGCGGACGGAGGACACGGTGTTGATGGCGTTCTTGATGGCGTCCGTAGCCGCTTGAGCACCACTCTGAGAGCTAATATCAATGTCACTGATGCCCAAGCTATTAGTGTGCATATCCTGAATAGAAACGGTCAGCTGGTTAAACGAATCACTGGTATCGCCGATCTGTAGAGTAAGACCCTGACCGCTGGATTTCAGCGTATCGTCTCCGGCGTAAACAATATCATAGGCTGCCAGTCCGGCGGCTGCATCCGCAGTAGCAACTGTCTGAAAGTCTTTTCCAGTTACTCTGCTGATCTCAGATGCCACATTTGCAGCATCACCAGTTGCGGAATAGGATCCACCAGCCAAATCAATAACATGTACATCCGAAGGAACATTCTTAAGATGATCCACTGTAGAACCAGTCGCGGCGAGAACAAACTTCTTACCGTCAACCTCAAATGTATTATCCGCAATGGTATCTGCCGAAACGTCAGCTGAAGAGCCATCGACTGCAGTAAGTTTAGACAGGTCCAGAATCTGCATAGAATCCTTGCCAACCACTACATCACCGGCTGTAGTGCCAATACCGGCATCAACTACGCCGCCAATGAAAGCACTGCCATTGGAGCCGGAAATAGAAGTAATTTGAGCTCCATCAGCACCTTGTACTTTGCTGGTAAATTTCAGGGCGGCAGTACCATCTGCAGATACATCAAGTGCGCCAGTTAGTGAGCTGTCTTTCTTTAGCTCAGCCAAAACAGCGTTCCGAATTCCTGTAGCAGTACCCTTACCGTCAGTGCTTCCTGCAGCATACGATGTGCTATCGGCAGCAACTAGGGTATCACCGCCGCTGTCTTTATTCATGGTAAGACTTATTGTTTTAGCATATTCCTTACCATCGCCATCTTTCCATGCTACGGTGTAGCTCAAGGTCTTTCCGTCCGAATCATCACCTAAAACAGCAAAATCATCCGTTGTTGTAGAGGATGTTGTTACCTTGCTGTCGGAGAGAGAAATGTCCCCCGCAATATCGGCTTTTCCACCCACGGAGCCGTCCAGCAAATTGATGCCGTTGAAGTTGGAGGAGTCGGCGATGCGGTCGATTTCAGACTGCAACTGGGAGACCTCTTTCTGCAGGTTGGCGCGGTCGGTCTCGTTGTCGTAGGTGCCGTTGGAGGACTGGTCGGCCAGCTTCACCATACGGTTGAGCATGTCGTGGACCTCGGTGAGGGAGCCCTCGGCGGTCTGCACCAGGTTGATGCCGCTTTTGGCGTTGGACTGGGCGGTCTCCAAACCGGTGATCTGGGCGCGCATCTTCTCGCTGATGGCGAGGCCGGCGGCGTCGTCGCCCGCGCGGTTAATCTTGTAGCCGGAGGACAGCTTCTCCAGATTCTTGGAGAGGGCGCTGGTATTGCTGGAGTAGTTGCGGTAGGCGTTCATCGCCATAATGTTGTGCTGTACACGCATGATAAATAACCTCCATGTAATTTTTGACCGGGATTCCTTTCCCAGCCTTTCTTTTGTATTTCCCCGCCGGCGCTAGAGGCCTCATAGCGCGGGGAGGGAAGATACACAGGGGACTTCACCCTTGCATTTCATATATCGTCACGCGGGGGAAAAAAATAAGGGATAAAGAGAAAATTTTTTCCTGTTTTGCCGCCCCGTGCCGGAACCGGCGGGAGGGGACCGGGAGGGTAAATTGCACGGCCGTCAGAGATCCTCCCGCAGATTCAGCATGACGGAAACCCGAAATTCCTTCTCATCGTACCGGCACAGGGCGGTCCCCCTGTATTTGGCGGCGATGGCCCGGACGGAAGCGATCCCCAGTCCCTCTTCGTTGTTGCGCTTGCGCGACAAAAATTTCCCGTTTCTCACCTCGACTTTCCCGTCAAAGCTGTTGTCGACAACGATGCCGAGTATGTCGCCGTGAATTTTTGATTTTACATGGATGTATTTGGGGCCGCTTTCCATGCGCCTGCATGCCTCCAGCGCGTTTTCGATGCAGTTTCCCAGGACAATGCATAAGTCCATATCGGAGATCTTGATTTTCTGCGGCAGATGCAAACTGGTTTTCACGAAAATTCCCTCGTTCGCGGCTGCTTCCACGTAATGAAGGACGATGACATTCGCGGCGGAATTTTCGCACAGAAAAAACTCCCTGTTGTCCGGCAGCGAGCTTTTATATTCATCCAGATACCGCTGCAGATCGTCATATTTTTTCAGTTGCAGATACGTCTCAATCACAGAGAGGTGATGCCGCAGGTCATGCCGCGCCGCCTTGATCTCGGTAATCCGGCTGCTGAGCTTTTCATACGCGCTCTTCTGAAAGACCAACTGCATTTTAAACATACGGACATCTTCCCGAAGCGTGGCGTTTTTATCGGTTTCGATGAGCATTTTACTGACCATGTAGAGGACGACGCAGCCGCCGACCGCCATGGTGACCGTCATGATGATGTAGGGCCAGCTCCTGACCCAGGCATCATTGTCCACACATGCCATTGAAACCAGAATAAGAAAGAACATTAAGGGGACCACCCAGAGTGAGCCCCACGCCTTTGTGTTCTCCAGGGATAAAAGCGCCGTTGCCTTTTTGTGGATTACATTCACGCCAAGCGGTATGGCGATAACGGACGCCACCAAAGTGAAAACGGTCAGACTGTATCCGCCGATATGGGTATGATTCGGGAAAAAAGAAATCTCCAAATAATTGGAGATTAAAATCATAATGCCCCCGTAATCGGTATTTAAAAGAAAGATATAAAATAATTTGGGAAAAGTTACCCGCACGGTGGCCAGGTAGATCAAAAAATAGATGGTCAGAAAAAGAAAAAAAATGCACTGCACAAATTGATAAGTAATTGGCTGGTAAAAGTAAAAAATTAAAAATTCCGTGATCGCCGGTACGGACAGGAGGGCGAGCAGCTTTTTGCCGGAGAGCTTCAGCTTGTCTCGAAAAGGAAAATAACACAAAAAGGCGTATGGCGCAACGTCCAGAAACGTACCGAGTGAAAGTAGCAGCGGATTATTCATCCTCATGGCCCCTTACTGAGTTTAAAAAATATTGGCAGTACTCATCCTTGATTGCCTGCCTGCCTTTCCGCCGAATTGGTATTTTTTCCTTGGTATCCAATTCAAAGCAGTCCTCCAATATGCCTGATACATAGCTCATATTCACAACATAGCACCGGTGGCACATCAGGAAAGGCCCGCTTTGAAGCAGCGACGCAACTTTGAAAAGCGGAGTGTAGGTTTTTATTACGCCATTGAAGGTGTGGATGAGCGTGCATTTTCCATAGACCTCCAGATAAAGGACATCTTTGAAGCGAACCCGCACGGTCTGCCTGTTTGTTACGATGCTGAACTGCTTTTCACTTTCCACAAATATTCTTTTACAGCGGTTCAGTGCGTTTTCCACTCCCTCATAGGTCAATGGCTTCAGCAGGTAATGCACCGCGCCCACGTCAAACCCTTCCGCCCTGAAATCCGGGCTGGTGGTTGTGAAGATAAGAATGCAGTCACAGCCTGTTTCACGGATTTTATAAGCGGTTTCCACACCCGAAAGCCCGTCCATCAGGATATCGAGGAAAACGATTTGATACGCGGCCTTTTGATAGGCGCGCAGCAATTCGGTTCCCGTCGCAAACTCCTCAATTTTGAAGTCCAACATGAACCGGTCGGCATAGCGCAGAATATAGTTTGAAGTCAGCTGCCGGTCAGCCGCTGTATCATCGCATACTGCTATCTTCAAGGTTGTCACCTCATTCCCTTTTTATTTAGCTTAACATAAATGATGTAAGTACAAGTATACCATATTTCGACAAATTATGATACCGTTTACGCCATTATGACAACCGTTCGCAGAATATCTCTTGCATTTTACGAAAAAACCCTTTTAATTTAAGCGGAGGAAAAATGTACCGCTTTTCAATAATCGCAACGTCAGATGGACAGGTATTATAAAATTTCAATATACTTAAACAGGCTGCCGCATGGCATTCGATTCAGCCAAATTACCGGCCAGATGGAACGCTTAAGTTGAAGAAAGGGGGGATGAGAATTTGAATGAAAAAGAAATCTATACGAAAAAGGATTGTATAGAAGCCGGCTCCTCCTGTTCCATCAAAGGCAAGGTCGCCGTCTTAAACCGTGAGGCGCTGGCGCCGGGGGACGAAGGGCAGTTGTACTTTTGCCTCTGCGGAAACGGGGCCGCTGCTAATCCGCCCGGTTGCGCCGTATTTTTGGTGTCCTTGCATACAGGCGCGTTTTCTCTTAAAAGGCGCAGTGAGGTGATTGGAGTCCTGAAACCGGAGCTGCTGCCGGACAGCGCAAAGCTGCGGCTATCCCAAATCAGGCCGATCCGAGCACTGGAATTGGAGAGGCATGAACCGAAGTATAGCGGGCGCTGTTCTCTGCCGGATGGCGGATATACGGCGGGGGTGTGGCTGTACAGCGAACAGGAAGCGCGGAACTATATAGAAATACAGAGGCGTTACCAGCACCGCGTCATGATTTGCAACCGGGATGATTTTTGCGTTCTGGAAATGGTGGAGGGGAAACTCCTTCAGCCGGCGCAAAGAGAGCGAAAACAGGTCCGTGTTGCTTCGGATAAAGAAATCTGAGATTGCAAGCTGGACGGGGACCGTAATTTGCACGGAATAAAGAATAAAAATAGTGTATCCGGCTGAAAAAAGGTAGGGGGGAAGATTTTGAATATAAAAGGGGGACGTATCCCCAAAAGGTTACAGATATTTTTGCTTATTTGAATAAATATTCCAATTGTATAAATAAAAATTCATAAAATGGTAATTTGGAATGTTGTAAGGCCAATTAAAAGCGTTATCCGCGCAAATTCATAAAAATTGAATACCAAAGAACAGGAAATAAAGAAAAGATTGGAAAACAGCCTGTATAATATGTAATATTTTTACAATATGGCAATTAAAAGCTTAAAATAGCCTTGAAAATTATTGCATAAAAAAAGGATAACTTAACAAAATCCTAAGATAATTGTTGCTATTTCGACAGGATTAAACTATAATTACAAATATGCATAACATTGAAAATGATAGCGATTATGGAATTTCTGTAATATTTACTATGAAAAAGAAAAAAGAGGTGTAGAAATTGGGCTATTTGACCAGTAACTCGCAGGTGATGATGGAAAAATGCATGTCGTTTCTTTGGACAAAACAGACGGCTATTTTAGATAATATCTCCAATGTGGAAACGCCTGAATATAAGGCGAAATATGTTACGTTTGAAGAGGCACTTCGCAACAGGCTGCAGTCTGCCGCCGGCGATGCCAACCCTTCGGACTCGATCCAGGAGGCGTTAAACAGCGTACAGGCTGTGACGCATGTGGCCTCCGGTGAGAGCGCGCGGATGGACGGAAATGGCGTTGATTTGACCGAACAGGGTGTGGAGTTGGCGCGCAACAGCTACCAGCTTCAGTACGCCATGAGAGCAATTTCCGGAGATCTTAGCATTTTAAGTACGGCAATCAAGGGCCAGTGATCCTTGATACGCTACACTTTATACATGTAAAGGAGTAATCGTCATGGCTTTTATGAGTTCCATGGATATCGTTGGCTCCGGCCTGACGGCACAACAGTTGCGCTTGGATGTGATTTCTGAGAATATTACGAACATGAACACGACCCGAACGGAAGGCGGCGGCGCATACAGGCGAAAAATGGTTTTGCTTCAGGCGCAGGAGGGACGCGATAGTTTCCGGCAAGCCTTGGCCGCCAGGAGCCTTGTCTCAAATGAGAACTACGGGACGGAGGGCGGTGTCCGTGTGACCAAGATCGCTGAGGATCCATCCGATCTAAAACTGGCTTATGACCCAACCAATCCAGACGCAAACGCAAACGGGTATGTGGAGTACCCCAATGTTACGCTGGTAAAGGAAGTGACGGACGCGATGTCCGCGACTCAAGCGTATTCCGCTGGCGTGACGGCACTGAATACATTGAAAACAATAGCCAGCAGGGCGCTTGAAATCGGTAAATAAAAACAGAACCGGGTACAGTCAAAATCAAACGGTATGGGGAGGAACTCTTAATGAATACGACTCCTTTTGAGGGAATTCAGCCGCTGTGGAACGCGCTTTCGGCTGGAACACAGCAAAGCGAAGCGGGAAGCGCCGGCACAAATGGAGTGGGGATGTTTGCGGACATCTATCAGAACGCCATCGACAATGTGAAGACCACGGACGCGGAGAAAAACAAGGCGGAATACCTGCTGGCTACCGGCCAACTGGACAATCCGGCTGAGTTGACGGTTGCCAGTACAAAGGCTCAGCTTGCCGTAGATTTGCTGGTACAGCTGCGCAATAAGGCGCTCGATACTTACAGTGAGCTTACGCGTATCAGCCTCTGATATCTGAATAACAATATTGGACTGCTTTTGAGAAGCGCTAAGCAGGGCTGGAGGAATCGCGTTGCAAGAGAAGCTGAAGGGGGTTGGTGAAAAGCTCAAGAGCTTTTTCACCAAAATAAATAAAAAAACTCGCATTGTTTTGGCAGTTACAGGCGGTATAATCGTGATTGTTTCGGTTGTGATTGCTCTGATTTTGAATAACAGACCTTATACGGTTCTGTTTACTGGGCTGAGTTCCGAGGAGGTTTCCTCTATTATCACCTATCTCAGCGACAAAGGTGTGACAGACTACCAGGTTCAGGGAAACGACACAATCCTGGTACCGGAATCGCAGGAGTCCCAGTTGAAAGCGGATTTGCTGATGGAGGGGTATCCCACATCGGGCTTTGCCTATGAGACCTATCGGGCGGGCGTAGGGAGCATGTCTACGGACTCCGACCGGCAAATCGCATATCTGCAGGATCTTCAGGACCGGATGGCGGGCGTGATCCGCTGCCTAAATGGAGTGCAGAACGCGGTTGTTACGATCGCTCAGGGTGAGGATAGACGCTATATTTTAGACAGTGACAACGTGATCGATGCCTCCGCATCAGTGATGGTGACCATGGCAGGCGGTGCCAAGCTCTCCAGTCAGCAGGCCAGTGCCATACGAAATCTGGTGGCCCACGGAGTGAAAGGCCTTAACATTGATGACGTTGCCATCTCGGATTCTCAGGGTAATGTATATTCTGCGGACGATATCAACGGAGGATCGGCAGATGCGTCCCAACTGAAGCTCCAACTAGAGGAACAGGTTAACAATAAAGTGCGGACGCAGGTCATGGCGGTGCTCACACCGCTGTACGGAGAAGATAACGTCCGCGTGGCCGTGAGCAGTATGGTGGATGTAAGCCACACGGTGGGAGAATCCACACAGTATACCCAGCCGGACTGGGCCGCCGACGGCAGTACCAACGGCGAGGGCATTATCGGCTCCAAAGTCTATGACCAGGAAATCATCCGTGGCAGCGACCAGACAAACGGCGGTGCGGCGGGCAACGATTCCAACGCCGATATCAGCACCTATGTGGAAAACAGCGCAAAGGTCAACGGAAATGAGACGTACACCAAGAATCAGGGCCAGACCGACTACAATGTAAATACCGACAAGACGCAGGTGGAGCGGGTGGCCGGTACGGTCACGGACCTGATGGTGTCGGTAAGCATCAACAGCACTACCGCCGGTAACGTAAATGCCGCAGACCTGTTAAGCCATGTGGCCCGGGCCGCTGGCATCAGTCCGGATCAGCAGGCGGATAAGATCTCTATCCTGCAGGCGCCATTCTATACGCAGCAGAATGAACCCACTACTGTGCCCGTTGCGGGGTTGAATTTGCCGAATTGGGCGATTTATGCGGCGATCGGCGGTGCTGCGCTGCTGATAATTCTGCTGGTTCTGATTTTGATTTTGCACAAGAGGCGAAGCAAACGCAAGCGCGCTGAACTGGAGAATATGATCAGTGCGATTCCCCAGCCGGTTGCCGTAGGCGCTCCGAGCGCGGATACCGGCGCGGATATTATGAACATCAAGACAGAGAAGAGTATTCAACTGCGGCAGGAGATTCGGAAATTTGCAGAGGAAAATCCCGAAATCGCAGCCCAGATGCTGAAAAATTGGCTGAAGGGGGGCGAGGAGGATGGCTAAGAGATCCAGGACAAGCCAGAGAGAGACAGTCGAAGAAGAAATGACCGACGCGGACGTCACGCCTGACACGCCCCATTCAAAGGATTCCGCGCACCAACAATTAGCAAAGCCGAAACTCCCGCACCTTACCGGGCCGCAGAAGGCGGCGGCAGTCATTGTCTCCCTCGGAGCCGAAAAGGCGTCCATGATTTATAAATATATGGATCCGGAGGATGTGGAGGCACTGACCCTGGAGGTCGCTCGGCTGGGCTACCTGAACTCCGAGCAGACGGAAGAAGTGCTGGGCAGCTTTTATGAGGAATGCCTTACCAATAAAGCGGTTACGGAGGGCGGCCTGGAATATGCCAAGACGGTACTCGAGCGTGCGTTTGGCGAGCAGGTGGCCGAAAACCTGCTGGAGAAGGTAGAGAGATCCCTGAAAAACAGGCAATTTGCCTTTCTGGATAAGGCGGACGCCAAATCCCTCTTTTCCTCTCTGCAGTATGAACGGCCACAGACCATCGCCCTGGTCTTATCCTACGTCAGTGCCGAAAAGGCTTCCAGCGTGATTGAGCAGTTGGACCCGAAGAGACAGGTTAAGGTGGTGGAGGACATTGCGCGTATGGAAAGCGCCACCCCTGCCGCTATGAAGATTATTGAAACCGAAATGAGCAGACGCTTCTCCACCATTATCAGCAATAAGAATGTGAAGGTAGGCGGCATCGACTATGTGGCGGGAGTCATGAACAACATCGACCGCTCCAGCGAAAAAAGCATTTTCGACGGCCTGTCTTCCTATAACCAGGAACTGGTGGATGAAATTCGGAAGAGAATGTTTGTATTTGAGGATCTGGTCAGTCTGGATGACCGTTCCGTGCAGCGTTTTCTCAGAGATTGCGACCCGCGGGATATTGTACTGTCCCTCAAAGCGACGACAGAGGAAGTGGCACAAAAACTATTCGCCAACATGTCCTCCCGCATGGCGCAAAACATTCAGGACGATCTGGAAATTACAACCAACGTTCGTATGCGAGACGTGGAGGACGCACAGCAGCGCATCGTGGATGTAATCCGGAAGTTGGAAGAGCAAAACGAAATCATTATCATCAAGAGCGGAAAGGACGACATCATTGCCTAATGTCCTGAAAAAATTCATAAGGCCAAAGGCGGAGCCCTATCGTTTTCCGCAGACATCGGAGCTGACAGAACCAAAACCCGTGGGGGAGGCTACGAGTTCAGAGGAAACCTCCAGTCCCGAACAAGCTGTCTCCGCGCCCCCGGACGGAGAGTCGGGAGAGAGCAGAACGGCTGACCCGATGGATTACGCGGCCGTTCAGGCTGAGGCCATTCTGAACCGTGCCCGAACCCAGGCAGAGGAACTGAAAGCGAATGCCATGGCGGAAGCCAGGCAGGAACTGGAACAGATTCGGGAGGGCGCCCGACAGGAGGGGTTCCGGGAGGGCCATGCGCAGGGAATGGCCAGTGCCATGGAGGAAAACCGCCAGTACCGTGAAGCGCAGGCCGCACAGATGGAACAGGAGATAAAGACGTTTCTGGAAAAAGCGATGCGGGTTCAGGCAGACTTGATTGAAAGCGCCCAGAACAGTCTGCGTGATTTGGCCATCGCTGTGGCGGAGAAGGTAGTGCGTGTAAGCCTGAAAAGCTCCAGCGGTGTGATTGCCCGCATGATCCAGGGCGCCACGGAAAAGCTCAAGCGCAGAGAGTGGGTCCATATTTATATCGCCGGGTGCGACGCTAAAGGCATTGCGTCGGTAGCGCCGCAGCTGACACTGTCGCTGGCCGCGCTCTCCGACCATATCAGGATTGTACCCATGAGCGAGGAAGAATCCGGCACATGCATTATTGAAACCCCAGACACCATTATTGACGCCAGCGCATCCACCCAGTTTTCCAACATCAGGACGCTGCTGGCGGATATTCCGGCGGATGACGGTACAGACGCCGACTTTGGCCACCGGGCCGGTAAAAAGGAGCGTATCCAGCGTGTTCAGACAGATGATCCAACAGCTACAGAATGCAGAGACGTTCAGCCTGACGGGGAAAATTGAAAATATTGTGGGCATGTCCATAGAGGCGTCCGGCGGGAATGCGGCTGTGGGGGATATTTGCCGAATTTATAGCGGCGAATCCGGCAAACAGGTAACCGCGGAAGTGGTGGGCTTTAAAGACGACCGCATTCTGCTGATGCCCTATTCGGATATGAAGGGCATTTCCTCGGGCAATCTCGTCCGCAACACGGGCCGGCAACTTTCCCTTCAAATGGGCCCGTTTCTCAGGGGGCGGATTATCAATGCGCTGGGGCAGCCAATTGATGGAAAAGGCTCTTTTGAAGGTGGAACATCCTATTGTATTGAAGGAAGTTATATTAACCCGCTCTCCCGTCCTCCGATCTGTGATCGGATGGAATTCGGGGTTAAGGCGATCGACGGGCTGCTCACCATCGGAAAGGGCCAGCGCATGGGTATTTTCGCCGGCTCCGGCGTTGGAAAGAGCACCCTCATGGGTATGATTGCCAAAAATGTGAAGGTGGATATCAACGTGATCGCGCTGGTGGGAGAACGGGGCCGCGAGGTGCTGGACTTTGTACAGAAGGACCTGGGGGATGAGGGCATGGCCCGGTCGGTTCTGGTGGTTGCCACCTCCGACCAGCCTGCAATGCTGCGAAAAAAGTGCCCTATCGTTGCTACCGGCATTGCGGAATATTTTCGTGATCAGGGGTACGATGTGCTGCTGATGATGGATTCCCTGACGCGTTTCGCCATGGCTCAGCGTGAAATTGGTTTGGCGGTCGGCGAGCCGCCCGTGGCTCGCGGCTATACGCCCTCTATTTATGCAGAACTGCCCAAACTTTTGGAGCGCAGCGGCAACTTTGAAAAAGGTTCCATAACCGGAGTTTACACCGTTTTAGTGGAAGGTGATGACACCAATGAGCCAATCGCCGATACGGTTCGGGGTATTCTGGACGGACATATTGTGCTTTCCCGTAAACTGGCTTCCGCCAACCATTTCCCGGCTATTGACGTGGGAGCCAGTATTTCACGTCTGATGACGGATATCGTTTCCGATGAACACAAGGAAATGGGAGGGCGTATCCGTGATATCATGAGTACTTACGATAAAAGCGCCGATCTGGTGTCCATCGGGGCCTATAAACCAGGCACCAACCCTAAGCTTGACTATGCGTTGAGTAAAATTGACGGCATCAACCGTTTCCTGACACAGGACATCAATGAGAAATTCACTTATGAAGAAACGGTGCAGCGGATGGAGCAGATCCTCCAATAAAGCCGGCGAAGGTGGAAGGGGCCGCATGAGATGAAGAAATTTCAGTTTTCCCTTGATAACGTGTTGGAATATAAAAGGCAGGTTCTGGATTCACTGGAGGTGGAGCACGGGGCATTGACCGCGAAAGTGCGCCGCCAGGAGACGGTTTTGGCCGACGCGGAGCGCCGATATGCTCGAACCAATGAGGAGTACCGGGAGAAAAAAGCAATCGGTATGCGTGTGGTCGAAGCCGTATCCTATGAGACGGGCCTACGGGTTCTGGAGCAGGAGATCCGCCGGGAAGCAGAGGTGCTGCAGAGTTTTCGGCAGCAGACTGAGGTGAAGCGCAGGGAGATGGTAGCTGCCAAACAGGATACTTCCTCCATTGAAAAGATCCGGGAAAAAAAGCTGGAATGCTATAATAAGGAACTCCAAAAAGTGCAGGAAAAACTGATTGATGATCTGATTTGCGCCCGCAGCAGTTCATGCCGGCAAGAAAATGTACTTTAAAGTAACCGCACACCCGGTGCGTGTTCCCCAGGGATAGATCGCGGAACGCGTATTCCATTGAAAGGAGGTGAAAAGATGAATACGACAGAAAGTATGGCTTTGACCATGCGGCTTATGGCAAGTTCGCTGACAGCCCAAAGCTCAAAAACATCCGAGACAGATTCTGCGGCCAGTCAGCCGTCCTCCGGAACCGGTCGGGATTTCAAAACGATGCTGAAGCAGAAAAGCGGGCAGACAGACCGCACAGGAAAAGTTACCCAAAAATCTCAAAGCTCCGTTTCCACTGACGATAAAACCACCTCTGATAAAAAAACAGACCAAGTTTGTCAGGAAGTGGCCGCGATACTGACCGCATTTGCCCAAAATACGGCGCCGGCGCTGATTCAGACGCAGCCTTCCACACAGCAGGTGGTAAATCAGGTGGCACTCGTCCAGAACCAGCCTGGCGAGGTGCAAACCACAGCGGAGGAAGCACTCCCTGCTTTAACAGACGCGGTTTCAAACACGCTCCCCGAAAGTGCGGCAGTTTCAGGTTCCATCTCGGCGGGAAACCAGTCCAATGAGCCGCTGGTGCAGCCCAAGGTTCTGACGCAGGCCGACCCACAGGTGATACAGCAGGGCGCCGCTTCTGTAGAGACGGAAACAGTCCAGCCCGCGCAGAACGCCCAGAATGGTACGGCGGCGGACACCGGAGAGAACGCCGGAACGAATGTAACGCAGCAGGATAAAAAGGAAGACGGCGTCCAGGTGCTGTACAGCGAAACCAATACAAACCGGACCCTGTTCCGCAATGTGGAGGCAACTCCGGTCAAGGTGGGTGAATTGCCCACAGCCGATACCCAGTCGCAGAATCTGGATGCCCAACTCGCCGACCAGATTAGTGAGACCCTGAACAGCGGTGCACAGCACCTTGAGATCCGCCTGACGCCCGAAAACCTTGGTACAGTAACGGTCGACCTGACCCGCGGGCAGGATGGAACACTCCAGGTGGTGCTTCATACCACGACGGAAAAAGCAGCCGATCTGCTGGCGCGGCATACCGGCACACTGGGGAGCCTGCTTCAGAGCAGTAACCAGAGCACCGTTCAGGTGGAAGTCCGGCCGCAGGAAACCAGCCAGCAATTTCAGCAAAACGATCAGGGACAGCACAACGGCCAGAATGCCTATCAGCAGCAACAGCAACGCCGCCAGCAGAGCGAGGACTTTCTCCAGCAGCTTCGGCTTGGAATCGTTTCGCTGGAAGACGCGGTAAGCTGAACCCCATCAAGAAGGGAAGAAACAATACTATGAGTGATTTCATGTCCGACTTGTCCGGCACCCAATCCGTGAACAGCACTACTACTGCTAAGAACAGCACAAACAGCTCCGCCGGTTCCATCGATCTGGATATGAGTGATTTCCTCGAGCTTATGGTGGCGCAATTCCAGAATCAGGACCCTGAAAACGCTGCGTCCACCACCGATATGCTCAATCAAATGGTGCAGATGTCCACGATCCAGGCCATTGCCAACATCACTGATGCCGCAACCATGATTTATACATCCTCGTTGGTTGGTAAGGAAGTAACCATCGGCCAGTATGATTCGGACGGAAACCTGGAGGAAATCGTCGGTACCGTTACCGGAACCGGAACCTATAATGACAATCCCGTGGTTTTTGTAGATGGCGTAAGTTACAACCTCAGCAGTATTATGGCTGTGGGGCATCTGCCCAGTACGGACAGTACGGATACGTCGGATGCAACGGATTAAATGGCGGGTGAACAGCAATGATTGATTCCGTATTCTCCCCACGGGGAGTCAGTCCGCAGGTATCTCAGGACAGCCGCTTTTCCGGTGGTTCTGCAAAGACCTCCTTTAGGAATATTCTGCGCGAGAAGCAGCAGCTGACGCAGGAAAGTCAGCCCGTGACGTTTTCCAAGCACGCCAGAGAGCGGGCGGAGGAGCGCGGGATTCAGGTAGACGATGCACTGATGACGCAGCTTTCCGATTCGGTGGAAAAAGCCCAGGAAAAGGGGGCCAGGAATATTTTGGCGTTTGACGCCACCCACGCCTTCATTATTAATGTACCAAACGGACGGGTGATTACCACAATGTCCCAGGACGAGATGAAGGAAAATATTTTTACCAATATTGACGGCGCCGTGATCCTGTAAATACAGAGAGCAGGACCGAAAGGATGCTCTGGGGAAAGGCCCGATTGGCCATTCCCCGGCGGCGCCGCCCAGCGAAAGGAGTTTTAACCTATGACAGGTGCAATGTACGCGGCGGTTTCGGGTTTGAAAGCCCATATGCAAAAACTAAATGTTATCGGCAATAACGTTGCCAATGTGAACACATACGGCTATAAAGCCGCCCGCGCCACGTTTCAGGAGTCCCTCTATACCACCATCACCTCCGGCTCTAACGGCTCAGACAGTGTTGGCGGTGTCAATCCCGCACAGTTGGGCTATGGCTGCAACATCGGAACGATTGATTTGAATATGTCCACCGCCAACTATGTTCCCACCGGAAAGTCGCTGGACTGCATGATCGACGGCGACGGGTTTTTCCTGGTGGGTGACAAGGCTGCGGGAAGCACGGGAACTGACGGTATCGTCCTGGATGAGACCAACGCCAAAGATCTGCTGCTTACCCGGGTTGGAAATTTCGAAATTGATCCTCAGGGCTATCTGACCGATGGCCAGGGCAACGTGGTCTACGGGTTTGTGACCACCTCCGGCGATACGACGGCCGGTGCGCTCGTTGACGCTGACAATCCAACAGCCAGCACACAATTGGTACCCATCCGGCTGCCGCTGGCCGCCAAGACCGATGGCTCGGCCGTTTATCCCGGTGTGGACACCGATGGCCATAATGTCTACGATCCCGGTACCGACTCTGCCGATTTGACCGACGGCTCAACCATCACAACGGACTCTATCAGCATTGACGCCTCCACCGGTAAGATTACCGCGGTCAATAAGGCCGACAAGAGCACCATTGTTGTGGGCTATATCCCGCTGGCGAATGTGACTAACCCCAACGGTGTTACTCACATACAGGGAGCCTATTACCGTGCCGGCGAAGGTGCCGGCGACTGTTCCGTTGCCTCCATCGGCGATGTGCTCAGTGGAAAATATCTGAACAATAAGGCGTCCGGCGATACAGACGCGGTCGCGATTCGGGGCACCGGTAGCACCGACCTTATTACCAGCGGCCTGGAGTCCTCCGGTACTGACCTAGCCACGGAGATCAGCGAGATGATTACAACCCAGCGGGGCTATCAGGCCAACACCCGTATTATCACTGTGACCGATTCCATGCTGGAGGAACTGGTCAATATGAAACGATAAATGACGTTAGGACGTTAGCAAGGCTCAGCAATTCATGAAACCACCCCGGACGCGGGGTATCCCGCGTCCGGGAGGTAATATCAGGAAGAAAGGAGAAGTGCCATGATAGAATTGACAAAGATGAATCACGACAAATTTCTGATTAATTATCTGCAGATTGAATGTATCGAGCTGATACCAGAGACAAAGGTTGTGATGATGAACCACAGTTACTATCTGGTTCGGGAATCGGCGGATGAAATTGTCCAAAAAATTGCCGCATATACCGCCAAGGTAGCGGATATTCACAGGGAAATCTTAGTCAAATGTCAGAACGAGGGCTGATTTGCATGCGGTGGTGATTTCTTGGAAGCAGGGGTGAACATGTAACGTTATGAATATTACTTATTTGGTCGGTACAATCCTGGCGATCGGTGTTATGATCTTTGGCATGATCTCTAAAACAGTGAGTGGAAGCGTTCAGATCTTACCCGGGCAGATTCTAAACTTTTTCGATGCATCCAGCATCATGATTGTGGTGGGTTGCACGCTGGCAGTTGTGGTAGCCAGTTTTCCCATAAAGATGATCAAGTCTATGCCCAGACATTTTAAGATCATGTTAAACATTAAAAAATTTAATCCGATGTATTATATCGACCAACTGGTGGAACTGGCGCAGGTAGCCCGCAAAAATGGTCTTTTGGCGTTGGAGGAAAAGGCAAACCAACAAGAAGACCCTTTTTTTCGGCAGGCCATCATGCTTATTGTGGACGCTAATGATGCCGATAAGATTCGCGCCATTTTGAATAACGATATCGAATGTATGTCCAACCGCCACGACAGTGTGGCCAGTATGTATGAAAAGGCTTCTGCGGTAGCTCCTGCTTTTGGCATGGTGGGTACCCTGGTGGGCCTGATCAATATGCTGAAAAATATGAACATGAGCGGCGGTTCCAATACCATCGGTGCGGATATGGGCACGGCGCTGATTACGACCCTGTACGGCACCATTCTGGCCCATATGATTTTCAGCCCTATTGCTTCCAATCTGCGGTCACGGGATGAGGAAGAGGTCCTGTGCAAAATGATCATTGTGGAGGGGATTATGTCCATCCAGTCCGGCCAGAACCCCAAGACTCTGCGGGAGAAGCTGCTTACGTTCGTGGATCAGGAGCAGCGCGGCGGAGAGTCGGAGAGCAAAGGCGGCAAGAAGGGTAAGCCCAAAAAGAAGAAGGGTAAATAACTTTCAAGGGGGGATGGAGAATGAAAAAACGCAAGGGAGGCGGCGGAGCCAACTGGATGGATACTTATGGCGACATGGTGACGTTGCTGCTGTGTTTCTTCGTTTTACTGTATTCTATGTCTACCATTGATCAACAGAAGTGGATTCAGCTGGTGCAGAGCTTCAACCCTAATGCTGTTCAGGAGGAAACCGAGACGAAGGGTAACAGCGGCCAACTGGCCGATCCTACCACGGCGTCCAGTGCTGACGGAGCGGCCGAACAGACACAGACGCAGATCGACACAACCATCGATCAGCTCTATCTGGATTTAAAGAGTTATGTTGCCCAGCAAGGGGCTGCGGAAAATATCTCTGTTACCAAGGGAGACGGTTATGTATTTATTTCCTTTAATGACGCCGTCTTTTTTGATGGCGACAGCTATGAACTGCGCCAGGATGGGATCAATGTTCTGAACGACGTAGGCGAAATCCTCCGCAAAGCCAGCAGTGCTATTGACGAGCTGAGAGTTCTGGGCCATACCGCCCAGGCGTACCCTGACCGAGCGAATAACGTAACGGCCGATCGCTTCCTGGCATCCAACCGTGCCACCATCGTGCTGGTTTATCTCCAGGAGATGAATATCCTGGACCCAGCCCGCATGGTAAGCCTAGGCTACGGAGAGTGGCGGCCGGTTGCCAGCAATGACAACCGTACCGACCGGGCAAAAAACCGCCGCGTGGAACTGATTGTTACGGGTAAAGACCTGACCAGTACGTTGGGTGATGAAATTGAACAGTATTACACACAACGCGGCACGGAATCGCCTGTTTCCGTTAAAAACGTGGACGGTGCCGATACGGCGTCCACAGCGAGCCAATGAGCCGGCGAATGATGATGTCCGCAGAACGAGACGAGAGGAGGGATGCTGATGCCTGAGGTATTATCACAAAACCAGATCGATGCTCTGCTCAGCGCCGTTCGGAGCGGTGAACCCCTCCAGCATCAGGAGGAAGACAAGGCGGAGGGTAAATATCGGAAATATGATTTCAAGAGTCCCAGAAAATTTACCAAAGACCGGCTTAAAATGCTGGACAGTATTTTTGAAAACTACGCCAGAAACATTAATTCCCGGATTAATGGCCTGATGCATGCCAGCTGTGAGATCAAGGTGGAATCGGCAGAGGAGCAGAGGTATTATGAGTTTTCCAATGCCCTGACGGAAGGCGATGTGCTGTCCTTGGCTTATATGAGCTACCATGGGAAAGCAGAGAGTACGCCTGTATTGCTGCACGTCAGCAAGCCCCTGATGCTCAGCATGATTGACCGCATGATGGGCGGCGAGGGCGATATGGATGAAGAACTGGATCCGGAATACACCTTTACCGATCTGGAACTAAAAATCTATGAAGGCGTTATGCGCTATCTTGTGGAGTGTATGGGCGAGAGCTGGAATACTTATATCGATTTGGATTTTGACTTTGGCCGGGTGGAGCCTAATCCAACCATGGTCCAGCCCCTTGGGCTGGAGGAAATTGTGGTCATCATGGATCTGATGATTAAATTTCCAAATTGCGATGGGCATATGAGTATCTGCCTTCCCGGTATGATGCTGACCAACTTGTTTAGTGAGATTAACCGGATTAACAACAGCCACCAGAGACAGGATGAGGAGTCTTCCAAGGAAATATTCGAATCCCTCCAGGAGACGGACATTGAACTGGTTGCGGAAATGTGCCGGATTCAGCTGAAATTCAGTGACCTCTATTACCTGAGCGTGGGAGACGTGATTGATCTGAAACGACCGAAGGATTCCCTTGTTTATATCAACATTGGCGGCAAACGATGGTTTGACGGAGTTATGGGGATACACAACAAAAGCATGGCGGTTAAAATAGGAAAGACCTATTATGAGTCTAGGGGAAGGAACGTCAAACAGGATGGCAAATAGTATTTTTAATTCCATGGAACTGGATGCGATTGGGGAGGTCATGAATATTAGCCTTGGCTCCTCAGCTACGGCTATTTCCAATATGCTTGATCACCGTGTGGAGATCACCACGCCGAAAGTTTCCATTACCGACGTGAATGATTTCACCCTGGGCGATCTTCAGCCAGCCGTAGGTGTGGAGATCCGTTATGTATCCGGTTTGGAAGGCAGCAACATTATGCTGCTAAAGCGCAGCGATGTAAAGGTCATTGCGGACATCCTTATGGGCAGTGAAACGCCGGAAGAGGAGTTTGAGCTTAACGACCTGAATATCAGCGCAGTATGCGAAGTTATGAACCAGATGATGGGCGCGGCGTCCACCGCTTTATCTGAGTTCCTGGGCTGTCCGGTTAACATTTCAACGCCGGAGTCTTTTGAACTCAAAGATTTTGAAGGGTTTAAGCGAGAACACTTTCCCCAAGAAGAAGGAAAGTGTGTGGTTGTTCATTTCACGCTAAACATCGAAAATGTACTTAAAAGCGAATTCATCAACGTCATGTCCGTCAAGCTTGCCAGAGAGCTGCTTTCGGGGTTGGGCGTAAGTACAGAAGAGGGGAAAAATTCCGGCGAAGCACAACAAGCTCCCGGGCAGCCATCAGCGGATAACGGCAGTGCGCTGAGTCAGGAAGAGGTTGAGCGGCTGATGAATTCTACCCCAAACCAGCCTGATTCACAGGCACAGAGTCAGGCGGGCGGAGGAAAGCTGAACCAGGAAGAGATTGAACGGCTCATGAACTCCGCGCAGAGCCAGCCTGCCCCCCAGGAGCAGAGCCAGGCGGGTGGAAGGAAATTGAGCCAGGAGGAGATTGAGCAGCTTATGAACTCCGCGCAAAGCCAGCCTGCCCCTCAAGGACAGAACCAGGCGGATGGAGGAAAGCTGAGCCAGGAGGAGATTGAGCAGCTTATGAGCTCCGCGCAAAGCCAGCCTGCCTCCCAGGGACAGAATCAGGCGGGTAGAAGAAAACTGAGCCAGGAGGAGATTGAACAGCTCATGAATTCCACCCAAAGTCAGCCTGTCCCCCAAGGGCAGAGGATATCCAATTCGAGTCAGACGCAGCCGGGGAAAATTCCTCAGATGCAGCAGGCTCCGGCACCCGGCGCTTATCCATATCCCCCTTATGGCCAATACATGCCAGGTTATTATCCACCTCCCGGCTATTATTCCCCCGCTCCCCCGGAACCTAAGAAGATTAACGCTAAACCGGCGGAGATACCGCATCTGTCCAATGGGGAAGTGCTGACCGAGCAGCAGAATGAAAATCTGGATCTGTTGATGTCGGTCCCGCTGGAGGTGTCCGTGGAAATCGGGCGAACGCACAAAAAAGTACAGGATATTCTGGCGTTTTCCAAGGGTTCTTTGGTGGTGCTGAACAAACTGGCCGGTGATCAGGTCGATCTGTTCGTAAACGGACAGTGTGTCGCCAGAGGAGATGTCGTGGTGGTTGACGACAACTTTGGCGTTCGTATCACCGAGATTCTGAAATCTCCCGATCCCAGCGAACTGGTCCACGGATAACATCCGCAGACGATAAAATCTCACAAGTTTAGGCTAAGAAGGTAAAAAGGAAGGGTCGAATATGGCTAAAATTCTGGTAGTTGACGATGCAGCTTTTATGCGAAAAGTAATCAAGGATACTCTGTCCAAAAGCGGCTATACCGAGCTTTTTGAGGCGGTAGATGGTGCCGACGCCGTGGAAAAATACGGTCAGTTACACCCCGACTTGGTTATTATGGACATCACCATGCCCAATATGGATGGTTTGGAAGCACTGAAAAGTATTCGCGCCAAGGATGCCAATGCCAACGTAGTGATGTGTTC
>JALCSB010000015.1 GCA_022653075.1 Intestinimonas sp.
AGTATGCGTATCTCTGGTACAACCAGATTCGTCCGCACTCTTATAACAACTATTTGACACCGCTGGAGGCACGAAATTTGTTAGACTAAATTAGACTGTGGTGTTACAAAAATTCTTGACCATGACAGTCACGCAAATTAATACTGTACGACTATTATCGCACATTGCATAATTTTACCGGTGGTGATATGATTCTATATAGATTGTTTTAAAACAGCTTGTGGGGGTTTATTTATGTCAATTGTTGAAGTTGTAAAATACAATGGCACTCCAGACGTATTCGCATGGAAGTATCCAAGTGAAGAACTTGGCACCTGGACGCAACTGATTGTAAATGAATCTCAGGAAGCCATCCTTTTTAAAAGCGGCATAGCTTTGGATGTGTTCGGAAGCGGCAGACATACGCTCGAAACCGCCAATATCCCGCTTTTAAATAAAATTATAAACCTTCCGTTTGGTGGCCGGTCCCCGTTTACCGCGGAAGTTTGGTATGTTAATAAAGTCTTTTCTCTTGACATCAAGTGGGGTACGGCAACGCCAATACAGCTTCAAGACCCCAAATACGGCGTTTTTGTTCCTGTCCGCTCCTATGGGCAGTTTGGCATAAGAGTTGACGATTCAAAAAAATTCTTAATCAAACTTGTTGGTACCATGCAGGTTCTGGATAAGACAAGTATAATTAAGTTTTTCCGTGGCCTATATACTACAAAAGTGAAAGATACCATATCTTCCTATCTTGTTCAGAAACAGATCAGTGTTCTTGAAATTAATGCCTATTTGGATGAGATATCAGATTACATGAAGGAACGGGTGGAACCCGTCCTCAAAGAATACGGCATTGAATTGGTTAATTTCTATGTAAATGATATCAGTATTCCTGAAGATGATACGGCAGTAATAAAGCTTAAGGATGCTCTGGCCAAACGTGCCGAAATGAATATTATCGGGTACAATTATCAGCAGGAACGTTCTTTTGATACGCTGGAAGGAGCGGCTACCAATCCGGGATCGAATTCAGCCGGATTTATGGGCGCAGGTCTGGGCCTCGGCATGGGCGTAGGAGTCGGCGGCGCTATTGGAGGACAGTTTGGAGGTATCGCAAAGCAGATTGACACCAATGCAGCGGGGACAGCGGAATGCCCGAAGTGTCATTGCAGTATGGATAAGTCGATGCGCTTTTGTCCCGGCTGCGGTTATGATACGCAACGTTCAAAAAGCAACGGCAACAATAATCTGGTGAAATGCAGCTCCTGCGGTACAATGTATAGTAAAGAAGTTAAATTTTGCCCGGAATGCGGAAACAAATATAATCCATGCCCAGAATGCGGCGCCGATTTACCCGAAAGCGCTTCAAAATGTGAGAACTGCGGCTATGAAATGCTCCCCCTATGCCCGCACTGCGGGAAACCGCTGGTCCATAAAAATCAAAAATTCTGTGCTGAATGCGGGATGCCTCTTTCGAAAAAGTGTCCAAACTGTAACACTGAAATTAAAGGCAATCCGAAATTTTGCCCAGAATGCGGCGCAAAACTTTAATGAACAAGGAGGATGATTGAAATGGGGGGTAGACGAAATATAATAACTGCCGTTATTGGCGCATTCGTTATTGCATTGACATTCGTTCTTTATTTTCTAATTGTCAGAAATCCGGAAATCATGGATTGGATTGGCCTGATTTTTATTCTAATAGCTGAAATCAGTCTGTTTGGTGGACTGATAGCAACCGATATCAAAGCGAGGCAATCGACCGGCGTTATGCTCAGATCAGGCGCTTATAGTGTATTAATTGTTTATACTGCTGTCGCCGTTATACTATCCATCCTGTTTCTTTCTGTACCTGGTTTGAGAGATGATATCAGGCTGTTTATTGCAGTACAAATTGTTATAATTGCAGTAACGGCAATCATTCTTCTGCTTATTATTGCAGGAAGCAGGGCGGTTGCTAACAGCAACAAAGCTGCGGAACAGTCCGTTTCAAGTATGTATGGACTGATGAACAAAGTTATGGCCATGAAGGATGATTCCAAAAATTTGCAATATTCCGATTCACTTGGTAAAATCTATGAGGCAATAAAATACAGTGACCTTTCGTCTGCTACAGCACAGGATGATGCCCTGTCCGATAAAATCATTAAACTGGAAAGCATCTTGTCATCAGACATTGACGATAAGACAGAGAAGGTGACGCAAATTATTAACGATATTCTATTGTTGGTAAAGCAGAAAACAGCTGATCTGAAAGCCAGAAAGAGTGGAGTGATATAAGTGAATACAAAGAACCGTTCGAAATCAGTTGTAATTATCAGCACCATAATCAGTAAAATACAAATTATCCTTGGCGGGCTTTTGATTTTAATTTTTACCATTTCGTTGATCGGTTTAATCGACGCTCCGGATACCTTTTCTTTAATTATTGAAATAATTCTTCTTATCCTTTCTGTTTTTTTGCTGTATAAAGGGATTAATAGAGGTAAATTGATAAAGCTTTTTAAAAATTATGTCCAGAGGCTTTCAACCGATTGCACGCATTCAATTTCCCTTTTGGCAGATAATACAGGTACCTCAGTCGATGTGGTAAAAAGCAATCTTCAAAAAATGATTTCAAAAAACTATTTTTTGAATGCTTATATTGACGAAAAACGAAACTGTATTGTATTCCCTCAGGCGGGTGAAACCGAACCTACCGTATCTTCGGAATCTTCCGCAGCCGATTCCGATGTGGAATATCAAACTGTAATTTGCAAAGGCTGTGGGGCGGAAAATAAAATTCCAATTGGCTCTACCAGAGAATGCGAGTACTGTGGTTCTTTATTGGAATAGACCGTATATTACATACTACAAACATTCTATAAAAGACCCCGGGCGGGATTCCCATTTAGTCTCAGGGAATCCCGCCCGGGGTCTTTTCGCATCAACGGTGTTCGGGTTAAAACAGGGTCAAATTCCGTTCTCAGCCCTCGTCCGGAGCGCCGCTTTTCTCCTCGAACGCCTTGATGGCGCTGGCTTCCTGCTCCCGTTTGGCCTCAATGGCCTCCTTCAGGAGCATATCCTTCACCTTCATCAGACGAATGGTGGAGGCGCGTTCGTTTTCATCCAGTTTCATCGTAATATATTTGATGTTCTCCTCCATCGTGGGAATCATCACATATTCCAATGCATTGACACGGCGGCGGGTTTTTTCGATTTCCTCGGCCAGTAACTGGGAGGCTTTCTCAATCTGAGCCAGCTTCAGCATATCCTGGAACACCTCGGACAGAGCATCTACCGCGTCATCCAGCGAACCGGAGGTAGCGGCAAAGCCATAGGGATATACATCGCCTGGGTCCTGATTTTTCGTTTGAAAACGGTAGACAGGCACCTCCACGGACATGATGTTCTGAAAACTCATGTCCAACTCCACACTCTGCTTAGGGTAGAGTAATGACTGTTCCAGCATTTTAGTGGACATAAGGGCGGAGGCCACGGTAAAGGATGCATGGGCCCGCATAAGAGATTGCTCCACTTTGGCGCGGACGGTGCGGTTTTCCCGCACCACATCCATAAACTGCTTCATCAGTTCGTCGCGCTTGTCTTTCAACAGCTTGTGTCCCCGTATGGCGGTGCGCAGCCGGCCTTTAAGCCGGGTCAGTTCCATTCGGGTGGGGTTCACAGTGGTTGCCGGCATTTATGACACCCCCTTAGTCCTTTTTCTTGGGCAGATACTTCTCGATCAGCTCCGGCTTGATCCGCTTCAGCTCGCCCACAGGCAACATGGACAGTAGTTCCCAGCCCAGATTCAAGGTCTCTTCGATAGACCGGTTTTCATCATTGCCCTGAGCGACATAGCGCTTTTCAAACTCATCGGCAAATTTGGCATACAGCAGATCGGTGGGGCTGAGGGCGGCCTCGCCCAGGATGGACATCAGTTCCTTGTTCTCCTTGCCTGTGGCGTAGGCGGCAAAGAGCTGGTTCATGGTTCCGGCGTGATCCTCGCGGGTTTTGCCCTCGCCGATTCCCTTTTCTTTCAGACGGGACAGGCTGGGCAGCACATCTACCGGCGGGTTAACACCCTTGCGGTACAGCTCCCGGGAGAGAATAATCTGACCCTCGGTGATATAGCCGGTCAGGTCCGGGATGGGGTGCGTCTTGTCATCCTCGGGCATGGTAAGAATGGGGATCATCGTAATGGAGCCGGGGTAGCCCAGGCGGCGGCCGGCCCGTTCATACATGGTAGCCAAGTCGGTGTACAGATAGCCGGGGTAGCCGCGGCGGCCGGGGACTTCCTTTTTGGCGGCGGAAACCTCGCGCAGCGCTTCGGCGTAGTTGGTGATATCCGTCAGGATAACCAGGACGTGCATGCCCTTTTCAAAGGCCAGATATTCCGCCGCCGTCAAGGCCATACGGGGGGTGGCGATTCGCTCCACGGCGGGGTCATTGGCCAGATTGGTAAACAGCACGGTGCGGTCAATGGCACCGGTGCGGCGGAAGTCGGAGATAAAGAAATCCGACTCCTCAAACGTGATGCCGATCGCGGCAAATACCACGGCAAAATTGGATGCGTCGCCGCCCAGCACCCTAGCCTGACGGGCAATCTGCGCGGCCAGCGCCGCGTGGGGCAGGCCGGATCCGGAGAAGATAGGAAGCTTTTGGCCTCGAACCAACGTATTGAGGCCGTCAATGGTCGACACACCCGTCTGAATAAACTCGTTGGGGTAGTCACGGGCGGCGGGGTTCATCGGCAGACCGTTGATATCCCGGTGCTCCTCGGCCAGAATGGCGGGGCCTCCATCGATGGGCTGGCCCATGCCGTTAAAAACACGGCCCAGCATATCGCCGGACACAGCCAGCTCCAACGGATGCCCCAAAAAGCGGATTTTGGACTGGGCCAGATTAATTCCGGCGGAGGACTCAAACAGCTGGACCACAGCATCGTCTCCATTGACCTCCAGCACCTTGCAGCGGCGGACGCTGCCGTCGGGCAGCTCGATCTCGCCCAGTTCATCGTAGGTAACTCCCTTGACCTTTTTGACCACCATCAGAGGGCCGTTGACCTCCTGAATGGTACGATATTCATGGATCATGCCTCGTCCCCTCCCTTCGCGGCCACCGCTTCGATCTGCTGGGCCATGTCTTCGTTAATCTTAGCGTAGACCTTCTTGTACTGATTGGGCTCTACGCTCTTGGCGCGGCCGATGACTTCGCGTACGGGGATGGCAAACAGCTCATTCACATCCGCCTTCTTCTGAATGGCGGCACGGCACAGCTTATCATAATCCAGAATGATACTAAGCAGCTTTTCCTGCCGGTCGTAGGAGGAATAACCGTCCACATCGGTGAAGGCGTTCTGCTGCAAAAAGTCCTCCCGGATCATACGGGCGGTTTCCAACGTGAGCTGATCGTTGGGGGACAGGGCGTCCTTACCGACCAGCTGAACGATCTCATTCAGGCTGGCCTCTTCCTGAAGGATAGACATGGTTTTTTCACGATTAGCCATAAACTGGGGACCCAGCTTTTCATCATACCAGTCCTTTAAGGAGTCCAGATACAGGGAGTAGGACCGCAGCCAGTTAATGGCGGGAAAGTGACGCTTGTAGGCCAAGCCGGAATCCAAAGCCCAGAACACCTTAACGATACGCATGGTGGCCTGGGAGACTGGCTCGGACAAATCGCCGCCTGGAGGGGACACGGCACCCACGGCGGTCAGAGACCCCCGGCGCTCATCGGAACCGATACACTCCACGCTGCCGGCCCGCTCGTAAAACTGGGCCAGACGGGAGGACAGATAGGCGGGGTAACCCTCTTCACCGGGCATTTCTTCCAGACGACCGGACATCTCACGCAGAGCCTCGGCCCAACGGGAGGTGGAGTCGGCAATGACGGCCACTGCGTAGCCCATATCTCGGAAATACTCGGCGATGGTAATTCCGGTGTAAATAGAGGCCTCGCGGGCGGCCACCGGCATATCCGAGGTGTTGGCAATCAGTACCGTCCGTTTCATCAGAGACTCACCCGTACGCGGGTCAGTCAGCTCGGGAAACTCCCGCAGCACGTCGGTCATCTCGTTGCCGCGTTCCCCGCAGCCGATGTATACCACGATGTCCACATCGGACCATTTGGCCAGCTGGTGCTGCACCACGGTTTTGCCGGAACCGAAAGGCCCAGGTACGGCGGCGGTGCCGCCCTTTGCGATGGGGAACAAGGTATCAATAACGCGCTGGCCGGAACACAGGGGCGTTTTGGGGGGATATTTATGCTGATAGGGTCTGCCGACACGGACGGGCCAGTGCTGGACCATGGTCAGCTTCTGCTTTCCTCCATCCGCCAAAGTCAGCGTAGCCACAGCGTCGGTGACCACAAAGTCGCCCTCCCCAATGGAAGCTATGGTACCCTCCACCTTAGGCGGGACCATAATTTTATGAAGCACCACGGGGGTCTCCTGGACAGTGCCCAGTATGTCGCCTCCCTGGACCTTATCGCCTACCTTGGCCACAGGGGTAAAGTGCCATTTCTTTTCCCGGTTCAGGGCGGGAATCTCGACGCCGCGGGTAATGTTGGAGCCCGTCTTCTCCATGATCTCCTCCAGCGGGCGCTGGATGCCGTCATAAATATTCTCGATCAGACCTGGCCCCAGCTCCACAGACAGAGGCGCGCCAGTGGTTTCCACCGCGGCACCCGGGCCCAGGCCAGAGGTTTCCTCATAGACCTGAATGGAAGCGGAATCCCCGTTCATGGTCAGGATTTCACCGATCAGACGCTGTTCGCCCACGCGGACCACGTCGGCCATATTGGCGTCGGACAGTCCCGTGGCCACGACCAGCGGTCCGGATACTTTTACGATCTTTCCGCTAGACAAGTATATCGACCTTCTTTCCTCGAAGCGCAGCGCAGGCGGAACCGGGCGCGTCGCTCCGCCAAAATACCTTGTGCTGCACATAACTGTTTTTCGGTCTGCACCGCTTCTTATAAGATGTCGGCGCCTACGGCCCGCTCCACGGACTTGGTCACGTTTGACATCCCAATACCCAAAGAGCCGCCCTTGCCGGGAATGAGGATGACGGCAGGCACCACCTCGTCTTTATAACGGGCAATGTCCGCCTCCAGCCCGGCAGCCAGCTGTTCCGTCATATAAATTATGGCGTAGTTCTCCCGTGCCAGTCGATGAAGACGCTGCCGGCCTTCTTCCCGATTTTTGACCGGGAAAACGTCCAGGCCCAGAGCCTTGAATCCCAGAACGCTGTCACGGTCACCCAAAACGGCAATCTTATACATAGGCGTCACGCAGCCTTTCCCGGATTGTGTCCGTGTCCAGGCCAGCCATCCGGCCGGTCATGATAATGCGAATGGTGGTCAGTTCCGCCTCTCGAGCGTAAAGATACCCGATGAGGGGCTGCTCGCCGAAAGCCACCCGCCTGCTCTGCGCCAGGTAGGCGGTTACCGCATTGTCACACAGGCGCTCAAATGCTGTTAGCGGCCCGCCCTCCATGGCTGCTGCGCCAGCGGAGGCTGCCTCCTCCAGCGGAGTGTGGACAAACAGCCCGACCAGATCCGTACTGCCCAGCGCCGCGGTAATCAGAGCGTCCGTTTTGATCTCGCCGCCGGAAATGAGGACCTGACGGAGAAATTCAACTCCCCGCCCCATCCGTACCGACCGGACGGCGGAACGCAAATTGGCCGCGTCAATGGACAGACGGACAAAGCCGGTCAGAAATTCGCTTCCGGCCTGTTCTGCGGCTTCCAACAGCTCGGCGTAATACCCGCGGTCCATCACGATGTCGGCACTCTGCGGGTCGCCGGTCACAGCCAGGGTCTCCTTGGCCTGGGTCATAGCCTCCGTAAAGATCTTGCTGTACTGCCGCAGGTCCTCCTTTACAAAGTCGTCCCGCAGCCTGGCGGCCGGGTAGCGCCCGGCATCAATGAACAGCGGCTCGGGCTTTACGCCCCTGGCCTCCGCTTTCAGCAGCACTTTTGCATTGTGATAGTCATATTTGATGCGGAACACGTCGATAACGCCGGGGTCAGGCACTCTGGAGCGCAGCTCGGAAAACAGTTTCAGCCTCGCCTCGTCCAGGCTGTACTCTACAGCCTCAGGGGTCAGGGCTGGAAACTCGCCGTACCCGCACTCCGTCAGTACCTTGGCTGCGTCCTCGACTGTGCGGGCATCCAACATCCGCTCCATCCGTTCGTGGGTGAGCAAGGTGTTCTCCAAAGCGTGGATCCGCCCGGAGAGATATAAATAGTCATATTCCCGAATTTTTTTTGACAATGGATACCCTCCTTTCCGTCCGCTTGGGGACAAACGCCGCGTCTTTAGTCAAACAGGGCCTTCGCTACCGACGCGGCCAGTTCGTCCCGCTGCACATGGATGAGGGTCTCAAAGGTGCAGTTCGTCTCCACCCGGTTTTCCCGGAGGATCAGGCCGCCCATCATGGGGCGGGACTCTTCCGACAGGGTCAGCTTACCAGGATGGGCATGGCTTCCTTCCTTTTCCAGAAGCTCATTGGCCCGGGCCACGATCTGTTTCCCGAAACGGGTCCGGTCCTTCTGGGAAAGAATGATCTGTTCCCGCCCAGTGTCGGAGGCCACCGCCGCCAGTTTGGCCAGTAACGCGATGTAGTCCGCATCCGGCAGGCTCACCATATTCTTCATGGCCCGCTCAAAGGCCTTTTCAACCATTTCCTGCTTGGCGGCCAGCACCATCTTGCGGGCCTCCAACTGGGCCACGCTGGCCAGACGCTCCTGACGGAGTGCGGCGCCGGCCGTCCCCTTTTGCAGGATAGCCTGCGTCTCACGCTCGGCCTGAGCCTTATAACGGGCGGTAATCTCCGCCGCCTCGCTTTGGGCCTTGGCGGTCAGCGCGTTGATCTCCTGTTGGGCATCCTGATCAATGCGGTCCGTGATCGTGTTGATTCCGTTCATATAAGAGGTCCCTCCCTTACGACAGGGACAGGTTCATGACCATCAAAATAGAGGCCAGAAGGGACAGGATGGCGTAGAACTCAACCATAATTGCCAGCAGGATGGCCTTGGACATCTCCTTAGCCCTCTTAGCTACCAAGCCGATGCCGGCCGCAGCAACGCGGCCCTGTGCGATGGCGGAAAGCAAGCCACCAATGGCCATGGGGATACAGGCGTTAAAGATAGACCAGCCGGCACCGATGGAGACCGCCGCTGCGGTACCACCCATAAAGCCCAGCTTATTGAGAACAATGAACCAGATAACAAAACCGTAGAGGCCCTGCGTACCGGGGAGAATCTGAAGAATCAGGCACTGGGCAAAACGGGAAGGGTCTTCGGTCAGCAGGCCGGAAGCGGCCTCGCCCACCATACCCACGCCCTTGGCGGAGCCAACACAGCACAGGCCCACGGCCAGAGCAGCACCAAGAAACGCCGGCGTAATACCGCTGAGTTGAGTAAGCAGAAATTCCATATCAGTTTTCCTCCTTGATCACGTCTACATATTGCGTGTCGATCTTGAGGGGAGCAAACGGACGTCCGCCCTCCTTGTAGAATTTGCTGAAAAATTCCAGGTACTGGAGGCGCGCGGCATGGACATATGTACCGATGATATTAATGCCCATATTGAACGCGTGGCCCACCAGGAAGATGATGATAAAGCCAATAATGCCGGTCATAGCACCCAGGGTATTTACCACGCTGGCAATTACGCTGGTGGCCAGCAGCAGGGCCATAAGCCGCAGGTAGCTGAGAATATCGGAGAGATAACTGGTGATATCGTACAGGCTGGCCAGACCGCCGACAAACTTGCCTACGATACTCTTCTGGTGTCGGCCCTGTGTCAGTACCAGTGCGACGACGCCCACAAGGGCCAGCGTCCAAGTACTTTTCACCGCACCCAAACCCAGTCCGGCAAAAAGCAGCCACCAGGGTACCACGTCCAGAATACCGTCCAAGGCCTGCCCGTCCCGAATTTCCATATAGAGGTGGATAATCATTCCCACTATGATCTGAATTCCGCCCAGTACCAGCGCGCCAATCATCACAGTCATGGGATCCGATAACGGGTTAATCAGCGGTCCGCTGTTAAACCAGCTCAGCCACGCCGGGAACTGTGCCTCCGGTACATTTAGAAAGCTCTCGTATATAACTTTCAGCACGTCTCCGAAGAAGCCGCCGAAGGCAAAGCCCATCACTGCGGTGGTAATACCGCACATAACCATTAGCCGCATCATCTGATCCATCGCGCCTCGGAAATGGCAGTACTTCAGGGCCAGCACTCCCAAAACGATCAGGATGATTCCATAGCCCAGATCAGCGTACATGATGCCAAAAAATATGGGAAAAAACGGTAAAATCAATGGGTTGGGGTCAATGCCGTCATACGCGGGAAGGGAGTACATCTCGGTGACCATATTGAGGGGATAGGTGAGCTTGTTGCTTTTCAGCTTCACCGGAATATTTTCCGCCGCCGTCTCCGGTTCGGTCATCTCCCAGGCGCAGGTATAATTTTTTAAGAGACGCTCCACCTTTCCGCTGTCCGGCGCGGTGACCCAACCCTCCAGGAAAAAGGTCTCTTCGGTATCCAGCAGGCTGGTAACAGCCGCCTCTCGGGCGGTCTGCTGGCTCAGCTGATCCAACGTCAGCTTCAGCCCGTCCCGCTGGGCGCTCTGCCCAACGATGGTCTCCACCTCCGAGGCCCGCTGCCGGTCCAATTCGGCCAAACGGGCATTCAGCGCGTCGGTATTCTCCCGTGCGGTGCCCGTCCAGCCGCGCAAAGCTGCTTTGGAGAAACCAAATTTCTTGAGTGCTTCCAGCGCCTCATCCTCCGCACTGCGGTGGCACAGCAGCAACAGATACTGCTGCTCCTGATCCTTCCCCGCCGGTGTCAGCTCGGCCAGGTCGGTGGCTTCTGACAGCGCGGTGGATGCCTCCTCCTCCGACGCCGTAACGGGCATGGTGCCAAAGATAAGCGATACATCCCGAAGCTCTGTGGCATCCAATGGTACATCCAGCTCCAGCCAAGGGGCCAGAGCCGCCTTTTGGCCCCGCAGCCGACTCTGCTCACTGTCCACCGCTGAAATGGCCTTGACCGCCTTGCCGATAACCTGCGCGGCGGCCTCCGCTTCGGCCTGTGCGTCCGGATCAAAGAGCTGTCTTTCCGTGACGGCCCGCCGTGGCGTAAAGAGGCTAGTCTTGACCGGTGCATACTCATCCAGCGCCGCCAGCGCCGCGGCAAGCGCCGTGTGCCGCGCCTCCGTCTCACCGGACCGGTCTTCCGCCCGGTGAGTCAGGGCTGCCCACTGAGGATCAGCCAGTTTATCCGTTGGTTCATCAATCTCCACACAGCCCAGATGCTGAAGCCCTCGGAGCAGCGCGTCCCGGTCGGCCGTCATGGCAAATAACCGGAGGCGTTTCATCTTGACGATTGCCATCAGATATCCACGACCCTTCTGATGATGAGTGCCGCCGCGTCCTCCAGCCGTCCTTCTGCGGCTTTGCGCAGGTCGTTACAGTCGGCCTGGGTCTCCTGCTCGACAGTCAGGGCATGCTCCGCAGCGGAGCGCTCCGCCCGCAACATCATATCTTTTGCCTGGGCCTGAGCTGCTTCGCGTGCGACTTTCAGCTTTTCCTGTCCGGCTCGCTCGGCGTCCGCCAGTAATTTCTTGGCCTGCGCCGTCGCGTCCGCTTTCCGCTGCTGGACCTGCTTTTCCGTTTCCGCCACTTTTTGGACTGCTTCCAAAGACAAAATTCCTCACCGCCTTTCTTTTTACTCCACGTGGAAGAATACTTCCACGGTACTTAGTATCATACATTCTTTCATTTTGAATTGCAATACATGAAGATATGATAATATTTTTTGTGCATTTTCTATAAATCTATGCAATTTGTCATAATTGACAGTTTTGTGTTCCGCTGTACGGAACGCTGTCAATCATGGCGCTCTAATCAGGTAGAATCCAGTCTAAAACATAGCGACGCTTTCAGGAATGCATCCTGAAAGCGTCGCTGCTGCTGTACTACATTGGTCATATTTTTTTATTTTATCTGGCTTCAGGAATGCCACAGAACAGCCCAGCTCCCGTCCCCGGTCCCGGCCTGGGTGGACACGGACACCAGATTAACGGCTGCGTTCTTCAGCCCAGCGCTTTCCAGTCCGGTCTGCCATGCAGCCGTGGACGCAGGTGAGGCCGCGGTCCACACCCGGTCAGCCACACCGACCACCAGTTCCAGCGTCTGGCCGGAGGTGGGATTGGTCCCGCTGCTCAGAGTCGTGTTGTCCGTCATAATAGATAGCTTTACCTCGGGATATTCAGCCAGCGCACTGCGCACCTGGCTGTAAAATGCAGATAGCGTCTGCGAAAAGGCGGCGGCTTCATAGTTGTCGCCCGTACGGATGTTGTCCAGATTGCCATCGGTAGGATAGGCACAGTGATCAAGCAGAATCTCATCAAAACCCAAACCGGCCAGTTCCCTGCACACACCAGTCACATAGTCACAGACCGTCCTGCTGGCGGGGCTGGTCCAGTAGAGGTCCCCGGAATCCGTCCAGCGTCCGCCGCGGCTGGTCAGCAGGCAGAGCGCGCGGTCGCTTTTAGCCGTCCGCCCGTCCCGGAAGCAGGAAACTCTCGCAATCGTATAAAAGTCCTTCGTGGCGTTCAGACCGGAAATGGCGGCATTCAGCGCTGGATTGGTGTCCGAAGCGCCGGTTTTTGTGGCCTCGGTGAGCTGGGAGACATAACCCAAAGAGCCGTCGTCGGCCTTCATATCAAAGACGGCGGCATTGGCTCCGGCGGCCGTCACTTGCTGGGTGGCCGTACCATCATATAAAGCAGCCCGGTCCAGCATGACAGCGCGGAGAGTATCCGTGGAATCAGCTACCTCCGGTGTGACCACAACCAGCGGGTCGGAGGCGTCGGGTACTGGCGTGACCACGCTGGTCTCTTTATTCTGTCCCTGCAGAAAAGGCAGCTCCAGCTTTACTCCCTCGGCGGAATAGACGATGTACTGCTGAAGAAATGCCAGAGTAATTAGTACTCCTATAACCAGTACCGCCAAAATGATTGCCAATATTTTCAAAATGTTGCGTGTGTGGGAACGGCCCCGATAGGCGCCATAGTGATAGCTTTTTCTCATTCCATATCCCATCCTCCGCTACCTCGCAGCCAATACGCCGCGTACCATAGCCGGATTTTTTCTCTCAATGCAGACATAGTTTGACCCGCTTCGACATCGCAGCCTTACCACAACTGTAGAACTATCATTTCCGCTTTTTTATTATAGCACAGCCGTATCTGAAAAAAAAGAGCATTTTACCCTTATTCTGTCTTTTCCTTCCAGCTTTGGAAGGCCAGGTCCAGTTTTATAAGCGCATAACGCACCTCTTCCTTCTCCTCCTGTGACAGGTTGCTCAGGATGGAACAGAAATATCCCTCCACATCGGTCTCCGTCTGCTGACGTAGCATGCGGTATTTTTCGGTGACAGCCACATAGGTCACACGCCGGTCCTCACTGGAACGGGTCCGGGCAGCCAGCTCAATTTTTTCCAGACGGTCCACCACACCGGAGATGGTGCTGTTGGCATTACCGGTCCGTTCAGCCAATGCACGGATGGACATAGGGCCTTCCTTCTCCAGAACATCCAGCGCCAGCGCCTGCGGAAAGGTGAGATGCAGCTTTCCAAAATGAGCGCGGAACAGCCGGCTCATATGCTGATTCACTCGGAGATAAGTCATCAAAATATCGCCGTAGCACTCCATAAATCACCTCATCCCGTTCTCTATTATGTACTGTCATCTGGCCGTGCTGCCATAACTGTGGCATATACCCCTTTCATCGGGAAACGACATAAAGAATGGGCAGCACGGCCCAGGCAGGCGCGTGCCGTCCAGAGTGCCGCAGCGGGCCTCTTCATCCCATGGCCGGTGTCATAAGCCGATCCACCATAACCGCCAGCTGGGCGCGGTCGGCGCTGCCCCCGGGATTCAGTTGGTTCGCCCCATTGCCTGAGATAATCCCGGCCCCTACGGCATAGGACATACCCGCTCTTGCCCAGATGCTGATCGAGTTATCATCAACGTAGTTGGAGAGCATCCCCTGCGCCAGTTCCGCGCCGTTAAGCATACAGTACCGATAAAACATCACCGCCAGCTGTTCTCGGGTCACGGTGTCGCCGCCGCAAAATTTTCCGCTGCTGTAACCAGTAACGATACTCTGCTGGGCTGCCCAGGCGGCGGCGTCAGCATAGTAAGATCCGTCCGGCACATCGGGAAAAGAGGTCTTGCCCGACGAGGCAGGCGACCCGGCCAGCCGCCATAGAACCACGGCCGCCATGCCCCGGGTCACCAGTTGCAGCGGGGAGAAGGTAGCGTTCGAGGTACCGGCCATTACACCGCCGTCGGCCACTTGACTGACTGCATCGGCATACCAGCAGTCTGCCGTCACATCGGTGAAGGAAGCTGCCGAAACAGGCAGAGCCATCGTCAGGACCATGCAGATCACCAGCAGGGCCGCGCAATATTTATGCTTGTTGTGATATTTCATCGGAAGTACTCGCTTTCTCTTTCTTTCGAAATATACGCATTTTGCAGTTTTAATATAATTTATCAGATAGTTTTTACTAATTTATGAACATAGTCGAAATTTTAGAAAACCTTCCCCCCCCTTTTTTAGGATACCGCCCAATTAAGCAGCAGCAGCAGCCCGAAACCCGGTACGCCCAGCAGCCCCAGGGCCAACGCATTGGCCAGATTGACCCCCAACGTTACTCCGATCAGACCCCCCGCCCGACTGAAAACCGCCAGTGCGCCCAATCCCAGCGCGGTACGTACGCCGAGCCGGCCCAGGCAGAGGAGCGGCCTACGCAGGATTACCAGTACAGCCACCGCCAGAAGCCCGCAGGTCAGCCCCAGAAACAGCTTCAGTTCCAGTCCCTCCATGCCGTTATTCCTCCGGGTGACCGCCCAGCTCTTTGATCCGCCGGAGCAGGTAGGCATACCGCGCCTGAAGGGCATTGATCTCAAAAACATAGGACTCAATAAGGTCTTGGTCTCCTGCACCCGTCCGGTTAAATCCCGCGTAGGCCTGGTGAATGAGTACCTTGGTTTGGTCCAGTCCCTCCCGCAACGCCTGGATTTCCTCTTCAGTATCGTCCTCCATCCGGTGATCCGTCCGGTGCTCCGCCAGGTGGTGAAGCAGAAATGTCTTTGCCGCCTGTACCATACGATTTTCCCCCTTTTTATAGTATCCATGGTAAGTTTATACAGTTGTCCCCGCCGTTATACCTTTCGGGACAAGCTGGCCGGACTTTCCGTTCCCACAAGGTCCGTCCTGTGTTATAATCGTGGCACAGCCGGCGTAGGCCGCTTCTCCAAAGCGGCGCGCTGAGACCTCAAAGAGAGAGATGAACGGGTGAACTATTATGGAACTTTCTCAGGCCATTTTCAGTGGATGTGAATATGCGGGAACAGCGGCTTTTGCCGTGTCGGGGGCTATGATCGCCGTGGAAAAACATATGGATTTGTTCGGTATACTGTTTCTGGCCGTGGTAACGGCGCTGGGCGGCGGTACCATCCGGGATGTCCTTATTGGGAGCTTTCCGCCCCGGATGTTTTCCAGCTATCGCTATCTGCTCCTGGCCGCTCTATGCGCCCTGGTGGTATTCAGCGTGGCCCGCGGCTTCGGCACCCGGTATCTGGCCAACCGGGAACGTCTGGACCAAATTAACAATATTTTTGACGCCGTGGGCTTAGGCGTATTCGCCGTCTCCGGGGCCCGCATTGCCGTGGAGGCGGGCTATATTGGTAATCCCTTTCTCACTGTTTTTCTGGGTATGACCACCGCCGTGGGCGGCGGTATTTTCAGGGATATGCTCATACGGGAAGTTCCTTTTGTTCTCAAAAAGCGAGTCTATGCCATCGCTGCCATTACGGGCGCGTTGGCCTATTGGTTGTGCCTGCGGGCAGGCGCGCTGGAACCGGCTGCCGCCTTTATCGGTCTGACGCTCACGTTTGTGCTGCGTATGGTGGCCACTCATTTTCGCTGGAACCTGCCGCGGGCAATTCCGTAGGAGGAAAAATTAATTTTCAAAAAGGCATTGACACCGTTTCTTTTACTCGCTATACTGTAACAGTGCAAATTGAAAAATAGAATTGCGGGCTTAGAAGCGCATGGAGTAGCCCGTCGCGCGGAACGCACAGAGAGGGGCCGGCTGGTGGAAGACCTCCGCGCGCGGCAGGGCAAAGTACGGGCGTGGAGCCTCCACCGGAAACGGCGGCGTACTCCAGCGTTAGCGGAGGAGAGGCATCGCGCTGAGGCGCGGGGCAAACTAAGGTGGTACCACGGAACATCCGTCCTTATGGGGGCGGATGTTTTTTTATTTGGGAGAGGAGTATCAGAAAGATGGAAACCATTCATCTAAAGTACGGCGAAGGTGCGGTGGACCTTCCGGTGGAAGGGGCAAACCACATCGTGTGGCTGCGGGAAAACCCGATGAAGGAGATCGGCGATCTTGCTTCGGAATTTCGCCGCTGCGTCACTACCGGGGTCATCGGCAGTGCGCCCTTGCGGGAGCTGGTGGGGCCGGAGGACGCTGTAACCATCGTCATCAGCGATATGACGCGGTTCTGGATGCGGCAGGACCTGCTATGTTCTTTGCTGGTACGTTACCTGCATGAGGAGGCGGGACTACCCTTTAAAAGCATGGTGATATTGATCGCCCTTGGCACCCACCGGGGCAACACAGAGGACGAGCGCCGGAAGCTGGCGGGCGACTATGCCTACCAGCATGTGTCAAAGGTGGTGGACCACAACTGCGACGCCGCTGATCTGGTCCATCTGGGCACTACCGGCCTTGGCACCGAGGTATGGGTTAACCCCCTGACCGTGGGCCGGAAGGTCATCTGCATTGGAGGTACCGTCCACCATGTAATGGCGGGCTACGGTGGCGGGCGTAAAACCATCGTTCCCGGAATCGCCGGCCGGACCACTATTCGGCAGAACCACCAGCGGGCGTTGGACCCGGACCGGCCCATGACCGATCCCCGGGTGGGCAGCGGCCGGCTGCCGTCCAACCCCATTCATGAGGACATGGAGCAGGCGGCTGCCCTGGTGGGCGTAACCTTTGGCATCAATGTAGTGGTGAACTCCGCCTCCCGGCACAGCGGCCTGTTCTGTGGCGACTTCGATTTGGCCTGGCGGGAGAGCTGCCGCTATGTTCAGCAGTGCTATGGCCTGCCTATTGAGCGGGAGGGCGACATCGTAATCGCCAGCTGCGGCGGTTTCCCCAAAGATATAAACCTCTACCAGTCCACCAAGTCTATTTTCAACGCGGTCCGGGCGGTGAAACCGGGCGGGACCCTCATTCTGCTGGCTGAGTGCCGGGAGGGCAGCGGTGCCAAGGACTTTTTCGACTGGAACGGCCCTCTGCGGGAAGGGCGGCTGGATGCGACCCTGCGAGAGAGCTTTACCATCGGCGGCTATATTTTTTACGCCGCCTGTGAAACTATCCGCAAGGCCCGTGTCCTGTTACTGAGCCAGATTGACCCTGGACTTGTGACTGACATGGGCATCACCGCTTTCCGTGATCCGGCCAAACTGTTGGCAACCGTGGATTTTATAGGAAAAAACGTGTATGTCATCCCCTACGGCGGCAGCGTCATGCCCCAGTTGGAAGAAGATTACCGCCGCTTGTGCGGCAGCATTTAGGGAGGAACGTCCGTGAATATTCCGCTTCTTATCGTGGCCCTGTATGTGGCCCTTCTGTTCGGTATCAGCATCCATGTCTCCCGGAAGCAAAGGAAGGACGAGGAATCCTTTCTACTTTATAAGGGCAAAAACAGCACTTTCGTAGTGGCCGCCAGCATCGCCGGTTTGGCCATTGGTGGTGCCTCCACCGTGGGCATTGCAGAGAACGCCTTCACCGTGGGCCTGTCTGCCGGCTGGTATGATGCCGCCTGGGCCATCGGTGCGGTGGTCTCCTCTTTCCTTGCCGTAAAGCACCTGCGCAAAAGCGGGTACAGTACCATCAGCGGTCTGGTAAGCGACCTTTATGGTAAAAACACCTGCTTTATCATGGTCGTCGCCATGTGTATTATCCAGTCCGGCATCATTGCCCTGCAGTACAAGGCGGGTGGCTCCATCCTGGCCTCCCTTCTGCCCAACGTGTTCACGGTAAAGAGCGGCACCTTCTTCTCCTTCCTCATTTTTATGCTGGTGGCGGTTATCGGCGGTATGGGCAGTGTGTCACTGACCAATGTTCTGAACCTGATTATCATCTATGTGGGCGTCATCGTAGCATCCGCTCTGGTTCTGGACCAGCAGGGCGGCTGGGCGGCTATCAGTGTCCTTACTGCTGCGGAGCCGGACACTCCCTATCTGAGCCTGACTGCCGGCATGGGCTGGGCGGGCATTTTCAGCTGGATTATCGTCATGCTTGGCAACACCAATTCGGTGCAGGGCGTGGTCCAGATTGGCCTGACCGGCAAAAGCGACAAATCCGCACGGAACGGTTTTCTGCTTGGCGCGGCTCTGATGATCCCGATAGGCTTTTTGTGCGCCCTGCTGGGCGTGGCCAGCAAGGCTTTGTTGCCCGATGCAAAGGCATCTGTGGCCCTGCCCATGATTCTGATGAGTATTCCGCCGGTACTGGGCGGCATCACACTATCCGGCCTGTGGGCCGCCGATATGGGCACCGGCTGTTCCATGATTATCGGCCTGTCCACCACCGTTTGCACCGATATTTTGGGCCGCGCCCTATCCGTGCAGACCCTGCCGCAGCGCCGCCGCCTGTGGCTCAATAAAGCGGTGGTAGTGATCAGCAGCCTGTTCACCTACCTAATCGCCACACAGATGGGCAGCATCCTGGGGGCCATGCAGAAAGCTCTGTCCCTGGCCATTGGTACCTCCTTTATTGTGGTAGGCGGCCTGCTGCTGCCCAAATTCACGGGTCGCAGGGCAGGCTTCTGGACCGTGTTGGCCTCTATCGCGGCCATCGTGGCTTGGAATCTATGCCCCACTCTGGCCCGTTCCTTCCACAGCATTGGTTTCTTTATGCTGGCAGTGTGCGGCGTGGTCTTTGTGGCTGTGAGCTTGCTGGACCGGGAAAAAGTGGCGGTCCGAGTATAATTCTTTATAGTCAAAGCGGCCGGCCCTGATACAGGGCCGGCCGCTTCTTTGTTTTAATTAAAACCCAAACATCCAGTCCGGCTGATGGAACACAAACCCGGGCATCGGCATCTGCTGTCTTCCCGTCGGCGGATCAGCATATCCCCCAGTCGGAGATTGGTCGGAGGACGTCTGTTCCCTGTCCGTCTGCGCCTCCACTGTAACGGTCAGTACACTCTCATTCCCAGCCAAGTCAATGGCGTAGAAGGTATAGGTTCCGCCCTTGGCAATACGGAATCGGACGGCATCGTCTGTCAGGCTAACCTGGGTACCGTTCTCTCCACTGGCAAAATCCTCGGCGGTCAGTTCCCCCCGGGCATAACAGACCACCGCCACGTCGTTTTCCGCGTCGGAGACGGTAAGTGTAAGGTAATTCCCCTCCACTGTGTCACTGAGTACAGGAGCCGTCCCACCGTCCTCCTGCTCCCAGTCATCCCCCGCAGTCAGCTCAGAGGTATCCCAGGAGAGGGCAGTGCCCAAGTCCAGCATACCGCCAGTCACCACTTTTCCGGCCAGGCTGCTCAGCGGGGCGGCGGAATTTAGAAGGATTTCCTTGACTTGGGGCAGAGACAGACTATCGTCATAGGTATACAGCATGGCTGCCGCCGCCGTCACCATGGGTGCCGCCATGGAAGTGCCGGTCATGTAACCATAGCTGCTGCTGGCGGTGGTACTGAGGATATACGTGCCCGGGGCAGCCAGATCAACCGTATCCGCGCCGTAGTTGGAGCTATCTTCCAGTGTGCCGTTGGAGGACAAGTTGGCCACCGAAATAATATTTGGCAGGTCGTAGTCGGCTGGATAACTGGGACTCTGGCTGCTGTCGGCGCCGTCGTTGCCCGCCGCTACCACAAACAGCATATCGGAGTTCTTCATCGCGCTGTAGAGGGCGTAGTCAAAGGTGGAGGTGCCCAAGCTCAGATTTACAATGGAGGCCCCATGTTCCTCGGCATAGCGGATGGCCTGAACAATGCTGGCGGTGGACCCGCTGCCGTCGGAACCACCCAGCGCCTTCAGAACCATAATCTGCACATTGTCGGTCTGGCCCAGAATTCCGGTGATGCCCACCCCATTGTCGCTGCGCGCGGCAATGGTTCCGGCGCAGTGTGTGCCGTGATCATCTTCGCTGGTGCCGGTATATATCGTATTGCTGTCACTAAAAAAGTTCCAGCCGTTTACGTCGTCCACATAGCCGTCGCCGTCGTCGTCCAGACCGTTTCCGGCGATCTCGTTCGGGTTCGTCCATAAAATACCCTGGAGGTCCTCATGAGTCGTGTCCACCCCCGTGTCGATAAGGGCCACTATTACGCTACGATCTCCGCCGTCATACCGGTCCCACGCCTCCTCCGTGTTAATATCTATCCCGCTCACCGCGCTGACCGATGCGGCACGGGCCGTGTTTTTCCGGGCGGCCCGGCCACCGGGCTGCTGCCATTGCATGGGCGCGGAGGGCTGTCCGAAGGGACTATCGTACACAGGGTATCGGTTCTGTCCCGACGCCATCTGGAAACTCCCGTCATTGGAGAGCGCCCACTGCTCGCTGTACATGGGGTCCGTCTCCGTACTTCCATCGCTCTGATAAGTAAAATTGGACTGGACCGAGCTGACGTCATCCCGGGCAAGCAGCGCCGTCACACCATCTTTCAGCGCGTCCGCGCTGTCATAGGAAATCACCTCAAACGTCCCGTCGGTGTAAAACACCAGCGCCTGGTTGTTTACATACTCGTCCCACGCGTCATCGGCCCTTTGATTTTCCACCGTTTCTGCCGCCAGTGTGGAAAGCGGCAGCACCGCCGTCAGGAGTGCCCCGCAAAGTACCGCACTCAGCAGGCCTCGAAGTCTTCTTCGTTTCATACTTATCCCTCCGGACCCGGCAGACCACTGCCGGTTCTTATTGGTATGCCTATCCTATCACAAAAAGCTGAAACAAAGCTGAAAGATCAGAAGAATATTCCGGGCTATCTCCTAATAAAGAGGCGCCGATAGCGGAATGTCCGCTTTCGGCGCCCGGGTATACTCTTGGCCGCCGCTTAGTGTAGCAGCAGATAGAGCAGAGTAATTATCAAGCCGATGCCGGCCAGCATTAAATCATAGGAAAAGGTCTCGGTAACCACGTCGCGCTCCGGATCCTTACCGTAAACGCCGAAATGCTCGTTGCTCCCGGGTACAATAATGCGCGGGGCACGGAAGAAAAGGATTATCTTGCCCACCAGCACTACCCAGTCGCCCACGGAGGCCACCACACGGGCGGCAAAAGCCCCCACGAAAGCCAGCCCATTCAGAAGCGGGCGATAAACATTATTCTCCAGGTCCAGCCAGGCGGGCCAACGGTTCACATAGACGATGGAACCATCCGCATCTCTCCTCCGCAGTACATTCCGCACAAACAACAGATACACCAGCACACCGATGGTCAGCGAGAGACACGCACCCTTCAGGTTAGTCTTCGAAAAATAGTGCAGCGTCTCCTCTAAGTTCTCTCCATGAAAGAACTTCTGCGTGAATACCGCTGTTTTTTCCATGATCTGGTGCGGCAGCAGGCCGCCCAGCGTCATTCCAAGCGCGGGAGCCGCCAGAGAGATTCCAGTGGACAACGTCATGTAGGATGCGCCCTTAGGTACAGGCTGGCTCTGGGCGGGCTTTTCAACAAATAGAGTGATGAACAGCTTCGTCATATAGGCAAACGTGAGGCCGCCGGAAAAAAGGAACAGCGCCTCCACCGCGCGGAACAGCCCGATGGGCACTCCCCGGGTGGCCAGCACATGGATATATTCCACAATACTCTCATGAAGTAAGGTTTTACTCACATATCCGGAAGTGAGGGGTACGCCGCTGACCGACAGGCCGGCCGCCAGGAACACCAGCATCAGCCAGGGTTTGCCCCGTCCAAAACCCCGCACATCATTTAATAGCGTTGACCCCACGGTGTTGCACACCACACCGGCCGCCACAAAAAGAATGAGCTTAATGAGCGAGTGGTTCACCAGATGAAGCACAGTACCCCACACGGCCAACGTGTTCTCGGTGCCCAGCAGGCCCTGCATCCCCATGCCAACCAGAATGAATCCAATCTGTGACATGGAGGAACCGGCCAGCGTGCGCTTGAGGTCCACGGAGAAAATGCCGAGCACCGCGCCCACCACCATCGTGACCACACCGAACAGCAGGATAACCAAACCCCAGGTGGAATCATGAAGAAAAATCTGGCAGCTCACGACGGCCACGCCAAAGACGCCCGCTTTACTCAGAATGCCGGACAGTAAGGCGCTGGCCGGATCGGGGGAAGCGGGATAGGCCTTGGGCATCCACACATGCAGGGGAAACATACCGGCCTTGGCACCGAAACCGAACAGACAGCAGCCACCCGCCGCGTACAGCAGGCCGCGCTTCTCCGCGGGCACCGCCGCGGCCAGCTCCGCCAGACGGTCCAGCTCCAACGTACCCAGCATGTCATACAGCAGAAACACACCCATCAGCATAACCAGGCCGCCCATAACGGCAATGGCCAGATACGAGTCCGCCGCCCGGATGGAAAATGGCTTTTCGTTCTGAACCACCCAGACATAGGAGGTAAAGGACATAATCTCAAAAAATACAAATGTAGTGTAAAGGTCTGCGGAGAGGGATACGCCCAGCATCGCGCCCAGCGTCAGCAGGTAAAACAGATAATAGCGGTCCGGATGAGTACTTTGCCCATGGGCAAAGTACTCCTGAGAAGGCGACACGGTGGTCAGCCACAGAAAGGTGGTCAGTACGCCCAGGAGACTGCCGAAACCGTTGGCCGTAAAGTGCAGGCCAAACCCGCAGACCCCTTCCAGGCCGCCTTCCATGCCCTGCATGCCAAACAGAAGCAGGGAGAGGATAAACTCCACCGCGGTTACGGCAGTGGTCAGAATATTTCTGGCAGACGGGCTGCGCCTTCCTACCGGGTAGACGGCAAAGCCGCACAGGAAAGGAAGCAGCACCAGCAGCGAAAGCAAATATGCACTCATAAACGATCCTCTCCTCTCTCAAACCAGACCTTCGGCGATCTGCCGCAGCGCGGAGATCAGCGTATTGGAACCGAGGCTCAAAACCACGCATGCCGTCACCAAAATCAGCAGCGGAACTTTCATTCTGTAATTGGGGTCCTCCACCTCCGGGGCCTTGGGCAGTTCGGTACCCCGTATCGGGAAGTAGGCCCGCACCACCACGGTCATCATATACAGGGTGGTAAGCAGGGTGGAGAGGATCAGAGCCGCAACCCCCACATAGGCCATTGGATGGCCCGTAGCCACCGCCGCAGAAGCGATGCACCATTTACCGGCAAAGCCGCCCAGCGGGGGTACACCCATCAGCGCTACCGAGCCAAACGTGAACACGCCCATCACCACGGGCATGGCTTTACCATAGCCTTCCAGGTCGTAAACGTATTCCTTGCCGGTTTTATAGATGATAGCACCGGCACAGAAGAACAGCGAAATCTTGATAACCGCATGAAATACCATATGGGTCAGGGCACCGGTCAGGCCGGCGGGAGTCATTAAGGTCACGCTGAACAGGATATACGAGAGGTTGCTGACCGTGGAGTAGGCCAGCCGCCGTTTCAGGTGCGGGGTACGCAGAGCCTTGGCGGAGCCGTAAACAATGGTGATCGCGGTGGCCGCCATGACCACGCTCTGGGCAAAGGAACCCCGCAGAAAATCGGTCCCAAAACCATAGTAGGTCAGGCGCATGACGGCAAACACACCCGCCTTGACCACCGCCACGGCATGCAGCAGGGCGGAAACGGGGGTGGGCGCCACGGAGGCATCGGGCAGCCAGCCGTGGAAGGGGAAGATAGCGGCCTTTACGCCGAAGCCGAAGAAAGCGCCGATAAAGGCCACCCGCAGGGTTTTTTCACTTCCGACCACTTTGGTCATATCCAGTACGCCGCCGTAGGTGAAATCCAGCGTCGTACCAAAGCTCATGAGAAACACCATGCCGATAAAGGCGAAGGCCGCACCGGACAGGGAGTAGATCAGGTATTTCTTACCGGCATACCGCGCTTTCTGGTCCATCGAGTGCATAACCATGGGCAGAGTACTGAGGGTCATCAGCTCGTAAAACAAATACAGCGTCAGGAAATTAGAGGAAAATGCCACGCCCAGCACTACGCCGTAGCTGATGGTAAAGAATCCGAAGAAACGGTTTTCCGCCCCCTCGTGCTTCATATACTCAAAGGAATAGACGGCAGTCAGCGGCCACAACAGCGAAACAATGCAGCCGAACACCGTGGCGGCGCCGTCGATCCGCAGGGAGACAGACAGGTTTCCGTGGAATCGGAGCAGTGTACAGGTCAGCGTTCCGATACCATAGCGCCAGGAGACTATCATGGCACACAGCGCCAGCGCCGTAGTGATGAGCGCGGCGGTCAAAACATAAACTTCCCTTGCCCTCCGGCTCTTTGGGGCCCAGATAAGCAGCCCCACACCCGCCAGTATCGGCAGAAGAATCGGAAGCAGTAGCAGATAATTCAAGTGGCTTCCTCCTTTGCAGCTTAAAAGATCAGTCCGGACAGGCCTTCCAGCCAGTGGATCAACCCGTTGGGGAACAGGCCCAGAAGTACCGCGAAGGCGGAGAGTATGACAAGCGGAATGGTCATGTAAGGCCCAACTTCCTTCTGTTCCACTGTGACGTCAGCACCGGGAAAAAAGCCACGGGTCACGATGGGCAGCAAATATCCGGCGGTGAGCAGGGCGCTTACCAGCAGAACCACGACACCCACCATGCCGACAACCGGGAACGCCGCATGGAAGGCCCCCATGGCCAGATACCATTTGCTAATGAACCCACTCATGGGCGGAATGCCAATCAGGGAGAGCGTACCCAATGTAAAGCACCACATAGTGACCGGCATTTTTTGGCCGATGCCACGGAGTTGGTCCACTTCCGTATAGTGCGTGTTGTAGATAATGGCGCCGGCCGCCAGGAAGAGAACATTTTTGACTACCGCATGGAATACCACCTGCAAAAGGCCGCCGCAGAATCCCTCCGGCGTTAGGAGCAGCAGTCCGAACAGTACGTAGGAAACCTGGCTGACGGTGGAGTAAGCCAGACGCTTCTTCAGCACCTGCTCTTTATAGGCCAGCATAGAACCGACAAATATAGTCGCCAGTGCCAGAATCAGCAGAGTCTTTTGCGCCCAAGTGTTCTGAAGGAATTCCGCACCGTACATATAGTAGGTGACGCGGAGAATGGCCAATACACCACCCTTGGTAATGATACCGGAGAGAACCGCGCTGGCCGGGGCCGGGGCCACCGGATGGGCAGTGGTCAGCCACGCCTGCATGGGCAGCAGGCCCGCCTTGGCTCCAAAGCCCACCACCATCAGCAGATAGACTACCAGCAGCAGGTGCCCGTGCTCCGCTGCGCGGGCGGGGTCCAGCATACCGCCGGGCGTAAAGCGCTGGTCGGTGAGATAGCCGGCCAGGAAAAAGAACCCGGCCAGGGCTACACCCGCACCGAACACGGAATAGCCCATATACTTGAGGGCCGCTTTCCGGGAGGAAAACCGTCCATCATGGAGGACCAAAGGCGAGGTAATCAGGGTCATGCATTCAAAAAACATATACAAGGTCACAAAATTTGCGGCAAGAGCCAGTCCCATCAGGGTTCCCTGGGTCACGGTATAAAAACCAAAGAACTGCTGTCCCTTTCCCTCGTGCTTAATATAGGGAAACGCAAAAAACGCAACCAGAGCCCAGATAACACAAATGACAATTAAAAACAGGCGGCTTACCGAGTCCACCGCCAAAGTAACGGTAAGGGTTCCTTCAATGGTCATCAAGGTCAGCGACTGATCCGGCAGGAGGCAGCAGGCAAGGGCGGTCGCTGCGGTGAGCAGGACAGACAGCACCACCAATCGGTTCCGTTTGGCCTCCTCTTTTTGCAGGAAAACCAATATGCCCACTACAACCGGGAGCAGGATTGGTAAGATAAGCAACAAGCGGTCCACCTCCTCTTTCTCACATGAGCCGGAGTCCGGCTTCGATGGCCTGAATCGCAGGCTGATAAAATACACCCAGCGCAAACACCAGCAAAATAAAGCACACGGCCGACACCGTAAAGGCAACATCTCGCTCCGGTTTTCCGTGCGCCTGGCAGGAATGCTCACTGCTCCCTTCCGGTCTGGACCAGATGGCCAGCACGGCTGGGATATAGTACAGTGCGTTGAGTACGGTGCTTACGGCGATGACCAGCAAAGTTATCGCCATGGCCTGAGAATTGAGGAGGCTGGCATTTGCGAAATACAGCTTGGACACAAACCCGCCGAACAGAGGAATGCCGATCATGGATAGGGCTCCCACCATAAAGCCGATACCGGCGACCACATCCTTATGGGCACTGCCCCGCATATTGGCCAGATTCTTGTGGTGCCCGCTCACCGCGCCCAGACGGCCGGCGCAGCAGAACAGCATGGGCTTGGTGCAGGCGTGAACCAGGATATGCAGGCAGGATGCCGCGATACCAGCCTCCGTACCCAATCCAAAGCCCATAAAAATGTAGCCCACCTGAGCCACCGAAGAATAGGCCAGCATCCGTTTGATGTGAGTTTGCTGAATGGCGCGGAGGGAGCCGAACACCATGCCCAACAGACCGAAGAGCAAAACCACATTGATGATACCGCTTTCAATCAGCGTATTCAGCGTAAATACCCGCACAAACAGGGTCATCATCAAAACAATATAACCTTTGAGCACCAGACCGGACAAAATGGCGCTGGAGGCCGTAGTGGCAGAGCCATGGGCGTCGGGCAGCCACATATGAAAGGGGAACATGGCGCTTTTAATACCAAGGCCCACCGTGATAAGTCCGATGATCACGGTGAGGGGCAACTGATACTGCCCGCTCTCAACCAGCTTAGCCACACTGTCGTGGAGGTTGGGCATAAGCAGGTGTCCGGTAATGCTATAGAGCAGGGCCACACCGATCAGAAACAGGCCGGACCCGAGCAGGCTCATAAACAGATACCGGATGGTGGCCATCATATTGGCGCCGGTGTCCTTGGCCATAACCAGTGCGCAGGCCGCGATGGTGCTAATTTCAATAAATACATACCCGGTAAACAGGTCGTTGGTATAGGTAAGGGCCAGTAAAGACGCCAGAATCAGGTTGGACATGACAAAGTAGAGGTTCTGCTTTGCCGGCAGTACATCGGCGAATAAATCGGTCTGGCCGCCCAGCAGGGAAAGCCCCATAACCGCTGAGAAGGTCAGGGACAGAAGGGCCTGCAGCGGGCCGACCTTCAGTTCATTGCCGAAGGGTGCGGGAAACTTGCCCATGGCATAGGTATAGCTCAGATCGTTTTCCATGAGATAGCCCAGCAAAATAGCAGAGAGAACGGCCACGACCGCCGTCACCGCCAAGCTGATCCAGTATGCCTTCCGACCGTCTTTGGAAACGGAGAGCAAAATGCCGACCGCCATGGCCAAAAAAATGCAGAAAAAAGGGAAATTCTCCACAAAGGGGCGCATTTAGTCCGCCTCCTTCTTCACGCGCATCACCAGCTCATCCAGTTCAATCGTACCATAGGCGTGATAAATCCGCTGGACCAAGGCCAGGGAAAACGCCGAAATGCTGACCGACACCACGATACCGGTAAGCACCAGACCGCTGGGAATGGGGTTAATATACAGGGAGGCGTCCGCCATGCCCTCGGCCACGATGGGGGCCACCCTGCCTTCCACAAAGCCGCGGGAGGCCAGTAACAGGAACACGGCGCTGTCCATAATATTGAAGCCCACAATTTTTTTAATCAAATTTTTCTGGAGCAGCATGTTTGCAAGGCCGATCCCAAACAAGATAACCGCCGTTACCGCAAACCGGTTTTCCAGCAGAGCTCTCATCATAGTTCCCCCTTTGTAAACATGGCGTAGAAGCCGTACATGGTACAGGCCACCACCAGGCCCACCGCCACATCGATAGGCAGAATCAGACCGCCGATGCTCAGGGGAATGTGGTTAGGCAGACCATTGGCGCCGGTAAAGATATAGTAGCCGAATAGAATGGCGTAGAGCATCAGGCCGCACACCCGGGCTATATTATATACCTTGCCATTGAAAAAGCGCTGGATTTTTCTGGACCCGTAGGCCGCTACATAGAGGATGAGTCCGCCGCCCAGCATGGAGCCGCCGGAGAAACCACCGCCCGGCGAAAGGTGGCCGTTGAGCAGTGTATAGATGCCAAACAAAAAAATAAACGGAATTATCATGCTGGAAACCTGCTGAAGGATCACGTCCCGGCTGCTGTCGTCAGCGGCTTCCTCCCTGGCAATCTGGGCCAGGTCCTTGGGGTGGGTATTTTTTTCATCCCGCAATAGGAGCATGAACACACAGGAAACAGCCAGAAACAGCACACAGGATTCACCGAAGGTGTCGAATCCGCGGTAATTGAGGATCATGCCCGAAACAGCGTTGGGCGCGCCGGTCTCCTCCTCACCCTTTTCCAGATACCGTTGCGAAACCTCGTTATTGGTGGGATTGTCGGGCTGGCCGAACCGCGGCAGGGCCATAACGGTGGCCATCAGAATTCCTATGACAATGACGCCGACCACCACAGCAGCGAAGGTATAGCCGCTTAAAAAGCTGTACAGCCGTTCACCTTCCCGTTCTGCTGAACGGCAGAACTCTCTTCCGCATTTCTTTCCCGGCGCCGGCCGCAGGTCACCGCCGGGGAACAGGTCCTCCTCCGGAATAATAACGCTCTTTCCATTGACCCAGGCGGAAAACCGGGTCCAGCGACTCTTTTTTTCGTCTGGCTTATTCATGTTGGTTCCTTTCAGTGCATGTCAGTGCATGAATTTTTTTCAGTGTCAGGAAAAAGAGAATACTGGTGACGGCAGCGCCCACGGCAGCTTCGGTAATGGCCAGATCCGGGCTTTCCAGCAGAATCCACAGCACCGCCATGATCAGGCTGAAGGACATATAGACGATCACGGTCAGCAGCAAATGTCGGCACAAAGGCGCGGATATGGCGCAGACGATCAGCCCAACCAGCAGAATATTCTCCAGAATGACTACACTCATCGCCTCTCCACCTCACATTTCTTTCCAATGTCGGGATGGGTAAGGTATTCCATTTCGGCCAACAGGTGACTGGCCACGGGGCTTACCAGCCACATAAACACCAGAATTAGCAGGGTCTTAAAGGAAATAACCGACCAGCCCCGCATGAGAATGGTACCGATTAGAATGCAAAAAATTCCGAGCGTATCGCCTACAGCCGCGGCATGCAGGCGGTTAAGCACATAGTGCAGGCGGAAGATGCCCAGCACCGAGGTAAAAAAGACAAAAACACCGGCCAGAATGAAAACAAGGCCCAAGACCGTAAAAATTGTACTAATCATGTTGCGCTTCCTCCTGTTCCTGTTTTTTACACGGGTCCTTCCCCTTCTGGCATTTATGCCGGACGGTGACAAGTCTGGCCAGCACCACCACCGTAAGAAAGCTGAGCAGCGCGTAGACCAGCGCCACATCGATGAGAAAATCTTCATCCATATAGAGTGCCAAAACGGCGGTAATGCCGAGGACCATGGTATTGATCATATTGACCACCATGATCCGGTCCGTAAACCTTGGACCTATAACTCCGCGTATCAAAGTGACCAACATCAGAAGAGCCAGCGCGATGGCGCTGCCAATCAGGATGTAGCGTCCAACTGCTTCCACGCTTTACTCCTCCAGTCCTTTAATTTTTTGGCTGAACGGGCAGTTCTCAATACCATCCCCATAGGCGTCATCCATGGCGTGGACGCAGAAATGCGCCCCATTGGCATAGACGGTGATGGTGCCTGGGGTCAACGTGATGGAGTTGGCCAGCAGAACCCGGCCGCCATCTGTTTTCAGATCAGTGTGAAACTGAATGAGTTTGGGATGAATCTCCCGAGGGTGCGTATAGATGAGTTTCATAACCGACAGGCAGGACTTGAGCATCTCCCAAAGCAGGAAGCCGAAATACCGGATCGCGGGACCTGTCTTATGCAGGAGCGGCAAATCATGCCGGACGGTAGACCCCATAACCCTGCGGCTGAACACAGTCATGAGTGCAGAGGCAATCAGTCCGAACAGGACACTTTCTGCGGTAAACTGGCCGCTGAGCAAAAGCCAGACGGCAAAAAAAAGAACAAACATAGTTCCACCTCGCTTATCGCTTCATTTTTGACAAAATAAATCGCCATATACAAGGACGGTATCCCCCCACCGTTTCTGTATTGGCGTTATCCCGGTGTTTATCAAACAACATACAGCATACGGTAATCCTGCCGCAGCCGTTTTGCTTTGTGCGCAGCAAACAAATTTATTTACAATTATTATAAGTTTTATGTTGATAAATGTCAACAAACCCCTGACATTTCCAGCACAAAAACTATCTGACAGGTTGTCCAAAGTTTCGTATACGGAATTATGTACTTTGCCTATAACCATACCTATTTTTGGGCGCTTATTAGATTTTATGGTAAAATCTTACCAATTAGAACCATATTGTTTCTATATCTTCCAGCGGGATGCGTAAAGTAAAACGGAGCGGTCCGCGCCATAGGGAAGGCTTCATCAGGCGTTTTTGTTATACTGCTATAAAACAATTCCGGAAAATTTGGTATTGTCAGCCGCCGACACGTGTGAGCTCATCGCTGCTTTAATCTCCGGAATTCTGCCACCATTTCCTCATAAGGAAGCGGCGGCTCACGGTTAATGGCCTCCGCCTCTGCCTCCACCCAGGCAAAGGCAGATTCTATACCGTCCTGGTCCAGTGGAAACCGGCAGGTATTGCGGATCTCTGCCAGCTCATAACCAAACGGACCTCTCCACACCTGGGCCGTGAGCTGCCGGACCGGTTCCTTACCCTCCTGATCTTTTTTTTCCGCGTCGGGCGTAAGCATAAAGCGGGCATTGCCGATCTCTGCGCCCCAGCGGTTCCCATATTGAAAATGCTGAAGATTCGGTTTGAACATCACATTTTTCTCCTTTCGCTTACAAAACCAGTGCCAGATAACCCACATAGGTTGCCAGCAGACACAGTCCCTGTACCCGGGTAAATTTCTGCCAGATCAGTATGGGCACAACGCCCACGGCACAGATCAGGAGGCAGGCAGGCAGGTCCAGAGCCACCGACTGCCGGGACAACGGCAGGGTCTTTCCGGATATCAGAGAGCATAGGGGCAGAATCAGAGTGACGTCAATAATATTCGCACCCAGAATATTGCCCACGGACAGGCTGGACTGCTTCTTCGCAATGGCGGTGAGGGTGGTGATCAGCTCCGGCAAAGAAGTTCCGATAGCCACCAGCGTAATGGCGATAATCCGCTCCGGTACCCCCAGAACTGCGGCGATGGCACTGCCGCTGCTGATCAGCAGCCGGGAACCGATCACGATACCGGCGGCGCCCAGCAAGAATCCAACCATGTTTTTTTTCAGCTCACCCCGTTTCGGAACCGACCGGGTTGAGTTCTCCGTGGTCAGACGGGCGCTGCGCAGGTTTTCCCCCACAAAAATAACAAACAGCAGGACCAGCAGCACACTGCCCCACACCTGCAGCACACCCTCTGTAGAGGCTAACAGCAGCACAGCCGTGGAAGCCAGCAGCAGCAGACATTTGATAAGATAGTACGACCGGCTGGCCGCAGCCGGAATACATAGCACGGAGATAGCCAGAATAAGGCCGGTATTCGCACTGACGGAGCCCACCGCGTTGCCCACAGCCATATCCACCTTGTTCCCCGCCGCCGCCATAAGAGAGACGATCATCTCCGGCATGGTGGTGGCCAGACTCACAATGGTAGCTCCTACAATGAATTTAGGGATACCGGACACCTCGGCGATCCAACTGGCCGCATCCACGAACCAGTCTCCACCCTTTACGATCAGTACCACCCCGACCGCAAAAAGCGCCGCTTCTATCCATAGTGACATAATTTTCGCTCTCCTGTTCTCTTTTTCAAAATTCCGATGCAGCAGAATAAAAAAAGGCCTGCCTGCAATTGGATTGCAGACAAGTCTCATTGTTCAAAACCAAACCAGATATAAAATCATGATGTTGATTTGGTTACACTTCCCGAAACAGAGTGCCAATTACTCCCTTATCTTGCGATCAGTGTACCATAATCTTCCCGCCCCTGTCAACCGGTTTTTTCTTCCTGTTTTTACCACGAAAATCCGACCATTTTCCGCATTAAACAGAAGGATCTCGCTTACTTTGTAAAATTTCTGTGAATTGTGACCATTGATATTCTCTGCCGCATCTCGTATAATGCATGCATTACACACAAAAGCAATGACTGGGTTGGGACGCGCGTTCCCGTCTGTCACAGAGAGCCGCCCAAAGGTGAGAAGGCGGTACGGACTTGCGTATCCGGATCGCCTACGAGCTGCCGTTGCCAACAGAGTCCCGGGCTCCCAGTAGTTACGGCCGGTTTCTCTCCGTTAGAGGGTTTAAGTGGCGGCAGATTTCTGCCGTAAAAAGAGTGGTACCGCGGAAGCGCAGCTTTCGTCTCTTTCTCCTTTGTGGGAAAGAGGCGTTTTTTTATTTCCATATGCGTTTCGTGAACCATGTTTCGAAAGAAAAGAAGGTATGTCATATGGTCTTGCTCGCTATCAGTCCTATTGTTCTTGTCCTGATCGGCATGATCGGGTTTCGGAAACCCGCCATGGTCATTGCTCCCATCGCGCTTATTTACGCCGCCATTCTTGGCATAACCTGCTTCAGCGCAGAACCCGGTATGGTTGTCTCTCAGTGCGGAAAGGGCCTTGTGGAAGGCTTTAAAATTATTTTGTTACTGTTCTCCTCCTTTGTCATCCTGCAAATGATGAAGGAGACCGGCGCCATGGATCAAGTCAAACGCATACTTGCCAACATTACTGGTGACCGCCGGGCTCAGCTGATTATCGTGGGCCTCATGCTCCCCATTTTTTTGGAGGGCGCAGCCGGAGCCGGCTCCCCCGCCGCCATCGCAGCCCCGTTTCTGGTGGGCCTGGGCTTTGACCCGGTCACCGCCGCCATGGTCGCCCTGCTGGGCGACGCCACGCCCTGTTCCTGGGGCGGTGCGGGCCTGACCACTATTACCGGAAGCGCCTATCTGGTCAGCCAGGGCTGCATGACCACCGCGCAGGCTTCCGCCATGGTGGGCCGGTTCCATATGTTTGGAGTCCTCATCATCCCCGCTCTCATCGTCCTTCTGGTGTTTGGCGCCAAGGGCTTTAGAGGCATTGGCCACTACGTGATTTTCTCCAGTGTCTCCACCTCTCTGGTTATGTTTTTGCTGTCCAATTTCGTGGGCCCTGAAATCACCAGTCTGGGTACTGGACTTATCTCTATCGCCCTGTCCGTCCTGTTCCTCAAAAACATAAAGCTGGACACTCCGGAGGAATACCGTTACGTCCCCGACCAGCACACTGTGCTTAAATATCATACCCTTCAGGCCTTCGGCCCCTACCTGGCCATGGTCATCCTGTTGCCCGTGGTGCGCTATACCTTCCCCTGGGCCGTGCTGACCAAATTTGGCTACATCGTCTGGGTGGACTGCGTGGTCTTTCTCTGCGCCGTGATCGGCGCGGTCATGCTGAAGGCATCTCCCGCCGACTTCGGGAGTTATCTGGCCGTCACGGTCAAAAAGCTTTTGCCCGCTTTTATCACAATGTCCTCTCTGCTCGTCGTCTCCTACATCATGCAAAAGGCCGGTATGCTCGGCCTGGTGGCTCAGTTCCTGGCTGGCGCGGCCGGTGCCGCTTATCCCGCTGTGGCGGCGCTGATCGGTTCCACCGGGGCCTTTATCACCGGCACCGGCCTCGGCTCCAATATCATGTTTGCGCCGATGCACCTGGAGGCAGCTTTAAATCTGCACATGAATCCCATCACCGTGTTCTCGGCTCAGAACGCTGGAGCCTCCATCGGCAACATGATTTGTCCCAACAACGTGGTTGCCTGCTCCACCACCGTGGGTCTCATCGGGCGTGAAGGTGAAGTGATGCGGAAGGTATTTCCACCTTTTTTCGTACTGCTGGCTCTCTATATGATTCTGGCCCTGCTGTACACCAGCGTTCTTTTCCCCGCGTAATTCTATGCCGCGTAAATAATAACTGAATTTTTATCTGAAAGGATGTGTCTCTGATGTCCCATACCATGAATTACAGCAAAACATTCTTTACCGTCCCCGTTCCTGAGGACCGTATCGCCTGTGAACTGGAGGCCAACACTGTTCCCCTGCCCGAACGCACGCCAGAGGAAAACGTACGCTATGCGCTGGCCCACCCCATCGGAAGCCCCACGCTGGACAGGTTGGTAACACCCGGTGAGAAGGTCTGTGTCATCATCCCCGACGTGACCCGCCGCTGGCAATCCCCCGGCGTGTACGTCCCCATCGTCATTGAGGCCCTGAACCAGGCCGGCATCCCCGACCGGGACATCACCATCCTCAGCGCCAACGGCACGCACCGGAAGCAGTCCGACGAGGAAAAGGTCTCGCTGGTCTCTCAGGACATCTTCGACCGCATCGGCGTGGTAGATCATGTCTGCACCGACAAGGACAGCCTGGTCTATCTGGGCACCACCAGCCGCGGCACCCCCGTCTGGGTCAACAAGCTGGCCATGGAGGCCGATAAAGTCATCCTGACCGGCGGCATCACCTACCATTTCCTGGCTGGCTTCGGCGGCGGCCGGAAGTATATTCTGCCTGGTATATCCGGCCATGAGACTATTATGAAAAATCATAATCTGGCCCTGAATCCCGGCTTTGGCAGCGGCTCCAATCCGGAGGTCCGTAGCGCTAACCTATCTGCTTCCAACCCGTTCCACATGGATATGGCGGAGGCGGCGGCCATGGTAAAGCCCGCTTTTCTGATGAACGTAGTGGTAAACGACAGTTTTCAGATTATCTCCGCATTCGCCGGCGACTATATCAAGGCCCACAAGGAGGGCTGCAAGCTGGTGGACCGCATGGAGGGCATCCATGTAACCGAGCGCACCCCGCTGGTCATTGCCAGCGCCGGAGGCTATCCCAAGGATATCAACCTCTATCAGTCCTCCAAGACTCTTTGCAATGCTTTGGCTGTGGCAGAACCGGGCGGCGCCATCATTCTGCTCTCCGAATGCACCGAAAATTTCGGTGACGTCGAGTGCGGCAAGCTCATTACCGGCTTTGACAATATGGACGCACGAGAACACTACGTCCGTGACAACTTCTCCATTGGCGGCTTTATCGGTTTCATGTTCGCCGAAGCAGCGGAAAAGCACAACCTGATTCTTGTCACCAGCATGGACCAGTCTCAGTTTTGCAAGACCAAGATTAAGACGGCTAAAACACTGGACGAGGCGCTGTCTTTCGCTTACCGGCTGGTCGGGAAGGATGATCTGCGGGTCACTTTACTGCCTCACGGGGCCAATACGCTGCCCAAGTTTTAATCGGACCAACATCAGCAGCTTTTTTCGTTCAATAGGAGGCGGCACGGTATGGCAGGTCCTCAAATACATGACCATTAAAGTCCCTGTGGAACCAGTCGCTGAGCGGTCGGTCCTGGGCAATGGCGGCAAAAAATCCACTCACCTGTTCAGCCGTGGGCGTAACTGCCGACGCCATCATGGCGGCCAGTGCTTCGTTGGTTTCCGCGCTGGCCGGGGCGGGCTCCCGGTCGATGATCAAGCCACGCAGCTTGTAAAGCGGGCGAAAGCGGGACAGGCGTTCCGATACGCGGACGGCCCGGGTCCCGTAGGCCAGGTGGAGCAGCCGGATGATCCGGACCATGGATGAATAAGAAGCCCAGTACTGGTGGGGCGTCAGGCGTGGATAGGCACGGCAGGCCGCCACACAGGTGGCAGTCCCGGGCAAAACGGGCAGGTAGGCCTGATGCAGTGGAGACAGGCCGTCTCCATCCATCAGCATCCGGTCATATTCCATCTCCATAGCCTGATGCAAAATCTCGCCCTCGGCAGCTTTGGAATTGATGTAACCATGGCAGATACTGTCCAAACCAAGATGGCAGAAAAAACCGGCGGCATAACCCCTGCTCATGGGCAGATTCTCCTCCACCGCGGTGCGCAGCCGCTCCCCAGCGAGGTAAGCCGATGTATGATGTGCGGCGAAACCTTCCCGTCGGACGGCATTGGTTGGAGTACCAGCGCGGTAGAAGAACAGCGGGTCCGGGCCGAGACAGCCTAGATCAAACGCCTCCCGCTCCGCACCGACGCGCAGTGCCAGCGTCTCCGGAAGCTGTTTCAGCACCTGGGCCCCGAATTTTAAATGTGCATAATAATTCGGCATATAATTAAGACTGCTTTCTTGCCCGACAAAGGCGGGCTAATATGATTTTACGAAAAAAGAAAAGTCGTGGTACAGTAGAAGCGCTTTTCCTCTATTGTACCACGGCCTATTTCTTTGTCAACAGGAACCCTCATCCAGATTCATCCGCCCAAATACGCTTTTTTCACGGACTCATCCGCCAGCAGATCGGCGGCGGCGGCGGCGGTAACAATATTGCCTGTCTCCAGCACATACCCCCGGTCCGCCACCGAAAGGGCCATCTGGGCGTTCTGCTCCACCAGAAGAATCGTAGTCCCCGCCTTATTGAGGGCCTTGATAATGTCGAAGATCTGCTCCACCAGAAGGGGGGCCAGGCCCATGGACGGCTCATCCAGCATCAACAGCTTGGGCCGGGACATGAGCGCGCGCCCCATGGCCAGCATCTGCTGCTCACCGCCGGACAGCGTACCGGCCACCTGACGGCGGCGCTCCTTCAGGCGGGGAAACTGCTCGTAGACTCGTTCCAAGCCGGGTTCAATCTCGCTGTTGGGGCGGGTATAGGCACCCATCTCCAAATTCTCCTCTACCGTCATCTGTAAAAAGATGTGGCGGCCTTCCGGTACATGGGCCAGACCGTGAGCCACCACCTTGTGGGGTGCCACGCCCACGATATTCTTGTCCATGAACTCAATGGAGCCGGTTTTGGGGTGCAGCAGACCGGAAACGGTTTTCAGGATTGTGGACTTACCTGCCCCATTTGCACCAATGAGGGTGACGATCTCGCCATCATTTACCGCAAAAGAGACGCCTTTAATGGCGTGAATGCTGCCGTAATAGACGTTGATATCCTCAACTTTCAGCATAATAGCTCAGCCCTCCTTTTTGGCGCCCAGGTAAGCTTCGATAACCACTGGGTCGTTCTTGATTTCGTCCGGAGTGCCTTTGGCGATGATTTTACCGTAGTTCAGCACACAGATTCCCTCGCAGATACCCATAACCAGGCTCATGTCGTGCTCGATGAGCATAACAGCGATCTGGAAGGTGTCCCGGATTTTGCGGATATTCTCCATCAGCTCTCCGGTCTCGGAGGGGTTCATGCCGGCGGCAGGTTCATCCAACAGCAGCAGCGAGGGATTGGTCCCCAGAGCGCGGACAATCTCCAGACGGCGCTGGGCGCCATAGGGCAGGGAGCCAGCTTCATGGCCGGCAAGATCCTGCATATCGAAGATAGACAGCAGCTCCAGCGCACGCTCCCGGGCAATTTTCTCATTCTTCCAGTAGCCGGGCAGGCGGAGCGTGGAGGTCAGCATGTGATAAGAAATGGAGTTATGCATGCCGATCAGCACGTTCTCCATAACGGAAAGAGTTTTAAACAGTCGAATATTCTGAAAAGTCCGGGCGATACCGGCCCTGTTCACCTGAACCGTGTTCATGCCGGCGGTGTCTTTTCCGTCCAACAGGATGGTACCCCGGGTAGGCTGGTAAACCTTAGTGAGCAGATTGAATACCGTGGTCTTGCCCGCGCCGTTGGGCCCGATGAGACCGGCAATCTCGGTGCGGCCGATGGCCATATTGAACTCATCCACGGCGGTCAGGCCACCAAAGTCGATGCCCAGATGCTGGGCCTCCAGGATGGGCGTCTTGTCAACATCCCGTTCGGGAATAATATTATTGCTGGGAACAGGAACCAGCTTCGTTTTGGCCGTCATTCCGAAACCTCCTTCTTCCCGCCCTTGCCGAGGTTTATGAACTTTTCCAGAACGCGGGAGAGTGAGAAATCATAGGTGCCCATCAGCCCGATGGGCCGGAAGATCATCATGAGGACCAGCAGCAGGGAATAGAGCACCATCCGGTAATCCGAAAATTGGCGCAGCAACTCCGGTAATATGGTCAGCACGGTGCCGGATACAACAGAGCCCAGCATGGAACCCATGCCACCCAATACCACCATAACCAGAATCTCAATGGACTTCATAAATCCGAACGTCGAGGGGTACAGGGAACCCAGATAGCCCGCATAGAGGCCACCGGCCACACCAGCAAAAAAGGCGGAGACGGTAAAGGCCATTACCTTATAATATGTTGTCTTGATGCCGCAGGATTCAGCGGCAATCTCATTCTCCCGGATAGCCAGAATGGCACGGCCATGCCGGGACTTCATAATGACGTGAATAACAGCGCAGGTAAGGGCCACGCACAGGAACACGTTCAGAAAATTCGTGATCTTGGGGATCCGTTTCAGGCCAGCGGCACCATAGGTGAACTCAAAGCCCAGCGTACTGTCGATATTGGTGATGGCCACGCGGATAATTTCGCCAAAGCCCAGGGTGATGATGGCCAGGTAGTCGCCTTTAAGCCGCAGTGCGGGCACGCCGATAATGATACCGAAAACGCCTGCCATAATACCGGCCAGCAGCAGGGCCACGGCCACCAGCAGCACGTAATGCACGCCGGAGGCGTGCGCGGCATTCACCGCCTTAAGAAAAATGCCGGCGGTATAGGCACCTACGGCCATAAAGCCGGCATGGCCCAGCGGAAGCTGGCCCAGGTAGCCGGTAGCTACATTCAGGGATACGGTTAGGATGATGTTGATGCCCACCAGCATTAAAATCTTGGTATAATAGCCGGAGACGACGCCATTTTGCACCATGGCGCTGCCACTCAAAATAAATACGGCAATCAATACAAGGTTAATCAGATAGCGGACCGGCATGGGAATGGCTTTCCAGTTTTCTTTCATCTTAAATCCGCCCCCTTAGACCTTTTCCTGTATTTCATGGCCCAGAATACCGGAAGGCTTCACCAGCAGAACCACGATCAGGATAGCAAATACTACGCCGTCCTTCCAGACGGAGAGGCCTACTGCGGAAACCAGCGCCTCGGCCAAGCCGATGGCAAAGCCGCCCACCATGGCGCCGGGCAGGGAACCGATGCCGCCCAGTACGGCGGCCACGAAAGCCTTTAGGCCCAGCATGGAACCCATCATGGGGGAAACCTGAGGATACGCGCACAGGTACAGGACCGACCCAATGCCGGCCAGCGCCGAACCCACAGCAAAGGTAAAGGAAATCGTCTTATTCAGTCCAATCCCCATCAGCTGAGCCGCGCTCATATCCTCAGACACCGCACGCATGGCCTTGCCCATCTTGGTCTTCTGCACCAGCATAGTCAGCCCCACCATAGTAATAATGGTGACAATAATCGTCAAAAGGGCGGGGAAACTCACCGTCATTTTGCTCAACTCCAAGTTTGGGCCACTGATAAAGGTGGGTACCTTCCTGGCACCAGCACCAAAAAGAAGCTGGAAGCCATACTCCAGCAGGAAGGAGATACCGATGGCGGTAATAAGCAGGGACAGGCGCGGAGAAGTGCGCAGGGGCGCGTAAGCCACTTTTTCAATGACCACGCCCAGAATGGTGCTGGCCGCGATGGCCAGCAAAATGGAGATAAGCGGGTGAAGATTAAAATTCACTATACACATCCAGATCACATAAGCGCCCACCATAATGATATCGCCATGGGCAAAGTTCAGCAGCATGATGATGCCGTAGACCATACTGTAGCCCAGTGCCACCAGCGCATAGATGGAGCCAAGCTGAAGTCCGTTGATGATCTGTCCGAAGATCGTGGAGAGCAGGGACATGGCTCTTCGTCCTCTCTTTCTGTAAAATTCACGGGACCGGTTCTCGGGTAGGCCGGATTCAGGAAGCGGCCGCAATGTATCACAGCCCTGCTGCCACAGGGCAGCCATACACGACGGCTGCGGGTAGGGATAAAATGCAACAAAACCATGCGGGGGGAAGAAGGGCCTTCCCCCCGCATAGTTCCTGTTAAACAAGAATCCGTCTTGACACCGGGCGCTTAGTACAGCTCGGTGAAGACTTCCTTACCGCCCTCAAGCTTGATCATAGCAGCAGACTTGATGGGGTTGTTGTCCTTATCAAACTCATACGTGCCGGTGATACCCTCCAGGCCCTTAGTAGCCTTCATGGCGTCGATCACAGCCTGTTTATATTCGTCGGTACCGGTCTCGAGGCCAGCCTTCTCCGCCTGGTCCAGAGCGTTGACCATGATCATGGCAGCGTCATAGCCGAGAGGTGCGAACATATTGGGTACATCCTCATTGTAGGCGGCCTTATAATCGGACTCGAATTTCTTTACGGTGTCGCTAGACCCGGGTGCATAGCCGGAGCAGTAAACGGAACCTTCCAGGTCTTCTGCGGAAGCGTACTGAGCAATGCTGCCCCAGCCGTCGCCGCCGAGGAAGACGCCGGTCGCGCCGACCTGACGGGCCTGCGTCACAATCAGGCCGGAGTCCTGATAGTAATTGGGGCAGAAGATAACGTCGGGGCTAGCAGCCGCGATGCTGGTCAGCTGCGCCTTGAAGTCCACATCGCCCTGGGCATAACCCTCCGTGCTGGTCACATTAATGCCCAGTTCCTGGCACTTGGCCACAAAAGCGTCCTTCAGACCCTCGGAGTAATCAGAACCGGTCTGATAAATGACGGCAGCCGTCTTGGCGTTTAGTTTGTTGGCGGCATAGTCGGCCATTTTCTCACCCTGGAACGGGTCAATGAAGCAAGAGCGGAACACGTTCGTGCGGATCTCGCTGTCCTCCTTATCCGGGTCCAGAATGGTAACGCCGGCAGCGGTAGCGGAGGCGGTGATCTGCGGCATGTTATCATCATAGGTCTCATCGGCCACGGCGATGGTGGGCTTAGTCAGCACGGAGCCGATAAGCGCGGTGATTCCCTCATCCACCATACGGTTGTAAGCAGTGACAGCCTCGGTGGCATCGCCCTTGTCATCATAGGAGATAACCTTGATCTGCTTGCCATTGACGCCGCCGTCCGCATTGACCTGGTCAATATACAACATAGCGCCATTCTTCACGGCGTTGCCGTAAACGGCGTCGTTGCCCGAAGTATTGGCCAGCAGGCCAATTACAATCTCACCGCCGTCGGACTTGGAACCGTCAGCTGAAGCGGAAGGCGAAGGTGTTGTGCTGCCGGAACTGCTGGAGCCACAACCGGCGAGCAGAGAGAAGCTCATAGCCGAAGCCATTACAAAAGACAAGACACGAAACTTCTTCATTTCATTTTTCCTCCTTATTAAGGTTGTTGACAATTATATTCTTCTCCCCCCCTGATTGTCAACGGTCAAGGTGGAAAATCCCATGTTTTTTTATGGCGCCGTTTCCGCCCTGCGGGGTTACGCCGGAAAGCCGCCGTCCACGCCCAGCACCTGCCCGGTAATAAAGTCAGCAGCCGGAGAGGCCAGAAACAGCAGCGCGCGGGCCACGTCCTCCGGCTGCCCGATGCGTCCCAACGGGGTGGCCTCGGCCAGACTTTTCAGGTCCTCCGTCGTCAGATTCCCGTTCATTTCCGTGTCAATAACCCCCGGGGCCACACAATTTACGGTAATTCCGGAGGGGCCAAGCTCTCTGGCCAGCGCTTTTGTCAGCCCAATAACGCCTGCCTTGGCGGCCGAATAGGCCGCCTCACAGGAGGCCCCCTGCACACCCCAGACCGAGGATACGGTCAAAATCTTTCCCCGTTTCCGGCTCACCATGTGGCGGTATGCCGCACGGCAGCAGTAAAACACGCCGTCCAGGTCGGTGCCGGTTACGGCGCGCCAGTCCGCATCGGACATGTCACACAGCAGCGCCTGCCGGGCCACCCCCGCATTACAGATTAAAATATCAAGCTGGCCAAAAGCATCTAACACATTGTCGAACATCCGGCCCACCTGCACGGGGTCCGACACATCGGCCCGGACCGTAAGGACCTCCGTGCCAGTCCCGGCAAGTTCCCGGGCCAGTGCCCGGGCCGTCTGCTCCGACCGGTAATACTGGATGGCCACCGCATAGCCCGACAGGGCAAACGCCCGGGCTGCGGCCGCACCGATGCCCCGGCTGGAACCGGTCACCAAAACCGTTTTTCTCTCCAAATCCTGTTTGCTCCTTTCCCGCGCCCGGTCACAGGGCACGCAGCCATTCCAGACATTGGGCAAACCAGCCTGCCACATGGGGGTCCTGCTGGTCCGGCCGACCCAGAGTCTGCCCGTCAGCCAGTGCCATAGCATGGGGGCCGTGGGGATAAAGGTGAAGCTCAAAAGGTATGCCCGCCCGGCGCAGGGCCTGCGCGTAGAGCAGGGTATTTTCCGCCGGTACGGTGCCATCGGTTAAGGTAGCCCACAGAAACGTGGGTGGGTTCTCCGGTGTCACGCTCCGCTCCAGCGACAGCTCCGGCGGGATAACCGCGCCGCCCAACAGATTCCGGAAGCTGGTCCGGTGCCCAAATGGGCCCGACGAGATCACCGGATAGGCCAGGATGGCAGCGTCCGGCCGCACCCGCGCCGACTCCAGCCCATTCTCTTCCAGAACCGGATGCCCCCAGAGATTGGCCAGACATCCCGCCAGATGTCCTCCCGCGGAAAATCCGCACACCGCTACCCGGCGACAGCCTTCCGCCCGCAGATTTTCCACCGCCCGCGCCGACTCCAGAAAAGCGGCGGGCCATCGGCTGGGTGCTACACTGTAATGAAGAGTCCGAGCGGAAAACCCCGCTCGGCGGAAAGCCTGCTCCACCGGTTCTCCTTCCCGGCGGGAGGTCTCCCGGTAAGCCCCGCCCGGCAGAACCAGAACGCCCCACTCCACCGACGTTCGCCTCCTCTCCCGTTTATACCAAGTAAAAATAAGTATAACAGCAAAAAAAGTGGTTGACAAGTCCCCGATTTTACGTTAAAATACACGTTGTGTCTGTAGGTCACACCGAAAAGGACGATTAGCTCAGCTGGTATGAGCATCCGCTTGACGTGCGGGAGGTCACAGGTTCAAATCCTGTATCGTCTACCAGGGTGGGTTTTGATTTTTTGTTTTTTGTTTGTTGTGTCATATCTCTAAATCAAAATTCATGAAAAGCCATCGTTGCTGCTACCAACGATGGCTTTTCGCTATCCTCAGGCGAATTGAATACGAAAGTAAGCGAAGAGATTTATCTCTTCGCTTTTTTTACCCCAAAATGAGAAGGAGGTCGGTTTTATGAAAAGGTTCAGTAACACGCAGGCCCGGGCCCTGATCAAACGGGAGCTCGGCATCAGCGCGGCGGCGCTGGAGAAGACGCCCGGCATGAACGGCAATCCTCACTATCCCTGGTACAGCATGGAATCCGGAAAGCTCTTCATTGAAATCTATACCAGCGAATACCTCGACGGGAAGATGATCGCGCTGCATCTCGGCTTCAACGATGGCTTAGGAGACGTTTCACGGTACTTCTACGCCGACACCCTGGAAGAGGCCCCGGAATACACGGAGGTCCGCCGCTGGGAGGACC
>JALCSB010000016.1 GCA_022653075.1 Intestinimonas sp.
CATTCTTTGCAGAATGTTGGCCCTGAGCACCCTATTGTACTTCTGGGGAGAAGTTCGATTTTTCTTGATATTGCAATACTTTTGGAAATTTAGATGCGAACCGAGCGCAGGGTATGGTTCGCAACTTCTAAGGTTTTGGGGCTGTTTTGCCTGTGGCATTTTAGGGATGGCTTTTGAGTCAATTCTTGCCCTCTTTTTCACATGGGAAAATAGAATGCGAACCGGGCGGGGTCAATTTTACGAAAAAGCGTGGAAACGGCAGGTTCGCAGGCCCTCAAAATCCTCCAAAAAGTTATGAAAAAGCGGCTAAATCAATCGATTTAACCGCTTTCTTGGTGGAGACGAAGAGGATCGAACTCTCGACCTTACGGATGCGAACCGTACGCTCTCCCAGCTGAGCTACGCCCCCAAGTTGTTTAATTTGTTCAATTTTCGGATTTAACTTTGTGCAAGTTGTCAGGTGGCTGGGGCCCGCTTTGCGGATAGCTTGCTCTCCCAGCTGAGCTACGCCCCCAAATATTTCCAATTTTACTGATGCGAACCGAGTGGCTGCCAAGTGAGTTACATGAGTGTTGCTGAAACCGTACCGCGTGCTCTCCCAGCTGAGCTACGCCCCCAAGTTGTGGAATTTGTTCAATTTTTAGATTTTGCTTTGTGCAAGTTGTCAGGTGGCTGGGGCCCGCTTTGCGGATAGCTTGCTCTCCCAGCTGAGCTACGCCCCCAAATATTTCCAATTGTTACGATGCGAATCGAGTGGTTGCCAAGTGAGTTACACTACTATTGCTGAAACCGTTCCGCGTGCTCTCCCAGCTGAGCTACAAGCCCAAATATTTCTATTTTCAGTTGTCTGCTTCGGGAGACTGCTGAGCACATTATCTGCACTCCCAAACGCTTACCGCGAACAGATAGTATTATATCATAACTTTTAGGTTTGTAAAGCATTTTTTTGCTCTCAATACAAAATAATCGGAGAAGAAGGTATTTTTTAGCGGCTTGTAAAAATTTGCGAAAATGTCGATTTTGAGGTTGACATTCTTAAAATGGTTTGCTATAATAACTTTCGCCGTCTGAAAAGGATAGCAGTTCAGCGCAGCAAGGGAGCATAGCTCAGCTGGGAGAGCGCATGCCTTACAAGCATGATGTCACAGGTTCGAGCCCTGTTGTTCCCACCAAATCCCTTAGTTGGCCCGGTAGTTCAGTTGGTTAGAACGCTAGCCTGTCACGCTAGAGGTCGTCGGTTCGAGCCCGATCCGGGTCGCCACCCCATTAGGTGTGTCATGTTGAGTGGGTCTATATGCCTCTGTAGCTCAGTCGGTAGAGCAGAGGACTGAAAATCCTCGTGTCGTTGGTTCGATTCCGACCGGAGGCACCACTCCGGGGGGTACGTTGGTATCCCCCGGAGCTTTCCCACAGTATTTTCTTTCTAAATTGCGTTCCATCCTCATAAGATGATGATACGCAGGTGTAGCTCATCTGGTAGAGCGCCACCTTGCCAAGGTGGAGGTAGCGAGTTCGAGCCTCGTCACCTGCTCCAGTTTTTCGTTTTTTAAGATGGCGCCATAGCCAAGTGGTAAGGCAGAGGTCTGCAAAACCTTTACCCCCAGTTCGAGTCTGGGTGGCGCCTCCACCTAAAAGGACTCTCAAAATGTTACATTTTGAGAGTCCTTTTATTTATGCTCGGTAAACGGAATCCGCCTGCGGGACTGCTCCCGCAGGCGGATTCCTGGTTATTTCAATGCGATCTGGAACGCCGTACTCTATCTCCCTCCCTTCGCCTTGCCGCGGGACAGGGACAATGATATAATAATGGTATAATAATATAGTATTCTAAAAAGGCAGGAGCGTAGCAGAATGACAAAGAAGCACGCAGAAATCAAGACCTGGTTCCGGTTGGATAATGCCGCGATGATTTATTCCGCCATTCAGCGTGAAAACTATTCTGCGATCTATCGCTTTTCTGCCGTCATGACACGTCCTGTGGATCCTGAGGCCCTCCAGCGCGCGGTAGATCGGACCATGCCGCGCTTTCCCGGGTTCGCCGTACGCATTCGCCGCGGAGCGTTCTGGTATTACTTTGAACCCAATGACAGTCCCGGACCTTTCGTCCGTGAGGATATCAATAATCCCTGCCAGCCGGTAAGATTTCGTGAAGACAACGGATGGCTGATCCGTTTTTTTTACTATAACTGCCGTATTTCTATGGAAGTGTTTCATGCCCTGTCCGACGGAGCAGGTTCTCTGACTCTTTTGCGCACTTTGCTGGCTGTTTATCTTCGGGAGCTGGGTCACGATATTCCAAACGGCGACGGCGTTCTGGATGTAAATGAGCCGCCCCGGCCGGAAGAACTGGAGGACTCTTACGGACGATACGCCCACGCCCCTTCCTGCCGGGGCATGGGTGCAGCTAAGGCGTACCCCGGCCGCGGTACGCCTGAACCGTTTTATACGTTAAATGTCACCATGGGTCTTGTCCCTCTGGATAAGCTCCATCAGGTAGCAAAGCGCAGTGGTGCTTCCATCACGGAATATCTGGCGGCGGTGCTCATCCAGTCGCTGCTCCAGAAACAGCACTGGGAAAAGAACCGCCGGGAATATCCGGTAGCTCTGGCCGTTCCAATTAATCTGCGCGGACACTTTCCCAGCCAGACTTTGCGTAATTTCGTGCTTACGGTCCGTCCCTTTATTGATCCCAATCTGGGGAATTACACCTTTGATGAGATTGTAGCCCAAGTGCATCATCAGATGCGGCTACACATCAGCCGACAGGAAATGGCCGCTCAGATCACACGTAATGTAAAATTACAGCACAGTTGCCTGCTGAAATTGATTCCCGCACCCATCAAAAACTTAGGCATGAAGCTCAGTTACCGCGCTGCGGGCAACCGCCCTTATTCCACCACTTATACCAATCCCGGGGCTTTCCGGGTCCCTGCCGCGATGGCGCCCCATATCCGCCGCATGGAGGTTATTCTGGGACAATCTTATGCCCCGCGCTCCAACTGTGCCAGCATCAGCTACGAAAACACCATGGAAATCACGTTTGCCGGTACCGTTAAAGAAAGCGATGTGGAACGGGACTTTTTCCGTCATCTGGTTCACGCGGGCATTCCAGTCCGTGTGGAATCCAATCGAGAGGAGTGACCACGCCATGTCTTACTGTGTTAACTGCGGTGTGGAACTGCATCCAACCGCAAAAAGCTGCCCGCTGTGCCACACACCGGTGGTAAATCCACGCCATCCTTCGGATGAACAAATACCTCCCCCCTTCCCCAGCCATCGGGAGGAAGTTCCCCCGGTGGACCGGCGGGAACTGGTACTGCTGTACACCGTTCTGCTTCTCTCGGTATCCCTGTGCTGCGGGCTGCTGAACCTGCTGTTCTTGCGTACTCAGCGAGCTTGGTCTCTCTATGTCATCGGTGCGGCAGTCACCTTGTGGCTGTGGTTTGTGCCGCCGCTTCTGCACCGGAGCCTCCACCTGTGGCTGCGTCTTGCGCTGGATACCTGTGCGGTAGGCGTATATCTCCTGCTGATCTCTATCGACTTGCACGGCTGGGACTGGTACCTCCAATTGGCGCTGCCGATTATCCTGTCCGGCGGCTTGCTGACTATCCTGTTGGGCCTGCTGCTGCGGGGACATCACCGTTCCATCTTAACCAGTATCACGCTGATTATCGGGGCTCTGGGGCTGTTTACCCTCTCCATCGAATATTGGGTGGACCGGTGGCTGTTCGGCACATTTACACCCGGGTGGTCGGTAGTTGTATTGGTGATCTGCGCGGCAATCATCGTACCGTTGATCGTCATCCGCCGCACACCGGGTCTGCGTGAGGAGGCAAGACGCAGATTCCATCTATAAAAATAGAACTTCATAGTTGGCTAGCTAATAAATATTCATTTTTATCTGTATGGTATGGATTTATACAGGATATTTATGCATTTTGCCTCTTGCGAAATCTGTCAGGACGTGGTATGATAATTCCAACGTTTAAACTTATGGAGGAAAACACCATGTCTGATATTAAAAAAGTGGTTCTCGCTTATTCCGGCGGTCTGGATACATCCGTCATTATCCCCTGGCTTAAGGAACATTATAATAATTGTGAGGTGGTCGCTGTCTCCGCCGATGTGGGGCAGGGTGCTGAGCTGGATGGTCTGGAAGAAAAGGCACTCAAAACCGGCGCCTCCAAACTGTATGTCGAGGATCTGACTGACGAATTTGTGGATGATTACATTTTCCCTACCATGAAGGCGGGCGCCAAGTATGAGGAGTACCTGTTGGGTACTTCGTTTGCACGTCCCATTATCGCCAAACGTATTGTGGAGATCGCCAAAAAAGAAGGTGCCGACGCCATCGCCCACGGCTGCACCGGCAAGGGTAACGATCAGGTCCGCTTCGAACTGGCGATTATGGCTTTTGCGCCCGAAATGAAAATCATCGCCCCCTGGCGGACTTGGGAGCTTGACAGCCGGGATAAAGAAATTGAATATGCCGAGGCCCATCACATCCCCCTGAAAATCAACCGGGAAACCAACTACTCCAAGGATAAGAACCTATGGCATTTAAGTCATGAGGGTTTGGATCTGGAAGACCCCGCCAACGAACCCCAGTATGAGAAGGATGGTTTTTTGGAATTGGGTGTCTCCCCCATCAAGGCTCCCGACCAGCCCACCTATGTGACCATTAAGTTCGAGAAGGGTGTTCCTGTGTCCGTGGATGGTAAGAAGATGAAAGGCAGCGACATCGTCCGCACCCTCAACAAGTTGGGCGGCGAAAATGGTATCGGCCTTTTGGATATTGTGGAAAACCGGCTGGTGGGCATGAAGTGCCGTGGGGTATATGAGACGCCGGGCGGCGCTATCCTCTACAAGGCCCACGAAGTGCTAGAGACCCTGTGCCTGGATAAGATGACCGCCCACAAGAAAGCGGAACTGGCGATCACCTTTGGCGAACTGGTGTATAACGGCCAGTGGTTCACTCCCCTGCGGGAAGCGCTGTCCGCTTTTGTAGATGTAACCCAGCAGAATGTGACCGGCACCGTAAAACTTAAACTGTATAAGGGCAATATAAGCAACGCCGGCGTTACTTCCCCCTATTCCCTCTACTCGGAAGATATTGCAACCTTTGGTGAAAGTGACTATAACCAGATGGACTCGCAGGGCTTCATCAATCTCTACGGTCTGCCCATCAAGGTTCATGCGCTGCTTAAGGAGGGCAAACTGCACTGAGAAGAGAACGGCGCGTCCGGGGGCTCTCCCCGGCGCGCCGTATCAATAACCTGATACCTTATTATAGTAAGGAGATAGATCGCTATGAAACTTTGGGCAGGCCGGTTTCAGAAGGAAACCGATACGCTGGTCAATGACTTTAACTCCTCCATTTCCTTTGACGCCCGACTTTATAAGGAGGACATCGCAGGTTCCATCGCTCATGCGCAGATGCTGGGTAAGCAGGGTATTATAGAGAAGCATGAGGCGGAAAAGATTGTTGATGGCTTGAAGGCCATCCTGGTGGATATCGAAGCAGGCACGGTTGAATTCTCACTGGAAAACGAAGATATCCATATGAACGTGGAATCCATGCTGACTCAGCGCATCGGCGACACGGGCAAGCGACTGCACACGGCCCGTTCCCGGAATGACCAGGTGGCTGTGGATTTCCGGCTGTACGTAAAAAAAGAGATTCCCGTTGTTATTGGCATGATTCTGGACCTGGAGCGGGTTCTGGTTAAAAAAGCGGAGGCCAATCTGAACACCGTCATGCCTGGCTACACCCATTTGCAGCGGGCCCAGCCCACCACGTTTGCTCACTACATGATGGCCTATGCCAACATGCTTAAGCGCGACGTAACCCGGCTGGAGGACTGTCTGGAACGCATGGATGAGTGTCCGCTGGGCGCGGGTGCTTTAGCCACTTCCACCTATCCGGTAGACCGGTTCCAAACCGCAGAGAGCCTGGGCTTCCGCGCGCCCACCGACAACTCCATGGACTCTGTGTCCGACCGCGACTTTGCGCTGGAATTTCTCTCCGCCTGCTCCATTCTCATGATGCACCTGTCCCGTTTCTCCGAGGAGATTATACTCTGGTGTTCATGGGAGTTTAAATATGTGGAGTTGGACGACGCCTATTCCACCGGCTCTTCCATCATGCCTCAGAAGAAAAATCCTGACGTGGCGGAGCTGGTGCGCGGCAAGACCGGTCGGGTCTATGGTTCCCTCATTACCCTTTTAACCGTAATGAAGGGCCTGCCGCTGGCCTATAATAAGGACATGCAGGAGGATAAGGAGCCCGTGTTCGATGCCATCGACACGGTGGAGCAGTGTCTCCCTGTATTCGCCGCCATGGTGGATACGCTGACGGTAAAGCCCAAGAATATGGCCCGCGCGGCCTCCGGGGGCTTCATCAACGCCACCGACTGCGCAGACTATCTGGTAAAGAAGGGCGTACCCTTCCGTGACGCCTATATGATTGTGGGTCGTCTGGTCAACATGTGCATCAAAACCGGCGAAAATCTGGACACACTGCCCCTGAAGGATTTCCAATCCGTCTCCTCGGTATTTCAAGCTGATGTCTACAAAGCGCTGGAACTATCCACCTGCGTAAACGGCCGTAAGGTCTACGGCGGCCCCGCAAAAGAGAGCGTCATAAAACAGATCCAGCACATCAAGGAATTTCTGGACGCCCGCGGGTGAGTTTTATCTTATAAGTCATCCAAAGAAGGTAAGGTTTTATGAAACCAAAGATATTTATCGATGGAAAAGAGGGTACCACCGGCCTGCAAATCTATGAACGGCTTGGGGTTCGCTCTGACCTTGAACTGCTGCTCATTGATCCGAATCAGCGTAAGGACCCGGAGGTAAGAAAAAAGCTGATTCAGGCGGCCGATATTGTATTTCTCTGCCTGCCGGACACCGCCGCTATCGAAGCGGTAACGCTAGCGGAAAGTTCTCACGCAAAGATCATCGACGCCTCCACCGCCCACCGCACCGCTAAGGGCTGGGTCTATGGTTTCCCAGAGTTGCTGGCCGGACAGCGTCAGCGAATTCGTTATGCCAGCCGGGTAGCCAATCCCGGCTGCCATGCCACCGGTTTTCTCTCCTCCGCCGCACCCCTGGTTTCGTTGGGTGTGCTGCCAAGGGACTATCCCGTCACCTGCTTTTCCCTTACCGGCTACTCCGGTGGCGGAAAAAAGATGATTGCACAGTATGAAACGGGCGAAAAAGATCCGGCTTTGAAAAGCCCCCGCATTTACGGTACTAATCTCCAGCACAAGCACCTGCCGGAAATGCACCTGCTGTCCGGTCTCACCAATCCGCCGGTGTTCTGCCCGGTAGTGGACGACTATTATAAGGGCATGGCTACCACCATCATGCTCCATAACGCTCGCCTGCCCGGCACACCCACCGCCGAGGATATCCGCGACATGCTGTGCTCTTATTACGACGGCCAGACTCTGGTGACTGTATCGGAAAAAATGGGCAACGGAACCTATCTGCCCGCCAATTGTATGGCCGGTACAGATTGTCTCCGGCTGGTGGTCTCCGGCCGGGAGGATCAAACCATCGTAACCGCACTTTTTGACAATCTGGGCAAGGGCGCTTCCGGCGCCGCCGTTCAGAATATGAATCTGATGCTGGGCCTGCCTGAGTACGAGGGCCTGACACTGGAACAGGAGGAAGCGAAATGAAATACATCTCCGGCGGCGTGACCGCCCCAAAGGGCTTTCTGGCAGCCGGTATCCGCTGCGGCGTCAAAGGCGGAACCTGCACAACCACCGATGATTTTCTGACCGGCAAGAAAGACCTCGCCATGATTCTGTCCGAGAAGGAGTGTACCGCAGCCGCCGTTTATACGCTCAACCGGGTCAAGGCTTCTCCCATTTATATCACCATGGAGCATCTGGAGGACGGCGTGGCCTGGGGTGTCATCGCCAACAGCGGCAACGCCAACGCATGCGCACCCAAGGGACATGAAAACGCGGAGGCCATGTGCCGCTGCGCCGCCGAAGCCACCGGCCGCAAGGCCAGCGACTTTGTGGTGGCATCCACCGGCGTTATTGGACAGACCCTGAACGTCGGTGCCATCCAAAAGGGTACCCCCTTCTTAGTCGGGCAACTCTCCCAGGACGGCTCCGACGCGGCCGCGCATGCCATCATGACCACTGATACTGTGAAAAAGGAGCAGACGGTCTCCTTTCTAATTGGCGGAAAGACCGTCACCATCGGCGCCATCGCCAAAGGCTCCGGCATGATTCACCCCAACATGGGCACCATGCTCTGCTTTATCACCACGGACTGTGCCATCACGCACGAGATGCTCTCCGACGCCCTCCATGCGGTGATCCCCGTCACCTTCAACCGGGTCACAGTGGACGGCGACACCTCCACGAACGACATGTGTGTAATTTTGGCCAATGGCATGGCAGACAATCCGCTCATTGAGTGGAAGGACGATAATTATGTCGTATTTGTCAAAGCATTGGGTGAACTCTGTCGCGCACTGGCCCGCAGGATTGCCGGCGACGGCGAGGGCGCCAGCAAGCTTGTTACCTGCTTGATCCATAACGCCCGCAATGAGGAAACCGCCGAGCGGCTGGCCAAGGCCGTGGTAGGGTCCTCGCTGGTCAAGGCGGCCATGTTTGGTGCCGATGCCAACTGGGGCCGTGTACTGTGCGCCATGGGCTACTCCAAGGCCCCTTTCCGTCCTGAATATGTGGATGTGACATTTACCTCCCCGGCAGGCGAGATTTTGGTCTGCAAGGACGGTGCCGGTCTCGACTTTGATGAAGACGCGGCCAAGAGCATTCTGTCTCAGGACGAGGTGGTCATCGACGTGAACCTCCACGAGGGCGAACAGCGGGCCGAGTGCTGGGGTTGCGACCTTACCTACGATTATGTTAAGATCAACGGTGATTACAGGACCTGATCGAAACAGCCGGCCCTGTAGTTTTTTCACCGGCCTGCGCGCCGTTTTTCATACGGCGGCGCCTGTTTAAGTAACAAAGGAGCGAGTAGGTATGTCATCCTCTCATGTGGAGCGGGCCGGTGTATTGGCCGAAGCGCTTCCCTATATTCAAAAATTCAACGGTAAGACCGTTGTGATCAAATACGGCGGCAACGCCATGGTATCCAACGAGCTGCGCCATGCGGTCATCAGCGATATTGTGCTGCTGAACTTGGTAGGGATCCGTGTAGTCGTAGTACATGGCGGGGGGCCGGAAATTACCGCCATGCTGAAAAAAATCGGCAAGGAGTCCCGATTTGTAAACGGACTGCGCTATACCGACAAAGAGACCATGGATATCGTTCAGCAGGTGTTGTGTGGGAAAGTAAATAAGGATCTGGTGGCCACCATTAACCGGATGGGAGGCCGAGCCATCGGCCTATGCGGTATGGACGGCGGAATGCTGAAAGCTGTCCAACTGGAGGAACAGTATGGCCTTGTCGGTAGGATCACGCAGGTGGAACCTGCGCCGGCAACCGATGTCCTGGAAAAAGGCTACATTCCTGTCATATCCACTGTGGCACAGGGCGAGGACGCTGAGTGCGCCTATAATATTAACGCCGATACGGCGGCCGCCAAGCTGGCCGTGGCACTGGGCGCGGAGAAGCTCATTCTGCTGACCGACGTACGCGGCCTGTTGCAAGATCCCCATGATGAGAGCACTTTGCTGCATGTGGTGGAGCTGTCTCAGGTCCCCGGTCTCATTAAAGACGGGATTATTCAGGGTGGTATGATCCCAAAGGTGGACTGCTGCGTGGAGGCGGTGCGTTCCGGCGTGGAGCGCGCCCATATCCTGGACGGACGTATTCCCCATTCTATTCTTAACGAGCTTCTCTCCGATGCGGGTATCGGAACCATGATATTGTGAAAGAAGGGTACCAGAGTATGACCCATGACGAGCTTGTCCAGTTGGACAGCCAGTACATCATGCACACCTACGGACGTTTTCCAGTGGACATAGACCACGGAAAAAATGCCACGCTGTATGCACTCAACGGCCAGAAGTATATTGACTTCGCCAGCGGTATCGGTGCGGCTTCCGTCGGACACTGCAACCCCGCGTGGATCTCCGCCATTACGGAGCAGATTCAGAAGCTGGGGCATATTTCCAACCTGTTCTACTCCCAGCCCGGTCCGAAGCTGGCACAAAAGCTGTGCCAGCGTTCCGGCATGTCGGATGTCTTTTTTGCCAACTCCGGCGCAGAATCCAACGAGGGCCTCATCAAGCTGGCCCGGAAATACTCCTTTGACAAATATGGTAAGGGCCGCAACGCCATTCTTACTCTGAAAAATTCCTTTCATGGCCGCACCATTACCACGCTGACCGCCACCGGGCAGGATGTGTTCCACAACTACTTTTTCCCTTTTGATCAGGGATTTCGCTATGCCACACCTACCCTTGAGGGTATAAAGGAAGTGGAGGGAGACGACGTATGCGCCGTGATGCTGGAGCTGATTCAGGGCGAGGGCGGCGTGTTGCCCATGGATCAGGGCTTTATCCACGATCTTGCCGCGCTCTGCACGCAGCGGGATTGGCTGCTGCTGGTGGACGAGGTGCAGACCGGGATTGGGCGGACCGGTACCCTGTTCTGCTATCAGCAGTACGGCATCCAGCCGGACGCAGTCTCCTTTGCCAAAGGAATTGCGGGCGGACTTCCCTTCGGCGGTTTTCTGGCCAATGAAAAATGCCGGGACGTACTGACCCCAGGCACCCATGCCAGTACTTTTGGCGCCAATCCCGTCTGCGCAGCGGCTGCACTGGCTGTGCTGGACATTTTAGACGACGCCGCGCTGAACGCCGTAAAGGAAAAGGGTACCTATCTCCGAAGCGCGATAGAAGCCATGAATCTGCCCTGCCTGGGCAAGACCCGCGGCTTGGGCCTCATGATCGGTATTGAAGTGAAGGGCAATGTATCCAATCGGGAGCTGGCGGTGCGGCTTATTCAAAACGGCCTACTCGTTCTCACCGCCGGACCCGGCCTGCGGCTGCTCCCTCCGCTTACGATTACAAAGGATGAGATGGACCAGGGTCTGGCAATTCTCCGGAATACGTTGAAATCCTAGAAAAGAGGTGTACAGCATGAAAAAAGATTTGTTAAAACTCATGGACCTGTCCCGGGAGGACATCACTAAGATTCTGAACGTGGGCGACCAGATGAAGTATAATCAAAAGCACAAGCTAACGCATAATTATCTGGAAGGCAAATCTCTGGCCATGATCTTTGAAAAAAACTCCACCCGCACCCGCGTCTCTTTCGAGACCGGTATGTATCAGTTGGGCGGCCACGCGCTGTTTCTCTCCGGCAGGGAGTCTCAAATCGGTCGTGGAGAACCTATTGAGGACACCGCCAGAGTTCTGTCCCGCTACTGCGACGGCATTATGATCCGAACTTACGAGCAGGCTGAGGTGGAGGAACTGGCCAAGTTTGCAACCATTCCCGTCATCAACGGTCTGACCGACTTTGCCCATCCCTGTCAGGTATTGGCCGATCTCATGACTGTCCGGGAGCGCATGACCCGGCTGGCGGGGCTGAATCTGTGCTTTATCGGGGACGGCAACAATATGGCCAATTCTCTCATTGTGGGCGGTCTCAAATGCGGTATGAACGTATCGGTGGCCTGTCCCAAGGGCTATGAGCCGGACCAGAAGGTCCTGGACTATGCAAAAACCGTGACCGACGCCAGCTTCCGCTTAGCCTGTAATCCCCTGGAAGCCGCAGAGGACGCTGATGTGATCATTACCGACGTGTGGGCATCCATGGGGCAGGAGGACGAAGCACAGAAACGCCGGATTGCCTTTCAGGGTTATCAAATCAACGAGGCGCTCATGAAAAAAGCACATGCCTCCGCGATGGTACAGCACTGTCTGCCCGCCCATCGGGGCGAGGAAATTTCCGCCGAGGTGTTCGAGGCGCATGCCGACGAAATTTTTGAGGAAGCCGAGAACCGGCTTCATGCCCAGAAGGCAGTTATGTATCTGCTGATGGGAGATTAAACACTTTCCGGATCAATTTGAAAAAGCAGGGCGGCTGCAATTCATGCAGCCGCCCTGCTTTTTTCTTCCTGTTCAGATTTGCTGATACAGCGCGCGCCCGCTCTTATAGCGGTTTCCGCCGCGGCAGTCAATGGCCACGGTCACCGGAAAATCTTTCACGATTAGCTTTTTAATGGATTCACAGCCTAAGTCCTCGAAGGCCACAACCTCCGCCGATTGGATACATTGTGCAATTAAAGCCCCCGCTCCGCCCACGGCGGCAAAATAGCAGGCACCGTTTTCCCGGATGGCTGCCTCCACCGCCTGACTGCGGTCCCCTTTTCCAATCATGGCAGCCAGACCCATATTGAGCAGCCGGGGTGCGAAGCGGTCCATCCGCCCGGCGGTGGTGGGCCCACAGGCGCCTACCGCCATACCCTGCTGGGCTGGTGTAGGCCCCGCATAATAGATGACGGAATCCCGAATTGGGATCGGAAGCTCCTCTCCCCGGTCCAATCGTTCAAACAGCCGTTTATGCGCGGCGTCCCGGGCGGTATAGATAACACCGGAAAGCAGAATCCGGTCCCCGATCTGGAGTTTGGTCAGAACGGGCCGCAGTTCTGACGTATCAAGGGAAATCGTCTCCTGTTCCGTCATCTCGCCACGGCCTCCTCCTTCTCATCCAGAGGAAGCGGTTCCGGTGCCGTAAGGCCACAGGGATTGCCCCCATAGCTGACAAGCAGATGCTGCAGGGCGGCATCATGCTCCGAAAATTCGGTTTGAACCGCGCGCAGGGCCTTATCCGCCCGGCCCAGTTCTCCCATGGCATGGGATAGCGTTGCGTCCACGTCGCCCCGCAGGCGCTCATACCCGCTTTGAATTCGCCGGAGCAGCTGCTCCACCTCTTCGCGGGTCTTCTGTGCGTTCTCCTCGGCGGCGGATTCAATGGCCTGTGCCCGCTGATGGGCTTCCAGTTCGATGGTAGCGGTGCGGTCCTTCAATTCATCATAGGCCGCGGCACCTGCTCTCATTTTTTCCATCACTGCTTTCATCTGTTCATTCTCTGTTTGGAGGCTCTCCAGCGTCTGCTGCGCCTGGGCGGCAAATTGCTCCACATCCGCCAGCGCTTTCGTTTTTTCCGTCAGCGCAGCCGATTTTTCTTCCAGTATTTTTGTCAGTTCCTCAATCCGCTGCTGCAAACCAGCAACTTGCCCTTCAGCCCTCTGGGCGGCGGTACGGTCTTTTTCAGCAGCCGATTCCGCCTCTTCCCTCGCGCGCTGCAACGTGGCAGTGCGTTCCGCCTGCGTCTGCGCCGCGTCCGAGATATAATCCAGTACGTCTTGCCGGTTAAAACCGCCGAATACGGACGTGCGGAAGGTCTGTTCCGGAACTCCCATATGTAACACCTCTCTGCACCCGCCAGCGCTCGATCCTGCGGCGGGCCTCTGTCTATACCGTTTCTTATCATAACATAGACAACAGGGAAACTCAAATCTTTTCATAAATTTCCAAATTGCATTTGTATTCTGTTTTTTACCGGTTTAAAACAGATGCCGGCCCCGCTGCATAGAGAATACAGCGGGGCCGGCAAAACGGAATATTCAGTTCAAATTGCTGTATCCGATCAGGTACTCGTCCACCTCACGAGCGGCCGCGCGGCCCTCCGCAATAGCCCACACCACCAGAGACTGCCCCCGGTGCATGTCGCCGGCTGTAAAGACCTTCGGTACCGCCGTGGCATAACGGCCTGGTTCGGTCCGGATATTACTGCGCTCATTTACCGCCGCGCCAAAAGCTTCCGGTACATAGGACTGCGGCCCCAGGAACCCGGCGGCAATCAGCAGCAGATCACAGGGCAAAACGTCCTCGGTGCCCGGAACAGGCTTCAAATTCTTGCCTAATTTGACCGTCTTGGCAGCTTTCAGCGTACCCTGCTCATCCCGTACCAGCTCCGTCACCGTGGTCTGATAGAGCCGGGGATCGTGGCCGAATTTGGCGATAGCCTCCTCCTGACCATAATCCGTTTTACAGATTTTCGGCCACTCCGGCCACGGATTATCCTCCGCGCGGCTGTCGGGTGCTTTTGGCATCATCTCCAGTTGAATGACAGAGGCACAGCCATGGCGGATGCAGGTTCCAACACAGTCATTACCCGTATCGCCGCCGCCTATGATGACCACCTGCTTGCCGGCGGCGTCTACATAGCGCTTATCGGTCAGGTCGGAATCCAGCAGGCTTTTTGTCGTGGATTTCAGAAAGTCCACGGCGAAATATACACCGCTTCCCTCCCGGCCGGGCACCTTCAGATCGCGGGGATTACCCGCGCCGCCGCAGAGAACCACCGCGTCAAAATCCGCCAGAAGCTGATCCGCCGTCACGTCCTTCCCCACGTCCACGCCAGTGCGAAACTCCACGCCCTCAGCGGTCATAAATTCGGTGCGGCGGGTAACAATCCGCTTTTCCAGTTTCATATTTGGAATACCGTACATGAGCAGTCCCCCCGCCCGGTCAGACCGCTCGAATACCACTGCCGTATGTCCCCGATGATTGAGCTGATCGGCCACAGCCAGTCCGGAAGGTCCCGAACCAACCACCGCCACCCGCTTACCGGTACGCACCTTGGGCGGTTTGGGCTTCATGCGCCCCTCTGCCCAGGCATCCTCGATAATCCACAATTCATTGGCCTTTACTGTAACCGGATCGCCATAGAGGCCGCAGGTACAGGCAGCCTCGCACAGCGCGGGACAGACGCGCCCGGTAAACTCAGGAAAATTATTGGTTTTGCGCAGACGTTGAAGCGCATGGTCAAAGTTTCCGGTATAGACCAAGTCATTCCACTCCGGTACCAGATTATGAAGTGGACAGCCGGAAACCATCCCATGAAGCACTGCGCCGGATTGACAGTACGGTACGCCGCACTCCATGCACCGGGCGCCTTGTTCCTGTCTTTTCTCGCGGGACAGCGGCGGATGGAACTCATTCCAGTGTTTAATCCGGGAAAGGGGCGCTTCAGCGAGATCGTTTTCCCGTTCGTATTCCATAAACCCTGTTGGTTTTCCCATTACTGTGCCCCTCCCCTCGTATTCACGTAAAATGCCTCGATCTCAGCCTGCTCACGGTTCATGCCCTTTTCCTCCAACTGTGCAATGGTGCGCAGCATACGGTCATAATCGTGGGGCAGGATCTTCTTGAAGTTGGGCAGTTCCTGACTAAACCGGTTTAGCAAGTCCCTGGCGCGCTGTGATCCGGTGGCCTTCCAGTGAGCCTCGATCAGCGTTTTAAGCTCCGTTACATCATGCTTTTCCGTAACTGGCTCCATGGAAACCAGTTCCTTATTAAGACGCATATAGAGATCCCGGTGCTGGTCCCACACATAGGCGATGCCACCCGACATACCGGCGGCAAAGTTCTTGCCGGTGGGGCCGAGAATCACCACTTTGCCACCCGTCATATACTCACAGCCGTGGTCTCCCACGCCCTCTACCACGGCGGTGGCGCCGGAGTTACGGACACAGAACCGCTCTCCTGCCATACCGCAGATAAAGGCCATGCCGGAAGTGGCGCCGTAAAGGGCTACATTACCGATGATAATATTGGAGGCCGGGTCAAACCGGCAGTTTTTCGGCGGATAGACGATCAGTTTGCCGCCGGAAAGTCCTTTGCCGAAATAGTCGTTGGAGTCACCCTCCAGCTCTAATGTCAGCCCCTTGGGGATAAAGGCGCCGAAAGATTGCCCGCCGCCGCCGGTACATTTAACGGTCAGCGTATCGTCCTTCAGATGATTGCCATAGGCACGGGTAATGTCAGAACCGAGAATCGTGCCCAGCGTACGGTCGGTACTGGAAACCGGAATCTCCACACGTTTGCGCTCTCCCCGCTCCAGGGCCGTTTTAAACTTCTTCTCAAGAAGTTTGAGGTCTACGGTTTTTTCCAGATGGAAATCATAGACATCCGCCGGGTTAAAGTGGGTCTTGGCTTTTGTCCCGATATAGGGATTATCCAATATGGCAGACAGGTCCACCGTGGCGGCGCGTTCATTAACCGCATGTTTCCGCATCTGTAGCAAATCGGTGCGGCCCACCAGCTCGTCCACCGTGTGCACGCCCAGCTTAGCCATATGCTCCCGCAGCTCCTGCGCAATAAAGCGCATGAAGTTTACCACATATTCCGGTTTCCCTTTGAACCGCTTGCGCAGCTCTGGATTTTGCGTGGCCACGCCCACAGGGCAGGTGTCCAGATTGCACACCCGCATCATCACGCAGCCCATGGTAACCAGCGGCGCGGTGGCAAAGCCGAACTCCTCCGCACCCAGCATACACGCGATGGCCACATCCCGGCCGCTCATCAGCTTACCGTCGGTTTCCACCGTTACGCGGGAGCGAAGATCATTCTGAATCAGGGTCTGATGGGTCTCAGCCACGCCCAGTTCCCAGGGCAGGCCGGCGTTGTGGATAGACGTGCGGGGCGCTGCGCCGGTACCGCCGTCATAGCCGGAAATAAGGACCACCTGGGCGCCTGCCTTGGCCACGCCGGCGGCAATTGTTCCCACGCCAGCCTCGGAAACCAGTTTTACAGAAATACGCGCCTGCCGGTTGGCGTTCTTCAGGTCATAGATAAGTTGGGCCAGGTCTTCGATAGAATAGATGTCATGGTGCGGCGGCGGTGAAATCAAAGTCACCCCCGGGGTGGAATAACGGGTCCGCGCAATCCACGGATAAACCTTCTTCCCAGGCAGGTGCCCGCCCTCGCCGGGCTTGGCGCCCTGCGCCATCTTGATCTGAATCTCCTTGGCGGAGACCAGATACTCGCTGGTAACGCCGAATCGTCCGGACGCCACCTGCTTGATGGCAGAGCACCGGTCGGACTTAAGGCGCTCGGGATTTTCTCCGCCCTCACCGGAGTTGGACTTGCCTCCCAGCAGATTCATGGCCTTCGCCATACACTCGTGGGCTTCCTGGGAAATGGAGCCATAGCTCATGGCACCGGTCTTAAACCGTTTTACAATGGAATCTACTGGCTCCACCTCATCGATGGGGATCGGTTCATCGGCATACTTCATCTCCATCAGGCCGCGCAGCGTATGGGGCATGGTCTCGTCGTCCACCAGAGAGGAGTACTGCTTAAACAGATCATAATCTCCCCTCTGCGTTGCCATCTGCAGGAGATGGATGGTCCTGGGGTTGTACATATGGTCTTCCCGGCACGCCCGCGCCTTATGTTCCCCCATGGAATCCAGCGAGAGGTCGGTACCAAGTCCCAGCGGGTCAAACGCTTTGGAGTGATTGCGATCCACCATGGCCTCAATTTCAGCAAGGCCTATACCTTCCACCCGGCTGGTCGTATTGGTAAAGTACTGGTCAATGACATTCTTATTGATACCGATAGCCTCAAAGATCTGGGCGGACTGATAGGACTGAATTGTGGAAATACCCATTTTAGACGCGATTTTTACAATGCCGTGGAGAATGGCGTCGTCATAGTCGCTTACCGCCGCATAGAAGTCCTTATCCAGCAACCCCTCGTCGATCAGTTCCCCAATCGTCTCCTGCGCCAGATATGGGTTGATGGCGCGCGCACCGTAGCCCAAAAGGGTTGCAAAATGATGCACATCCCGGGGCTCGGCAGACTCCAGAATAATGGATACTGCCGTACGCTTCTTGGTGCGCACCAAATACTGTTCAATGGCCGAAACAGCCAGCAGAGACGGAATCGCCACATGGTTCTCGTCCACGCCACGGTCGGAGAGAATAATGATATTAGCTCCATTCCGGTAGGCCCGGTCCACCGCCACGTAGAGATGGTCCAGGGCCCGCTTGAGCGGTGTGTTTTGGTAATAGAGAATGGAAACGGTCTCAACCTTGAAGCCGGGCCGGTGCATGTTTTTGATCTTCATCAGGTCGGTGGAGGTGAGAATCGGATTACGGACCTGGATAACCCGGCAATTATCCGCCTTCTCCTCCAGCAAATTACCGTCGTCACCGATATAGACGGTGGTATCGGTAACAACTTCCTCCCGGATGGCGTCGATGGGTGGGTTGGTAACTTGGGCAAAAAGCTGTTTGAAATAATTAAACAGCGGCTGATCCTGACTGGAAAGCACTGCCAGTGGAATATCCGTACCCATGGCCGCGGTAGGCTCGGCACCGGTTTTTGCCATGGGGAGGATGGTGTTCTTTACATCCTCATAGGTGTAGCCGAATGCCTTTTGTAGCCGCGCGCGCTGCTCGGGCGTGCTGGTTTCCACCTTGTGGTTGGGCAAGGGCAGGTCGGTCAGGTGGACTAAATGGCTATCCAGCCACTCGCCGTAAGGTTTACGGGCGGCATAGGTTTCCTTCACCTCATTATCGTCGATAATGCGGCCCACGGTTGTGTCCACCAGCAGCATCTTGCCTGGCTCCAGGCGCGACTTCTTCACAATGTGGTCTGCGGGGATGTCCAGCACACCTACCTCCGAGGACAGAATCAGCCGACCATCCGAGGTCACATAGTACCGTGAGGGACGCAGACCGTTCCGGTCCAATACCGCGCCCACGCAGTCACCATCGGAAAACAGAATAGACGCCGGCCCGTCCCACGGCTCCATCAAGACCGCATAATACTGGTAGAGGTCCCGTTTTGCCCGTGAAATGGTCTTATCGTTGGACCACGGTTCTGGAATTGTAATCATGACGGCCAGCGGGAGCTCCATGCCGCTCATCACAAGAAATTCCAGCGTATTATCCAGCATGGCAGAATCGGAACCCGACACATTCACCACCGGCAATACCTTATCCATATCCCCCGCCAGCGCTTGGGAAGACATGGTTTCCTCCCGCGCCAGCATACGGTCAATATTACCGCGGATGGTGTTGATTTCGCCGTTGTGAAGGATAAATCGATTCGGATGGGCACGCTCCCAGGACGGGTTTGTATTCGTGGAAAAGCGTGAATGGATCAGCGCAATAGCGGATTCATAATCCTCGTCCTGAAGATCAGAGTAAAACTTACGCAGCTGCCCTACAAGGAACATGCCCTTGTAGACAATGGTTCGGCTAGAAAATGAAGCCACATAAGTATTATCGTTGGACTGCTCGAATACCCGGCGGGCTACGTACAGCTTCCGGTCAAACGGCAGGCCCTTGGCAATATCTTTGGGACGAGCCACAAACCCCTGCTCAATAAACGGCATTTTTGCCCGGGCTTTATGTCCCAGAATGTCCGACTGAACTGGAACCGTGCGCCAACCCAGAAAGGTCATACCCTCCTTTTCCACAATGATTTCAAACATCTTCTTAGCCTGATTGCGCCTTAACGTATCCTGTGGAAAAAAGAACATTCCCACACCATAGTCCCGCTCCCCACCGATGGAAAAGCCCAGCTCCTTGGCCACCTTGCTGAAAAAGCGGTGGGAAATCTGAAGTAGAATGCCAACTCCGTCACCGGTCTTACCCTCGGCGTCCTTACCAGCGCGGTGCTCCAGTTTTTCCACGATCTTCAGTGCATCATCCACGTTCTGATGTGACTTTACGCCTTTGATATTCACGACCGCACCGATGCCGCAGTTATCATGTTCAAAGGTCGGATCATACAGGCCCCGCTGTCGGGCCTCCTCCATTCTCATATCTTCCATAGTCATTCCCCTTTCGGGCAGAGTGAAATTATAGTTTATTTATAGGATACTCCGGATGCGCTCCACCGCCTGCGCGGTCTTTTCTGCATCGCCGAAGGCGGTCAGGCGGATATAACCCTCTCCGCTGGGTCCAAATCCGGCGCCGGGTGTCGTCACCACATTTGCCTGTTTCAGAAGCAGGTCAAAAAAGTCCCAGGAAGGCATGCCGTCCGGTGTCCGCACCCAGATATAGGGCGAATTCTCGCCGCCGAAGGCTGCAAGGCCAGCGGCCAGCAATCCATTTCGAATGCAGACAGCATTTTTCCGGTAATAGTCCAAATTCTCCCGAACCTGCTGGGCACCCTCCGGCGAATAGACGGCGGCGGCCCCCATCTGAGTTACATAGGGCACACCGTTAAATTTGGTGCACTGACGGCGGTTCCACAGGTCCCGCAGATGTGCGCCATCCCGTACCAGCGCCTCTGGGATCATCGTGTAGGCACAGCGGGCACCGGTAAAGCCAGCAGTCTTGGAAAAAGACCGGAATTCAATGGCGCAGGTCTCCGCCCCCGGAATCTCATAAATGGAGTGGGGAATCGCCGGATCGGTAATATACGCCTCATAGGCGGCGTCAAAAAGGATAATCGCTCCGCAGGCATTCGCATAGTTCACCCACGCAGCCAGTTGTTCCCGGGTAGCCACCGCGCCAGTGGGGTTATTGGGGAAGCAGAGGTACACCAAATCCACCGGCTTCTGAAGGACCTCCGGAATAAAGTGATTCTCCCTTGTACACGGCATGTAGCACAAATTGGACCACTTTCCCGTGGCCGGGTCATACTCCCCGGCCCGTCCGGACATTACATTAGTATCCACATAGACAGGATAGACCGGATCACAGACGGCAACCCGGTTATCCTGAGCAAAAATATCGACGATATTGCCACAGTCGCTTTTTGCCCCGTCACTGATAAAGATTTCATCCGCACGGATTTTGATCCCGCGTGCGGCAAAATCATGCTGTGCAATCGTCTCGCGCAGGAAGTCATAGCCCTGCTCCGGACCGTAGCCGCGGAACGTAGACACCTGCCCCATTTCGTCGGCCGCCCTATGCATAGCGGCTACCACAGCGGCAGGCAGCGGGCGGGTCACGTCCCCGATTCCAAGCAGAATAAGTTCCCTGTCCGGATTTTCAGTTCGGTAGGCGGCAACGCGGCGGGCAATTTCCGAAAATAGGTAATTCCCTGGAAGCTTTTGAAAATTGTCATTAATTCTGGCCATGGCTCTGTCTCCTTTGACAATTTGTATGGTGGTTCGCATTCCGCGGCCCCTTTGCCGCAGAATAGACGAAGCGGCGGCAGTCGGTCAGGGACTGCCGCCGAACGACTTGACGTCGTTTCGTCGTATGTTCTGAATTACTGACTGGTGAGAACCAGTCTGGCAGTTTGGACCATCTTTGCTCCTGAATCCATGCTTTTTTTCTGTAGGAACCGATGGGCCTGGGCCTCGGTCATACCGTAACGGTCCATCAGTACTGCCTTTGCCTCATTAATCACGGTGGTCTCTTGTTCGCTGCGCTGCGGCCGGATATACTTCTCCAGCCTGTGGCTCATTTGCAGCAGCATTCGAACGGAAGCGGTCAGATCGCTGCGGCTGACAGGAGAAGATAATTTAAATATTTCATCGTTCGGGCATAGCTCCAGCAAATCCTGAACCGCTAGCATCAGCATAGAACAGGAGGGCGGCAGGTCGCCAAACAGATTCTCCGCCGTTTCATCCGGCAACTTAAAGCCGCAGATAACCGTAGTCAAACGCTGCTTGGAAACCACACGTTTGACCTCAGCAGCTGAATGGCAGACGATGCAGGAAGCCACGCCGCTACCCTCGATAATCTCGCGTACACGCTCACAATTCTTTGCGCTTTCAAACGCAACGATTACTTGATCCATTATCATATCGGTCCAACTTCCTCTCTAAGGTGAACCGAAGCACCCACCATTAATAAGTTACAATATACTTTTCGCGCTCCCAGTCAGAAACGCGGGTGCGGTACTCGTCCCATTCCTTCATCTTGCCTTCCACATAGTTCGGGCCCACATGATCACCAAGCGTATCCATAACCAGCGGATCGGCCTGCATCGCCTTGATGGCGTCCTCCAGAGATCCGGGCAGGCTGTCGATGCCGTGCGCCGCGCGGGCAGCATCATCCATGGCAAAGATATTCTCCGTTGTCTCGGCGGGCGGAACCGAACCTTTTTTAATGCCATCCAGGCCAGCGGCCAGACAGCAGGCCAGTTCCAGATAAGGATTACAGGTGGGGTCAGGAGAACGCAGTTCCACACGAGTGGACTGGCCGCGGGCAGCGGGAATACGGATCAGCGCAGAGCGGTTAGATGCAGACCATGCCAGGTAGCAGGGTGCCTCATAGCCGGGAACCAGGCGCTTATAAGAGTTGACAATGGGGTTGGTAATGGCGGCAAAACCCTTTACATGGGCCAGCAGACCAGCGATAAAGGAATATGCTTCCTTAGACAGCTTCTTATCGCCGTTCTCGTCATAGAACACGTTCTTACCATTCTTGAACAGGGACATATTGGTGTGCATACCGGAGCCGTTAATGCCGAAAATCGGCTTCGGCATAAAGGTGGCGTGCAGGCCGTTCTTCTGTGCCAGAGTCTTAACCGCCAGCTTGAAGGTCATAATATTATCGGCGGCCTTCAGTGCATCGGCATACTTAAAGTCGATCTCGTGCTGTCCTTCGGCGACCTCATGGTGAGAGGCTTCGATTTCAAAGCCCATCTGCTCCAGTGCCATAGAGATCTCGCGGCGGGTACCTTCACCATGGTCCAGAGGTCCCAGGTCAAAATAGCCGGCTTCGTCGTTGGTCTTGGTGGTGGGCTTGCCTTCCTCGTCAGTCTGAAACAGGAAGAATTCGCACTCGGGACCCACGTTGAAGGAGTCGTAGCCCATATCGGCAGCTTTCTTAAGAACTTTCTTCAGAATGCTACGGGGATCGCCTACAAACGGCGTACCGTCGGGATTATACACGTCGCAGATCAGACGGGCAACCTTGCCGTGCTGCGGGCGCCAGGGGAAAATAGTGAAGGAATCCAGATCGGGATAGAGATATTGGTCGGATTCATCGATGCGGACAAAGCCCTCGATGGAAGAACCATCAAACATGATCTGATTGTTAACCGCCTTCTCAATCTGAGAAGCAGTAATGGCGACATTCTTCAGCTGACCGAAAATGTCTGTAAACTGCAGGCGGATAAACTCGATATCTTCTTCTTTTACCATGCGGATGATGTCTTCCTTGGTATAGGCCATGGTAGATAACCCCTTTCGTTTTCAAGTAGCTAATCTTAAAATGAAGGCGCTCCGCCCCTCGAGGTCGGAACGCCTTCGTTCTCAACTATGCTTTGAGTATACGGATTTTAGCGTCCAATGTCAAGTTTCTCTTTGAAAGAATTTATATTTTTGTTGCAAATGGCATGGGTCATGCCCGGATATTCCCCGACCTTTATGCAACATTTGCTTGTCAAACATTCAAATGGTGGTAATGGTGCATTTATTTTTCAATACTTACCGGGTATTTTTCCGTGAAACAGCCCTTGCAGAACCCGCACTGAGCCTGCGGCGCAATGTGGTCCAACGCCTCCACGCTGAGGTAACCAAGGCTGTCCGCCCCGGCCATCTCGCAGATTTCCTGAACGGAGCAGTGACAGGCCACCAAGTCCTTCTTATCCGGGATATCCGTGCCAAAATAGCAGGGTGCAAGGAAGGGCGGCGCAGAGATACGCATATGCACTTCCGTGGCACCCGCGTCCCGCAAAAGGGCTACAATCTGCCGGCAGGTGGTTCCGCGGACGATGGAGTCATCCACCATGATTACCCGTTTCCCCGCAACCTGGCTGCGCAGAGCGCCCAGCTTGATGCGTACCGCGTTCTCCCGGCTCTTCTGGTCGGGCGTAATAAAGGTGCGGCCAATATAGCGGTTCTTCACAAAGCCCTCGCCATAAGGAATGCCGGATTCCTGCGCATAGCCCTGCGCCGCGTCCAGGCCGGAGTCCGGCACGCCGATGACCACATCCGCCGGAACCGCGTGCTCTCTGGCCAGAATGCGTCCGGCCTCCAGCCGCGCCTCGTGGACGGACTGGCCGCAGATCGTACTGTCCGGCCGCGCAAAGTAAATATATTCAAAAATACACATATGGGACGATGCGCCCGTGCAGTTATCACGAATGGAACGTACCTGTCCATCCTCCACCACCACGATTTCGCCGGGCTCAATCTCCCGCTCGTAGACGGCATCCACACCGTCCAAGGCACAGGACTCGGAGGCAAACACCACGGCGTCTCCCCTCCTGCCCAAGCACAGGGGACGAAAGCCCCATGGGTCCCGGGCCGCAATCAGCTTCCGGGGAGACATGACAATCAGGGAATACGCGCCGCGGATTAGCTTCATGGCGCGGCAGACTGCCTCTTCGGCGGACGGACACCGCAGGCGCTCCTGCGCCACGGCATAGGCAATGACCTCGGAGTCACTGGTCGTCTGAAAAATAGCACCCCTATATTCAAAGTCCGTGCGCAGCTTGTCTGTGTTAACCAGATTTCCATTGTGGACCAAAGCGAGCGTGCCCTTTACATATTTGAGGGTCAGCGGCTGGGCATTTTCCCTCTTACCCCCGCCGGTGGTAGCGTACCGCACATGCCCCACCGCCATAGTACCGCCCAGTTCGTCCAGAATGTCCTCATTAAATACATCACCCACCAGGCCCACGTCCTTATAAAACGACATCTCCCGGTCCGTGATTGTGGCAATGCCACAGGCCTCCTGGCCACGGTGCTGCAGAGCATAAAGCCCATAGTAGGTGGTGCGGGCACAGCCGCCCTTTGGGTCATAGATGCCAAAGACGCCGCACTCCTCATGAATTGCCAATGGATGTTTCCTCCCTTATTATGCCGAATCGCGGAGGCATTATGTCCGCGCCTTGATCTTTTAACATCCCTGTAATAATGCCGTTTTCGTCTTCATCAATGCTCTCCGTCGCGGACACCTTCGAGAGCCCCGGCACGGAAACTTTCCGCTGGGCCCCGGATATGCGCCGCGTCTGTGGCGGATGCCAGCTTAGAACAGCCCCGTAATGACACCATTTTCGTCCACGTCGATATTCTCGGCTGCGGGCGCCTTGGGAAGCCCGGGCATGGTCATGATATCCCCGGTGAGAACCACGACGAAACCGGCGCCGGCGGACACCTTGACCTTTTTGACGGTGATGTGGAATCCGGTTGGCGCGCCCAGCTTTTTGGCGTCGTCGGACAGGGAATATTGGGTTTTGGCCATGCAGACCGGCAATTTATCGTAGCCAAGTTCCGTAAGCCTGGTCAGTTCCTTTTCTGCCGCAGCGGTATAGTCCACACCGTCCGCTCCGTATACCTTTTGCGCCACAGCCAGAATTTTGTCCTTGAGGGATTCGTCATTGTCATAGGCAAAGCGGAAATGGCTCTCGCCGGATTCAATGACCCGGAGAACCTCCCCGGCCAACTCCACACCGCCTTTTCCGCCTTTTTCCCACACCTGGGACAGCGCAACCCGTACCCCGTATTCCCCACAGGCGTTCCGGATCATGGCGATCTCCGCATCGGTATCGCTTTCAAACTGGTTGATGGCAACAACCGCGGGCAAGCCATAGACCTTGGTGATATTCTCCACATGCTTGAGCAGATTGGGAAGGCCGGCCTTCAGAGCGTCCAAGTTTTCTCTGCTCAGGTCCGGCTTTGCACAGCCACCGTGATGCTTAAGCGCGCGTACCGTGGCCACGATGACTACGGCGTCCGGCTTCATGCCAGCGGCACGGCACTTGATGTCCAGAAATTTTTCCGCGCCCAGGTCCGCGCCGAAGCCGGCCTCCGTGACTACATAATCGCCCAATTTCAGGGCGGTGTCGGTGGCGGCAACGGAATTGCAGCCGTGGGCGATATTGGCAAAGGGGCCACCGTGAATCAGCGCCGGGGTATGTTCCAGGGTCTGGACCAGGTTGGGTTTGACGGCGTCCTTCAGTAACGCGGCCATCGCGCCCTGCGCCTTCAGGTCGGCGGCGGTCACCGGCTTATCATCCCGGGTGTAGGCCACCACCATGCGGGCCAGTCTGTCTTTCAAATCCTTTAGGCCGGAGGCAAGACACAGCACCGCCATGATCTCGGATGCCACGGTAATATCGAACCCATCCTCCCGGGGTACGCCGTTGGCTTTTCCGCCTAAGCCGCAGATGATATTCCGCAGCTGGCGGTCGTTCATGTCCACGCACCGCTTCCAGGTAATCCGGCGCACGTCGATATTCAGCGCATTGCCCTGCTGAATGTGGTTGTCCAGCATGGCGGCCAACAGGTTATTGGCCGCGCCGATGGCATGAAAATCGCCGGTAAAGTGGAGATTAATATCCTCCATTGGGATAACCTGCGCGTAGCCGCCGCCTGCCGCGCCTCCTTTAATGCCGAAGACGGGCCCAAGAGACGGCTCCCGCAGAGCCAGCACCACATTTTTTCCCATAAGGTGCAAGGCATCGGCCAGCCCCACACTGGTGGTGGTTTTCCCCTCCCCCGCGGGAGTGGGATTGATCGCGGTAACCAGAATCAGTTTACCCTTGCGGGGCTTGTCCCGCAGCGCGGTCACATCCACCTTGGCCTTGGTACGCCCATACGGCTCCAACAGATCCTCGTCGAGATCCAACTGCGCGGCAATCTGCGTAATAGGCAGAGCCGTCGCCTCCTGTGCGATTTGAATGTCAGACTTCATTTCTCCGGGTCCCCTTTTCTTTCTTGAAGTGTATCAAATCAGGTGTTCATTAAAACGGCGGCCGCCGTTCCCACCAGATTTACGTGATTTACCTGCCGGAAAACCAGACGGCGCCCGAGCATGTCCGTCACATACGTAGTACAGACGTGCTCCAGCTTGCTCCGGAACAGGTGGCTTTTATCAAACGTGGAGCCTTCCGCCACCACGCAGGCCGGACGGTGGAGAGATCGCCCGGTATCCGTAAGCTCCAGCAGTGCGGCCAGGTTGGCACACACCAGATTGGCGCACCGCTGCACACTCCGGTCAATCACAGTATAAACGGTCTCTCTGTCCTCCTCGGTGGCACAGGCCGCGGCCAGCACACCGCCCCCATACGGTCGGTCTGCGTAGGCAGACACCTGCGCCAGTGTGAGCTGGTCCAGTGCCGCCAGCCGGCGGGAAAGCTGGCCGGAGAGGAGTCCCTCCGCCGCCGCGCCGCGCAGCGTGCGAAGAATAACCTCCCCCTCATAACGGCCTGATACCATTTTTTCATACAATGCCTTGCCTGGGTCCGTAGAGGCAGCATCCAGTGCCCGGTCGTACTCTCCCTGCTCGACCCGGTTAAAGCCGCCGGACTCCGGATTCACCAGCATATCGCCCCGCCAGGGAACGGCCAGTCTGGAAATCCGACTGGCCGGGACTGAACAGCAGGTATTCACCCCGGTACCATAAATTAAGCTGAAACGGCCGTCAAACCGCTCTCCACTCTGCTCCGCCATACCGCCTAGCAGAGCGGCCGCACCGTCGTTAAGCACAGTCACCCTCACGCCGAATACACCCCGGTCCGCCAGTGCATCGGTCAGCGCGCACCCCAATAATTTGCCTTCCGCGCCCACGATGCGTACCTGCTTTGACAGAGACAGCACCCGGCCATCCCGATTGGGCAGAATCTCAGTGGTGTAGGAAAAACACAGGCCTACGCGCCGGCTCCGTCCGGTTAGAGGCAGAACGGAGTCGGCCACTGTGTCAATAAACTGATCCCATGTGACAGAAGCCTGTGATCCAGGCATGGGAAAAACCCGCAGGTTCTCGATGCAGGGTTCGCCCCGCGTTATTGTAACCAGCGCGACGCGGAAATTCGTACCGCCGACGTCCAGCACAATCACGGGTTCCTCTTGGGGAACCACACCTTCACCCGTCAGATAGGTGGGTAACATCAGTACGGAGGAAGACGCGCCTGCCAGACCACGTTCCATTTCCTCCAGAAAGCGCGGGGTACTTTCCGCCGGGTCACTCCGCGCCGGGTCCATACCGTGGCGGGTCAGAAAAGCATCCACGGGTGCAGAAATCGTCTCCATGGGTGGGGCACCTCCGTTCCCGAACAAACTGCGTTTATTTGAATACTTTGCATATTTTTCTTATAAATCAACAGAAAGCAAGGGAAAGCAGGAGAAAAAGTTTCTCCTGCTTTTGATTATAACAGCCCGCTTCCCGTTTGGCAAGACTGGCCATTCTCATTAAAGATTGTTTAAGTTCAGCACATCTCTGTTCTTGATAAAATACTCCAGGCCGGAGTAAACAGTCGTAATCAAGATAAGCGCCGCGCACACCGTATTCAGGCTGCTGGGAATAGGCAGCAGCATCAGGCAAATACAGACCATGGTTGTGGCCGTTTTGACCTTTCCGGACCAGGCAGCGGCAATCACGCGACCGTTATCCATGGCGACAAGTCGGAGTCCGGTAACCAGCAGTTCCCGTGCCACCACGACAGCCACGATCCATGCCGGCATCTGTCCCACTTCTACAAACCACAGCATAGCGGAAATAACCAGTACCTTGTCAGCCAGGGGGTCCATGAATTTTCCAAAATCCGTCACCTGATCATAGTGCCTGGCAACATACCCGTCAATTAAATCCGTCACACTGGCCAGAATGAAAATGACAAGTGCCAGAATTTGGCTGAAGGGAACATTCAGATAGAGGATGATCAGAAACAGCGGGATCATGGTCACACGCGATATGGTAAGTTTATTGGCGGTATTCACAGTACAATACAGCATCCTTTCGCAGGCGCGGGTGTCTCCCGCTTATGCCTCGATTTCCCCGGTCAGGTCACCGTCGGACACACCCGTGATATGCACAGGTACGAAGGCCCCGGCAGGCACGGTTCCGGCGGCGGTAAAGTACACATGTCCATCCACATCAATGGAATCTGCGTAAGTACGTCCAACCCAGCAGCCGGTACCGGCATCAAAGCCCTCGCACAGAACTTCCATAACTGAACCCAGACGCTGCTCATTGTACCGGTCCATGACTTCGGACTGCAACTCAATAAGCTGCTCGGTGCGCCGGCGGGCCGTACCGGCGTCGACCTGATCCGGCATCGTGGCGGCAGGGGTTCCTTCCTCCGGCGAAAATTGGAATACGCCGGCCCGTTCCATGCCCGTTTCCCGCAAGAAATCACATAATTCCTCAAACTCTTTTTCGCCTTCTCCGGGCAGGCCGCAGATAATGGAGGTGCGCAAAACCAGGCCTGGAATCCGTGTGCGGAGCTTTTGGAGCAAAGCCATAATCTCCGCCTTGGTTCCCCGGCGATTCATGCGTTTCAAAATCGCATCGTTACAGTGCTGCAACGGAATATCCAGATACTTGACGATTTTGGGTTCAGAGGCAATGACCTCAATGAGCGCATCATCGAACTCATCCGGATATAGATAGTGCAGCCGAATCCAGTGGAAGTCCAGCCGGCACAGCCCGCGCAGAAGCTCTTCCAGCGCATGGTGTCCATACAAATCAGTACCGTAACGGGTAATATCCTGGGCAATTACGATCAGCTCCCGAACCCCGCCGTCCGCCAGAGCCTTTGCCTCATCCAGCAGAGATTCCACGGTGCGGCTGCGGTACCGGCCCCGGAGCTGGGGAATGACGCAGTAGGCACAGTGGTTATCGCACCCCTCCGCAATTTTTAGATAGGCAGTATAGGTCGGTGTGGATATCAGACGGTCGCCGTCCTCTCTGGTATGGTTGATGTCGCCAAACCGGCAGGGCGTCCGGCCTGCCAGTACGGACTCCACGCCGGAGACAATCTCCGTATAGCATCCCGTACCCAGCACGCCGTCCACTTCGGGGAGTTCCTCCAGGATCTCTCGCTGATAGCGCTGGGCCAGACAGCCTGTCACCATTAGCTTTCCAAGCTTCCCCTCGTTTTTAAGCGGCGCCAGCTCCAAAATTGTAGCGATAGCCTCACTCTTGGCGGAATCAATGAATCCGCAGGTATTGACCACAGCCACGTCCGCACCTGGCACCGTACCGGTCACCGCATAACCGGCGTCCCGGCATAGCGCCATCATCTGTTCAGTATTGACCAGATTCTTGGCGCAGCCCAGAGAAACAAAAGCGACCGTCCCCTTCGATTTGTTATCAGTTTCCGCCATATTGGAAAAGCCCTCCAGCCTTTTAAAATTCATCGGTCGCGCCATAACGTCGCAGGCCAGCATTGATATCGCTCCATCGAAAACCCCTTCGAGCCAGGGCGTCGGAAACCCGTTTCAGCGCTTTCCGGTCCGGCTCGACGCCGCGAAGGCGTCTGGCAAGAAAGGCGTCGATCTGCTCGGCGGGATCTTCGCAGCAGGCCATCGCCTGCTCCCAGAGTTCCCGCGGCACACCCCGCCGGTAGAGTTCATTCCGCAGCCGGTACGGCCCATATCCCTTCGCCGTATAATGCCGAACCAGGATCTGAGCATAGGCCGCGTCATCCAGAAGGCCCAGCCTTTCCAGCCAGTCGGCTACGCCCCCGGCTTCGTCACCCTCAGCGCCGCGATCGACAAGCTTTTTCGTCAGCTCCGCGCGGGACATGGGACGGTTGGTCAGCAGGCTCATCGCCTTTTCCCGGTATGAACCCAACTTGGCGGCCTGCTCCAGCCGCGCCCGCGTCTCGCCGGTCAGCTCCATCCCGCGGCAAAGGGAAAAATCCACTATTTCCCGCTCGCTTACCTGCAAAAGCGTGCCGTCCTCCATACGGATAAGCCAGCGGCCCTTTCGGTGTGACGACGGCTTTACTTCAGTGATCCGCATCCTCAAAATCCTCGGCGGATACGTCCACCGCACGCCCCGCGGCACGCGCGGCCGCTTTTGCCTGATTGCTCATGAGCTTATAGGAATTCTGGCGGATATCGGCCTCCAGCTTTTCCGCCGCCTCAGGATTATCTTTCAAATATCTCTTGGCAGCATCTCGGCCCTGGCCCAGACGGGTCTCCCCGATGGAGAACCAGGAACCGGACTTCTGGACCAGATCGAGCTGAGTGCCCAGGTCAATCAGCTCACCCAGCTTGGAAATGCCCTCACCGAACATAATATCGAACTCCGCCGTCCGGAACGGAGGCGCCACCTTATTTTTAACAACCTTGGCCTTGACATGGTTCCCGATCATCTCGCTGCCGTTTTTCAGTGTCTCCACCTTACGCACGTCAATACGGACCGACGCGTAAAATTTGAGGGCGCGGCCGCCGGTGGTAACCTCCGGATTGCCGTATACCACGCCTACCTTTTCACGCAGCTGGTTGATAAAAATAACAATGCAGTTGGTCTTGGCAATGGATCCGGCCAGCTTGCGCAGAGCCTGACTCATCAGACGCGCCAACAAGCCCACATGGGCGTCGCCCATGTCACCCTCAATTTCCGCCCGCGGCACCAAGGCCGCCACGGAGTCCACCACGACCACGTCGATAGCACCGGACCGGACCAGCGCCTCGGTGATCTCCAAGCCTTGCTCACCGGTATCCGGCTGCGAAATAAGCATGGAGTCGATATCCACGCCCAATGCCCGGGCATAGGAGGGATCCAGCGCGTGTTCCGCGTCGATAAACGCGACCTCGCCGCCCCGCTTTTGCGCCTCGGCCACAATGTGCAGCGCCAGAGTGGTTTTACCGGAGGATTCCGGACCATAAATTTCAATGATACGGCCCCGCGGCACACCGCCGATTCCCAGCGCCAGGTCCAGAGAAAGTGAACCGGTGGGGATGGATTCCACCATAACACCAGTATTCTCGCCCAGACGCATGATAGACCCTTTGCCGTAGGCTTTTTCGATCTGTGCCAGGGCGGTTTCCAGTGCTTTTTGTTTGTCGGAAGCCGGCGCGGCCGGTTCCACACTGTTCTTCTTCTTGTCTGCCAAGATGAACCCCTCCGCTTCATTTCAGTGATTCAGGACCCCGGTGACCACGCGCCAGATTCCATGTGTATCCTGATAAGTATTAATGTTGGAAAATCCGCCGCGTCCTAAGATCAATTCTACATCGGGCGCCTGACCTATGCCGGCCTCAAAGGCCAGGGTACCTCCCGGGCGCAGCGCCTCTTTCCATTTTTCCGTAACCGCGCGGTAAAAATCGAGGCCATCCGCGCCGCCGTCCAGAGCCATATGCGGCTCATAATTCCGGACGGACCCGTCCAGCTCGGCAATCTCGCCCGTGCGAATATACGGCGGATTACAGGCGATCACGTTAAAATCGCCCAGGCCGGCATTTGGTACGCACAGTGCATCCGCCAGAATACAGGCGACCCGCCCGCTTAAATTGTTGCGGCGCATGTTCTGCCGGCAGATATGCAGTGCGTTTTCCGACAGGTCCGCCAGCACCGCCCTGCAATTTGGCGCATGGGTGGCCACCGCCAGCCCAATGCAGCCGCTGCCGGCGCACAGGTCAAGCACCCGCGCGCCTTGTCCTGCGGCCCGGACAAGCTCGATAACCTTTTCCGCCAGTACCTCGGTATCCGGCCGCGGAACCAGCACATCCCGGGAGATATCCAAGGTAAGGCCATAAAATTCCCATTCACCAATGATATATGCTACCGGCTCCCCGGCAAGATGACGCTTCAGAAGCTCTCTGGCCCGCTGCTCCACCTCATTGGAGGCATACAGGGTCATGTCCCGATAAAACTGCTCTCTCGTCTTTCCGGCAGCATAGGACACCAGCTCCCGCGCCTCCAGCTGTGCTTGCTTATACCCTGCGGCCAGCAGGATTTGTCGAAATTCAAGATATAAATTATTGTATGTGGTCGCCACTGTGACACGGCTCCTTTTACCATTGATCCTTTCCCTTTTCCTCCGGGATAACTGCCTTTAGCGCCGCGATCCCCACCTCCATCATGCTGTCATCCGGCTCAAAGGTAGTCCAACGCTGAATGGCCATGCCGGGTTTCCGGACGGCACGGCAAAACAGGTTATCATGACCGCCCACATAGCGGTTCAGTTCCCAAGTAAAGCCTACGATCAGCGGCAGAATCAGCAAATGTAGCCCCATGCGTACTAGCGTATTGGTGATATGAAGCGGTGTAAACAAAATGACAGAAGCCAGAATAGACACCATTATCACAACAAATAGGAAGCTGGTTCCGCACCGGGGATGATGCTTGGGCTGGATGCGGACATTCTCTACCGTCAGGTCCAACCCCTTCTCATAACAGAAAATCGTCTTATGCTCCGCGCCGTGATACTGAAACACCCGGTGGATATCTTTCATATGGGAACAGAGAATCAAATACCCCAGAAAGATCACCACACGCAGAATGCCCTCAGCCACGCTGCGCCCCCACAGCGGGAAGCCCGGGACGGCCAGCGCGATTAGGCCGGACAGCAGTGTGGGCAATAGAATGAATAAACCCACGGAAAACCCGATGCCCAGTACTACGGCCAAGCTGACAAAAAAGGACGCGGCCTTCTCACTGCCCAGATGTTTGTCCAGCCAGTCCTCCAATTTGGAGGACTGTTCCGGCTCGTCGTCCTCTGGATAAAATTCCGCAGAGTACATAAGCGCCTTCACACCGGTGGCCATGGAGACGCAGAAACCAGCCACCCCCCGAATCACAGGCAGGCCCAAAATAGGGTACCGCTCTTTGATAAGCTTACGCTCCTCCACCTGAATTTCCATCTCTCCGTCCGGCTTGCGTACCACCACGGCCTTTTTATCCGGACCCAGCATCATGATTCCTTCAATAAGTGCCTGTCCGCCGATCATGGTGCGAAAAGAGGGACAGGTCTTGTTTTCTTCGGGCATAAATAGTAGGTCTCCTTAACCTTAATTAGACACTTCTGAAATTTTATCAGACTTAAAGCGAGAATGCAAGCGCAATGTCGAACTTACGTTCCTATGGGAAGACTGATTGTGACAACACAGCCACCACCCTCGGCATTACCGATGTCCAGCTTCCCGTTATGACGGGTGATGATCTCGTCACATACGGCAAGGCCGATACCACTGCCCCTCGCCTTCGATCTTCCTTTATAGAATTTATATTTTACATGAGGCAGTTCATCCTCGGGAATACCGGGGCCATAGTCGCGGATGGTAATGGCCACCATATTCCCTTCCCGGCGGATGGCGGTATCGACACGTTTGCCGGAACCGCCATGTTTGCTGGCGTTGTCCAAAAGATTACAGAATACTTGACGCATCCGCTCGGGATCGCCTGGAATCGGCGGAAATTCTTCCTCACAGTCGGTATGGTTCAGAACAATACCCTCCTTTTTGAAAAATTCCCGGTAAGTATAAACCGCATCCTCCAGTTCCGCCTTGATATCCATGGGTTCAATGGACAGGGTAAACCGCCCGTCCTCGATCCGGGAAAACTCCAGAAGCTCCTCCACCATATTGGTTAGGCGCCGGGCTTCGCTGACAATGATGGACATACCCTTACGCACATCCTCCGCGTCCCTCACCTCACCGTTCATAATCGTTTCGGCCCATCCGTTGATGGCGGTCAGCGGCGTGCGCAGCTCATGGGAGACCGATGATATGAATTCCGATTTCATTTTTTCCGACTGGCTAATCTTCATGGACATATCGTTAATGGCGTCGGTCAGATCACCGATCTCGTCGTCATATTTTTTCTCCATCTGGATACCGTAGCTGCCGCCGGCAATCCGTTTGGCCGTGTCTGTAATGGCGGCCACCGGCTCCACAATGGAGCGCACAAAATAGAGGTTGGAAAAATACACCATGGATACAATCATCGCACCGATGGCCAGCGCGATGCCCGCAATGAGAATCACCTGCTGGTCCACATGGCTCAGCGAGCTGACCATACGCACCACGCCCACCACACGGCCATTATTGAGTATGGGAGCGGATACGGCGATGATCCGTTCCTTGGTCTGCTGGGAACGGCCCATCCACGGGCTGGTGCCGTCCGTCGTGTCCTCCATGGCCCGTTCCACATCGGGTGTATTCGGGTAAGAACCAGCGATGGTCAATCCATTTGAGGAATAATTAACGGTGCCCTGACTGCTGAGAAACTGCAATTCCAGCACGTCCTTTTCCTCAAAGGTCTCCGCCGTCGTGCGCGCGGCCTGCAAATAGCTGGTCTCCGTAGTATAGGACCGAAAAAAACTCACGGTAGATTTTACCTTTGCCTCCATGCTGATGCTCATATTGGAATAAAAATAGCTGGCCATGGCAGCCGAAAAAGCCGCCACGGCAAACAAGACGATCAGCAGCAGCACGGAAATACTATTCACCATCCAGCGTCTGCGGATTCCCTTGCTCTTCGACACTGCTGCTCACCGTCCTTTTCTCCGCCTCTTCTTAAGCACATGGATTAGAAGCCCCACTTATAGCCATAGCCCCACACCGTCGTAATATAAACCGGACTTGTGGGATCGTCTTCAATCTTAATTCGGAGACGGCGGATATTTACATCCACAATTTTCAGTTCCCCGAAATAGTCGCGTCCCCAGACCGCGTCCAGAATTTCCTCCCTGGAAAGCGCTTTGCCGGGGTTGTCCATAAACAGCTTAATGATGGAATACTCCACCTGGGTAAGCTTAATTCGTTTTCCTTTTTTTTCCAAAGTTCGGTTGCGTGTATTAAGCAGGAAAGGCGGTTGGCTGATCTCCCCTGTGTTCTCCGGCGTATCGCCGCCCGCACGGCGATACAATGCGTCAATTCGCGCCGTCAGTTCGGCGGGAGAAAACGGCTTGGTCACATAGTCGTCGGCACCAGTCATGAGGCCGGTTACCTTATCCATCTCCTGCGTACGGGCACTGAGCATAATGATGCCAATTTTAGAATCGCTGGCCCGGATGCGGCGGCAGACCTCAAACCCGTCGATATCGGGCAGCATAATATCCAGCAGCGCCACTTTAATATCCGGATTTCGCCGCAGCTGCGCCAGCGCTTCTTCTCCCGTCTCGGCTTCAACGGCCTCATAACCGGCCCGCTTCAGATTGATGACCACAAAGCTGCGGATGTTCGCCTCATCCTCCAGCACCAATACTTTTTTCAAACGTCTCTGCCCCTTTCTGCTTAGCCCCTGCTGGTCCAGTCCGGCTGGATGAGGTTAAACCGGCTCACCGCATCTGTCTCATTCAGCCCGCACTGCCAGCTGTTCTGCGTAAATTCCGCGCAATAAATTGTATCGCTTTCCCGTTTCAGAATAAACCGGCGATTCAATGTGGCACGGCTCTCCCGGTTAATACCGGTCAGCTCATAAATCGTCAGAAAGCTTTTCGGCGTCGTATTCTCGTCCCCGGTCCAGTAAGAAAACACCACGGCCCGTTCGCCGCTGAGCACATCCCTTCTGGAAACGGTAATGCAGCCCTTCCAGCTTTCTGGCAGAATAAAATACCAGCCGCCGTCACCGTTATAATAGGTCCGGAAAATGTCGTAGGACGTTCCATTTAAATCATATTGCTGCCACAGCACGGACCAAAAATTATCTGCGCTGCTTGATTTTTGATATTCTGGGAGCGCGGTCGGTTTCGGCAGTTCCAGAACGCCGTCGCCGTTAATGTCCTGACCGGCAATACTGGTATTCAGGCGATAGGTACAGTCGCTGCGCCCCGTCTCCTGATTCAACGTAATGTTGGAAAGTTCATCATTCTTATAGGCAAAAATATCGGTAACCGCACCGCCGCTTGATACTCCTGAGGTCACAAACAGGGCCGGCACGGAGTTTTGCAGGTACGCAGTGCGTCGGGCCGTAATCCCTGTGATATCCTTGGACATAGGCGCCGTGGAGCTCAGGGCCATGGCCGCGCCGTCGTAGTCAAACAGCTGTGCCAAGCTGTTGTCCTCCACGGTATCCACATAGAGGACAATAATCTCTTTCTGTCCATCCTGATCAATGTCGCAGATCGCATAATCTGTATAACGGGTGAGCATCATCTCATTGACGCTGTCACCACGTACGGAATAAGCACCAAGGGTGTAAACCAGATTGCTGATCTGCCAGTTTATCACCAATTCCTTATCACAATATCCGTTTTGGTTCTTATATCCGTCCAAATCCTCGTAAGCAACTGCGTTAATGGCTGTCCCGGACCCCTCGATCTTGCTTTGCAGTACATACTCCTGCGCGTCATTTTGGCTATAGATATAGATCTTCATGGGTTCTTCATCCGTGGGCACCCGAAAAAAAGCTACGGCCTCCTGAATGCCATCCCCGTCCAGATCCACCAGCTGCACAGGCTGCGTATTGCTGCCACGCAGTGGAGCTGCATACTCCGCGCCCGTTTTCAGCACATCGTCGAGCTGCGTCTGCAGACTGCGGAAATCCTCCGGCGGCTGCGGCAGAGCGTAAAGCTCATCCGTGGACTGAAACAGGCACCCGGACAGCAGCAACATCAGCGCTCCGGCCAGTATGGCGGACAGGAGCCATCGCTTCTGCATAACAGCACTTCCCCTTCCTTCAAGAAAGCTCCCGACGCGGAATATGCAGAAGTCAGCAGTCGTCCACGTCACATGGTCGCACGGTTCATTAAACAATCATTTTAATCATACCATAGTTTTTCCTTTTTGAATATGGTTTTTTATTTTTCTCCCTGTCTTTTTCAAATTAGGACTTGCCATACCGGATTCTCTCGTGTATAATGTAACTCGTTTCCGGTCTATACGTCAGCTATTTGCCGGTGTGATGGAATTGGCAGACGTGCGGGACTCAAAATCTTGTTCGTCTATTCACAGGCGTTTTTGTAAAACCCTTGGAATTACAGCTTCTTTTCAACTGAATAACTGCATTTAGTTTTAATATCCCTCCCGCATATCCCTCCAAAATCAGAGATATGCAGGACACAGGGAATTAAAATATAAATGCCGGTGTGGCGGAATTGGCAGACGCACCGCACTCAAAATGCGGCGGAGCAATCCGTGCCGGTTCGAGTCCGGCCACCGGCACCAGAATTTTCAGCCCTGAACTTCCAGAGTTCAGGGCTTTTTTACTGCCCGATAGTCTGTACTCTGGTGTTTTCCGGGTAAAATGCGAGAATTGCATTTGCCGACGAAACCTTGCTGCTATAATCAAGGTGGGTGTAAATATTCGATGTCGTTCCGATGTCGCTATGCCCCAGCCACTCCTGAATCTCTTTCAGGCTGACGCCGTTGGCGTAAAGAAGGCTGGCACAGCTATGGCGGAGATCGTGGAAACGGATTTTTTTCAATCCGTGGTTTTTCAATACAATCTCGAAATGCTGGGTGATGAAGTTTGGTTTAACAAGTTCGCCCATTGCATTTACATAGATATAATCCAGATATTCTTTGCAATAGGCAGCACCGCATACCTTTTGATTGACAAGCTGCTCTTGCTTCAATCGCCGCAGCAGTTCTTCAAAGGGCGGGACCAACGGTAAGGTCCGGTAACTGGACTTTGTTTTCGTCCGGTCCTTCTGTACGGTGATGTTCTTGCCATCCACATTGACTTGCGTAACGGTATGCTTTATGCTGATTGTCTTTTTTTCAAAGTCAATCGCATCCCATTTCAGTCCGACTACCTCGCTCCGCCGCAGTCCGTAAAATGCGGCAAGAATAACGCCCAGCTCAATGGGGTCTCCCTTTACAGTCTTGAAAAGAGTTTCCAGCTCTTGCTGGTTGTAAATCGTCGCAAGGTATTTGTCCTTCCGGGGCCGCTCTACACGGTCAGCGGGGTTCGACTTAATGAGGCCGATCTGGAACGCATACTGCAAGCATTTACGGATGTTGGCGTGGCGATGAATTACGGTATTAGCCGTAAGTCCTTTACCAAGCTCAAATTGATAGTAATCCTGAATGTGCTTGGGGTGTTTCTCCAGGTCCTGCAAGGTAAGCATTTTGTCTTTGAAGTATGGGACAATGCTTCCCTTGATGGAATTGGCATAGGATGAATAGGTGGTCAACTCGACACTACTTTTCATCATTTCCAGCCATTCCAGAATAAAATCGGTAAAGAGTATGGGGGCTTCATCTGCACATGGGTTGATATGAGCCACAGGGTTTTCCTTCAGCCATGTCAACTCAACGGCGTATTGAAATGCCGCCACGATTATCTCGTGGTATTGCAGCAACTCCTGCGAAGAAGCCTCGCGTTCTTGCCTTTCATAGCGATAAAATGACTCCAGATCGCGTCCGGTCATTTTGAGCAGACCAATGGGATGCTTCTCAAAAAAAGGCTCAATCTGACTTCTAACATCGTAGGCATATTCTGCGTATGTACTTGGGCTAAAGGAAAAAGCATTTTCTTTCAGCCACTTACTCAAAAAAATGTGAAACGGCACATCTGCGTTTTCCAGCAGGTTTTCGGGGTTAAATTCTTTTCGGGTCTTGAGCAGCATTGCTTCAGCCCGCTTTTTATTGCCCTTTACGGCAAGTCCTGTGCTGATAGATTTGCTTTTTCGTTTACCGTCAGCACCTTTCCAGCTTAATATCATCTGGAAATATCCATTTTGTTCTCTCAGGTGGCCTGCTACCATCATCATTCCTCCTTTTTGCAGCAGCTATATTCACCCGCTGTTGACGGTATCATCGTACCATCGCCCTGTAAATGTAGCAAGGATATGAATTAGCTTCGTCTGATGATGTGCAAGTAATTCAATATGTGAAGTTTGGGAATTTTGTAGGTTCGGCCCACGCGGAAATGTTCAATGCTGTTTTCCTGCAACAATCGGTAGGCAGACTTCTCGCTGATCCCCAGCATTTTGCTCATTTGTGCGACGCTGACAATATCGGGATAGTTTGAAAAAACCATGCTGTAAGCGTCTTTCTGAGATATTGACATACTCATAATGAACACCTCCTCAGCGTGGAGAATGTCAAAATAGAAAAGCAGCCGCACCGATAAAGTAGAGGGTATATGCTAACCTACAAGTCGGTACGGCTGCTGTATTATAATTTGATTTCAATTCGTCACATTTGCCACGCACCCCTGACGATGGGAACATTCCTGGTCTCCGCTGGCGCGGCTGTCATAACTCCGCAGCGTCGTTTTTCTCGTGCGCCGCAGGGTTCCCCCCAAGTCTTTAGGAGGCCGTGAGGAAGTATCTTTAAGCCCCCATGCAGTCATCGCACCCCAAAGTGCCAACTCTAGGTTTCAGGCTTGCGTTGATCGCTCAGGACAGCCTGTTCATCACCTCCTTGGCTTGTCCTTCTTGGCGGCGCGCCTGATTCGCTCATACATGGGTTATGTACCAGAAATGCCGTCTATTCGGTTGTCAATGTGCTAACGAAGGTGAAGATTGTCCTTCTAATAGTAGTGAAGAAAACGGCGTTTTTTTGGCCATGTAAATTAAACTTTCTCAAATTTTTTTGCCAGATGCTTTAAGCCGCGCTTAATGCTCTTATAGATCCAGCTCTGATCAATACTTTCGGCTTGTGCAATTTCCTTGACGGTCATACCCAGGTAGAACCGGGCGTAGATCCACTTGGCCTGCTTGTCCGGTAGCTCCATCACCGCAGCATAGAGCTGATCGCGGAGCTGTTGGTTCTCCAGGATTTCTTCCGGGGTCGGCGGGCGCTGCACAATAGCCTTCTCAATGCCGTTGTCACAGTCCAGAGAGTATTGCGCTTTGTAATTATACATCTGCCGCAGGTAGAGTGCTTCGGCCCGTTTATCGGCCAGGAACACCGCTTGTACTTCATCGGTCACTTCCAAAAAAGTGTCTGTTTTATAAACATCGGGATAAAGCTCCCGAAGATTAATCTTCTGCATTATGTACCTCCATTTCGGTTCACGGGGTCAGCTGCCAGGTGAGCCGAAACGAGGGGGGAGAACGACAGTGTGGGATAGTTTCAGGCCAGTCTTGATTTGATTTTTCCCACACAAATGCAAAAGCGCCTGTGTGACAGCACGACACACAGGCGCAATTCTCGATATTATTCTGTATATTCCAACATTTTTCGCAATTATCGACACATGTAAGCAGTCAAGTAAAATGCACACTTTTTCGCCAGCAAATGCACACTTTTTCACGGCCAGTTTTTAGTTTGTAATGGACTGGTGGTGAGCCAGTCTGTAGCTGTTGCCAGTCATGTTAATAATC
>JALCSB010000017.1 GCA_022653075.1 Intestinimonas sp.
CGCAGACGGTATCTTCTCCGGGCGGGGGCCGTGACCGGAGGATACAGGCGCAGCACAGACGCCGGTTTTTCTGCAGGCCAGTTCTGACCGACGGCAGTATCCAGCTTTTCCCGGTAGGCGCATAGATCCACCAAATTGCCTTCATGATGGATAAAGTGCGAGGTCTCAAAGTAGATCGTTTTCATTGGAAGCCCCCTCCTTTAGATGGACTTTTTATGGGTGATCCGTCTCATTTTTATATTTCATAGAACTTTAGTTCGAAAGAATTATACAACAAACGTTCCATGCCTGTCAAGAAAATTTTAAGGGAACTTATTCCTGACTTCTGCGTCCAAAGGGGCAGAGAATACAAAGGAGGTTTTTTATGAAACGACTTCTCTCCCTTGCGGCTGCGCTGTGTCTCATCTCTGCGCTGGCGGTGCCTGCCGCCGCCGCGAATACCGCAGACACCAGACTGACCGCTGTGACCCAGACGGTAAAAAACACGCTGGGCCTGGATACCACGGCCTACAACGACTTTTCCGGTGAGCTTTCCGAAAACCAGCTTGCCCCCATGTGGCATCTAACCTGGAAAGGCGATGTGGGTGTCCTGAATGTGACCGCTACGGAGGCGGGCAAAGTGCTTTCCCTCTACCGCTATGATGCGGCGGAAAACAGCGGGGGGGATACCGGACCGGCTTTTCCCGCCCACAACAGCGACCAGGCGAAAGCAGCCGCGCTGGCCTTTCTGGGCCGGGTGCTGGACAGCAGTCTGGAGACGGTACAGCTGAACCATGACACATGGAAAACCGACGTCGACATCGGTACCTCAGAGTACTACTTCTCGGGAAATATTCTGCTCCATGGGCTGCCCGCACCGCTCACCTGCTCGATTGCGGTTCGAGCTTCCGACCTGGCGATTATTAACTTTAACCGGGAGGATATTTCCAGCAGCTATCTGGGCGGCGTGCCCTCGTCCACACCCTCTGGTGCCGGAGATGAGGGAACCGCGCTGCTGTCTCTTCCCTCTCTGCGGCTGGAATATGTCCGTGGGGATCAGGAGAACAGCGCTGTGCTGCGCTATCTGCCCAACGCCATGGATGACTACTATGTGGACGCACAGACCGGCGAGATGGTGAACCTGAGCGAACTCCGCTCCAAATTTGACGACGGAGACCGCCTGGCCGGTGGATCCGGCAATGCGGAAATGGCCAAAAGCGAGGCGGACGGCGGATTTACCGATGCGGAGCAGACCGGGATTTCCAAGCTGAAGGGCGTCCTTGCTTCGGATGCCCTGAGCAAGAAGGTGACCGCGCTCAACGAGCTGGGACTGTCCAAATATACGCTGGTCCACACCTCGTACTTTGTGGGCGAGGCCGATGACACGGGCGTCGTCCCCGTTACGGCCCAATTGACTTATGCCAGACAGAGCGGGGACGATGTATGGCGCCGTTTTGTCACGGTGGATGCCCGCACGGGACAGCTGCAATCGGTGCATACCTGGACACCTGAGTTGGATGACAAAGACATCCGCCTGGATGCCGACGACTGTCAGAGCAAGGCTGAAGCGTTTTTGAACAAGTATTACGGCGATCAAGCTAAAACATGCGCGCTTTACGAAAAGCCTACAGGCTCTGTGCTCAATTCCGACCATCCGGAGGAATGGGAATTTCAGTACGCCCGCCAGGAGAACGGGTATTTCTTCGAGGAGGACGGCTTTAACGTATCTGTGGACGCCACAGACGGTTCTATCAGTGCGTACCATCAAAGCTGGGATGATCAGATAACCTTTGATTCCCCTGACGGCATCGTGAGCGCTGACGCCGCGCTTGATACCTATGTATCAGGGTTTAGCATCATTTTGTCCTATCAAGCGGTTCCCCAGGCGCTGGATTTGGCGCCCATCAACGTGCGGCCTATGCTGAAAGAGATGGGTGCCTCCTACTTCTATGCCCTGAAGCTGGGCTATGTTCTGTCCAGCGATACGCAGATCGAAGGGATTGACGCCAAAAGCGGCAAGCCGGTGGTGAACACGGTGGAGCCGGGCGCTTCCATTACCTATGACGACTTGGACGGCTCCTGGGTCAAAGCCCCGGCCGAGACTCTGGCGAGCTATGGTGTGGGCTGGACGGGCGGTTCCCTCCAGCCGGACAAAGTCCTGAACCAGCGGGATCTGGTGGCCCTGCTCGTCAGCACACAGGGCGTGCAATATGACCCGGAGGATGACAAGAATGCGGACCAACTCTACTCTCGGGCATACCGGATGGGTATTTTGACGCCCGATCAGCGCAGCGACAACAGCACCGTGATCCGGGGTGCATTGGTCAAGTATTTGCTGGACTGGGCGGGATACGGCGAGGTTGCCGGACTGGACGGCATCTTCCGCTGCGATTATCAGGACCAGGCGTCCATTCCGTCGGAGTATTACGGCTATGCCGCGCTGGCGCAGGGGCTTGGACTGGTGAAAGGGGACGGTGCCGGAAACTTCTCCGCCGACCATACCGCTACCCGGGCTGAGGCAGCGGCGATTCTGTACAACTTTTTGGTTCGGTAACGGGCCACATGAGTAAAGATTCCGCCGGGAGGTGGTTCCTCCCGGCGGAATTTTTGTGGCTGTTTAAAGCGGCTCCCCTGCTGCCAGCCGGAGTACACGTTCCACGTCCTCCGATTCGGCATGTCCCTCATGGACCTTAACCCCGTCCACATAATAAGCGGGGACATAATAGTATTTGTGGGCGTTGGCAAATTCCAGCTCCTCTGTCTCGTCCACCACACGAATTGGAATTTCGTGCCAGGCGGGGTGCTTTTCCAGCAGGGCCTGCTGGTATTTTAGGGCCAGCGCGCAGTGCGGACATCCAGGTAGTACAAACAGCAGTACTTCTTTCATTTGGATTCTCCTCGGTTCCTTAATTCTCTTGATGCCGAAATTCAACCTCAATGGCACTGCCACGCGTAGACCGGCCGCGCCCGGGGACAGGTCATAAGTTTTCCGTATCGTTCCGATGTCCTGTACCCACAATGCGCGGGTGTCTCGAATGGCCTTACCGCTGAAATACAAAAGGGCCCTCCGGCATGCCGCCGATTGCCTGGGCTTTGTCCGAAACCTATGCGCATATGCAATATCGGACCACTTTTGTGGTTATTATAGCACAATCGTTAAAAAAAGTCAGTTTTCCTTGCGTGGAAAAAACATGATATAATAAATGCAAAGCAGAGAAGGAGAGGATACCATGGAACCGGAGGATTATATGCGGCAGGCGCTGGAATTGGCCGGACTGGCCGCTCAAAACGGGGACGTGCCGGTAGGCTGTGTGGTGGTGAGCGGCGGCCGGGTGGTGGGCCGCGGTTATAACCGCCGGGAGAAGGATGGTGACGCGCTGGCTCATGCGGAGGTGGAGGCCATCCGTCAGGCGTGTCGGACCCTGGGCGGCTGGCGGCTGCAGGATGCCGCACTTTATGTTACGCTGGAACCATGTCCCATGTGTGCGGGGGCCATTATCAATGCCCGGATGCGCAGCGTGTACTATGGTGCGAAGGATGAGAAGGCCGGGGCCTGCGGCTCTGTGCTCAATCTGTTTGAGGAACGGTTTAACCACAAGCCTCGGGTGTACGGCGGTATTCTGGAACCGGAATGCGCTGCCATGCTCCAGGGCTTTTTCCGCAGCCTGCGTGAGCCGAATATGACCGGGGAATTACAAAAAAACCGAAAGATTTAAATTTCTTGTAACATCTTGCGTTTTCTTTCTTAACAACTGAGGAGTATCCTAAGAATTGCAAGAGACAGTTTCATTTCATTTGTATCCTCTTTCCTTTGGTGGAAACCGGACGTCAGGAGCAGGCGTCCGGTTTTTACTGTATTAACAGGAAAACCGAAAGATTTAAATCTCTTGTAACATCTTGTGTTTTCTTTCTTAACAACTGAGGAGTATTCTAAGAATTGCAAGAGACAGTTTAATTTCTTTTCATTTGTATCCTCTTTCCTTTGGTGGAAGCCGGACGTCAGGAGCAGGCGTCCGGCTTTTGCTGTACCCCAAAAGATAAGCGGTAGAAAAGGAAATTGTAAATATGCAAGTTTGGGTTTTTTATATTGAACCTGTCGATACCTTGTCAGCCGTAGCAAGGATATGGTACAATATAACAAAAACTATTTTCAGGAGGATACAATGAAAAAACAGGTAAAGATTGCTCTCATTGTGACCGGTTTCATGTTCGCAATAGGTTTAATCCTTGTATTTTCTTCCGGCGCAATCGGAGATTTGGCGGGACAGGACGCTATTTTCAGCAATGGCGGCAGTATGGGCACCGCCGCATACGAGAGAATTGTCAACGCGACCACCACGAATTTTCAAATCGCCGGAGGTATCGTTTCCCTGATTGGTGGATTTGGAGTGCTCCTAAACTGGTACTTTTTCTGCAAGGATAGTGAAACAAACTAAAAAAGCGGTCCGCCTTCCGTCCCCGCAGCCCCTGCCACACGCACAGATTCGAGTACATAAGACCAATAAAACTGACCCCGTGAGAAGAATTTTGTTCGATCCTGTTAGGAGAGGGACAGACAGCTTAATCCTGTCTGTCCCTCTTGCTGTCTGCACGGAACTCCACGGTTCCGGTTGTGTCCCCCTATGGACGCGTGACGAAGCGTATGTCAAAGCTGGCGGTTCCGCTGAAGGCGGATGTCCTCTCCAAAAAAAGGAAGTACCCGGTACTCCCCCTCCAGCCGCGAGGCGATCTGGGGTGTGTAGCGTCTTCGTACGTCCTCCATGGTCAGGTTGGAACTAACAACCGTCCTCCGGTCGGCGGTGAGCCGGATATTCACCAACTGATAGAGGGCGGACTGAACGAAAGGCGTGGCCAGTTCGCTGCCCAGGTCGTCCACAATCAGCAGGTCGCAGCCCAGATAGCGGCGGGTACCGTCCCGCGCCTGACGGGAATCTTCACTGTTCCTGGAAAATTTTTGCGTTTCGAACTGGGCGAAAATATTCCCTGCGGTATCATACACCACGGAAAAACCATTTTCCGACACCGTACGGGCGATGCAGGCGGACAGAAAGGTCTTGCCCAGGCCGGTGCTGCCGCTGAGAAAGAGGTTATTAAAATAATAGCGCCCGAAATTCTGAGCGTAATCCCGGCAGATTTTGTAAACCTTTTGCATGTTTTCCCGAGGCGAGCGGCCGTAATCCGGCCAGACCTGGTCGCTGTAGCAGGACAGGTCGAACCGCTCAAAAGTCTGTTCTCCCAGATCCAGCAGTTTGGATAGTTCGGCAATCTGCTCCTGAGCGCAGAGTACCTTCAGACAGTCACACATGTGGGTGCCGGCCCAACCCGTGTCGCCGCATTTGGCGCAGTAGGGCTTATCATCCAAACAGTCCGCGGGATAACCGTTTCCGGTCAGAAGGTCGGCACGTTCGGTCTGAAGCGCCAGATTTTTTCCCCGAATGGAGCCGATGGATGTGGAAGGGTCGCTGCCCTCTCGCAAAGAGGCCCCGATGATATGTACAATGGTCTGCCGCAGCAGGCGGTCAATCTCCGCTACCCGAGGCAGCTTTTTGTAGATCTCGGCCCGCAGGACGCTCTGGGCGCGCTCCCGCTCCGCCCGGCGTGCCGCCAGACGGGCGTTGGCCCGCCGAAGTACCGTGCCGCTGTAACCCATTTAGGTTCCCCCCTTTGTTCTACCAGTCTGCTCCAGAAAACGGTCCATCCAGTCCATGTCCGCCTTCAGGCTGGCCTGCGCCGGCCTGTTCCCGTCGCCGGGCAGGGGGGCCGGAGCGCCGGGAGCCGGCCGCCGCCGCCGCGGAAGGCCGGAGTCCCCCGAAGCTACCTGCTCCGCCGTGTGCAGTCCCTTCTGATGCCAGCTTTTCAAAATGGAGTTCATATACGGCCAGCTGAGGGATTGCTTTTTGAAGACCGTCCGCTCATAGGCCAGCCGGATGGCCCCGTTGTCAAAGCCCATCTGGACCCAACTGTCCAGGTACTTTCGCTCCTGTTCCACCGGCGGCCGGCCGGCGATATTCAGCAGAGGAAGAAGCTCCTTTTCACGGCCTCGCAGCTGGGACTGCTGCCGCAGATGGGCGTCGGCCGCTTCCGGCGTATCCACGCCGAGGCGGCGCCAGATAAAGCCCTCACGCCGAATCTGGGAAAACTTGGGCATACGGCCCTCCCCATATTTACGCTGGTTTTCCTCAATGCACCAGTTGACCAGCAGCAATACCACCTCGGCAGGCAGGGCCAGGTAATCATATAGGGTGTAGAGCATTTTGAGGTCTGCGGTGGATAGAACTTTCCCCAGGCGGCGCTCTACCTCCTGCACTAGGCCGGGAAAGGGGCTGCTCCCCTCCAGTTCCCGGGCGATGTCGCCGGCTGTGTACTCCGGCGGGGCCTGCGGTTCGGGTGGAACGGAGGCGGCGGGTTGCTCGGCTTCTTGATCAGCCAGCCCCAAGCGCACCAGATTGTCGAACGCGGTACGCACCCGGTCTCCCGTCCAGCCCAGCGCGCGGCGGGCGGTATCTGGCGAGAAGCCGCCGCCCTGACGGAGCAAGTGGAGATACAGCAGGGCCTGATCTCCATCGCCGGCTTTCACCAGCCGGTCCGCCGCGTCCGCCGTCATAGACAGCACGCCGCCCGGAAGTCTCAGTCCTGTTGCCATTGGTTCCGCCTTCTTTCTCTTTGTTCCGGCTTAATCCGGTAATGGACTACATTCTGCGCCATGGGCGCAGCAGCCGCGCGGATACGGGCGGCAGGGGTATGTTCAGATCCCCGTCCTCCGGTACGGTAAAGACCACGCCGGTCATCAGGTCCTCCACAGCCGAAAAGCCGGTTAGGCACAGCGTTTCCATGCTGCCCCCTGCGTTGGCGGCGGCAAGGATGCTCTCTCCGCCCCAAATGCGGGAAAAAGCCAGCACCGGCCCCTCTGCCCGGAGGTAGTGGAGCCCGCCCCGCCGCAGCGGCATCAGTGTGCCCCGGAGGTTTCCCAGCCGGGAAAACCAGGCCGTCAGGTCTTTGTCCTCCCGGCCCCAGGGGAAGGTACGGCGATTAAAAGGGTCCTCAAAACCCTCCAGACCGGCCTCGTCCCCGTAATATACGGTGGGTGAACCGGGAAAGGAGAACAGAATGACTGCGGCCACCTTAAGCCGTGCAATGCCTCTGGCCCTCTCCTCTTCCGTCATATGATAATTGGCCCGCCAGGCCTTGGGCATACCGGCGCAATTGGAGCCGATCCCCAACAGGGTGAGAATGCGGGGCGTGTCATGGGTACCCAGGATGTTCATGGAAGAATAGAAGGCGCTTTTGGGATAGTGCTCCCGCAGAACTTCCATTGTATCCCGGAAGTCCCCGGCGTCTCCGCCCAGCAGCCACGCCAGCAGGGCGGTGCGGAAGGGATAATTCATCAGCCCGTCGCAGTGTCCGCCCAGCAGGTGCCGGCGTCGGACGCCGTAAGCCACCTTAGTGGTGCCATCTTCCCACACCTCGCCGATTACAACGCTCTCCGGCTTCTCCGCCCGGGCGGCGGCGTGAATTCCGGCTACAAAGCGGTCGGGCAGTTCATCGGCCACGTCCAGCCGCCAGCCGTCCGCACCCGCCCGCAGCCACCGGCGGACGATACTGTCCGCCCCGCCGAAGATATAATCCTGATAACCCGACGCGGACTCGTTGACGGCCGGCAGGGAGTAAATACCCCACCAGCTGTCATACCGGTCGGGCCAGCGGGAAAAGGTAAACCAATCATAATAAGGGGAGTTTCGACTCTGATGTGCCCCTACGTCGGGATAGCTGCCGTCGCCGTTAAAATAGCGGCTGATGAAGCCGGTGTGATTGAACACGCCGTCCAGCACCACCCGCATACCCAGCCGGTGGGCGGCGGTGCAAAATGCGGAAAATTCCTCGTTTGTGCCGAACATAGGGTCCAATTTTTCATAATTTCCGGTACCATAGCGGTGGTTTTCCGCCGCCTCGAACACCGGGCAGAAATAGATGGTTTCGGTGCCAAGGGACCGGATATAGGGCAGCTTTTCCAGCACACCAGCCAGATTTCCTCCGAAAAAATCCCGATTGCGAACCTCTCCATGGACATCGGGGCGGTATTCCGGCGCCTCATCCCAGCCCGAATGAACGGTGCGTTCCCCCACCAGACCGGTTGGATCGGGCACGGAGGTGCGGCGGAAGCGGTCGGGAAAGATCTGATAGGTCATACCCGCGCCGAACCAGCCCGGTATGGGCTTGGTCCCATCATAGACGGTAAGCTGATACTCCCCCAGTGTTTGAAAGCGTCCGTCCAAACCGGTAAGCTGGAAGGAGTACCACACCAGTCCCACGTAGTCCCCAGTGTCCAGTGACCCGGAAAACAGATCCCGGCTGCCGTCGGTGTCCCACCAGAGAAGAGGGACCCGGACGGTACGGTTTTCCTCGAACTCGAACCGGGCAATGAGTATGCCGTGGGAGAACCCAGCCGCCCGGGGCGGGCGCAGGGTAAACTGTACCTGCGTGCCGGAGGGAACCGCGCCGTATGGAGTTTTATACCGGGCGTCCCCCGGAGAGAATAGGGCTTTGTCGGCCTGCACGAGTGAATCTCCCTCCTAATAGCACCAGTGAGAGCGGTCAGGGATTGGGCGTACTGTCCGGCACCGCCTGATCTGCCGCATCGCCGGGGTTAAAATAGTAGTTCATGATATTGCTGGCGATTCCGGCCAGTTCGGCACCGGCGCCGCCTTTTTCCACCACAATGGCGATAGCGATCTGCGGGTCGTCATAGGGGGCGAAGCAGACGTACACGGCATTGGACTCGCTGGCGCTGCTGACCTGAGCGGACCCGGTCTTGGCGCACACGCGGATCCCCCTGTTCTCCAGATCCTTATAGTAGCCAGAGCTTTCCGCTGCGGCCAGCATGCCCTTCTTGACCGCCTCCAGGTTTTCCGGGGTGATATTAATATTATCCAGAACGGTGTCCGGATAGGTGTAGAGCACTTGGGAATTGTCACTGGATTTGACCTCCTTGAGCAGGTGGGCTGCCCGATGTGTGCCGCCGTTTGCCAATGTGGCCACATAATTGGCCAGCTGCAAGGGGGTGAACTGGTTATTCTCCTGCCCGATGGCGGCGTACATGACATTTCCCTCATGCCAGGTCTGGCCCAGAGACTCCGTATACTCCGGACCGGCCACATGACCCGTGTACTCCGGAATTTCAATGCCGGTGGGCTTGCCCAAACCAAACTTGCCGGCGTATTCATCCAAAAGCTGAATGGTCAGCCGGCGGCCGGTGTCATAGAAGAACACGTTACAGGAGACCTCAATAGCCTGTGAAACGTTGATTCTGCCGTGTGTTCTGTGGTACTGGCGGTAGATCCAGCACATGGGTTGGTCGGCGGGGTCGGGATAATACATGTAGCGGCCGGTGTCTTCAATGATGGTTGTGGGCGTAATGATGCCCTCCTGCAAAGCGCCTATGGCGGTGACCATCTTAAAAGTGGAGCCGGGGGCATAAAGTCCAAAGGTGGCCCGGTTATACAGCGGGTTGAGGGGGTTATTCACCGCCGCGGTGTAGATTGCGGAGTCACTGTACAGGGTGGTGGGGTCAAAGGTAGGATAGGATGCCATGGCCAGCACGCCCCCATCCTTTACATTAATGACCACTGCGGCGGCACCACGGGTCTGTGTGGATTTCAGTTTTGGAATTTGGTCGGCCATAGAATTCTCCACGATTTCCTGAAGCCCCAGGTCCAGCGTGAGTTCCACATTGTCTCCCGGCTTTGGCGTGAGAAGCTGACCGGTTTCAGGGTCGGTCAGCCAGGCTTCGTTGACCACCTTGCCGGCGGCGTTTGTCTCCACGGCACGGGTCCCCTTTTCCCCGCGCAGATAGGACTCGAAAGCCTGCTCTACGCCGTCCTTCCCAACGGAGTCGTCCATGGAGTAGCCCTTCTCTTTATAAATGGCCCACTCGTCCGGGTTCATAAGGCTCACGCGGCCCAGCAGATGTGCGGCGTATTTCGTGGCGTATTCCCGGGTGGTGGCGGGGTCTACGGACACACCGGCCATCCCCTCCTCCTTTACCACGGAAATAAAGTCGATATCCACATCTTTGGCAAACACGTAGGGTGACCAGGTGACATCCTTCGAGCGCAGGCTCAGCTCGTAAAGAATTCCCACCAGCGCCCGCGCGTCCGCGTCAGACAGGCCGCTGTCCACACCGTAGGTTTTCCGCATCTGGGTCATCAGCCCGTTGGCGGAGAGGACAGGGGGCGTGCCGGTATAGTCGGAGGACGACATCTGTGTAATGAGCGCCGCCGCATCATCGTCTGTCCATTTCATCAGGGGCAGCAGTTTGCCCAGATTCTTCCGGGTGGAGGCAGAGGCGGTGTCGAAGGTATAGACGAAAGGAGCAGTCTGAGAGATGGGAAGCGTATCCGTCCAGGTTACGCCCTGCTTCCGGCACAGGAAAATCAGGCGCAGGAGAATGTCGTTTTCATGATCCCCCATCAACGACGGGTCCAGACCGACCTGATAAGTGGTGTGGTTGGTGACCAGCACCTGGCCGTTCCGGTCCAGAATCTGGCCCCGGACGGACTCCACGGTTTCCCATCCTCCTAGTTTGCGCTGGGACTGGGCCAGATAATCCGCACCGTTCACAATTTGTGTGTAATAAAGCACTCCAATATAGGCTGCCAACACGGCTGCCAGGAGCAACACAATACCGTGCATGCGGGTGCGAAACTGTTTGCCTTCCATTTGGGACTCCTTTCGGGGATAAAACGGCCGTTAAAGCCGGAGAAATTTAGCGATCTGGCGGCGAACCCGCCGGAACCAGGAATAAATGAAAAAAACAAAGGCCATGGACCATAAAATCTCCAGCCCGGCCAGCCGGAGCATGGCGGAAAAATCTCCGGCGCCATTTAAGAGGCGCGTCAGGATACGGGCGGCATCCAGCCCGGCCAGACCGCACATGCTGCATAGAAGGCATCCGCCAAAATTCTGACTGAGGACGTACTGGGCGGCTGCGCCCGCACCCCAGCCGATTAAACATACACCCAGCACGATACCGCCGGACGACCCGGCATAAACAGCACTGCAAAGAAGCCCCACAGCCAGCCCGAAGCCGGCACCGGCCACAGCACCCTCCTGCACTGCCACCGCTACCGCTGCCAGCGGGAGCAACACGGGGGATACGCCCAGTAGCGGGACCCGGTTGAGGATATAAGTATCCAGCCACCAGACGGGCAGTAAGGCCAGACCGTAAATAAGCCATTTGTAAATAAAATCTCTCCGCGTCACAGAAAACGGTTCCTCCTCTTGTCAGGCGTTACTCAACGATGTTAAAGGATTTAATGACAAACACCTCAATGAGACTGTCCAGATCCGCGGCGGGGGTGAGCACGGCGTAGCGGGTCATGCCGGAGGGGTCGGTAAGGACAGACTCCACGCTGCCAACCACAAGCCCCGAGGGATAGACACCACCCCTCCCGGAGGTAAGAATCTGGTCCCCAGCCGCCACGTCGGCATTATCCGGCAGGTAAGTGAGTTTCAGCTTGCCCTGAGACATGAGGGAGAAATCTCCCTCCACGATGGCGGCACATTCGGTGCGGGAGACAAGGCCGCCCATGTCCAGGCTGGCGTCGGTAACCGTAATGAGGGTGGACCAGTTGACGCCCACCTCGCTGACGACACCCACCAGATTGCTGGCGGCATCAATGACGCAGTCCCCGACCGCCACGTCTTCCGCCGAACCTTTGCTGATGGTCAGCGTGGAGGTCCAGTTGGAGGTGGAGCGGGCGGTGACCGAAGCCGCCTCAAGCTCAATGTCGCTCCGTTTCTCCCGGAGGCCTAAAAGCTGGCGCAGACGTTCGTTTTCACGGCTGGCCGCCTCGCCCTCCCGGGCGGTAGCCGCCAGGTCGGCGTTTTCTTTCCGCAGACGCTCGTTTTCTTCCTTCAGCGCATCATACTCGAAGGCATAGTTATAGATTGCCTCCGTTTGGTGGGCCAGCCAGGACAGGCCGTCTCGTACCGGAGTGGCCACCACGTTCAGCACGTTGCTCAGCGGGTTGGCCGTCCCCCGGAGGAACACGGAGCCGACCCCGGTAAGAACGGCCAACAGCGCGGCAATAATCAGAATCAGGAGTCCGTTATTTCGCAGAAAGTCCTTCACTTCGTTTCTCCTTACTGGTCAGAGGTTCCAGACCAAATTCCCGCAGGGCAAGACCCAGCCGGCAGACAGGCAGACCCACAACGTTAAAGTAATCCCCCCGGATGCCCTTCACCAGCAGAGCCCCCAAACCTTGAATACCATAGCCGCCCGCTTTGTCCATCGGCTCGCCGGTGGCCACATAGGCGGAAATTTCCTCCGCCGTCAGCGCGCGGAAAGTGACGGAGGTCTCATCGCAGTCGGTCAGAACCCGACCGCCCTGCCGGAGCGTAAAGCCGGTATAAACCTGGTGCTCCCGCCCGGACAAGGCGGAGAGCATGGCGCGGGCGGCCTTTCGATTCTCAGGCTTGCCAAGAATCAAGCCGTCCAGTGCCACCACCGTATCAGCGGCCAGAATGACCGCGTCCGGTTCCGCGCCGGATGCCACCGCCGCGGCTTTCCGGGCGGAAAGGAGCTTTACCAGTTCACCGGGCGGTACGGAGCCGTCCACATGTTCGTCCACGTCGGAAGAGAGTACGGTGAAATGGGAGAAGCCCATCTGTTGCAGCAGCAGCCGCCGCCGGGGAGAGCCGGATGCCAGGATCAGACGCATAAAAATTCACCTTTCCTGTGAAAAAATCAGGGCTTACCGCCCGGTAGAGCCAAATCCGCCTTCCCCTCGGCCGGTGTCGTCCAGCGTACCAGTTATCTCCAGCTCGGCCCGGACCACGGGCATGACCGCGAGTTGGGCGATCCGGTCGCCGGAACGTATGATATAAGGTTCCCCGCCGCTGTTTATAAGACCCACGCGGATCTCACCCCGGTAGTCACTGTCGATGACGCCTACGCCGTTGGAGAGCGCCACGCCGTGGCGTATGCCCAGGCCGGAACGGGCAAACACCAGTGCCACATAGTCGGTTGACGGCAGGGCGATAGCGATGCCGGTCGGAATAACCGCCCGTCCGCCCGAGGGGAGAGTCAGTGTCTCATCCAGGCAGGCATGCAGATCCATGGCCGCCGCGCCGGCGCTGGCATAAAAGGGGTACGGGATGCTGGTTCCGATTTTAGGGGATACCGCCTTAATTTTAAGTTTCATAGAAGCTCCTTACTCTACGCCCCGGTAGTAGAGACCGCGGGTGTAGTTTTCAGGGACGTAATCGCCCCGGCCCAGGTAACGCTCCATCACCTGAACACAGGCGGCCGCGCTCTCCGTGGTAAAGAAAAGCCGGGCCGCCCACAGGCCGGTGTTCTGCCAACCGTTCTGCTTATCCGCCAGAAAAAGGGTCTTAGCGTTTAAAATCTCATTGCGGCAGCCGGGGGCCTTCCGCACGGGAAAATGTTCCCCCAGACGGTCCACCAGGGAATTTTCCAGTTGACAGCGGCAGGACCCGGTATGGTTCTTAATGATGCAGTTTTCCGTAATCATCAGGGGCAGGCGGCCATAGGCCAGAAACTCCACATCCATGGGTTTGGACAGGTCGCGGATCTGAGCTAGCTTCAGCTCAAAGGATGCGGTGGCCGAGACAAACCCCATAGCCTGATACGCCAGAAGGCTTTCAGAATTGTACACGCCCAGGCCGTAGTCACCCCGCAGGGTAAATCCTGCCCGCTGCGCGGGGGCGATAAGGTCCAGCGTGCCGATGAGTGCGTCACGCACGCCCAGCGCACGGACGGATTCCAAATCCCGCGCCAGTTCCTTCCGCTCCCTGTCCCAGCAGATCCGGGGCAGGGTGACGCCCACTTGAATTTTCCGTTCCAGAATATTCCGCACTGCCTCCGGATGGGCGACGGCCTCCCCCAGCGGCAGATACACCAGTGCGGGAGACAGGTCCAGCAGCCGGTCGGAGAGCTGCTTTATTTCTGAGAGGGACACCGTGAGAGCCGGTATCTCCCGGCGGTTTTTCAACGGTGCACCAGGCCGATATGGATTTATCACCCGGGCTGACATCGCCGTGCGGAGTTCGGACAGGCCGTTTAGCGCCTGCCGGCGCAGAGCGTTGAGTGCAGATAAGGGCAGGGCCAGCCCTGATTCCAAATTCACCCGGACTTCCCGGCATAGATACGGGGTGCCGCCGGTCTTGCCTAATTGCTTTTTTACTTCACCGGCGGTTAACGCCCGGTTCCGGGCCGGCTCCGGCAGCGGGCCCTCCGCAACAGCCTGACGCCCGCTGCCATCTTCGGCCGTGACCCGTGCCGGTGAGCCGGCATGGAGAACTGCGGAAAAGAGAACAGGCACCCGGGGATGCTCCCTGCCGGAGTAATCCGCGCGGGTCCGAGCGAACAGTTCCCGCGGCTCGGCGGTCTCCCCGCGCACACCGAACATTTCCGGCCCCTTTTTCCGTTCATAGTAGCCATCGGTAAAGCCCTGGCGGGAGAAAGCAGCTTCCAGCTGTGTTTGTTCTTCAGCGGTGGGGCCACGCCCCTCCCGAATGGCACGGGCATAGATGCCGGTGACCACGGCCACATACTCCGGGCGCTTCATACGGCCTTCCAGTTTGATACAGGTTACGCCCATCTCATCAAGGTCCCGCAGGTGACCGGCCAGCGACAGATCCTTCAGCGACAAAAGAGCGCTGTCCGCCTGCTTTCCCCAGCCATAGCGCAGGCGGCAAGGTTGAGCACACATACCCCGGTTGCCGCTGCGCCCGCCGATTACGGCGGAGAAATAGCACTGACCGCTGTAGCTCATACAAAGGGCGCCGTGGGCGAATACTTCGATCTCTATGGGCGAGCGGGTACAGATAGCGGCAATGGCCTCCCGGTCCAGCTCCCGGGAGAGCACCACCCGGGACATGCCCAATTCAGCACAGCGCAATACACCATCCAGACTGTGGATAGTGAGCTGCGTACTACCGTGGACTGGAACCTCCGGCACCGTTTGGTGCAGCATCCGCACCACGCCCAAATCCTGTGCCAGGATCGCGTCCACACCTGTGGAAACGGCTTGAGCAGCTACCTCGGACGCTCCGGCCAATTCCCGGTCGGTGAGCAGCGTGTTTAATGTAAGATAAACTTTTACCCCCCGCAGATGGCAATAAGAAACCGCCGCCGCAAGTTCCCTCTGCGAGAAGTTTTTTGCATTACGGCGGGCGTTATAATCTCCATATCCCAGATAGATCGCATCGGCCCCCGACTGCACCGCCGCAGTGACCGACTCCGGACCGCCGGCCGGAGAGAGCAGTTCCAGCATAAAAATCCTCCGGACCCATTCTTACTTCTTGTTTTGCAGTTTAAAAATTTCGCGTTTGGCTTCGGAAAGCTCCGTCTTTGTATGACTGGACTCCTCCAGCGCGTCTTTCAGCTGACGGCGCAGATTTTCCGACGCTTCTGTTTCTTTAAAGTACTCGTCGGTTAGATTAACCGCAGCCAGAACGGCACCCTCCACCAGAGATACCTTGGTTCCGTTTGTGACCTCGCCAATTTTACCGTCCACATATTGGGCCACCTTCTGCATATAGGCTTCGTCCTCCGTGGCCACCAGTGTGTAATCTTGCCCCGCAATGGTAACTGTTATCTTGTGTTTCATGGTGTGACCTCCCAAGAACTGATCGTCAATCTGCTTTGCAGTTATTATAGCACAGAGAAAAAAGAAAAAATAGCTTGGACACAGTTTTTTTGTCCCACCCCGGAAAAAACCGCGCCCCCGGTCAAAGCGGCCGAAGGCGCGGGAAAATGAAATGCGCTGGGAGGAGAAGTCAGTTAAGATAAGACATGGGGTTCACCTGGGTGCCGTTAATGCGGACCTCGAAGTGGCAGTGATTTCCGGTGGAACGGCCGGTGGACCCGACCCGCGCGATGGACTGGCCCTGGCAGACCTTATCCCCTTTCGAAACCAGGAAGCTGGAGCAGTGGCCATAATAAGTCTGCTTGCCGTTGCCGTGGTCGATGATAACCAGATTACCGTAACTGCCCTTGTAGCCGGTAAAGATCACCGTGCCGCCGTCGGCAGCGCGGATGGCGGTGGCATAGGGGGCGGCGATGTCAATGCCGGAATGAAAACTGTAGGAGCCGAAGATATAACGGTAACCGAAGCTGGAAGTGATATGCCCGTAAACCGGCCAGATAAAGTAGCCATTGGGCAGCCAGGAAGGACGTACTTTGGTACCTACGGCAACCACCTTGTCAGAAGGCTGAGAGAGTACGTTGGTACTGAGTACGTCGCGCCCCTCCTCCACGCCATTTATATATGTGACGTTGGCGGAAACCAAGGAGTCGCCATAGGTCCCCGAGTCCAGCACTTTGGATTCGCCCTCATACATACTGCTGTCCGACACTTCCTGAACGCTGGGTTCAATGGCCTGATGATAGGTGACGGCATCCATTGTCTTGACGGACAGGAAGGGTACGACCCGCTTAATATTGAGAATCTGTCCGATATAGAGTTTGTTAACATCCACGCCGGGGTTCAAGTCCTCCATCTCGGCCATGGTCATGTCGTTATCAAAGGCCAGAGCCATGAAGGTGTCACCCTTCTTTACCTCATAGGTGGTCTGACCGTTCGTGTTGGCGGTCAGGAGGGTTTTTATCTGAGTAGTGTCCTCAAGCGTGTCGGAGGGGACATACTCATAGGTGATGTGGACGTTTTTATCAAAGGAAACGGAGATGGTGTTTGCCGTTACATAAGGGGCAGAGATCGTGCTCAGCACCTCGCTCAAGGTTTCCCGGTCTGGAGCGGCACCGATCAGCTTGCCGTTTACCGTCAGAGTATAGCACTTCGTAACATCGTTTACCTGACTAAACAGCCAGGCATCCAGATTGGCAGCGGAAGTGAGGCTGTCACGTTTGGTAAAGGTAAAAGTATAGTGCGCATCGCAGTCCAGCGGATACGCGTAGCCTAATATCGCGGAGGCGCGTGACGCCACGCGGCTCTCCGCCCGCTCAAAGACCTCCCGGCTTTTCACGGTACCCACCTGAGTACCGTCCACAGTGACCACATAGGAAGGGGTGTAGAGAATGGCGGTGACACCCACCACGCCCACCAGGGCAGCGGCGGCCAGAAAGGTCAGGCGGCCCACCGGCTGCTGACCGGCGCGCCGGGAACAGACCCGGTGATAAACGCGGGCGCCCTGACGGCGCAGAAGCGTGCCATAATCGGCGGCGGCTTCCGCGAAACGGTGCAGGCGGTCCCGAAGTCCACGCGGCTCCGTCTTGCCGGATGTGGAAGACGGGATGGAGATCGGTTCCTGTAAAAATTCGTCCATGGGGAAAACCTCCCAAATTAATCAAAAAAGCAAGAGGGCGAAGGAAAAAAGCAGGCGGGAAAAACCAGGTACCCGTCGTGCCTCAATATTTTACAAAAGGAAAATAAATGATTACAAATAGTTACAAATGTAATCATACTCGTTTTCCCCGTTCCCGTCAAGTACTTTTTTGTCAAAAGAGAGTGTGGGCGGGCATGGACGCCGAAGGGTGCAAAATTGCGTGAAATTCTTCTTGCGTTTCCCCGTGGTATGGTTTAAACTCAAATTAAACAAAGTAAATAAAATGGTGATCTTTGATTTGCTTGGTTTTTGTTCCGGCAAAAGAAAGCGAGGGAATGCGGGATATGGACGAGATCAACGCGCTGAAGGAGGAGATTTGCCGCGTGGGCCGTCTGCTCTATGACCGTGGTTACGTGGTTTCCAACGACGGAAATATCTCCGTGCGCAGTTCGGAGGGCCGGGTATGGATTACGCCGTCAGGTGTGAGCAAAGGCCGAATGACGCCGGATATGATGGTCTGTACCGATCTGGACGGGCACGTCCTGTCCGGAGACCGCTATCCCTCCTCAGAGAATAAAATGCACCTGATGGTTTACCGCAAACGGCCCGACGTAAGGGCGGTGGTCCATGCCCATCCCCCCTATTCCACCGCCTGCGCCATCTGCCGCCGCCCTCTGAAGGAGCGGTATTTGGCTGAGATGGTTCTGGGGCTGGGCGAAGTACCGGTGACCGAGTTTGCCATGCTCTCCACAGACCAGGTCCCCCGCAGTGTGGAGCCCTTTGTGGCGGATCACAGCGCGGTACTGCTGGCTAATCACGGCGCGCTGGCCTGGGGGCCGGACCTGTGGGCGGCGTTTGACCGGCTGGAAGTTGTGGAACAGACGGCGCGGATCTATCAGCTTGTGGATCAAATCGGCGGAGGTGTGGAGCTGACGCAGAAGCAGGCTGAAGACCTGCGGGCCAGGACCGGTTTTTATCAGAAACTGGCTGGGCCGAGAAGTTGAACATAGACGGCGCGGACGAACGTGCGGCATTGCTGGCTCCGGAGCGCCGCGCTCGCATTCTGGCTTTGGTGGTGCGCAATAAGAGCATGCTGGTCAAGGATTTATGCGCCCTTTTTCATGTGACCGGGGAAACCATTCGCAAAGACCTGGCCACGCTGGAGCGGGAGGGAAAGCTCATTAAGACCCACGGCGGCGCCTATGTTCAGGAGGGCGTGCGTAACGAGGTGGACCTCTCTATCCGTGCGTCCCTGCTGCCCCGGACGAAGGACGCCATCGGCCGGGCCTGTGCGGCGCTGGTGCGGGAGGGAGACACCATTTTCCTGGATGAGAGCACCACCTGTCTTGCCATTGCCCGCCACCTGCTGCGTGTTGAGGGGCTGACTGTACTGACCAATTCCTTGGCCATCGCCGGGCTTTTTGCGGAAGGCGGCACGGGGCGGCTGCTCCTCTCCGGCGGCGAGCTGGATCGGAAAAACCAGTGTTTTTCCGGCTACGGGGCCGAAGAGTTTTTATCCGCCTATTATGCGGATAAAAGCTTCATCTCCTGCCGGGGACTGGACCGTCAGGCCGGGGCTACCGACGGCAGCGCAGTGAGCGGTGGTATTCGGCGGTTGATGCTCTGCCACGGCCGGCAGCGCGTTTTGGTTCTGGACCGGACGAAACTGGACCAGATCAATTTTTATCATATCTGCGACTTGGCGGAGATAGGCACCCTGGTGGTGGATCGTCTACCCGACGGCCCTTGGCGGAAGCTTCTGGTCCGGGAGCAAATTAAGGTGATAGAAACGCTGGAAGAGGAGGAGCAGCCTTGACTGCAAGCGCGGAGCAACTGATTAGAACGCTGGGGCTGGAACCGCATCCGGAAGGGGGCTGGTTCCGGTTTGGCTGGCGTTCCGGCGTACCGGCCGGGAAACGCGATACCTGTAGCTTGATCTATTATCTGCTCCGGCAAGGTGAGATTTCCCGCTGGCATCGGCTGGCCTCCTCCGAGGTGTGGGCTTGGCACTCCGGCGGCAGCCTGGAGATGACACTGGGCGGAGGCGGGGACGCGCCCATGGCGGGAGAAACGCTCCGGCTGGGTCCGCGGCTGAGTTTAGGGGAGCAGTTCCACATTGCCGCACCCGCAGGCCGGTGGCAGACCTCGCGGGTGGTGGACGGGGCGTTCGTCCTGGTGACCTGCGTGGTGGCGCCTGCCTTTTGCGAGGCGGACTGCCTGCTTCCCCCGCGCCCGCTACCCAATGAAATTTATGATTGAGGCGTAAGGGATGCAAAACACGCATTACGCCTAAAAATAGAAGGATTGAGATATGATTTGCTCTTTTGTCCGGTATAAGAAACGCAAATGACAACGATTTTTATACACCCGCGAAATATTTCGCATTTTTGACATAACAGAAGGAGGTCCTTCCCATGGAGACAGTCCCTTCCCTTTTTTCTCTGGAGGGCAAAGTGGCCGCCGTTACCGGCGTGAGCCGTGGACTGGGACAGGCCATGGCTGTGGCATTGGCACAGGCGGGGGCCGACGTGGTAGGTATTGGATTTCATGGCATGGACCAGACCAAAGGACAGGTCGAGGCCCTGGGTCGGCGCGCCGTTTCCGTCCAGGCCGATTTGAGCCAGAGCGGCCGGATGCCCGATGTAGCCGCACGGGCCATTGCCGCCTTCGGCCGGGTGGATGTCCTGGTAAACAATGCGGGCATTATCCGCCTTGATCCGGCGGAAGAGATAAAAGAGGCCGACTTTGACGCGGTCATGGCGGTGAACCTGCGCGCCCTGTTCCTGCTCACCCGGGAAATCGGGCGGCAGATGATCGCACGGGGCGGGGGGAAAATTATCAATATCTGTTCCGTTCAGTCCATAAAGGGCGGATTCGATGACGCGGCCTATGTGGCCAGTAAGCACGCGGTAGCCGGCCTGACCAAAGCACTGGCCAACGAGTGGGGCCGGTACCATATTTGTGTAAATGGTATTGCTCCGGGCTTTATGGTAACCGACAATACCGCCAAGCTCCGCACCCAGAAGGAAAAAGTTGCGGCGATCAACGCCCAGATCCCTTTGGGCCGCTGGGGGCAGCCCGCCGACCTGATGGGCCCGGTGATTTTTTTGGCTTCGGCTGCCTCTGATTATGTAAACGGCCATTTGCTGGTGGCCGACGGCGGCTATCTGAACTGTTAAGGAGTGGTTTTCATGCCGGACGCGCTGTATGAGGTAACGCATATCGACAATATCCGTCTGGGCGAGGACGGGCAGAGCGTGGTCATTTTGGATCAGACGCAGCTTCCCAACCGGACGGTCTATCTCACCCTCCGCACCGCGCGGGAGATGTACGACGCGATTAAAAAACTGAAGGTCCGCGGCGCCCCGGCCATTGGTATCTGCGCGGGCTACTGCATCTACGCACTGGCCCGCCAGTTGGACGGGACCGACTATACCGAGTTTGCCGCCGAGTTCCACCGGCAGAAGGAATTTCTCAATTCCTCCCGGCCCACGGCGGTGAACCTGAGCTGGGCGCTTACCCGGATGGAGCGGGTGGTAACAGCGGGTGCGGGAAAGCCGGTGCCGGACATTCTGGACAGGCTGGGCCGGGAGTGCCGCGCCATCCATGAAGAGGACATTGCGATGTGCCGCGCCATTTCGGAATATGGATTGTCTCTGATAAAGGATGGAGACGGTATTCTTACCCACTGCAACGCCGGACCGCTTGCCACCTCCCGTTACGGCACCGCGTTGGGCCCGCTCTTTCTCGGCAAGGAGCGCGGCATGGGGTTCCATGTCTTTTCCGACGAGACACGGCCGCTGCTGCAGGGCGCGCGCCTGACTTCCTATGAGTTGCAGAAGGCGGGTATTGACGTAACACTAATCTGTGATAACATGGCCTCCATCGTCATGAAGAACGGCTGGATTAACGCCTGCTTTGTAGGCTGTGACCGGGTAGCCGCCAATGGCGACACCGCGAACAAAATCGGTACCAGCGGCGTGGCCATCCTGGCAAACTACTACGGCATTCCCTTCTATGTACTAGGACCCACCTCTACGGTGGACCTCAGTTGTAAGACCGGCGGCGACATCCAGATTGAACTGCGGGACCCCGATGAGATTAAAGAGAAATTCTACGCCGAGCCTATGGCGCTGCCGGAGGTCAAATGCTATAATCCGGCTTTCGACGTGACCGACCACACTCTCATTTCCGGTATTGTTACCGAGAAAGGAATCTGCCGGCCCCCCTATACACAGTCTCTGGCGGAGCTTTTTGCACAGGGAAAGTAGTACAGTAAAATATTTTTTTGCAACTTTTGCAGTAAAATGAAAATTTTACTTGCTTTCCCCACAATTCCGATAGTATTATGTGGCTGTACCCGGCCCCGCTCTGTACGCGGCTGGTTTCGTACACAATATTTAACAATTTGCTAAGGAGGACACAAAACATGAAACGCAAGAAACTTGCAGCCCTGCTCCTGTCCCTTGCCATGGTGCTGGGTCTGGCCGCCTGCGGCGACAGCGGTTCCGGCTCTGCCACCCCCGCACCCAGCAGTTCCGCCGCCGCCAGCGGAGCACCCGCGGCTGAGGGCCTGAAAATTGCCATTGTCACCAGCCCCAACACGGTGGACGATGGGTCCTTTAACGAAGATAACTACGACGGTATCCTCTCCTTTATTAAGACCCGCAACGGTATCGATACCGTTACGCCCGTTCAGGAGCCTACTGGTGATCCCACAGCCGCCGCTCAGACAGTGAGTGACATTGTAGCCGATTATGACGTGCTGGTCTGCACCGGCTTTCAGTTTTCCGGGATCGCCACCATTGCCCAGGAAAACCCCAGCAAGTACTTTATTCTAGTAGATTCCTTCCCCTCAGACGATAAGAATGCCACCGTGGAGGTGGACAACGTCTATGCCATGCAGTTTGCCGAACAGGAAAGCGGCTTCTTTGCCGGCATCGCCGCCGCCAAGGAGACCAAGAGCGGCAAGGTTGCCGTGGTGAACGGCGTGGCCTACCCCTCCAACGTCAACTATGAGTACGGCTTCGAGTCCGGCGTAAACTACGCCAACAAGAACCTGAACACCTCCGCAGAGGTTGTGGAACTGCCTTCCTACGCCGGGACCGATGTGAATGGCACGGACGTGGGCGGCAACTACACAGGCAACTTTACCGATGAGGCCACCGGCAAGGTGGTGGGCCAGACGCTGATCCAGCAGGGCTGCGACATCATCTTTGTGGCCGCCGGCGGCTCCGGCAACGGCGTGTTCACCGCCGCCAAGGAAGCCGGTAACGTGAAGGTGATCGGCTGCGACGTGGATCAGTACGACGACGGTGCCAACGGCAGCAGCAACATCATTCTGACCTCCGTGCTGAAGAACATGGCCGTCAACGTGGAGCGCCAGCTTACTGCCATTGTGGATGGCTCCTTCAAGGGCGGCAACTACACCCTGAAGGCAGACACCGACTCCACCGGCTACGTCTCCGCCGAGGGCCGTCAGCAACTGTCTGCGGACACTCTGAATGCGCTGGCCGACGTCTATCCGAAGGTGAAGGACGGTACCATCGTACCCGCTTCCAATTTCAGCGACTCCACGCCGGACAACTTCCCCGGCCTGTAAGCCGCGAATTTCAGTATCCTACTAAGGCAGCAGGGACGCTCCGTTCTCGTATAACAATACAGTCGGAGCGCCCCCGCTTTTTCCGATACCCTGATGCGGGCCGGGCGGGGAACGCCCGGTCCGCGTGAGTGCATCGAGTTCTGAACCATAAGGAGGCTTGACGATGGCCGAAGGCTATATCGTAGAAATGCGGCATATCACCAAGCGCTTTCCCGGCATCATTGCCAACGACGATATCTCTCTCGGAATTAAAAAGGGCGAGATTTTCGCCCTGCTGGGGGAAAACGGCGCGGGAAAAAGTACACTCATGAGCATGCTGTTTGGCATGTATGAGCCGAACGAGGGAGAAATCTGGGTCCGCGGAAAGCGGGAGCGCATCGTCTCCCCCAGCTATGCCACCAAACTGAATATCGGCATGGTCCATCAACACTTCAAGCTGGTGTCGAACTACACCATTGCCGAGAACATCATTCTGGGCATCGAGCCGAAGCGCCGCCTGGCGGGTTTACTGCCCATGGTGGACCTCAAGAGTGCCAATGAGAAGACTGCGGCGCTTTCCGAGCGGTATGGACTTGAGGTGGACCCCACGCGGAAGATCGAAGACGTAAACGTTTCCACCCAGCAGCGGGTGGAGATTCTCAAAATGCTCTACCGTGAGGCCGAGATTTTAATTTTCGACGAACCTACCGCGGTACTCACGCCGCAGGAGATCGACTTTCTGTTAAAGATTATCCGAGGGCTGCGGGACGACGGCAAGACGGTTATCCTTATCACCCATAAACTGGAAGAGATTAAGCGGGTGGCCGACCGATGCGCTATTCTGAACCGGGGACGTCTGATCGACGTTCTGGATGTACCCACCACTTCCACCCAGACTATGGCCAACCTGATGGTGGGCCGTCAGGTTGACTTTTCTGTAGGCAAGCCCCCCGCCCACTTCGGGCGGGAAGTCCTCCGGGTGGACCATTTGACGGTGAAGAATAGAACCGGCTTTCCGGTGGTCAAGGATACATCTTTCTCCATTCGGAGCGGGGAAATTTTTGCCATTGCCGGAGTATCCGGAAATGGACAGGTGGAGATTGCCGACGCGGTGGCCGGGCTGACCCCGGCGGCGTCTGGGACCATGATCTTAAATGGGAAGGACATTACCCACGCCGCGGTGCGGGAGCGGACCGACCTGGGTATTTCCTACATTCCGGAGGACCGGCAGAGCGTCGGCCTGGTTTTGGACTTTGACCTGGCCGACAATCTGGCCCTCAAAACGTACTATAGGTCGCCCTTCTGCGAAAAAGGCATTTTAAACCCCGCCGCATTTGATGCATATGGAGAGAAGCTGATCGGGGAGTACGATATCCGCTCCGGGCAGGGAATCCGTACAGGAGTGCGCTCCATGTCGGGCGGGAACCAGCAGAAGGCCATTGTGGCCCGGGAGATTGAGTTGGAATCTCCGCTTATGATCTTCGTCCAGCCTACCCGCGGTCTGGATATCGGTGCCATTGAGAACATCCACCGGCAGATCCTGGCGGAACGGGACAAGGGCAGGGCCATCCTGCTCATCTCTCTGGAGCTGGATGAGATTATGAGTCTGGCGGACACTATCGGCGTCATCTATAGCGGTGAACTGCTGAAAATAGCGCCGGCCGAGCGTCTGACCACCAACGAAGTGGGACAGTTTATGATGGGGGTGAAGCAGGCATGAGGCGAACCAACCGCGCCAAGCGGGCCTTTCTCGCTGTGATGGGAGACGAAAAACGCCAGCGGATCACCATCCCGGTATTCGCCATCCTGCTTAGCCTGGTGGCCGGGGCGGTAGTGTATCTGATTCTGGGAAAAAATCCAATCACCGCCTACGTTAGCTTCCTTCAGGGTTCCGGCCTGCTGCCAAAGTCCTCCTATGCGGCGAAAAAGAGCATGATTACCGATCTTATGAGCATGCTTAACGCCTGGACCCCTATGCTGTTTGCCTCTCTGTCCGTGGCAGTGGCTATGCGCTCCGGCCTGTTCAATATCGGCGTGTCCGGCCAGATGCTGGTGGCTGGCCTGATCACCACCGTGACCGTCGGCTATGCCGATCTGCCCGCTCTGGTGGCAAGGCCGCTGGTGGTCCTGATCGGCATGGCGGTGGGGGCCGCGGTGTCCGCGCTTATCGGATTTTTAAAATACAAATGGAACATTAACGAAGTGGTTTCAGCCATTATGATTAACTATATCGTCCGGTATGCGGCCAGCTTCGTCATTAAATACTTCCTTGCCGACCCGGTGTCCCGGCAGTCCAGGGCCATTCGGGACTCTGCCCGCCTCTCTCTAATGGATGCCCCCGTGGGGGGCCTGAAAATGGACATCCCCTTGGGCATTATTCTGGCGGTGGCTGCTGTGATTCTGGTCTGGTTTTTGTTTCAGAAAATGCGGCTGGGGTTTGAATTCAGGACCATCGGCGCCAACCCTAAGGCCGCACGATACGCCGGAATTAATGTAGGCCGGAATCTGGTTGTTACTATGGCCTTATCCGGTGCGCTGGCCGGGCTGGCCGGCGTTACCTACTTTATGGGCTATTACGGCTCCATCCAGCCGGACACCCTTATTTCCACCGGGTTTGACGCCATTGCCGTGTCGATTCTCGGCAACTCCGATCCGGTGGGTATTCTGTTTTCTTCCTTCCTGATTACGGTCATCGGTAAGGGGAGTACCTATATGAGCTCCAACGTGGGCGTGCGGCAGGAGATCGGCAGTCTTATCACCGGGCTGATCCTCCTCTTTGCCGCCTGCGGGGCGTTCTTCCGTTATATGCTTGCCCGCAGCCGTCAGCGCCAGGCGGAGAGCGAAAGACTGACCGTGCAGGCCGACGACGGAGAGGAGGCGGGGGCATGACCATCCTTACTACCGCCATCATTGACGGATTATCCTTTGCCCTGCCGCTATTCATCATGGCCATCGGCGGCATCTACTCCGAACGCAGCGGCGTAACTAACCTGGCCATAGAGGGCCTGCAGGGCATGGGTGCCTTTGTGGGTGCGCTGGCCGTTACCCTGCTGGCCGGCGTCTTCCCTGCCGGCAGTCAGGCTCCTATGTATCTGGCTATGCTTTTCGCCATGCTGGGAGGCATGGTCTATTCTCTGGTTCACGCGGTCCTGTGTGTGAAGTTTCGGGCCGATCAGGTCATCAGCGGCGTGGTAATCAATATTCTGGCCATGGCGCTGACCACATTTCTCACCAGTCAGATCAATGCCACAGTGCTGGGTGCCCCCTCCAACAAGTTTGTGCTAGGCACCTCCAACCGCTTTTCGATCCCCGGGCTCTCCGGCATTCCGGTACTGGGCGCCGTGTTTACCAACCTCTATCCATTTGAGCTGATTATCGTGGCGGTGGCGTTTATCGCCTGGTACGTTTTATACCGGACCCCTTTCGGCATGCACCTGCGGGCGTGCGGCGATAATCCTCACGCTGTCGATGCCGCCGGCGTAGAGGTCAGCCTGGTCCGCTTCCGCGCGATCATGATCTCCGGTGCGCTGTCCGGCTTAGGCGGTATCTGTTTTGCCTATTCAATTTCCGCTCAGTTTTCTCCCGGAATCTATATGGGCTATGGCTATCTGGCCATCGCCGGCCTTATCTTCGGGAACTGGCAGATTCTTCCGACGCTGGGAGCCTGTCTTATTTTCGGCTTTGCCCGGTCCGGCGGCTTTGCGCTGACGCAGGTTATGGGTCTGAAGGCCGCCTTTTCCGATCTGTTTATGATTCTGCCCTACCTTATCACCCTGCTGTTGCTGGTGTTTTTCTCCAAGAGCAACCATCCACCCCGCGCGCTGGGTGAAATCTACGATAAAGGTAAGCGCTGAGCAGCCCTGTACTTTGCTGTCATCCTGTCTGCGGGCGCTCCGCGAATCTTTTCTGTTTGGACTCACAAGACGTGATTTCCATAAAAAAGCCTGTGAAAAGAGGAAAGGAGAATAACCATGAAGAAGCACAGTAAACTGATTGCCGGCGCATTAACCGGCACCCTGCTTCTCGCCGCCGCCGTGCCTGCCGGAGCCGCGCTGGTCAAGAAGACCATCGAAGTTAATTCCGGCATTTCAGTCTATGTCGACGAGAAGAAACTCCAGCCCACGGACGCCAATGGAAAGGCCATGGATGTTTTCGCCAGTGATGGTACCACTTATCTGCCCCTGCGGGCACTCAGCGAGGCCCTGGGTAAAAACGTATCCTGGGACGGCAGCACCAATACCGTCAATGTGAGCGGGTTTGCCGAGGAGGACAAGGGCGCCGAGTATCTTGAGACCTATTTTGACATTGCCCCTTTCTCTGGCACGGTTTCCCGCGCCAGTTTTGATGCGGCGTTGAAAAAAGTGGGTGGCGTTGCCACCACCGGTACCGGTACATTGACTGTGGCGGAGGCCACCGAAGCCGCCGTGGATACCGCAGGCATGAAAGAGCTGGCGGTTTCCTATACCAATACCGTCAATCCCGAGAAGGCGGCCCAACGGCTGACCGCTTATGATGTAACCGGCGTGACGGCGGAATATGCCCCCTATGTGGCCTGTGCGCTGGACACCGATATGGTCCCGTCCACATATGACTTTAACGCCGCCCTTACAGCTCAGCCCGCTACGGAACTGCTGATGGCCGCGGCTGACCAGGCGGGCAAGGGCCGCCGCGAGTTGGGCATGGCCAGCGACCCGGACATTTATGCCAAGCTGCAGTCCGCATGGGCGTCCTTCACCAACTTTAACGACGATAAACTCTCCGACCTGGGCGCCCAGCTGGTGCTTCAGGGTGCCAGCACCGGCTATGGCCTGAAATATGACGGGTACAATGCCAACTTCCTGCCGAAGTACACTTTGAAGTATGGCCACAGCGACATTCAGCATGCCGTGCAGCTTATTGGCCTGCTGAACAGTCAGGGGATCGACGCCAGGGTCCAGCTGGAACCTAAGGTGTCCATTTACGAGTACCTGACCGACTGGGGCGATCCCACCAAGGTACAGGCCACACCCACCTATCAGCTCAAGCAGATTGAGGGCGGCCGCTGGCTGTGCTATGCCATGGAGTACGACTTGATGCTGGAGTTTGACACTGTGGCCGATAAGGAAGCGTTCGACGGAGTGATCGAGGATTACGCAAAAAAGAATGATGACCGCGTGGACGAGAACGGCGACATCACCGCTGCGTTGCTGGCCGGTTCCTGGTGGCAGCCGCTGTACTCCTCTTCCGTACCCATGCAGGACCCCGACTACAAGCTGCTGAAGGACAATGTCATCCAGGACGGCGCCTATTCCATCCATCCGTTCAGCCTGCCGGAGGATTCGGCCAAGATCGCGGCAGTGGTGGCCAAGGAAGCTCCGGACCTGAAGGTGGAGTCCACCGACCTCTATGTGGACGCCGCATTCTACCGTTACATTACCAATACGGATTATCAGTAAAATAAAAAGCCGCTGCGGAGGTTTTCCGTGGGGGTGACAAAAGAGAATTTTCCGGCAAAACCGGCGCGATGTAGGTCGCGCCGGTTTTGTGGGTTTACGGCAACGTCAGCCTGTTTTTTATAAATCAGATCTTAGGCGGCTGCCCGCAATGCGAATGGGAAAGCTTTGCCTGAGGGGGCTTTTTTATGGTTACGGGGGCTTCACGCAGGAAAAAAGCCCCGACCAAGCCGACAACAGCCAGGCAAATACAAAATAGAAATACGGTATGAACGGAATGAGCTAAAATTTCTTTTGCATGCAGATAAACGTCATCAAAACGGCTCAGGTCCCTGTCCGGGATCTCAGCACGAATGCCCGCCACTGCTTGCGCATTGGTGATAACCTGTGTGTTTTTGAGCAGCTCCTGAATGTGTTCCGGGAGACGATGCATGGGCAGACCGGATAAACCGGCAGTCAGAGTATTTGTCACAATAACCCCGTAAACCGCAGAGCCAATTGTGCTTCCAAGTCTGCGAAAAAACATAACCCCCGACGTGGCGGTACCGATTTGCTGCCGCGGCGCGGCATTCTGCGCATTCACATTAGTGATGGGCATACTTATGCCCACGCCGAATCCCAGTATTACCATAAACAGAATCGCTTCCGAGTAAGCCGACCCCGTATCCATGGTGGAGAGGAGGTACTCTCCCACGCCCATGATGAGAAAGGCCAATATGGATAACAGCCTTGCCTTTCCCACTCTTGAGATCAACTGACCTGTTATGTTGCTCGCCAGAAGAAGCCCCAGCATCATAGGCGTTATCACGGCCCCCGAGGTTGTGGCGGTGGAGCCGATTACACCCTGAATAAAATAAGGGAGATACATGATGGCTGAAAACATAAGCGCCTGTGAAAAAAATGCAATAAAAAAGGAAATTGAAATCGCACGATTCCGAAAAAAAGCGGGTGGGAACATCGGATTCCCCGATGTTTTTTCGGCAAAAAGAAAAACGGCCGCCATGACACCCGACAAAAGAAACAGACTGATACACGGGATGGAAAGCCAGGGAAATGTTTTCCCTGCCATACTGAGTACCAACAGCAGGGGGACCAGCGTAAATACGAGGGCCGCAATGCCCGCGGAATCCACGGGCTTCTTTAACTCTCCGCTTTTAAAGCTGGGCATTGCCGTGGCGATAATGAGCATGGCTATGCCGCCAAGCGGTAAGTTCAGGAAGAAGATCCAGCGCCAGCCCAGAAAGTCGGTGATAAAACCACCCGCCAGAGGGCCGACGATGCTGGCAAGCCCAAACATGGAAGTGACGATTCCGGTATACTTTCCCCGGTCGGCGGGTTCAAAGAGATCTGCTACCGCAGTGAAAACGCCGGAAACAAGCATTCCACCGCCAATCCCCTGGAATCCTCGGAATACAATAAGCTGTATCATGCTCTGCGACAGGCCGCAGAGGCTTGATCCGCCGAGAAACGCTGCAATACCGGTTAGAAAAATCGGCTTATGCCCGTAGATATCCGTCAGCCCGCCGGAGATGGGGATTGCCAGCATGGAGCAGAGCATGTATATGGTAAAGGGCCATGAATAGTACGACATTCCGCCGAGACTGCCCACGATGCTTTTCATCGCGGTGCTGACAACGGTTGAATCAAGCGCTGACAAAAGAAGGCTGGCCATCAGGCCGATTAGAAGCAGGGCGATTTTCGACCTGCTTATTTGCCGCTCAGGCATAAAATCATTCCTTTCAATGATATATAATATACTAATATAATGTATACTACTTGGGCAAAAAGAAACAGCTCAGTCTGTTTCCTGTTTTTTAACATATCCTTCCCTAAATTTTTTAGCCCAGTTTTCAAATAACCCGTACATTTGCGAATAGAGCTCTATGATGGCCGTGGCGTAAAAGGACCCGTGGTGTTCCGGCTTAAGATATTCATTGATGCTTTCCCGCTTAAAGGCAAGATTTTCCCGGAGGTGCTCAATCATCTGTAACCCGGTTTCCGAGTCCGTGTTTTCAAGATTGGCAATAAAGGCACAGAAATCGACGTATACGTTTCCGGGGTTTTCCGAGTACTGCTGCATGAGGCGCAGGAAATAATTTCGGCCCTTATCGTTGATTGAATAGACCGTTTTTTCCGGCATCTCACCTTCCCGGACAACTTTTCCGTCCACATACCCCAGTTTAAACAATTTTAGAAAATTTTTATAAATGGATGGGGAACTGATTTTAATCCAATTCTGTACGCTTCTTTTTTCCATCTCCTTTTTCATTTCATAGGCATTCATAGGTTTTTGCATTAAAACACCAAGCAACATCAGGTCAATAGTCGACATCGAATCCCTCCTGCTCATATTAATATAAATAATAGTAGTATAAAGTATACTATGCAGGGCAAACAATGTCAATAGCATATGACATTGTTTGCCCTGCGCTCAACGCTTTTTTCGCAGCGCCCTGCGGGCGACAATAATATTGTACATGCGAACGCCGGAAGAAACCATCAGCACGCCTACCGCCAGTGCGCCGGCAATGCCGAGCGTATGCAGACCGGTGGCGGCAAAGGCGTCCTGCTGCCCGGAGATACAGAATTCCATCATATTATAGATGCCCGCGCCGGGTACCAGCGGGATATAGGCGAGCAGCAGATAACCGGTCACCGGGTGCTTGCGGATGCGGGCTGCAATTTCCGCGTAGACGGAGATGGCCACGGCGGAAAAGAAGTACCGCACCACATCGCTGGATACCACAGGTGTGAGCAGTACGAACACCAGCCAGCCAAACGCGCCGTCCACAGAGGCGATAAGCATGTCCGCGCCCCGGATATTATAAAGAATACAAAAGGCCATGCAGGCTACCAGTGCGTACAGACAGGGCAAAAAATCAGGCAAATGATACACGGTCAGCCCACCCCCCACAGAACCCGGGTCATGGTCAGGGCCAGGCCGGTGCCCAGGGCAATACCGCCGCCGGTCAGCAGGGATTCGGTGAGTTTAATGACGCCCGAGAGTGTGTCACCCGCCATAATGTCCCGCATAACGTTGGTAATCATAATACCGGGGACCAGGGCCATAATCGCGCCGGTAATGATAAGGTCAGAATGGAGCCCAAATCCGCAGACGGTGAGGCCCACGGCCAGCAGAGCGGCCACAAAGCCGCCCGCGATGGTCTTGAAAAACAAGTTTGTTCCCAGCCGGTCCATGAAGTGCAGACACAGGCCGATGGCCAGAGTGCAGCCGCCGCTGCATAAAGCGTCGCCCAGTCCACCGCCGAAAAAGGGGCAGAAAGCCAGCCCAATCAGAAAATAGGCAAATATCTGGACCGGAAAAGCGAACTGGACCTGGTCGCAAAGTACGGCGTTCAGACGGGTCCATGCATCGTCCAGAGGCGGAGTTTCTGCGCACAGGTGCCGGCACAGGTTGTTGAGCGATTCCAGCCGGCGAATATCAATCTCGTGCGAGGGCATGCGCCGCACCCGGGTAATGGGCTTCTGCCCCGGGGCGGATAGTCCCACGATAAGGCAACTGGGAATGGCGAACACATCGCAGGTTTCCACGCCGTAGGCATGCAGCAGATACCGCACGGATTCTTCCACCCGGTAAATCTCACCGCCCGATTCCAACAGGCGATAGCCAAGTTCGCTGCACAGACTGAGCAGTTTTTCATAGTCCAAGAGGCCGCCCTCCCCCAGTGTTCAAAATTCCGTCCGCCCCCAGGCGGGCGGGGAATAACAGCATATCCCATTTGGGTGCCGAATACAAGAAGGATCCGGCAGGAAATAAGAATGGGAAAATATCAGGACAGGGCCTGGTGCTCGGCCTGGAGTTCGGCACATAGGCGGGCGAAGGTCCAGCTCTGGTTATCCGGCGTCACCACCGCCTTGAGGACGGAGCGCGGGATACCCACCTTGTAAAGCGCGGCCAGCACCATATCCAGCCGCTGGCCGGACAGCCCGTAAAACACCAATATGGCGGTGGAGCCGGTAAACGGTGCCGCCACCGGGCCGGACGCGGGGGCGCAGCCAGAAATACCAAGCAGAAACCCCACCGTCTGACCGGCGTTCTCCTTCGTAACCCGGCGCATCCGGATGCCGAACTTTACGAACACCGCCGCCGCCCGGCCGGGAATGGGGACAGGCGAATAATACAGCACCTTTTCCATGGAAACCGCTCCTTTTTCCCTCGCCTGGGAGGGAAAATATTTCATTGACGCGAACAGTATACCACAGTTTGGCACGAGTTGAAAAGCCATGAATACTGGACGGCTTTTCCTTTTCGTGCTATGCTGATAATAATTAAGAAAATATTACGGGGCGTATCCCCGGAAAGGAAGTCTGCCACTGTGGAAAGTCTGCTGTGCTGTCCCGTCTGCACCGCTCCGCTGGACCGGGAGGCAAAGGTCTACACCTGCCCAAACAGACACGGCTTTGACCGGGCGAAGGAGGGCTATGTCCACCTGCTGCCGGCCAATCAGATGCACTCCAGAAACCCGGGGGATGACCGGGAAATGGCGGCCGCGCGTACCCGCTTTCTTTCCGGAGGCTACTATGCCCCGCTGTTGCGGGCACTGGAAACCCTGACCCTGACCCACACCCGGCAGGCCCCGGCGGTACTGGATTCCGGCTGCGGGGAGGGCTACTATACTGCGGGACTGTATGAAACGCTCTCCACTGCGGGGCGCGGCCCCCGGATGGTGGGCGTGGATCTGTCCAAGATGGCCCTGCGCCGGGCGGCCCGACGGGTGCATGAAGTGGAATTCGCGGTGGCGTCCGTCTACCATTTGCCGGTGGCGGCCCGATCGGTGGACCTGGTGCTGAATTGCTTTTCTCCGCTGGCTCTGGACCAGTTCCGGCGGGTTTTGAAGCCGGGCGGCACGTTCCTCTATGTGGTCCCGGCGGCGGAGCACCTGTGGCAGCTCAAGCAGGTGCTCTATGACCACCCTTACCGGAACCCTGAGGAGAACATCCCCTACGAAGGCTTTTCCTATGAAACCGTGGTGCCGGTGGAGACGGTATTACAGGTGCCCGGCCCGGACCTTATGGACCTGTTTCATATGACGCCCTACTGCTGGAAAACACCTAAGGCCGGTATAGAGCGCCTGACGGCTCTGGACGGGCTGACAGTCAAGGCGGCGTTCCGTATCCATGTGTTCCGGCGCGGGGAGGACTGAGCCGCCGCGGGTTGCGCCCGGGCGGCGTTTATGGTATACTACCCGCAAAGCGGCTATAATATCTATATTATAGGTGGTAACCACGAAACAACTGGAAAATGCGGTGAAGTTCGGAGGCTGGCCATATCCCGGGGGGTGAAACCCCATCTGGACCCGGTGGAAAAGAGAAAGGAATGCACACCCATGGAGATTAACGGCGAAACAGCAGACGACGTAAAAAAATACAGTGAACTAGGCCTATCACCCGAACTTATGAAAGCCATGGAGAAGAAGGGCTATGTACAGGCCACCCCGGTACAGGCGGGGGCCATCCCCTTTTTCATGGACTGGAAGGACGTAATCGCCAAGGCGCCTACCGGCACCGGAAAGACCTTTGCGTTCGGCATCCCCATGGTGGAACATGTTTCACCAGAGAGCACTGCCGTGCAGGCGTTGGTGCTGGCTCCCACCCGGGAGCTGGCGATTCAGATTCAGGAAGATCTGCGGGATCTGTACTTTTATAAGGAGGGCGTCCGCTCCGTCTGCCTGTACGGCGGTCAGCCTATTGAGCGGCAGATTACACAGCTGAAAAAAAAGCCCCAGATCGTGGTGGCTACGCCAGGCCGCCTTATGGATCACATGAAACGGCATACGGTGCGCCTAAACAAGGTGGAGACCGTGGTGCTGGACGAGGCCGACCGGATGCTGGACATGGGGTTTATCCGGGATGTGACCCGTATTCTCGACCTTATGCCCCAGAGAAAGAATCTGGGCATGTTTTCCGCCACCATCTCCCGTGAGGTTATGGACATCTCATGGATCTACCAGCGCGACCCGGTGGAGATTACCGTCCGGGCCGATGAGCGGAACAAGCCGGACATTCAGCAGTACCGCATTGACCTGGATGGCCGGGACGCCAAACTTGCCACCATGATCGCCCTGCTGGATCACGGGGGATATGAACGGACGATCGCTTTCTGCAACACCAAGAACATGACCGACCGGCTGGCGGGCCTTTTGAAAATGAAGGGCTATTCCGCCGAGTGCATCCACGGGGATATTCAACAGCGCATTCGGGAAAAGACGCTGGACCAATTCCGTAAGGGGAAGCTGCGCATTCTGGTGGCCACCGATGTAGCCGCCCGTGGCTTGGATATCGATGACGTGGACGCGGTGTTCAATTACGATGTACCCGACGAGATTGAGTACTATATCCACCGTATCGGACGGACTGGACGGGCCAAGCGTCACGGCGTGGCCTACTCTCTGGTGGTGGGCATCACCGAGGGAATCCGGATGGACACCATCGAGAAAAACACCGGTGCCGACATCACAAAGCTCCGCTACGACAGTGATGGGTGCCTGCTGCCCGTGAGTGGGCCTGGAAAAGAAGTGCTTTAATCCTTTTTTAATAAGGGGTTATTGGGCCGCAAGGGTTTGAGGGCTGTTTTGTTACTAACCCGATACTAACCCGTTACTAACGGCAAATCATTGTCTATTATGCCAAAAGCCGAATTGCACCCTCCAGTACGTCCAAAGTGGCATGCGTATAGCCAGCCGTTACGTCCCCCTTGACCGAGTGGCCTAGCAGCCACTTGATGCTGAGCTCATCGGCTCCGGCGGCGTGCAGGCGTGTGGCAAAGGTATGTCGGCACCAATGCGGAGTAGCCGCCGGCGCGTCCAGCGCGTCAGCGATAGGAGGAAATAGCTGTGCCCTGTACTGCTGCGATTCGATAGGGCTGCTGTCTGGCCAACAAATAATCCTCTGCCCACCTTTATCAAGCCAGGCATTAAGATACGGCTTGATTTTGGGATGCACCGGTACGATCCGGTTCCGGCCGGCTTCGGTCTTCATTCCACCTTGAAGGTAATCCCCTTTCACATCATAGGAAAAATGCGTTAAGCTCAAAAACTCCGTAATGCGGAAGCCAGTATAGCATAACATGAGCGCGGTATCGGCCCACGGAAAACCGCCCGCCGCCAGTTGTTCCAACTTGGCAAGCTGGAGATCATTGAAAGCGCCCTTCTCCTTGATCGCGCCCACCGACGGAATATCTAAAAATGCGGAATAATCTTTTCCTATAATATCCCGTTCCATGGCATAGGAGCAGAGCGCTCTTATGAGGATTACATCATTATTGATCAAGGACTGCGAGCGTCCCGCGTCCTCGTCTTCGTCTAATATGGCCTGCCAGTCATCAAGAGAGATATCCCGCATTTTCCTTTCCTTGTAACGGCTTACACGCTTTCTCCACGCGGCGTTATGGCTGCGAATGGAGGAATCGTTCAGCTTTCGTGAAGCACGATCAAACCAACCATCGAACACGGCTTGCAGGGTAGTATCCATTCTGGAAACCGATATGGCCTCCCCGGCAGCGCGCTGGCGGTTAAATTCATCCAGCGCGGCCTGCGCCTCTTTACTGGTGGCATGATAGCTTAGAGGCCGCTGAATGATGTGTCCGTGTTCATCGTGACCCGATACCCGTACCACGAAAGGTTTCCGACGTTTACCGGATAATTTTACAATGCTGCCGGTGCCGTTAGCCCGTTTCATCTTGTAATGACCTCCAAATGTTGGTACAATAAAAGCGCTGAACTTTCTATGGTTAAGCACCTTCATTATCTACCCTCTGTCTTCCAGCGTTGTGCCGGAAATAAATACTGGACTAATGTTTGAAAGAAAGGAGAAAAAATGGGAAATAAAAGAAAGCCTAACAAGAAATCCTCTGTTGAACAAGGAACGTACCAGAAAACGGAGCAGCCTTTTGTTAAAAGATGTATTACTCAAATTGATAATACAGAGGATCTGCAAAAGTTAAAGAAACTATTAGATCAAAAGAAGCGAAAATAGCGCTAACTTATTTTTCAGAATGAAGTTTACTTAAGTCGTATTCTGATATTTTTAATCCCTTATCAAAATCTATATAAATTCCTTTGATTTCATTAAAGTATTCTGGCAGCGCTTCTAAGAAGTCCACACCTTCTAGGTACATCTCTCTTGTATTTGCCGAATGGCTAATTTTCATTATGTATCCTGCTGCGTATTTTTTGCCATCCTTTTCTATTAAAATTGCATGTTTATTGCCATCATTGAAAACTGAATTCCAAATACTTTCTTCTAATATTATCTCATTTTTGCTTTCATGAATGCGAATCCAATTAACAAGCCTAAAAAATAATGGATTTAGCCTATCCCATGCATATCCCAATATTACGCTAATTAGCAGTGTAACTGCCGTGTACCAAGCTAAAAATCTAACTGATGAAAACTTTAATTTTATGTCTGATATATTTGACGTATTAAAAGAAACTGCAATTATAATAAAATTAATTAACATAATAACCATACTAAGAATCAACGCGGTTATAGTTTCTTTTAATTGACTATTCTGCTTTTTATCTTTATTTAGCAAAGCATATATTTCTTCTGTGATAAATCCAGGTGCAACCAATAATAATAGAGCTATATAAGCTTCCATAAATATCATCCTATCGTTTCAGGTTAAAAGCACCATCTCAGAAATGGGACGGTGCTTTTTCCTGTCTTAGGCGTCTTTGGCACCATCTAAAGCTGATGAATTTTCCGCTGCTTTTTTCTGATCCTCAAGCTCCTGACGATAAGAGGCGGTTTCGGTATCAACGTCAACGGCAGCGGGGTCAGAAAGCTCATACCGAGGGGCGTGGGCAAGCTCCGCACTGAACTCTGCATTAGACGCCTTAGAGGCAAGAAAGCTGGCATAACTCAAAACGGCTTTACGCTGCTCTTCCGACAATCCTAAAAATACTTCCATAAATTTTTGGCCAAAATCATCAAGATTGTACTTCTTGGCAAGCTGGGAAAGCAATACATTATCATCTTCAACGAACATATCCCCTTCGCCCGTCCGCAACCATTCTTCATTAACATTGAACGTTGCACATATTACCTTCAACGTCTTTTCGGTTACAGCGCGTTTGCCATTCTCAATACTGGTCAAATGTCCCTGCGAAATTCCAGTTTTTCCTCCAAATTCAATTTGGGTAAGTCCGAATTGGCTTCGCACAACCTTAACGCGATCATTTATAGTCATAATTCCACCGCCTCCTTATAGCAAATTTATATTAACACGTAAAATAAAGCATTGCAATATTTTTGGGAAAAGTATTGACATAAATAAAGCATTGCTTTATTATAATATTGCAAACGGTTAATTGCCCCGCTTTCCACAGACAATACAAGGGAGGCTAAAAACAATGTTGGACGAGGAAAACGTTGTACGTACGGAAAATGAAAAGCGGATAAGCGCGAAGGAAATGGTTAGGACCTTTTTGAAACTGCCCGTCCCAGAGCGCGAAAAGCTCTTTTACATGATGAAAGGTGTGGAACTCACGGTGGAACCACTGACGGAACGGCCGGCGTGGATTTTAGCCAACGCTCCAAGCATCGAAGTCTGGCAGGAAGGAGGTCCAAATCATGCCGAGAAAAAGAACCGCGATACCGCCTACCGATGACGAGATCATGGCATACAGCAATGTTCCGGTGGAACTTGCCGCGCCATACATCGGATGGTCTACCGCCAGCATTTACTACGCCCTGCAGGAGGAACGCGCTCCGTTTGGCATTGCGGCCAAGAACAACGGCACAGAAACATGGTCTTACAATATCAGCCCAGGGCTGTTGGTTAAATACAAGCACGGGGAACTCCCGGCCTATAAACTACATGAAATTATTAATTTGGCGGCTGAAGGTGTTGACCGCATTATAAGCGCCAGGCTGGCAGGCATAGACAAAATAATCAGTTCTCTTGAGGGCGTGTCCTAGTTTGGGGACAAGGGGAAAAGTAATTGCAGGAGGTATCCAAAATGCTGAGACTAAAAGCCACAAAAACCAGCCTTTATAAGTTGGCGGCATCCTATGAAACGCTGCCGGGAATGCATAAAACCAAGTTTATCAAGGCCCCGCGGGCAAGGGACTGGTGGCTTAAATGGAGCGATAGAAACGCGTTTTGTGAGGCGTTTCTGTCTGTCTGCATGGGAACCGTCCTGCTGGCCGTGGAGAAACGAGATTGGGATGGGAATCGAATTTCACGTGAGGTTTATCACATAAAGCTGGAGAGTCTGCGGGAGTTGGGCATGATCGAGGAAGGCCGGGAAGGCCGCATGTAACGGCTGCTTTTCACTTGGGTACTGCTGCCCTAGCAATAGAACGATTGACGTTAAGGTCAACTTGATGCCAGTGTTCCCGGCCGCGCCGATCGGCCGCATTGAACCTTGACAACGAAATACAGGTGTGCGAGAACCGGGAAAAGGCAACCGGAGGGGAGTGGTGTTATGGAACTGTTGACGCCTCTGCCGCAGGGAGAGGGCAGAGCCAGGCCCGGTTATCTTATCGTAGAGGAAATTATTCGAGAGTACCCGGCCCTGCTTGCCGAGTCCCATGAACTTCGGTATGCATTCCGAACCAGTGGAAGTAACGACCCTACCGCCAGCGCCGCCATGCGGGAGTTACCTCCCGAAGGAAAGAGAAGACTGGATGCAATCCGGCAGACCATACGAAAAACTCACTACATGGAAAACGGCCTATTACGCCTGAATCTGATCAATATGGTTTACTGGAAGAAAACACATACGCTGACCCAGGCGGCGATGGAACTCTCCTGCACTGAGCAGCAGGCAGAACTGTACCGGAATGAATTTATCCGGTCCGTTAAAGAATCCCTGGGAATCACAGACTGTGAAGGCTGCAAATACTATCGGAGCATTTACCAGAAGGTTAAGGGATGCTGCTACTGCCGGGACAACTATCAGATGAGGATACGGGATGCTGCCGGTTGCT
>JALCSB010000018.1 GCA_022653075.1 Intestinimonas sp.
TTCTCCAGACCATCGGTCATAATTGACATACCAAACAAAAAGGTGGCAATTGCCCCGACCAGGGTGATCACATCTGTTATACTCAACAGGTTTTCCTCCTAATCTGACTCCCGTGTCAAATGGACCCGGTTGTGCAAAACAGTTTTTGACGAAAAACATCTATGATAAATTATATACGCCTTTTTTTGCTACGTAAATGCCGGGTAAAGCGCTTTCCTTAAGTTTTACATTCCAGCCAAAAGCAATGCGTTTTTTTAGAAAAAAACCGTCAAAAATCGGTAGCACCAATAAAAAAGGAGAAAATAAGGAAATTTTCTTGCCTTTCCGCAGGTGTAAGCTTAAAATAAAAAGGAAAAAAATGACGGACCTGGCCGGCTCTGCCGGATGGGGTCTGGGAGGGAAGGAACCGGTATGAACGAAAATGTTGAACGGCTGCGTCAGTGGGTAAAGGGGAGCGGCAACATTGTTTTTTTCGGTGGCGCGGGTGTATCGACCGAAAGTGGAATTCCGGATTTTCGCAGTGTGGACGGACTGTATCACCAACAGTTTGCCTATCCGCCGGAAATCATGTTGTCTCACAGCTTTTTCGTCCAGCATACCGAGGAATTTTTCGATTTCTACCGTAAGAAAATGCTGGCACCGCAGGCGCGGCCCAACGCCGCCCATCGGAAACTGGCCGAGTGGGAGCAAGAAGGGAAGCTGAAAGCCGTCATTACCCAGAATATTGATGGCTTACACCAGATGGCGGGCAGCCATGAGGTATTGGAGTTGCATGGTTCGGTCCACCGAAATTATTGCGAAAAATGCCATAAATTTTATGGTATTGAGTCAGTTACGGGTACGTCGGGCATTCCGTACTGCACCTGCGGCGGTGTGATTAAGCCAGATGTGGTGTTGTATGAAGAGGAACTGGATAACCATGTGATGCAGCGTGCGATTCAGTATATCTGTCAGGCAGATGTACTTATTATTGGTGGTACTTCTCTGGTTGTTTATCCTGCGGCGGGCCTGATCGAAGCTTATCGGGGCGATAAGCTGGTACTGATCAATAAGAGTCCCACTGCTGTGGACCGGCGCGCCGACTTGGTGGTATCCGGGCCGATCGCAGAAATTTTGGGCGGCCTGTGAGTTAAGAAATCTGCAAAAGTGCCGAATATTCCTAATGTAGGAATATTCGGCACTTTTTTGGACTATTTGGAGGAACTGCGAACCGTCAGGGTATAGCTTTCGGGCAGGGCAGAGGAGAGAAACTGCTCTACGCTGCTCTCCGCTTTCTCCTGTGCCTGCGTAAGAAGTCCCCGGTCGGTGGCTTTCTGCTCCATGACCGCCTTCTGGTCCTGACGGAAAGAGCTGTAGTCTTCCACAGTAAAGGGATTAAAAATGCTGGTCTGCTCGTTGAAAATCTTGATGCTGCCTTCGTCAATCTCGTGGGAAAGAATTTTAGCCTCCGGCAGTGTAACAGTAACAGAAGTGCCGTTTACTACAACCTCTGCCAGGGAAAAATCGATCCCCGCTTTGATGACGCCGTCATAGGTCAGGATAAACCGCTTGGTGGTAAAAGGAAGGGTGACGCCATAGAACACATTGCTGTTCTCAAACTGCGCCATATTCGTATACATAAAATTCACTGTGGCCAGCTCGCTGATCTGTGCAAGTGAATTTTCAAGGACGATCGAGGACAGCTCATTTTTCTCCGCCTTTTTTCCGGCAGCGGTTATGGTACCGCCAATCCAGCACACGCCACCGATCAGAATTGCGGCCAGTGCCAGCGACAGAGCCCGGAGGGGCATATGGGGAATGAAATGAATTTTTCCTGAAGTTTCCATGCTGGAATGTTCCCTTCTGAAGATGGCGCGGTTTCTTGTACCGACGTAATCCAACATAATAATTCAATAAACTCGTGGTAGTGTATCATATCGGAAGGGGGAAAAGCAAGCTGCAGGCTAAAAAACAGGGTACATATTTGAACCTATAAATTACAATTTTCTGAGACTGCATTGACAATTTCCTGAAAGATAAGTATGATATAGTAATAAAGGTTAATTTAAGAAAAGAAGGTAATTTTACCGTCCGTATCCAGCTTATTGTGGGGCAAAGATGCCCAGCCTTAAGGGGGAAGTGTATGTGGAAAATGGGCTACGGACATGCGGAACGTTACAAGCGCGGGAGCAATGATGAATGAACGAAGAGATAGACTTAAAAAAGCTTCTTGCAATTATCCGTCAAAAATTCGCGATGATTGTACTGTGTACCTGCGTTATTGGGGTAGGTACGTTTCTGGTTAATGAATTTTTAATTACGCCTGTATATTCTGCATCGGCGTCTATGTATGTTTATAACGGAAAGAAGGGGGCTGGTGACACTGTTACCACCACTGAACTGAATGCATCTCAGCAGTTGGTGCAGACCTATATAGTTGTCCTTAGCAGCGATACGGTGCTTAATCAGGTTTCCGAGCAGCTTAATGGCGCTTATACTCCGGATGAAATCCGCAAAATGCTGACTGCCTCTGATATTAGCGGTACAGAAGCGTTTCAAGTTACGATTACAAACGAGAATCCTGATACGGCCCAGGAGATAGCCAATACCATTGCCCGTGTGGCCCCCGATGAGATCATTCGGGTGGTTAAGGCGGGTGCGGTGGAGGTTATCGACTATGCTACGCGTCCTGTGGAGCCATCTGCCCCCCACACCATCCGGAACACCGCGATTGGGGTGTTGCTGGGGCTGGTGCTGTCTACAACAGTCTTTGTCCTGCTGGCAATGCTGGATACGGCAATCCGGAGCGAGGAGGATCTGACCAACCAGTTTAACATTCCTATTTTGGGCGTCATCCCGTCGCTGACCGAGCGGGAGAGTGGGGGAGGACGGAAGGCATGAAGAATCCGATGGCAAGATTCGCAAACAAAAGAAAAACGTCAGAGCAGCAGGCGTCGGCCATCCAGCTTAGGTACTGTCTTTTAAATGATAAAAGCCCCTTTGCCATAGCCGAGGCGTATAAGGCGATGCGCACCAATCTTTTATTTACCCGCAGAGGAGAAAAATGCCAGCGTGTGGTCTTTACCAGTTCTTTCGCCGGAGAAGGAAAGACCATTAATTGCGCAAATCTCGCCATTACGTTGGCGCAGAACGGCCAGAAGGTTTTGCTCATCGATGCGGACCTGCGGCGTCCGCGCATGTACAAGCTGTTTCACGTCAATAACAACGTGGGGTTGTCGGAGATGCTGGCGGGGCTGACGGATTGGCAGGAAAGCGGCGATCACAGCCAGGTCCCGCCGTTCCAGACCGGTTACCACAATCTCTGGCTGATCCCCTCCGGCCGCAGGCCGCCGAACCCGGCTGAACTTTTGGCCTCACCCCTGATGAAGAAAATTCTGGATGGCATGTCGGAGCAATTCGACATAATTCTGATTGACGCTCCACCGGTCTCTGTGGTGACCGATGCAGCCGTGCTGGCCAAGGACGTTCACGGCTATATTCTGGTGGTCCGGGCCGGTGTTACGACGATGGAGGACCTTCGTGCCACCGTGTTGAAGTTGGAGCAGCTTAAGGTAAACATTATCGGTTTTATTCTTAACGATCTGGACGCGAAAAGCGGCTCCTATAAATATTCCAGTTATCATTCCAATAAATACGGATATGAAAAATATGCCTATGGTGCCGACCAATTGGCCGCGCAGGATGAGACAGGCGGCGAATCTGAATGACCTGCATTGATTTTCACGCGCATATACTGCCGCGGGCTGACCACGGAAGCGACAGCACGATTACTTCGCTTGGTCAGCTGGAACAGGCGGAGAAGACGGGCGTGGAAATCGTAGTGGCTACGCCCCATTTTTACCCGGGCAGGCATCAAATCCAGTCGTTTATCCATCGCCGCGAGGCGGCGCTCAATACCATTACCGCGGCCTACCGTGGTTCTATACGTATTATTCCGGCTGCGGAGGTGCTCTTGTGTGAAGGACTTCAGAATTTGCACGAGCTTCCGGAGCTGTGTGTTCGTGGAACCAAAACCCTGATGCTGGAGATGTCTGCGCCCCCTTGGTCGGCGCGGCAGGTTGATACACTTGATGCGGTGCGGGAGGCGGGGTACCAGATCGTTTTGGTTCACCCCGACCGATTTCCATATAAGCAGGTGGAAAAGCTATTTGCCCTTGGCTTTCGAGGGCAGCTCAACGCCGAGGGACTGTGCCGGCTCAGCAGCCGCCGGCGGGCTCTGCGTTGGGTGGATCAGGGCTACATTCTAGCTTTGGGCAGTGATGTCCACGGCTTGGGTGTACATTATCGTCAGTATGCGCATGCGTTGAAGCTGTTAGGGCCGCGTCAGATTTCCCTGATGGAGACAGCGCGGGCGTTGCTGGATAAAACAGGGACAAACTTATGATGTAACGAGGAGGATGATTTTTAATGAAAAGGCTTCGGGTATTTCTTTCGATGCTGGTTACTCTGGCAGTCCTGACCGTTGGTGTACAGGCGGCTGCGGTTTCCGATTTCAACGATATGCCGGCGGAGGGTGTTTGGTCGCATGACGCGCTGACCTACGCTGTGAAGAACGGCTTGCTTACCGGTTACGGAGACGGTGATCTCGCACCGGATGCGGTGATGACCCGCGCCGAGGTGGCGACGATTCTTAACCGCGTGTTTGGAGCTACGGTACAGGCGGATGCCTCGGCGTATACCGACCTGCCGGCCGATGCATGGTATACTTCTGAATTCCAGAAAGCGATTCAGATGCACACCTTTGCAGGAGCGGACGGCAAGATGCGTCCGGAGGCCCCCATCACCCGGGAAGAGGCATTTACAGTGCTGGCCCGCGTGATGCTTTTGTCCGATAATACCGAGGACAATGCGGCCCTGAGCCAGAATTATTCCGATGCGGATCAGGTGTCTAACTGGGCGAAGGCAAGCCTTTCCACTTTGACGGCTAAGGGTTATATCAGCGGCAGCGATGGAAAGATCAATCCCAAGAGTGATGTTACCCGTGCTGAATTTGCACAGGTTATGTACAATATGATTGCGGGCTACGTGGATAAAGGCCAGACTCTGACCGAAGTCCCCGAGGGCAATGTGGTCCTGCGCAGCGATGACGTGACACTCAAGGGCGTGACCGTGACGGGCGATCTGATCGTCGGTGATGGTGTGGGCGAAGGCAATGTGTACCTAGAGGATGTCCACATTAAGGGTCGCCTTGTAATTCGCGGCGGCGGCACTCAATGCATCGTGGCTTCCGGAAGTACTACGGTCGATGGGGGCGCTGCATCCGGCAAGACCGCGTCTCCTGTGTTGGTCAAGTGGAATTCCACGGCACAGAATCTGGATCTCAAGGTTTGCGAAGGCAGCTCTGATGTGATTCTTACAGGTAAATTTAACCAGATTCAGGTCGCGGGTAGTGAAATGAAGGTTTCTCTGGAAAACGCAGAGGTGAATAAACTAAACGTGAGCGGCGAAAACACGCAGGTCACTGCGGATACCGAGAGCACGGTTCAAAATGCAGTCGTAGAGAAGGCCGCCGCAGGAGCGGAAGTCACCTTTACGGCGAGTAAGGGCAAGACGGTTACCCTGACCGGCGACGGCCAGAACGACCAGATCTATGCACCGTCTACATCCACGTCTACGTCTACCTCTACAGGCGGCAGTGGCGGTTCTTCTTCGGCGCCTACCCTCAGCTGGGACGACCTGACAGATCTAAAGTTTATTATTACCTATAATAGCGGTACCGCAAATGATACAACGGCAACCTTTGATACTACAGTGGACGAGACGAGTAACCACTCTGTACTAATTGACCTAAGCGACACTGACGTGTATCCGAATGCTGCGGAGATTAAGTCCGGTACGTTAGAGGCTACCATGGCGAATGGTGCCACAGTGACACTGGATGTGGGTTACGATACCTTTACTGCCAATCAGGAGTATACGATCTCCCAGTTCTTGGGCACAAGCGATTCTGCCTACAGTGCGGCTGACATGACGGTTGGTACCATGCGGACCCTTATGAACAATTTCAGCACCTACTTTGAAAGCTATAAGACACAATGGGAAACCGACACCGGTAAGACATGGCCGTCAGCCATTGATTTTGAAGACGGCGCGGCTGTGGTGACTGGCAAACTGACCGCTACTGGTTATAAGGGAAGCTTGTCTTATGTGCTGAATCTGAATTGGTAACAGTACTGTAAATATGAAACGGCAAAAACGGCGAATCGTTCCGATCGTTTTGCTTATACTTGCGGTGATAGCAGCCGGCGTGGTCTTCTGGCAGAGAGAAAACCTGGAGGCCATCCGGCTGCTTGCCGGTAAAAGCAGTGGAGAACTGGCGGATGAGATTGAGGCGCAGCAGCAGCAGACCCAGAAGGCGATGGAATCCTATGGAGACCTGGGTGTGCGTGATCTGACTCCGGAGGAAGAATCGGAGCTGATCCAAGGTACGCTGACGGTGGAGGAGGCGGTCGGCCGCATCACCAATTCCACAGACGCACCCGCACAGGCACAATCGGATACGGAATCCGCGGACACACCCACGCAGACGCAACAGCCTGATGCGGAAGGAGAGCAGAGGGCTGGAGCCGAGGAAACGCGCGAGGTGGTAAGCCGCTATGTGGCACAGATGTACACAATCAAAGCGCAGTTCCTGGGAAAGCTGAACCAACTGTATGAGGCGGCAAAGAGCGATTATCTGGCACTGCCTGCGGCGGAGCGGACAGACTCCAAAAAGCGGAGCATTGCCATGCACTATGCAGTGGAAGCCTCCGCGATGGAGTCGGACTGTGACGATCAGGTAAACGCAGTTCTGGAAAGCCTGACCGCAGAACTAAAGCAGTGTGGTGCCGATATCTCAATTGTAGATACCATTCGTCAGTCTTATGAGGATCAGAAGGCATTGAAAAAAGCATATTATATGAGTTTGCTTAGCTGAAAACATTGGATGCGGTGATGGCCATGGGAGTGAGAATGTGGAAAAGCTGGTGACAAAGAAAACAGTTCGATGCACAGCACTATTCCTGACGGATGTTCTACTCATTAATTTTTGTGTATTTTTAAGTCTTACAGTCCGCTTTACTCTGGAGGGGACAGCAGTTCCGGTAACATACCTGCAAAATGCAATATCTATGGCACCAGCTTTTACTATTTGTACTGTAGCATTGTTTTATTGCTTTCGGTTATACAAAGACCTGTGGGCCTATGCCAGCATTAGCGAGGCGATCAGAGTCTTTGCGGCAAATGTTGTTGCCCTTCTGATTTATTTTGTTCTTTCTAAAATGTTACACCGCCCGTTGCCAAACAGTTGCTATGTGATGTTGTTGGTTTTTATTACGGCTTGCACGGAGGGTAATCGCTTTTTTTACCGCATACTTTGTCTACTGCGTAACGAATATCGGAATCGGAGATTGCATAACTGCAATATCATGCTGATTGGCGCTGGCGAGGCGGGCAGCATGCTGCTGCGCGAAATTAACAGCAGTCAGGAACTGTGTAGGTCCTGTGTTGTCTGTGTTATTGATGACGATAAGGCCAAGCAAAACAGATATATTGCCGGCGTTCGGGTTGTGGGCGGCAGAGATGATATTTTAAACGCTGCGAAAGAATATCAGGTGGACCAGATCATCTTTGCTATCCCATCAGTGTCTGCAGAGGTGCGCAGGCAGGTTCTCGATATCTGTAAGCAGACCAGCTGCACCTTGAAAACAGTACCGGGGATGTATCAGCTGGTCAATGGTGAAGTAAAACTCTCTAATGTTCGGAGCGTAGAGCTTGCGGACTTGCTGGGCCGGGAGCCGGTCAAACTGGACCTGAAACAAATTAGTGGCTGCCTCAGGGGCAGAACGGTGCTGGTGACGGGGGCGGGCGGTTCAATCGGCAGTGAACTGTGCCGCCAGATTGCGGACCGGCATCCTAAATGCCTGATTTTGCTGGATATTCATGAAAATAATACTTATTACATCCAGAATGAGCTTAAAAGACACTATCCTGATTTAAATGTGGAAGTTCTGATCGGCTCGATCCGGGACGTGGACCGGATGGAGTATGTATTCTCCACCTTTCGCCCGGAACTGGTTTATCATGCGGCGGCGCATAAGCATGTGCCTTTAATGGAAAACAGTCCGAACGAGGCCGTCAAGAACAATGTATTTGGGACGCTCAATGTAGTGCGCATGGCCGACCGATACGGGGCTAAACGGTTTGTAATGATCTCTACGGACAAGGCGGTTAATCCCACCAATATCATGGGCGCAACCAAGCGTATTTGTGAAATGATTATCCAGACCTACAACATCCGGTCGAAAACAGAGTATGTTGCCGTCCGATTTGGCAATGTATTGGGCAGCAGTGGCAGCGTGATCCCGATTTTCCAGAAGCAGATTGAAGAAGGCGGACCTGTAACGGTTACCCATCCGGACATCATTCGCTATTTTATGACAATTCCAGAGGCAGTTTCTCTGGTACTCCAAGCGGGTGCGTTTGCGAAGGGCGGGGAGATTTTTATCCTGGATATGGGTGAGCCGGTCAAGATCCTGACACTGGCTGAAAACATGATTCGCCTGTCAGGGCTGGTACCGGGGAAGGATATCCAGATCGAGTTCTGCGGGTTACGGCCCGGTGAGAAAATGCAGGAGGAACTACTTATGGCCGAGGAAGGATTATCTGCGACGGAAAATCAGCAGATCTATGTCGGAAGGCCGCTGGATATTAATGAAAGGCGGCTGTACCGACAACTTGACCACCTGCAAAAGGTCATGCCGAATGAAGATGTGGATATTCGGGAGATCATTAAAAAGATCGTCCCCACCTACCAGCCAAGTGAGCAGAGTATGGCGGTACCCGCTAATCAGGCTTCAGCCTCCGCATGACGGAAAACAGCATAAAAAGATGGCAGGCATAAAAATGCCTGCCATCTTTTTATCGCCTCATTCAATAGGTACGGCTGAACCGATTGCTTTTAATTACAAAGCGCGGTACTGCTCGCTGCGAAGGTGAAGCAGACCAGCGCGGGCTTTCTCCAGAAGGTCCAGCAGGGCAGGAATATCTTCATCCAGTGTACCGCGAAGATTGAGGTAGTTAGAAGCGTGATTGGAGCGGAATACACTGCCGGGACTGCTCAGATTCTGAAGCAGCAGACGGGTTTCATCCAGTACCTCCATGGGTGACAGAGGCTGAAACATGCCGCTGTCCCGGGCTACGGTCATAGGAGTCCCCGGGTGGAACATCAGGGTTAGAAGTCCGATATACTCCGGATGCATGGCCGAGAGCACCCGCCCAGTCTGTTCGGCATGCTCCCTCCAGAGTGCCTGCCCCCCCAAACCACTGATGGCGGTTACGGACAACTCGATTCCCGCTTCATGCACAGCATGAGCGCAGCGAATCATTTCTTCCGTTGTAACGCCCTTTTCCACTTGACGAAGCACAGTGTCACTACCTGATTCCAAGCCGAGATATACCATAGTCAGTCCGGCCTTCCGCAGGGCGGTCAGTTCGTCCGGCGTTTTCGTTAGGATGCTCTCCGGAGAAGCGTAGCAAGTAACCCGCTGACAGTCCGGATAAGTTTTTCGGATGTGGGAGAGAATCTCCAACTGCTGTTCCGTCCGCCGGATAAGTGCATCCCCGTCGGCCAGAAAGAGGCGGGGCGCTGGACCTGCCCATGGGCGGGCAGCATCAAGGTCTGCCAGTACATCCGCAACCGGACGGATACGGAACCGCTTATCCCGGTACATGGTGCAGAAGGTGCAGCGGTTATGGCTGCATCCGATGGTATCTTGAATAATGAGGCTGTTTGCCTCGCTGGGCGGACGGTAGACATCGCCCTCATAAAATGGAAACATTAAATTGGCCCTCCTTGCCAGCTTAGAATATGCTTTGCGAAAAGTATATCAGATGATGTTCAGACTGGCAAGCTGTAAAGTGCTTATTCCAAGTTCATCCTGCGTTTCCGCGCGGCGGAATAGGCCAGCTTTTCGGCCAGTGCCGCCGGGTCACCCGATTCCAGCACCATGCGGTAAGCATGGAGATTTTCCTCCAGATGGCGAATTACGGTACTGAGTGCACCCCGGTTCATGGAGAACAGTTCGGTCCACAGGGGAACATCCAGTGCTGCCACGCGGGTGCAGTCCCGAAAAGAGCCGCCCTCAAAACCCCGGCAGGTAAATAGGTCTGGGTCATCGCAAACAGCCACCGCCATGATATGCATGGCCTGACTGGTATAGGCGATGATGTTGTCATGCTGTTCCACCGTGGTTTTTACCACGTCCCGGCAGCCGATATGGGCGGCAATACGTGCCATCAGCGCAAGGTGCTCCGGCGTACTGGTAGGGCGGGGCGTAAGGATGTAGTGTGCCTCATGAAACAGTGTACCGTCCGCATGAGTAATGCCTGAGGTCTCCTTCCCAGCCATAGGGTGTCCCCCGATAAAATCCACGGAGTCCGGTAGGACGGAGGAACCTCTTACAATGGCCGTTTTAATGCCACAGACGTCCGTAACAAGGCAGCCGGGGCGGAATCCGTCCCGATGGGCTGACATAAAATCCACGATGCCACGGGGGTGCAGGCAAAGAAACACCAAATCCGCCTGCGCAACGGCGGTCTCGGCGTCATCGGTTACGCGGTCCGCAACATGGTGCTTCCGGGCAAAGGACAAGGTGGTGGGGTCACGATCTACACCTACAATTTCATAGTTCTCAAAACCCTGCAAAGCAATGGCCATGGAGCCTCCAATTAGACCAAGGCCGATCAGTGCGATAGACGGATTCATCATAAAAACCTCCCAGACGAAAAATAGTACGGCGGATTACAAGCTGCGGTCCACGCATGAGGCGATAGTGTCCAACTTGCCCATCAGCGTGTCAAACTGAGCGGGTGTGATGGACTGCGCACCGTCGCACAAGGCATTTTTGGGATCGTTATGGACCTCAATGATCAGGCCGTCCGCACCGGCAGCCACTGCTGCCATGCTCATACGCTCTACCATCCAGGCCTTTCCACAGGCGTGGGAGGGGTCCACCACAACAGGGAGATGGGACAGCCGTTTGACCGCTAGTACGGCGGACAGGTCCAGAGTGTTGCGGGTAAAGGTCTCAAACGTACGGATACCCCGTTCGCAGAGAATAACCTTGCTGTTGCCGCCCGCCATAATGTACTCGGCGGACATCAGCCATTCTTCAATGGTGGAGGACATGCCGCGTTTGAGAAGAATGGGCTTACTGGTTTTACCGAGCTGCTTGAGCAGATCAAAATTCTGCATGTTGCGTGCACCAACCTGAATGACATCCACGCACATTTCAAACATTTCAATGTTGTCGGTGGACATGATCTCCGTAACAATGGGCAAACCGGTGGCTGCTTTGGCCTCCTGAAGCAGACGAATACCGTTGTTACCCATACCCTGGAACGAGTAAGGAGAGGTGCGCGGCTTGAACGCGCCGCCCCGCAGGGCTACTGCGCCGCTCTTTTTTACCGCTTCCGCCACACCTATGATTTGCTCTTCATTCTCCACCGAGCAGGGGCCGGCGATAACCGCCAGACGGTTTCCACCGATGGTGACACCGCCATCCAAATCAATAACGGTGTCATCCGGGTGATACTTCCGGTTGGCCTTTTTATAAGGCTCCGTTACCCGCATGACCCGCTCAACGCCAGGTAGAAGTGATACTTTTTCCTGGTCGACATTCGCGGCGTTGCCCTCAGCGCCCAGAATGGTGGTTTCGGAGCCTTTGGACACCATAACCTTAACGCCGCCCTCCTCCATGGTCCGGATAGCAGTTTGCAACTGTTCAGGGGTAAAACCCGGCTTCATAACAACGACCATATTATTCAGATCCTTTCCCATATAAACAAATTCAGAAAATAAAAAAGACCGCGGCAACCCAAATCGGGTTGCCGCGGTCCGGATATGAGATCCTCCCGTGGTCGACCGGTCATGGGTAGCACAAATTGCCGTTACCGGAATAGCAGTAACGGTAATAGCGGTATCCCAGACCAAAGACCAGACGCATGGATCCACTTCCTTTCTGACAGGTACTTTAACACTTTTTTGTACTAAAGTCAAGAGGCAATTATTATACTCCAAACGCGCTTTGCCAGATTTTTCTTGCAACCGGGTGGAGATCGTGTTACTATTATGTAAAATATGACGTAAAACGCACGAAATAAGGCTGAAATATTCAAAAGGGGAGTGGGTTTGTGCGTATTTCGACAAAGGGACGGTATGCGCTTCGACTGATGCTTGACCTAGCCATGCAGAAGAGTGAACAGCCGGTTCCGCTGCGGGGCGTGGCCCACCGGCAAGGCATATCAGGAAAATATTTAGAGCAGATTGTGACCCAGCTCACGCGGTCCAGGCTGTTGCGTAGCGTACGTGGTGCCGGCGGCGGTTACTGCCTGACCAAAAATCCTGAGGACTACACGGTGGGAGAGATTATCCGTACCATGGAGGGAAGTCTCGCGCCGGTTAATTGTGTGAATGAGGGCTGTTGTCGTGCAGATAACTGTGCCACGCGAGAGATCTGGACCCGGGTAGAGGAGGCGGTTTCCTCCGTGTTGGACCATGTGACGCTCGAGGAGTTGGCACGGCGTCAATCGGAAAGGGATATTTAAAAATCATTCTTGACAAGGAGGATTTTTATAGCTATAATTCATAGTAGTCACATAGGAATTATATAATTAAAAAGCGTAGAAAGGAAGTAAGCGTTTATGGCGAAATTTATATACGCAGACAATGCAGCTACCACAAAACTCTCTTCTCAAGCGTTGGAGGCTATGATGCCGTTTCTGGAGAACGCATATGGTAATCCTTCCAGCTTATACCGCTTTGGCCAGGAAGCTAAAACGGCGTTGGAGCAGGCTAGGGCCGACATGGCGTCTTGTCTGAACGCTCAGTCAGGAGAGATTTTTTTCACCTCCGGTGGTACGGAGAGCGACAACTGGGCCATCCGCGGAGTCGCGCAGGCGTTAGGAAAAAAGGGCAGGCATATCATTACTTCCTCCATTGAGCATCATGCCGTGATGCATACACTTCAGCAGTTGGAGCGGGAGGGGTATTCCGTCACCTGGCTTCCGGTGGACGGGGAAGGCCGCGTAAACCCTGACGAGGTAAAGAAGGCTATCCGGCCCGACACCATTCTTATTACGATTATGGCGGCGAATAATGAAATTGGTACCATTGAACCCGTGGCGAAGATTGGCGCCATCGCCCACGAGGCCGGTGTACTGTTCCACACCGACGCAGTGCAGGCTACAGGCCATATTCCAGTGGATGTAGAGACGTGGAACGTGGACCTGCTCTCCCTCTCTGGGCATAAATTCCATGGTCCCCACGGTACGGGTGCCCTGTATGTCCGCAAGGGCACCCGTTTGGCCCCCCTTATTCTGGGCGGCGGACAGGAGAAGGGGAAACGCTCGGGTACGGAGAATGTAGCCGGCTGTGTTGGTATGGCGGCCGCACTAAAAGAGGCGGTGGCCGAGATGCCGGCCGAGAGCCGCCGGCTGACCGCTTTGCGGGACAAGCTCATCAACGGGCTGCTCGCCCTTCCCCGCTCCCGACGCACCGGCCCGTCCAAAAATCGGCTGCCCGGCACGGCTTCTCTTGTTTTTGAGTGCGTTGAGGGTGAGTCTATGGTTCTCCAACTGGATGCCCGTGGGATTTGCGCTTCCTCCGGTTCCGCCTGCTCGTCCGCTTCTCTGGAGCCTTCTCATGTACTTCTGGCCATTGGACTACCCCAAGAGATTGCACATGGCTCCGTCCGCCTGTCCTTAGGTAGAGACACTACGGAAAAAGACGTGGATGATATCATTGAAAATCTGACTGCCGTGGTGAACAATCTGCGTGCCATGTCCCCCATCTGGGCGGCATGAGAAAGGAGAAGGGATATGTTGTATTCTGATAAAGTTATGGATCATTTCTCCAACCCCCGCAACGTGGGCGAGGTAGAAAACGCCAACGCTGTTGGACAAGTGGGCAATCCTGTCTGCGGCGATATCATGAAGATTACCATGCGTATTCAAGATAATGTCATTAAGGATGTAAAATTCAAGACCTTTGGCTGCGGCGCTGCCGTGGCGACCTCTTCCATGGCTACTGAAATGGTAAAAGGAAAGACGGTCGGAGATGCCCTCAAGCTCACCAATGCGGCGGTGGCGCAGGCATTGGATGGCTTACCGCCACAGAAGCTGCACTGTTCCGTGCTGGCGGAAGAGGCGGTTAAAGCCGCACTGACCGACTACTATACCCGGCAGGGCATCGACCCCGTTCCAATTATGGGAGAGCAGTGCCCCCACGATTGTTCCTGCTGTTCGGGCTAAACAGGCAAAAATTTCGCGCCGGACGGGCTTGCAGAGTCGAAAACTGTAACCCGCCCGGCATTTTTGCCCGTATCAGAAAGAATAGAAGAGCTTTTCGCCTTGACAATAGTTTGGGATTGTCATACAATTTATTTTGTATGTACGGTTTTGCATACAAATTCAGGATGCTCAGGATGCGAGAGCACCGAAGGAGGAATGCCAACCATGAATGATCTCATTAAACCGAAACGCTATCCCTCCGGTGAGCGAATGTGAAGCTTCCTAAGGTCCAACTTCAGACATAAGGAGACTTCTCCGTGATCAAAATAGAAAATCTCTCAAAAACCTATCCTCTGCAAAATGGTTCCTATACCGCCATCGAAAAGATCAACCTGACGATTCATGATGGCGATATTTTTGGCATTATCGGTATGAGCGGCGCGGGCAAATCCACGCTGGTACGCTGTATTAATCTTCTTGAAAAACCCACCACCGGTTCCATTGTGATTGACGGAACCGATGTGACTGCACTCTCTGACAAGCAATTGCTGCTGCTGAGGCGGAAAGTGGGGATGGTGTTCCAGAAGTTCAATCTGCTGATGCAGCGGTCTATTCTGGACAATGTGGCTCTGCCGCTGGAGATTTCAGGGGCCGCGAAACCGAAACGCACCGCCCGTGCCCGAGAGCTGCTGGAAATGGTGGGACTTTCTAGTCAGGCGGACAAATATCCGGCGCAACTGTCCGGCGGGCAGCAGCAGCGGGTGTCTATCGCCCGCGCGCTGGCCAACCAACCGTCTTTGATCCTGTGCGATGAACCCACCAGCGCGCTGGATTCGCTCACGACCAATTCCATCCTTAAGCTGCTGCGCGATATTAACCGCAAGTTAGGTGTTACAATCATTATCATTACCCACGAGATCAGCGTAGTGGAAAAGATCTGCAACCGGGTCGCCGTAATCGACAACTCTGTCATCGTGGAGCAGGGAGAGACGGCCGACATAATTGCCAATCCCCAGCAGCAGATTACCAAACAACTGTTAGGGAGGGTGCGATGGGATGCCTGAAATAATTTCCGCTTTCTGGAATGAATATGGCGCGCTCCTGCTGCAGGGCATTTGGGATACCGCTGTTATGACGGGAGTATCCACCTTGTTTGCCTACGTGATCGGTCTGCCGCTGGGCATTCTGCTGGTCATTACCCAACCCCATGGAATCTGGCCCCACAGACGACTCAACCGCGCGCTGGACTGGGTCGTCAACATCGGTCGATCCCTGCCCTTTATTATTCTGATGATCTCCATCACCGGCTTTACCAAGCTCATCATGGGCACCTTTATCGGCGTCCGGGGTGCCATCGTTCCGCTGGTGGTCTCCGCAGCTCCCTTTGTGGCCCGTATGGTGGAGACTTCGCTGACTGAGGTAGATACCGGCGTCGTTGAGGCAGCCCAATCCATGGGGGCCTCTGTACAGCAGATCGTCTTTAAGGTTTACTTGCCGGAGGCCATGCCTTCACTGGTATTGGGCGGTTCCATTTCCATGATTACTGTTCTGGCCTATACGGCTATCGCCGGCGCTGTGGGTGCGGGTGGCTTGGGCGACTTGGCTATCCGGTATGGCTATCAGCGCAAGGTTAAGTCCATGCTGGTTGTCACCGTTGTATTTTTAATTGTGGTGGTTCAGGTCATCCAGAGCATTTTCAATTTGATTACCAAAAAGATTGATAAACGCATTCGTCTATAAGATTAAAATTCAAAGGAGAATTTAACTATGAAAAAGAAGATCCTGGCAGCCGCCCTGGCGCTTGTGCTGGGCCTGTCTCTTGCCGCCTGCGGCGATAGTGTTTCCTCCTCTACCCCCGCCCCCTCGGCCTCTTCGGAAAGCACCACCCCCGCACCGAGTGCTTCTGGTAAAATGACAGTACTTAAAGTAGCGGCTTCCGCCACGCCCCACGCTGAAATTCTTGCGCAGGTGAAGGATGTTTTGGCCCAGCAGGGTATTGACCTGCAAGTCAGTGTGTACGGCGACTACGTCGTGCCCAACACTGCCGTGGAGGACGGGCTGGAGGACGCCAATTACTTCCAGCATCAGCCCTATCTGGACGAGTTTAATAAGGAGAATGGCACTCATCTGGTGAGCGTGGCGGCCATCCATTACGAGCCTTTCGGCATTTATCCCGGCCGCTGCAAGAGTCTGGCGGACCTGCCCGATGGCGCTACCATCGGCGTACCGAACGATGCCACCAACGAGGCCCGTGCGCTTCAGCTCCTCCAGGCACAGGACCTTATCACCCTAAAGGAGGACGCTGGCCTGAACGCCACTCCTAACGATATTGTGGACAATCCCAAGAACCTGAACTTCCTGGAGTTGGAGGCTGCCATGATCCCCAATGTAACCAGCGAGGTGGATCTTGCGGTTATTAACGGTAACTACGCGCTGCAGGCCGGGTTTTCTTCCGCTAAGGATGCGCTGGCTCTGGAGGACGCCGCCTCCGAGCCGGCGAAGACATTTGCCAATGTTATTGTGGTGAAGCAGGGTCATGAAGACGACCCTGCTGTGCAGGCACTGGTGGCCGCACTCAAATCCGATACGGTGCGTGATTATATTAACAATACATATAACGGCAACGTTCTGCCTATTTTCTAATCGAACAGGCTGCCGTCTTCCGCAGAACGGAAGGCGGCAGCCTGTTCGATCAACAAGGAGTTGTTTTTTTATGAAGGTAGCCCATATTCTTACGGATCTGATTGGAAGCACTCCTCTGCTCGCGCTGGAGCGCTATGCTCCCGGCACCGGTATCCTGGCCAAGCTGGAGAGTTTTAATCCGCTCTCCTCCGCTAAGGACCGAGCGGGCTATTACATGATTCTGGACGCGGAGGAACGCGGCCTGCTGAAGACCGGAGGCGTAATCGTGGAACCCACCAGCGGGAATACCGGCGTGGGACTGGCCTATATAGGAGCCATCCGCGGCTACAGAGTTATTCTAACCATGCCGGACACGATGAGCGCCGAGCGGCGTAATCTGCTGGCCGCCTTGGGGGCCGAGCTGGTGCTGACTCCGGGCAAAGACGGCATGCAGGGGGCCATCGACCGCGCCAATGAGCTTGTAACTACGCTGCCGGGGGCCTACCTGCCCGGTCAGTTTTCCAATCCGGCTAATGCCCGCGCCCACTATGAGACCACCGGACCGGAGATCTGGCGCGACACAGATGGGAAGGTGGACGCACTGGTGGCCGGCGTTGGCTCTGGCGGTACGCTGACCGGCGCGGGGCGGTACCTCAAGGAACAGAATCCCGATGTCCGCGTTGTGGCTGTGGAGCCTGCGGAATCGGCGGTCCTCTCCGGCGGTAAGGCCGGACCTCACAAAATTCAGGGTATCGGCGCCGGTTTTGTGCCCGAAGTGCTGGACAAAGGCATCGTGGATGAGGCGCTGATGATCTCCGGCGACGAAGCCTATACGGCTTGCCGGAATCTGGTTCGGACTGAAGGCGTGCTGGTTGGTATTTCCTCGGGGGCGGCCGCCGCCGCCGCGTTGGCGCTTTCACGGCGGCCGGACTATGCGGAGAAGACGATTGTGACGATTTTCCCAGATACCGGGGAGCGCTATCTGTCCACCGGAGTGTTTACTGAAAAATAAAGGAACGGAATGAAAATGGCCTGCGGTAATCTGCCGCAGGCCATCTCTGTTATTGGGTTCAGATCAGGATAAGACCGTAGTCAAAAACCTCCATTTTGGAATCATCACCCCGCGTCAGGGTCAGCGTGAGCGCGGCGTTCCCCTCAGGGATATCATTGGTCAGGGAAAACGCTGTTTCCTTGCAGGTGTCCCCGGTCTGAAGATTAACCGCATCTTCCGTGTCATCGGCGGTCAGGCTGTGAACGGTCCCGGCGCTGTCGGTGAGTGAGAGGGCCACACTGCCGCCGCTGTGCCGGACCCACGCCGCCAGTGTCCCGCAGGCGGGGATTGTGTGAGCCACGGAGGTCATGGCCGCCTCGGTCCCGGCTTCGGGCGTAATGTGAATGGTGCCGCCCAGATACTCGTCGGAGAGTCCCGTGTAGAGGTTCAGGTTGATGGATGGCACGCCCGAATGTCTACGGATGGTTACAATGTAGCTCTCCCCATCCAGAAGGTCCACCGGAGTGTCCAACGTAAAGGAAACGTCAACCATAGCGTATGCCCCGACATTGGGCTGCCTGTAATCCGTATAGGAGATGACGTTATCCGTATTTCCATGGCTGACCACAATGTCAATTGGAAATCCATCATATGCCGTATCATAATTGGACTGGAAACGGAACTCAACGCCCGTCAGCCTGCCGTTGCCCGATGCGGTAAATGCGCGTGATAGGTAGTTCGCCGCATAAGAGGAAGAGAGTCCGGACGCAAGGTCTCCCTGCCCGGAACTGGTCAGGCACAGTTCTCCGGATTGGTGGCACAGCGCGTCGGAGCGGGAGGCGATGCCCGCCGTATCCAGAAAGCCGTCAAACAGCAGGGCCTTTTTGTAGCCCGTGTATTTATTTTCATAGTAGCTCTGTAGCATTAGCTGGTAGACGTTATAACTGACGGGAATGAGACTTTTTACCGCACGGTCGGCCTGTGCCTGCGCCTGATGTATGGCTTCATCCAGTATGGTGTTGTCCTCATTGAAGTCGGTGCGGAGAAAGGAGTCTTCCGGGACCCACTGGTGCAGTTGGTAATATTCGGTTCTTGTGGACATAAATAATCCCTCCTTATCTCTGGCATGAAAAAGGGAAAAGAGGGACGTTTTTGTACAAGTTTTGAATGGACGGGGAACCCTGTACTCGGATTCAAGTCAGTACGCCGGTGTCGGCATTCAGGATATATACCCCGGTGTCGGTGGTAACGTACCAGGCGGGAGAGAGCGACGCCGTTCCCACGGGGGAGGAGGCGGTGACCACATAACCGGCTGTTATTTCAGTAATCTGGTTGCAGATATCTCCGCTACTGCTGAGCAGATGGAGAAACCGCATGAGAATAGTGACCACGCTGAGTGGCTGTGTGGAGGCTGCGTTTTGCACGGGTGTGCCGGTCAGACGTTTTCCCTCCAGGGTGTGCAGGCAGCCATTTTCAAATCCGGCGGTAACCGTGCAGGAGAACAGCGGCGTACCATTCAGAGTCTGACGCAGGAGAAGGGGACGCTCCGCTCCGTCTCCACTGAGAACCTGCCCCTGAAAGTCAAGCAGAGACAGGGCTTTCAGGGCACATTCCGCCGGAGTCCCACTGTCCGTCGGCCAAGCGCCGTCTTGAAAAGTCACCGTGAATCTACCGTCCGCATAAAATCGGGCGCGCCCCTTTTCTCCCTCATAAATAGAAGAATCCGGATTTTCTGCGGTCAACTTACCCAGCAGCGCGGCGGCCTGTATGGGTTCCTGGTCGGCCTCCCTTGTGACGGTCATGGGTGACAGGTCCATTTCCTCAGGCAGCAGCGCAGGGTCGACGGTTACTCCATTTTTTTTCAGAATCGCCACGGCGTCGGATCTGGCGCCCGCTTCATAACGGACGGTCTGCGACTGGCGCCCTGCGATTAAAAGAAGCAGAAACAGGTCGGCCATGGCCAGAATAAGGATCATAATGTTTTTGATCTTAGACCACTCCATGGTCGGCCTCCCCTTCCATTACTCAGCCGGCCGTCCAGACGGCTGTAACGGTATTGCTCCAGCTATCCTGATAACAGAGTGAAAGCTCGGAGCCCTCTTCACCCAGCGCTTCCATGGCGGCGACCGCCTGCCGCTCCGGCAAAACGACGGAGCGGCTTTCCGTGCCGCTGTATTTTCGTAGCCGCAGGGTAAGGTTGGTAATTTGCCGGTTTTTGATTTCTACAACGGCGGCATATTTTCCGCTGCTAAACTGAACGGACGCGCCGTTCAGCCGATAGCCGAAATAGAACTCCCGGTTATTGTCTCCATTTTCCTGCGTACCCAATAGGCAGAGTCTGGCCTCGCCGCAGCGGGTGCCTAAACTTTGCTGGACCAGCGCCCACGCGGCGTTCACACATTCGGTCCAGGTGGGGGTCTGCCCGGATGACGGCACCGGAAAACGGGGCGATTCTGTACCGCCCATATGACAGGTTACCACACCAGCGGCGCTTACCCGAATCATATCATTACTCTCACGCAGGACCCATTCATCCCCCAGCAAGTCGCCCGCGCCAGCTTGGGTATGGAACGACAAGTCCTGAAGCAACGCGGACAGCGCGTCAAAATCGGTCAGGGGTACTGGGTCCTCTGCCTGAAAAACCTGCGGAGAAAGGGGAGAATCGGGCAGGATCAGGGTGTCCGCTGCAAGCGCGCCGTATTGCTCCGGTTCTTCAAAAGCGAATACGGCATGATTGGGCGTGTAGCCGGAGACCGTTTCACAGAGCAGTGAGGCCAAATCAGCGGAGGTATCACAGGCATAATAGCCGCCGTTCAGCGCGTTTTCGTAGCAAAGCAGTACGGTGTCCTCATCCTTACAGAATACAATCAGGCGGCGCGCGGTTCCGGCGGAAGCCAGTGCTGCGTTCTCCGTTCCGGTCATCCAGAAGGACAGAGAAGAGAGGGGGATCGCGTTCTGAAAGTCAAAATAGATACAGGACCGCGGGCCGGTCAGCGCGGATTCCCAGTCGGAGGCGTTCAGGCTGTGGGGCGCGGAGGCGCTGGAGAGCGCGTTGGACAGCAGAATGGAGGTTTCGTCATACAGGTAGGTCAGTGCTTCGTCGTCGTAATGCACACCATAACGCCCCAGGCTGTTCATGACGGCCATAGCGGCGGGACAGGCCGGTCCGCCAGACGGCAGGCTGCTGGTTTGGTCCTCCCCACCAGCGGAGCCGGAGAGAGCCGACAGGAGAGAGGTGCGCCAGGTTCCGTTCCCTGGATAGAGTTGAGCCCGGTACAGCAGAAATCCGGCCAGAAGGACCAGCAGGAGGATCGCCAGGTCCTTTCCCAGTTCCGTGCGCCGATGTTTCGATTGATTATCCATGACTGGGGCCCTCCACAGGCAGCGTCATCCGCAGTGTAGAGCCGGGACCGGGGCGGTCCACCAGTTCCAGCGTGCCGTGATGCCGCTTCATGATCTCCTTGGCAATGGATAGACCCAGGCCGGTTCCGCCCGACTCCCGGGAACGTGCCTTGTCCACGCGGTAAAACCGCTCAAAAATGCGGGAGCGGTCCGCGGGCGGAATACCGATGCCATTGTCCGCTACCTCCATCCAGATGAAGTTTTCCTTCAGACCGGCGGAGATGCGGATTTTTCCACCATTCGGCGTATACTTGATGGCATTTGAAACAATGTTCATCATCACCTGGATTATCCGCTCCCGGTCGCCTACGATCTCCGGCAGGTCGGGCGCCAGCGCCAGCTCCACGGTGTGGTCATGCCGCTGAGCTTCCATCAGATTGGCGCTGTACATGTCGCGTACGGCGGTGGCGAAAGAAAAGCGGGAGAGGTTCAGCTCATTGCGCCCGGAATCGAAACGGGACAGCGTCAAAAGGTCCTGCACAATATGGGCCATACGGTCGGACTCATTGAGAATAACGCCGAGGAAACTCTGCTGCATTTCCAAAGGCAGTTCGGCGGACTCGGCCAGTGTTTCCGCATAGCTGCGAATATTCGTCAGCGGGGTGCGCAGCTCGTGCGATACATTGGCCACAAAGTCTTTGCGCATTTCCTCCGCTTTGCGCTGCTCCGTGACATCGTGGATAACCACCATCACGCCACCCTCTTTACTCTCACGGTCAAAGGGGGCCAGCAGAAGCTCCAGGTTGCGTCCGGCGGTCTGAAGCTGGTCCTCCAGATAGCCGTTTTGTGCCAGCGCCAGTACTTGGTCCAGCGGCGCGATAGTATGGAACAGGCTGTCATAAGATGCGGAAGAACTGATCTCGGTACCCAGCATTTTTTCCGCTGCCGGGTTTTTGTGGATTACCGTACCGCACCGGGAAAAAGCGACCACACCGTCCTTCATATGCAGGAACAGCGTATCCAGCTTGTTGCGCTCGTTTTCTGCCTCACGGATGGTATCCTGAAGCTGACGCGCCATATGGTTAAAGTTATCGGTCAGTACACCGATTTCATCGGTGGCGGATACCACAATTCTCCGTGAGAAGTTGCCTGCCGCCACCCGCTGTACGCCCTCTGTCAGCCGTTCAATGGGGGTGATCATAGTTTTGGAGAGCAAAAAGGAGAGCAGCACCGAAATGACCAGCCCGAAGGCCAGAGCCTCAAGAATAATAATAGATAGGGAATTATTTAATTCCTGAGCCATTTGACGATTATCATAAATATAAATGATATAGTCGGCCCCCCCCCGGGTGATGGGTAGGGCCAGATCCATATAGTTGGCGGTTACATCGCTTACGTCGCCCTCCGTTTGGTCGTTGAGCGCGGTGAGCAGGTTGGGGGTGTCTTCCAGGATGCTGCCGTTGTCGTTGCTGGAACTGGCCAGGCAGCTCCCGGTGCGGCCATCCAGAACATAATAATTGCGGGTGCGACCGTTCACGCCCAGGGCACCCATGTTGGAAGCCAGCAGGCGCTGAATGGCCTGTGCGCCGTCGGTTTCTCCCGGAGCGGCTGTGCGTAGATCGGAAACGAAGTCTTCGTCCTGCACGAACACCTCGTTCATCTGGGTATAGAAATCGCGGATATAGAATACAATTACGGAGTTCATCAGAAACGCGCCCACCACAGTCATGAGGGAGACGATAAGCAAAACTAGAATGAGGACCAGTTTCATGTGCAGACTGCGAAACACACGGCGGCACCACCTTCCGCAAAAAATAGCCGAAACGGCGGGGAGCTATGCGTGGAAGAAGTAGCCCTGCCCACGGCGGGTTACAATAAACCGGGGGGAAGGGGGATCGTCCTCGACCTTTTCCCGCAGACGGCGGATGGCCACATCCACGGCCCGAACGTCTCCCACGTAACTCTCATAATTCCAGACGTGCTCCATCAAGGACTCCCGGGAAAAAACACGATCAGGATTAGAGACCAGAAATCGGAGCAATTCGTACTCCCGCTGCGTCAGGTCCAAAGCGATGCCGTCTTTATAAGCAATGAGCAGGCCGGTATCAATGACAATCCGGCCACGGCCGATTTTCGTCCCCGCAGCCGGGGCTGGGACCGGGGTCATATCACTGCGCCGGATGTTGGCCTTAACCCGCGCCAGAAGCTCCCGCATCGAAAAAGGCTTGGTAATGTAGTCGTCTGCACCCAAGTCGAGACCCAGCACTTTATCGGACTCTTCCTCACGGGCGGTAAGCATGATGATGGGCGTGGCCCGGCCTGCTGTGCGGATGGCGCGGCAGACGTCAAAACCATTCTTTTTCGGCAGCATAAGATCCAGGAGGATCAAATCCGGGTCGTGCTCAAGAGCCAACTGAAGCCCCGTGTCTCCGTCATAGGCATCGAGTGTGCGATAGCCCTCGCGCTCCAGATTGAAGCGAAGAATATCCACAATATTTTTTTCATCCTCTACAATCAGAACAGTTTTTCCCATGTATTGTTCCTCCTGACAAACGGAATCCGGTTTTGATGTTTTACCGCCCCAGCAGAAATTTTGTTTTTAAAACAGCGGCTACTGTTTTGGCGTCCTGAAGTTCTCCGGTCATAACGGCGTGAACAAGGGTATCAAACGGAATCCGTTCCCGAGTCAGAAATTCATCTGGATCGGGATGGCAGGCACCAGCCTCCAGGTCCTGGGCCAGGTACATGTGCAGTACCTCGTCGGAAAAGCCGGGTGAGGAGAGAATACTTCCCAGGTAGGTCAGTTTTCCCGGGTGCAGGCCGGTTTCCTCCTCCAGCTCCCGCAGCGCGCACAACCGGTGGTTCTCCGTTTCCTCAAGCTTGCCGGCCGGAAGTTCCGTAATAACACGCCCGAAGGGATAGCGGAACTGGCGGACGACGGTGACGGTTCCGTCGTCATGCAGGGGAAGAATCGCCACTCCACCAGGGTGAGCGACCACCTCGCGTATTGCCGTTTTTCCGTTTGGCAGTGTCACACGGTCTACACGGACGTGAAAAATGGCGCCGTCAAAAATCTTTTCACTGCTGAGAGTACGCTCCTGCAATTTCATATCAGGGAACTCCTTTTCCTCAAGCTTACGGTTATTCCGGTATGACCGCGGTTAGAGTGGTTATAATGGAATGACCGTTTCCGGCTAAAAGCGGCGGGATCTAAAATATAAAGCGCACATGCGCGTGCTGTGCTATAATGACCACTTTAGTCGTCATTATAGCACAAAACCATGCAAACAGACAATAGTACGCGCGCAGGTAGGAAAAGTACGCGCGCAGGTAGGAAAGACTTCGTTTCTCACCACACGGAAGCTAAAAAGCATATAATTTTACTGTGGAAAGCGTGTAAAATTTCTTTTGATTTTGCATACTAAGGATGTTATAATGACCGTGAGTGTGAAGATGGAACGGAACCGCGCAGAGTATTTGCACCGGTCCGTTGCTGTGACTGCCCACGCGAAGAGAAGAAAAGCCTTATATTGGTAAATTTATAATTCATAATAAAAAATATTTGCTTACATGGTTGCCCATGGGCGGCCTCCGATATACGGGCCTGACTATGTCTGGCCGCGGAATAACAGGACAGAGGGTGCGGATGTGACAAAATACGTGATTCGCGGCGGTAAGCCGCTGCACGGTGAGGTAGAGATCAGCGGTGCGAAAAATGCCGCTGTTGCCATTATTCCCGCTGCGCTTTTGGTTGACGGCGTATGTAGGATTGAAAATGTTCCACAGATCAGCGATGTATCGCTGATTCTCAAGATTCTTCAGGAATTGGGCGCCGATGTGCGTACCGTAAATCGGACCACGCTGGATATTGACTGCTCTCATATTCACAACGGTAAGGTTTCCAACGTTATGGCGCGGAAGATCCGCGCGTCCTACTATCTGGTAGGTGCATTGCTGGGCCGGTTCGGCTGGGCGGAGGTGCCGCTTCCCGGCGGCTGTGATTTCGGGGGCCGCCCCATTGATCAGCATATCAAGGGCTTTGTGGCCATGGGTGCGGATGTAAAGGTGAACAGCGGACTGATTCAGGCCTATACGAAGTTGGGCCGCGTAAGCGGAACGCAGATTTATCTGGACATGGTCTCGGTAGGCGCCACCATGAATATCATGCTGGCCGCCGTACTGGCCGAAGGCATGACGGTAATTGAAAATGCCGCGAAGGAACCGCATATCGTGGACTTGGCGAATTTTCTCAACTCAATGGGTGCGCAGGTTATGGGTGCCGGCACCGATGTGATCAAGATCCGGGGTGTGGAACGTTTAAACGGCGGGACTTATTCTATTATTCCCGATCAGATTGAAGCGGGCACCTATATGGCCGCTGTTGCTGCGGCCGGCGGCGAGGTCCGAATTCGTAACGTGATTCCCAAGCACTTGGACTGTATCACGGCCAAGCTGTTGGAGATGGGCGTTGAGGTAGAAGAGGCGGATGACTCCGTTCTGGTGCGGCGGACGGGAAAACTCTGCCGCACCAATGTTAAGACCCTGCCTTATCCTGGATTTCCCACGGATATGCAGCCGCAGATCGCGGTGGCGCTGTGCTTGGCGGAGGGGACCAGCGTTCTCACGGAAGGCGTATATGACAACCGTTACCGCTATGTGGATGAACTGCGCCGCATGGGTGCTCAGATCCAGGTTGACGGAAAGGTAGCTGTTATTGAGGGCGTGGAGAAATTTACTGGCGCGCCGGTTCAAGCCTGCGACCTGCGGGCCGGCGCCGCGATGGTGATTGCCGGGCTTGCCGCACAGGGCATTACGGAAATCGAAAAGGTTTATCATATCGAGCGGGGCTATGAGGATATTGTCCGTAAGCTGAATGGCATTGGAGCGGACATCCGCGTGGTTGTAACCCCGGATGAAGAAAAGGACGAGGCCACCGCGTAGCGGTGTGCCGCTAATTTGACAGACGGCATTGTGCTTGGCGGACAGAATGGGGGCTGGCAAAGTTTTTTGCCAGCTGATGTTGTTGCTCTGCCGCCATGCGGTCTGCCCACTACATAGGAGCGGTTATTTTGCTGACACTTACCACCCTGGCCAGCGGGTCCTCCGGCAATTGCATGCTCGTTTCCGCGGGCGGGACCCATATCCTGGTGGACGCTGGAATTTCCGCCCGGCGGATCTGCATGGCATTGCAGGACTTCGACATAGGGCCGGCGGAATTGGACGGGATCCTGGTGACCCATGAGCACACCGACCACATGGCCGGGCTTGCCACCTTGAATAAAAAATATCATATTCCCGTTTATACCAGCCCTGGCACGGGGCGGCGGCTCTGTTACCGGATCGCGGCACTGGAGGATGTGCTTCATCCCTGCGCGCCGGGGACTGTTTTCTCTCTGGGTGGTGTGGACATTGAGACCTTTCCCACCCTGCACGATGCGGTGGAGCCGATGGGATTTGCCCTCTCGGACGGAAGCAGAAAGGCCGCCGTGGTGACCGATCTGGGCTGCGTGACGGACGAAGTGTTGCACGGCATATCCGGTGCGGACCTTCTGGTTGTGGAGGCAAACCACGATGCTGACTGGGTTCGTTCCGGCCCTTATCCCCCTGTGCTGAAGCGGCGCATTTTGGGTGACCATGGGCACCTTTCCAATGAGGATGGGGGCTTTTTGGCCCGCAAGATGGCCGAGAAAGGGACAAAAACTGTGATTTTGGCGCACCTGTCCAAAGAGAACAATACGCCGGAGCACGCCAGACAGACCGTGAAAGAAACGCTTCGTGACTGTTTGGATGCGGTGACACTGGCGGTGGCGCCTCGGTCGGAGCCCGGCCCGTGCTATGCCGTCTGAATACGGAAGGAGACTGGCGGTATGGTCACGGTCCGTGTAATCTGTGTGGGAAAGTTGAAAGAACCCTTTTATGCCGGTGCGGTAACCGAGTACGCGAAACGGTTGGGTGGCTTTTGCCGGCTGGAACTTACCGAATTACCCGAGGAGCGACTGCCCGACATGCCGTCGCAGGCACAGATTGAGGCGGCGCTTGCCCGGGAGGGCGGCGCTGTTTTAAGCAGAATTCCAAAGGGCACTATTAGTGTGGCGCTGTGTGTGGAGGGTCAATTGCTCTCGAGCGAGGCGCTGGCCGCCCATATGGAGGAATGGATGCTGCGGGGCTGTTCTAAGCTCGTATTCCTGCTCGGCAGTTCTTATGGAATGTCCCCGGAGGTCAAACAGGCGGCGGATTTGTGCCTTTCCATGTCGCCGATGACCTTTCCGCACCATCTGGCGCGCGTGATGCTGCTGGAGCAGATCTATCGGGCGTTTCAGATCCGGGCAGGTTCGCACTACCACAAATAACATGCCCTGCAGGATGAATTTGATTCAGGAGGGATCGCAATGTCTTACCAAGAAACCTATGAGAAGTGGCTCAATTCTTCCGCGCTGAGCACGGAGGAGAAGTCTGAACTGCATGCGATTACCGGCGATGACAAAGAGATCGAAAGCCGTTTTTACGGCCCACTGGAATTTGGTACCGCTGGTTTGCGCGGCATTATGGGTGTTGGCCTCAACCGTATGAACATTCATGTTATCCGGCATGCGACGCAGGCGTTTGCCCAAGTCATTCTGGCCGAGGGCGGCGAGGCGGTTCGAAAGGGCGTGGCGATCTGTTTTGACTGCCGTCACCACTCGAAAGAGTTTGCACGGGAGGCGGCCAGAGTCATGGCCGGAAACGGTATTCCGGTACGTATTTTTGAGTCGCTGCGCCCCACGCCTGAGCTCTCCTTTGCAATCAGGAAATACGGTTGTATCGCCGGTATCAATGTGACGGCCAGCCATAACCCCAAGGAGTATAACGGCTATAAGGTCTACTGGGCGGACGGCGCGCAGCTCCCTCCCCACCATGCCGACGCCATCGCAAAGAAAATGGGAGAACTGGACCTCTTTTCCAGCCCGAAGCTGGCGGACTTTGACGCGGCCCGCGCGAAGGGTATGATTACCTTGATGGGCCAAGAGACGGATGAGGCGTTTCTTGAGCAGGTTATGGCGCAGGTGAATGACCGGGCGGCGGTGGAGAAGGTAGCGGATACCTTTCAAATGATCTACACGCCCTTTCACGGTACCGGCTATCAACTGATCCCTGAGGTGCTGCACCGGCTCGGGATGAAGCACGTGACCTGTGTACCGGAACAGATGGTTATTGACGGAGACTTCCCCACGGTGGCCTCGCCCAATCCAGAAAATCCGGAGGGGTTTTATCTGGCCGTGGATCTAGCCCGGCGCAACGGCGCTGACTTTATTCTGGGCTCTGACCCGGACGCCGACCGCGTCGGCATCATGGTGAAGAATCACGCGGGTGAATTCGTGACGATTTCCGGGAACCAGACCGGTGTGCTGCTGTTGGATTATCTGATCGGTGCCAAGAAACGGGCGGGCACACTGCCGGACCACCCGGTGGCCCTCAAAACCATTGTAACCACGGAAATGGCGCGTAAAGTGGCTGAAACCAACGGAGTTACCTGCTGTGATACCTTTACCGGCTTTAAATTTATGGCGGAAAAGAAAAATGAGCTGGAGGCTGCCGGAACTGGAAAGGTTATTTTCTCCTATGAGGAATCCTATGGATACATGATTGGCGATTATGTTCGGGATAAGGATGCGGTTACCGCGTCTCTTCTCCTGGCGGAGATGGCGGCCTGGTACGCCGGGCAGGGTATGACGCTGTATGATGCGCTCATGGCGCTCTATGAAAAATACGGCTGGTACGGCGAACGGACCTTGAATCTGGTCATGCCCGGTCTGGACGGCCTGGTTAAGATGAAGAATCTGATGGCCGATCTGAGAAAAAAACCGCTTTCCGAGGTGGCAGGTGTGCCTGTGACCATGAGGAAGGATTATAGTACCGGGATGCAGCAGGACGTGGCCAGCGGCGCGGAGACAAAGATGGAGCTGGCAGGCTCCAATGTCCTTAAATACAGTCTGACCGACGGTACCGACCTTGTGGTGCGGCCCTCCGGTACGGAGCCGAAGATAAAGGTTTATATTCTGGCAAAGGGCTGTAGTAAGGCCGCGTGTGATGAAAAGGTCCAGCGGTATGCCGCCTGGGCGGAAGCACTAAAACGATAAAGCAAAATGGAAATCCTGATGCGGAAGGGCAGAGGAGCCGGGGGCGACGAGCCATCGGCTCCTCCGCCCTTTTTGACTCCGGTGCCTTGTGAAAAATTACGAAGGATTGATCTTACATAGTTACAAATTTTACACATAAAATTCCACTTTACCTTGACGGAACTACAAAAATGTTGTATAATTTATACAAAGAAAATCCCTGAAATACCCTTAATAATTGGCACCATAGACAGAAAGCCTAAAAAAATCAGCTCACAAATTGGATATAATTACCAAAGAATTGAGGGATACCCCATGACACAAAAAACACTGCCGTGCCCGGCCTGTCCATCGTCGGATAGCCGCGCTGGCCATTCTGTGCGGGCTTGGACTTTTTTAGGCTCGCATCCCTGCACGGTTGACGGAGAACCCGGTTATTTGTTCCGGGTATGGGCGCCCAGGGCCGCCGCGGTATCTATCGTGGGTGATTTTAACGACTGGACGCCTGGTGTGTTTCCCATGGTGCGCATCGGCGGAGGTATCTGGGAGGGACGTGTTCCCGGTCTTGTCCGGTACGACTGCTATAAATATGCAATTACGGGGGCTGACGGGGAGGTACGTATGAAGGCGGATCCGTATGCGTTCCACGCCGAGACGCGGCCAGGAAACGCCTCCAAAATCTATGATTTAGACGATTACGAGTGGGGCGATGGCGCCTGGCTGTCCCGCCGGAAGCGCAGACTGGTTTATCACAACCCGCTGAATATTTATGAAGTTCATCTTGGCTCTTGGCGCCGCACCGGGGAGGGAGAATTTCTCAGCTACCGGGATATGGCGGATTGGCTGGTTCCCTATGTCAAGGAGATGGGATTCACCCATGTGGAGCTGCTGCCTGTTACGGAGCATCCCCTGGATGATTCCTGGGGCTATCAGTGTACCGGATATTTCGCGGTGACCAGTCGGTTTGGCACTCCTCATGATTTTATGTATCTGGTGGACCAGCTCCACCAAGCGGGTGTGGGAGTCATTCTGGACTGGGTCCCTGCCCATTTCCCCAAGGATGCTTTCGGTCTATACGAGTTCGACGGTCAGCCTTGCTATGAATATGCTGATCCCCGCAAGGGGGAGCACAGCGACTGGGGTACCCGTGTGTTCGACTATGGAAAAGCCGAGGTGCGAGCCTTTCTGATTTCCTCCGCCCTGTTCTGGCTGGAGCAATTCCATATGGACGGCCTGCGCGTGGACGCGGTGGCTTCCATGCTGTATCTGGACTACGGCCGGAAAAATGGCGAGTGGATCCCCAACATTCACGGTGGGAGAGAAAATTTGGAAGCGGTGGCATTTTTACAAGAGCTTAACGAGACTGTTTTTTCCGACCATCCGGACATACTGATGATTGCGGAGGAGTCCACCGCCTGGCCGCTGGTGTCCCATCCGGTGAGTGAGGGTGGACTGGGTTTTAACCTGAAGTGGAATATGGGATGGATGAACGATATCCTCCACTATATTAAACTGGATCCCTATTTCCGGCAATTTAATCACAAGGATATTACGTTTTCCCTCATGTATGCCTTTTCGGAAAACTTTGTGCTTCCGCTCTCCCATGATGAGGTCGTCCATATGAAGGGTTCCCTTATCGGAAAGATGCCGGGCGGCGACGCGGAGAAATACGCCGGTGTGCGCGCCTTTTACAGCTTTATGCTGGCGCATCCGGGCAAAAAGCTGCTGTTTATGGGGGCGGAATTCGGTCAGTTCAACGAGTGGCATTTTGAGTATTCCCTGGACTGGCATCTGCTCCAGCAGAAGCCGCACCGACAGCTGCAGGCGTTTTTCAAGGCGGCCAACGCTTTTTACCTGGAACAGAAGCCTCTCTGGGAGGTGGACTTTTCCTGGGAAGGGTTCCAGTGGATCTGCGCGGACGATAACTATGGGAACACGGCCGCGTTTCTGCGAAAAGACCAGAAGGGTAATTTCCTTCTGGTGGTGAGCAATTTTTCGCCGGTACACCGGGATAACTACCATTTGGGTGTGCCCGTGGCGGGGCAGTACCGCTGTGTATTCAACAGCGACGGTACAGAATTTGGGGGCGGTGGTCTGGGCGACCAGGATATGCTTATCAGTGTACCGAAGCCATGCCACGGCCAGGATCAATCCATTGTCATTGATCTGCCGCCCATGAGTACGGTATTTTACCGCTGCACCATCAAGGCCCGAAAGAAAAAATCTACCGTGGTAATACGGAAAAAGAATGCCGAACCGGTTAAACGGAAGAAAGGGGCCGGTGGCAGGAATACCTAAAATCTATTTTTCCGCCCAGGAAAGGGCCAAAAAGTTCCGAGGTGATTGTTAAGATGAAAAAGAAGTGTGTAGCCATGCTCCTGGCAGGTGGCCAGGGAAGCCGCCTGCGGGCGCTAACCGCGCATGTTGCAAAACCCGCGGTTCCCTTTGGCGGCAAGTACCGCATCATCGATTTTCCACTTTCCAACTGCGTCAATTCCGGTATCGACACGGTCGGCGTGCTGACGCAGTATCAGCCCCTGGAACTCAACAGTTATATCGGAAATGGACAGCCTTGGGATCTGGACCGTTCCGATGGCGGCGTCCACATCCTGCCCCCTTACATCAAAGAAGGGGATTCCGGTACTTGGTATAAGGGTACCGCTAATGCGATCTATCAGAACATGAGCTTTATTCAGCGCTATGATCCGGACTATGTTCTGATCCTGTCGGGCGACCATATCTATAAGATGGATTATGAAAAAATGCTGCGTTACCACCGGCAGACCAATGCGGACTGTACGATTTCCGTGCTGGAGGTACCGCTGGAGGACGCTTCCCGGTTCGGCATGATGAATGTAAATGAGAAGGACGAAATCTACGAATTTGAGGAAAAACCCAAAAATCCCAAAAGCAATCTTGCCTCAATGGGTATTTATATCTTTACTTGGAGCAAACTGCGTAAGTACCTTATGGCGGACGAGGCCAATCCGAAGTCCAAAAATGATTTTGGGCATGATGTCATCCCCGCCATGCTGACGGCAGGCGAGAAGCTGGTGGCCTATCGGTTTTCTGGATATTGGAAGGACGTCGGCACGATTGACTCTCTGTGGGACGCCAATATGGATATGCTCTCTTACGATAATGGCATCCGGCTTTTTGATTCGGAATGGCCGATCTATGCCCGCACGCCCACTCGGCCGCCCCACTTTATGGGCGAACACGCCTCGGTCAGCCACAGCTTGGTAACCGGAGGCTGCGAAGTAGACGGCGTTGTGGAAAACTCCGTTCTTTTTCATTCCGTTCGGGTGGAGGCGGGCGCCGTGGTACGCTATTCCATCCTGATGCCCGGCACGGTGGTCAGAGCTGGCGCCCGGGTGGAATATACCATTTTGGCGGAGAATGCGGCCATTGGTGTGGGTGCCCGAGTGGGTACGCCGCCCCCACCGCAAAACGAGAGTGAGGACTGGGGTATCACCGTGGTGGCGGAAGGTGTCCGCGTGGGTGAGAACGCTGTTGTTCCCGCCAAAGCTATGGTCACCCGGAATGTGAAAGGGGGCGGTAGCAAGTGAACGAGCTGCACGGCATCATTTTTGCCTATCACTGTAATCCGTTGCTGCGGGAACTGACCCAGCACCGGACCACCTCGTCCATCCCTTATGGCGGCCGCTACCGGCTTATCGATTTTATGCTATCCAATATGGTCAACGCGGGGATTTCTGACGTAGGGCTCATTGTCCACGCCAACTATCAGTCGCTGCTGGACCATGTGGGATCTGGAAAGGACTGGGATCTGTCCCGTAAGCACGGTGGCTTGCGGATCCTGCCACCCTTCAGCTATGCGCGAAAGCGCAGAGAAGGGGGTACCTACCGCGGCCGCATGGACGCCCTGGTCGGAGTATTCACATATCTGGAGCGCATTCGCCAGGACTATGTGGTGCTTGCCAGCGGTAATATGGCCGCCAATCTTCCGCTGAACGATATTTTCGAGCAGCATTTGGCTACGGGAGCGGATATCACCGCGGTATGCAGCGCCAGGCCCCACTCCGATCCCAGACTGGCCAATTATTTTATCATGGACCCGGATGGCACGGTATCCGATGTGGTGGTGCGGCCCTCCACACCCTGCGGCTGGGAGTCCATGGAGGTCTATATTCTCTCCAAGCAGCGTCTGATGGACCTTACCGAACACTGCGCGGCCCATAATGCCCCCTCCTTTTCGCAGGATGTGCTGCTGTCTATGGTACACCGGCTGAAGATTGTGCCGTATTTGTTCAATGGCTATGTGGCCGCGCCCAGTACGGTGGCGGACTATTTTGCACGCAGTATGGAACTGCTGGATCCGGCGGTCCGTGCGGAACTGTTTGATCCGGCCCGGCCCATTAAGACGAAGGACCGCTCCGATCCATCCACTTATTACGGACCTAACTCACGGTCCAATCACTCGCTGATTTCCGATGGCTGCATCATTGAAGGAGAGGTGGAGAACTCCATCCTGTTCAGGGGTGTCCGCGTGGATAAAGGGGCCAGAATATCCGGCTGTATTCTAATGCAGAGTACGCATATCTGTGAGAACGCGGTACTGAGTCATGCCATTACGGACAAAAACGTTCAGGTTAATTCCGGACGGATGCTGATGGGTCATAAGACCTATCCCCTCGCGATTGCCAAAGATGCTATCGTTTGATTCTGTACAAGCGGGCAGCAATGATGCTAACTTTTTTTGGGAGCACAGATTCCAACTGAAAGGAGTACTGATATGAATATCCTTTTTGCCGCCTCGGAGGTGGCGCCCTTTATCAAAACAGGCGGTTTGGGGGATGTAGCCGGTTCCCTGCCCAAGGCGCTGGCCGCGCAGGGACACGACGTCAAGGTTATTCTTCCCCTTTATGAAGGCATTAGCCAGCAGTGGCGTAATGAGATGAACTTTCTCAAGCATTTTAATGTCCGGCTGGCCTGGCGCACACCCTACTGTGGTTTGTTTGAGTTGCGCCGTGACGGGGTAAGCTATCTTTTTGTGGATAACGAATACTATTTTAAGCGCGCCGAGATCTACGGACACTATGACGACGGAGAGCGGTTCGCCTTTTTCTCCCGCGCTGTCATCGAAACGCCGGACCAGCTGGGATGGCATGTGGACATACTCCATTGCAACGACTGGCAGACGGCGCTGGTTCCCATCTATCTGCTGGAGGAACGGGAGCGCCGCCCTGCACTATCCAGGGCTAAATCGGTATTTACCATCCATAATATTGAATATCAGGGCCGCTATGGCGACCAGACCCTGGAAGACGTATTTGGCCTGAACCGGAGCTATTTTAACGAGCATATGCTGGCCTATCACGGGGACGTAAACCTGATGAAAGGCGCCATTTATGCCGCAGACTATATCACCACGGTTTCGCCGAGTTATGCCGGGGAACTGAGTTATCCCTTCTATGCCCACGGGCTGGAAGGAGTGGTGGACGATAACCGCTGGAAGATGTGCGGCATTCTGAACGGCCTGGATATGTCGGTGTACAACCCGTCGAACGACCCGGGACTCATCAGCCATTATTCCGCAGACGATTTGTCCGGCAAGGCGGCGGACAAGACTGCGCTTCAGCAGGCGGTGGGCCTGAAAATCAACCCGGATGTGCCTATTTTGGCCTGTGTCTCCCGCCTGGCGCGGCACAAGGGCTTTGAGCTGGTGGCCGCCGCAGTGGATGCGATTATGGGCATGGATGTACAGATGGTGGTGCTTGGTACGGGGGAATGGAACTTTGAGGAGGCATTCCGGCACGCTGAGAGCCAGTATCCCAGTCGCTTTGCCGCACGTATTCTCTATTCTTCCACACTGTCCACGGCCATTTACGGCGGCGCTGATATATTGCTGATGCCGTCTGTGTCGGAGCCCTGTGGCCTGAGCCAGATGATTGCCATGCGATATGGCGTTGTACCCATTGTCCGCGAGACCGGCGGCCTGCGCGACACGGTAATGCCCCATCTGGCGGAGGACGGAACCGGTTTTACCTTTACGGATATCAATGTACACGATATGGTGTGGGTGATCCGGGAAGCCGTTGATTGCTACCATCAGGAAAAGAAGGCGTGGCGTGCGATGCAAGTTCGCGGTATGAAAACGGATTTCAGTTGGGACCGTTCCGCCAACGCTTATCTGGAAATCTACAGCCGGCTGACTGAACTTCCGGCCACAGTACCCACCGCGCCTTCGGCGGAGAAGTCCGCTGCGCCCCTAGCGGAGAAGCTCGCTGTATCTCTGGTGGAGAAACCCGCTG
>JALCSB010000019.1 GCA_022653075.1 Intestinimonas sp.
TTGAATGTGGCATCGTACAACCCGCTTCTTTGTTTCTTCGGTAAACTGTCCCATTAGCTCTCTCCTTTGCTTTCGTCTACTATACTACTTTAGAGAGAGGCGTTACAACTTTACTATATCAGGACACTCCTTCTATCCACGTCTTGTTTAACTGACCTATTTTAGGAATAACCCTATATAGATTTTACAAGTTATCCTACTTGTATACCCATTTTTAAGGAGCGCTCTTGTATATTGACAATGCCCAGGCACTTAGGGTAGTTGCTACAACCGTAGAACTCTTTACCAGCATTTACACCCCTATAAACATAACGCCGAGTTCAATAAAAAGGAACACCTTTCTCGCTGCATTAATCCATAATATTCCCAGCTAAATATAATCTGGCCTTTCCTCCAACACCGACGCGCTCTCCACGTAATTCACATTGTACCAATCCGCCCCTGCGTGAAAGCTGTGCACCGGTCATAATTGTCTTTCCCAATTGTTTTGCCCAATAGGGAATCAAATTACAATGAGCAGAACCGGTCACTGGATCTTCATCGATTCCAAATTTCGGATAGAAGCAGCGAGAAACGAAATCGTAACGCTCTCCACGCGCCGTAACGATGATTCCTTCGACCAGCTCTAGGGACTTCATCTCAACAAGGTCTGGATCTAAATTTCGTACCATTTCTTCCGACTCTAACACGACAAAAAGATCCCGGGAAAGAAAGGTTCCGACGGGACGTACACCGAGTATTTTCTCCAAGCGCTTCGGAGGCTCAACTTTCTGAGGAACGCGCACAGGGAAATCCATCATAAAGTTTTCTTCAGCGCGTTCTACTGTCAGTACGCCGCTATTAGAATGGAAAATAATTCGCTTTGCTTGCGGTTCTACAAAGTGGGTGATCACAAAGGAAGTGGTAAGTGTAGCATGACCGCACAGATCAACCTCGGTTACTGGTGTAAACCAACGCAAATCATAAAAGCCATCCCGCCGTACAACAAACGCGGTTTCGGAAAGATTGTTTTCTCCTGCGATATCCTGCATGGCGGAATCGGGAGGCCACTCATTTATAACACATACTCCAGCGGGGTTTCCTTTAAAACCGGGTCCTATAAATGCATCTACTACATAATATTCCATAAGATGATCCTCTTCATTACGGCCGCTATGATTATAAACATACTGCGAAGTTCGATGTAAATATCAAGCGCTTTTATTCCTCTATGAGCAAGATTAAAACCTCGATAAGGTGGGAAATTTGCCGTTAACTTTCAAGAATCATATTTACAAGGGTCTGTATATGTATCTGCATCGTATCCAGATACTCCACCGGAGAATCTATTCCTTTAAACAGTAACGGTAACTCCGTACAGCCCAAAATGACCGCCTGTATCTTATCTTCATTCTTCATACGGTTTATAATTTCTATAAATTCTTCCAGCGTTTCGTCTTTTACAATTCCAAGCTCTAATTCGCTTGATATTTTTTGATTAACCAATTTCTTTTCATGATAATTGGGGGTTATGATTTCAATTTGATCGCGAATAAATGGACTTTTATAGAAATCCTTGTCCATAGTAAAAATGGTTCCTAATAACCCAACCTTAGATATGTGGCGGCGCTTTACTTCCTCGCATGTTGATTCCAGAATACTGACAAGCGGAATAGGGGAACGCTCTTGAAGTTCGTCAAAAATGATATGTGGGGTATTAGCGGATAAAGCGGCAAAATCGGCGCCACTCTCAGCCAAATGGAAAATTGCATCCATTAGATAATCCGAAAGCTTTTTATACTCTTCATTTTTACATAATTCAAGGACTTTAAATACGTCTACACTTTCGATTGTTAGCGGAGGAAAATACCCTGTCCTTTTTTGAACGCCATACACTATATCATGATAATATGGAATGGTTGATTCCGGTCCCATTCCTCCAACCAAGCCTAATTTTTTCATGTTAATACCAACCCTTATTTAATTTTATAAATAATCAGACCTTGCGTTCTTTACACGGTGTAAACATGATGTAAAGTTCGCTCAGCTCTCATCGTTTCTGTTTTGCTCAGACCTCTCCATTGCGTCTTTTGTTAATTTGACGAGGAACAATGCGATTAGCATCCCAGTTCCAAGTAGCAAAAGCCGGACCAATAAACCGCCTTCAATAACAAAACTGCCATAAATTAATAAAGCCATAACACAAATAAAAATCATGGAGATGGCACTAAGCAGTATATAACGTACGATTTTCGGAATACTTTTTGATTTTGTAGCTTCTATAATAAAATCAAAAACAATTTCTGCGAATATTTCCATTTTATTATACCTTACTTAAAATAAATAATTTGAAATCAATTTGTTGAGACATCTGTGAATCCTACGCCAAATGTGCGCTAAACCGATTGAAACCGATAAGACAAGAATAAAAAAGAAATTCCCAGAACCATTACGGTTCTGGGAATTTCTTTTGGTTGCGGGGGCAGGATTTGAACCTACGACCTCCGGGTTATGAGCCCGACGAGCTACCAAACTGCTCTACCCCGCGATATGGTGCCGGAGACCGGGATCGAACCGGCACGAGATTGCTCTCATGGGATTTTAAGTCCCAGGCGTCTGCCAATTCCGCCACTCCGGCGTGGGCAGGTCCGGCCTCCCAGACATGCGTCCTTTGCAGAACACTTGTATAGAATAGCACTGGAAAAACAGTTTGTCAAGGGGAATTTCAGATTTTAGCGGATTGACGGGAGAGTAGGGGGTAACTTAGGCCAGTTTCTTCTACCTTTCCCTTGACGAACCGACTGTGGAAAGGGTAAAATATAGTGTTTTTAATGAAAAGAGACAAGGAGGTCTCTCAGCAAAAACCGATATTATTGGTATTCGGTTTGGGAGGGAGAAGGAACATGGCAGTCAAATATATTTTTATTACTGGCGGCGTGGTATCCGGCTTGGGTAAGGGGATTACGGCGGCCTCGCTGGGGCGCTTGTTGAAACAGCGTGGTTTGAAAGTATCGTTGCAGAAATTTGATCCTTATCTGAATGTGGACCCAGGAACCATGAGCCCTTATCAGCATGGAGAAGTGTTCGTTACCGACGACGGCGCGGAGACCGATTTGGATCTGGGTCACTATGAGCGCTTTACCGACGAGAACCTGACAGTCAATTCCTCCGTAACTTCCGGCAAGGTATACTGGACTGTCCTTAATCGCGAACGCAGCGGCGACTATCTGGGCGGTACCATTCAGGTTATTCCTCATATCACCGATGAGATCAAGGAACGGATTTACCGTGTGGGTCGTTCCAGCACCACGGATGTGGTCATCACCGAGATCGGCGGTACAGTGGGCGATATCGAGTCCCAGCCGTTCCTGGAAGCCATTCGTCAGGTGGCCTCCGAGGTGGGCCGCCAGAACGTGATGTATATCCATGTGTCCCTGATTGTCTCTATTCCAGGGACCAACGAGCTCAAGAGTAAGCCCACCCAGCATTCCGCCAAGGAATTACTGGCCCTGGGCATTCAGCCGGATGTGATCGTCTGCCGCTCGGAATACGAGGTGCCCGACGATATACGCCGGAAGATTTCCCTGTTTTGCAATATCCCGCCGGAGAACGTTATCCCCAATCTGACCGCGCCCATCCTCTATGAGATTCCTCTGATGCTGGAAAAAGAGGGGCTTGCCGATGTGGTGTGTAAACGTTTGGGCCTGAACTGTACCGCTCCCGACCTCACCGAATGGAGCGCCATGGTGGAGCGGGCCAAGGCCACGGTGGATGGCCGTGTGAAAATTGCCCTCGTGGGAAAATATGTGGGTCTGCACGATGCGTATCTGTCTGTAGTAGAGGCCCTGACCCACGGCGGCATTGAAAATGACGTAAAAGTAGACGTGGAATGGGTGGATTCCGAGCTGGTTACCGACGAGAACGTGGCGGAACTTCTGCACGATTGCCAGGGCATACTGGTCCCGGGCGGTTTCGGCGACCGCGGTATCGAGGGTAAAATCTGTGCCGTCCGGTATGCCAGGGAGCATAAGGTACCCTATTTGGGGATATGCCTTGGGATGCAGATGGCGGTAATCGAGTTTTCCCGCCATGTAGCGGGCTTAGCGGACGCCCACTCCAGCGAGTTCGACCCCAATAGTACGAATCCGGTTATCGACCTGATGCCAGAGCAGAAGGATGTGACGGAGAAGGGCGGTACGATGCGGTTAGGTGCCTATCCCTGCCGTTTGACCACAAAGGAGGGCCCCGCCTGGGAGGCATATCAGGCAGAGGTGATCTATGAGCGCCACCGCCACCGCTATGAGTTCAACAATGCCTACCGTGAGATTCTGACTCACTATGGTCTGAAACTGGCGGGCCTGTCGCCCAGTGACAAGCTGGTGGAGATTGTGGAGCTGCCCGGTCACCCCTGGTTTGTGGGGGTCCAGTTCCATCCCGAATTTAAAAGCCGTCCGAACAAGGCACATCCTCTGTTCCGGGACTTTATCCGGGCGGCAAAACGCTTTCAAGTATAAAACCGCCCCGTTTGATCCGATCCGCAGGGCAGAAGAGTAAGGCGTGAGGATCAAACGGCGCGGCACATAGTACGCTCCAGAAAATCTGATCACGGAAGAGAAAAGCGACGGCCGGTTTTTTCCGGTCCGCCGCTTTTCTTCATAGGGTTTGCCGGATAGTGGCCGGTCCGCGGATTAGTACCGCCAGATGTCCACCTGTTCCACATGGTCACCCACGTCGCGGCCAAGAAAGATACCGGCAAGCTGGGCGAAACCCTCGGTACTGTCACTGACATAATAGCGGCTGACGCCCGCTTTCCCGGGCTTTGCCAGCGCATCGCGGCGGGTCAGTATGTCGGCCACCTGGCGGGCACAGGTGGCGCCGGTGTTAATAAGCGTGACGCCTGGCCCCATGTAACGGCCGATAATGTCAGTCAGTAGGGGATAGTGGGTGCAGCCTAGAATCAGAGTATCCACACCGGTGGCCCGGAACGGGGCCAGATACTCCGCCGCCACGGTTTCAACCACAAGGTCGCCGGGCTGGAAGCGGCCGTTTTCCACCAGTGGCACAAACAGAGGACAGGCTCCCGAAAGGACCTCCGCCTCCGGGTCCAGCCCGGCCAGCATCCGCTCGTAGGCCCCGCTGCGGATGGTGGCCTGGGTGCCGATCAGCCCGATTTTCCGGTTCTTTGTGGCATCGGCGGCCGCGCGCACCGCCGGTTCCACTACGCCCCAGACGGGAATGGGAGTTTCCGCCGCCAACAGATCCAGCGCCGTAGTGGACACGGTACCACAGGCAATGACGATGGCTTTGAGGTCAAAGGTCCGCAGAAAGGCCACGTCCTGCCGGCCGTATTTAATGATGGTTTCCCGGGAACGGCTGCCATAGGGCACCCGTCCGGTGTCTCCAAAATAGATGATATCCTCTCCGGGCAGCAGACGCTGCAGTTCCCGCACTGCCGTCAGTCCCCCCAGACCGGAATCGAATACGCCGATGGGTCTTGTATCCATGGGTGATCATCCCTCCCACACGGAACAGGCATCGTTCCGCGTTCTTATTACAGCATTTTATGATATGCTATACCTGTCTGGAAAACAAGCCCCATTTTTATCAGGTGGTCTCCTTCTTTCCAGAGAGTGTCGTTTGACAAGCGCTGAAAATATACTATAATAGTGTCCGGCTAGCGGGCATGATACTATGATAAGCGTGTCTGTCTGCGGCAATAACCCGGTAAGCAAAGGAGGTTCCTCACATGAAGCTGGAGCTGACCAAAAAACAATATCGCCGCCTGTTGGATATGGCCTATATTGGAAACTGGGTCCTCAACTCGACGCGGGGGGACGACCGCTTCACCGATTACGACGAGGTGGAGAGCCTGCTCTTTTCCAAGGCCTCAGAGGTAGGTATGAATACGCTGGCCGAGCGTTACAGAGGAGAGATTGTCCCATCGCGCGCGTTTGCAGAAGGTGGGATCCATGAGGCCATCATGAATTATGAGGACAACGTATTTTTTGAAATTTTGGCCGAGGATCTGGCCCGGCGCGACATGGACGACGTACCCATCGATGAGAGCAACTATGCCGAGCTGGCATCCCGAATTGACGCCTATATTAATGAGTTCGAAGAGCACGGAACCGATAATATTTTGGTCGATTCCGATATGATGTGACGCCATATTATTAAGATAGCTGAGAGAATGCGGTGCGCGGGGGATTTTCTCCTGCGCACATTTTTTATTTGCGGTGTGCACCGGGTCATGAAGTGGGACAAACCCGCATATACATGCTACAGATTCTGTGAGAAAACGGAGTGTGACATGATGCGGACAGACTGGAATGAAAATCGCGCGCTGCTGCGCGGACGGGCGGGGGCCGCCCCCGTCTTTTCCCATGAAAACCACGGTACAGTCTATGACCTTTTTCCTCTGCTGGTCCCGCGCCTGTCCGGCACGGAGGATCGGCTGAACGTGGTGATCCCCGAGCCGCTGCTGGCCCGCTGTCCCGTGCAGGAGGGGATGGATTTGGAGGTCCGGGGGGACGTGCGGTCCTTCAATAACCGCTCCGACCACGGCAGTCGGCTGGTGATTACGGTGCTGGCCCGGGAGATGTCTCCCACGCAGGAGCCGCCCGCCAACGAACTGGTGCTTTCCGGCGCTTTATGCAAGCCGCCCGTTTTACGCCGTACGCCGCTGGGGCGGGAGATCTGCGACTTGCTGCTGGCGGTGAACCGCCGGTACGGGCGGGCCGACTACCTGCCCTGTATTGCATGGGGCGCGCTGGCCAGAAGCTGCGGCACGCTGGACGTGGGCAGCCGGGTGAAACTGGACGGCCGTCTTCAAAGCCGCGCCTATCAGAAAATCACCGGCGGCGTACCGCAGACGCGCACCGCCTTTGAGGTTTCGGTTATGGCGATGGAGCCGGAGTAAACACGATCCACCCGGCGCGCCTGGGGAAAATATGAGAAAAGCAGGGAAATCTTTATCTTTTCTTTAAGAAAAACAAAAAGAAAGTTATGGGCACTGTGCTAGACTGTTCTCATCTTCAAAGAAGGGGGAACGTCTATTATGGACCCCATTTTATCCGTTTTACATCTGCAAAAGATCTACGGCGGCCGAGGGAGCCGGACCCGGGCGCTAAGCGACCTGAGTTTTGACGTGGCGCCAGGCGAGTTCGTGGGCATTATGGGTGCTTCCGGCAGCGGTAAGACGACGCTGCTCAACTGCGTGTCCACCATCGACCGGCCCACCGCGGGCTCCATCATCATTGCGGGGGAGGACATAACCGCGCTGAGGGGCCGTGCGCTGTCCCGGTTCCGCCGGGAACGGCTCGGCTTCATTTTTCAGGATTGCAATCTGCTGGATACCCTGACCGCGTTCGAGAACATTGCGCTGGCCCTTACTATTCTGAAAGCACCCGCCGGAGAGATAGAGGACCGGGTACAGAAAGCGGCAGGGCTGCTGGGCCTGGACCGTGTGCTGGACAAATACCCCTATCAGCTCTCCGGCGGCGAGTGTCAGCGAGTGGCAGCGGCCCGGGCCATTATTACAAAGCCGGCTCTCATTCTGGCCGACGAACCCACCGGCGCACTGGACTCTAAGTCGGCCCGGATGCTGCTGACTCAGCTGGCCCAGTTGAACCGCGAGACAGGTGCCACCATCCTCATGGTCACCCACGACGCCTTCACGGCCTCCTGGTGCCACCGGATTCTGTTTATCCGGGACGGTACGCTGCACCAGGTGCTCAGGCGGGAGAACATGGACCGACGGGCCTTCTTTGCCCGCATCCTGGGTGTGGTGGGCCAGATGGAAGGGGACGGGGCTGATGTTCTGTAAACTGGCCGCCCGGAACGTGAAGCGCAGCATCCGGGACTACTCCGTCTATTTTCTGACTCTTACCTTCGGTGTGTGTATTTTCTATACGTTTAACTCGCTGGATGCCCAACCCGCCATGCGGTATCTGCAGAGCACCAACGCCGGCATGGTCGGCGCCATTCTCCAGCTGATGGATATCCTCTCCGTGTTCGTGGCGGTGGTGCTGGGCTGCCTGATTCTGTATGCCAACACCTTTCTTATGCGCCGGAGAAAGCGGGAGCTGGGGCTTTATCTGATGCTGGGCCTGCCCCAGAGCAAAGTATCGCTGCTCCTCATTCTCGAGACCCTGCTCATCGGTGTGCTGGCCCTCGTCACTGGCCTTGCGCTGGGCCAGTTTCTGGCGCAGGGGCTTTCCGCGCTCACCCTTACCATGTTCGATCTGCGGCTGGACGAGCTGCAGTTTGTCTTTTCCACCCGGGCCATCGGCAAGACCTGCCTGTATTTTGGTGTGATCTTTCTGGTGGTCATGGCGTTTACCGGGTTACAGATCTCGCGGACCAAGCTTATTGACCTGATACGGGGCGCCCGGAAGAACGAGGAGATGCGGCAGATCCCATTGGGCGCTGCGGTGGCCCTGTTTCTGCTGGGCCTTGCCCTGGTGGGTACGGCTTACGCTATGCTGCTTATCCGGGGCCTGCTCCGGGTGGATGACCTGTTCTGGCTTATGCTGGCCATGGGTACGGCTGGCACGCTGCTGATTTTCCGCTCTCTTTCGGGGTTCCTGCTCCGGCTTGCAAAAAGTCATAAGGCACTTTATTACAAGGGCCTCAATATGTTTGTCCTGCGACAATTTTCCAGCCGGGTGCATACCACCTATCTGTCCATGACGGTTATCTGTCTGCTTTTGCTGCTGGCCATAGGTATTACCGCCTGCTCCGTGGGTATGAACGACACCATCGGACAGCTTACCGAACAGAGCGCACCCTATGATTTCACCATCCAGAATTACGGCGGGGACGTGAACCCGATGGACCTGCCCGGTTTGCTGGAAAAGGAGGGCTTTTCCGCCGGACAGTCGCTGCAGGGCACGGTGGACTGCTTCCTGTATTACAACGACTCCGCGGTTACAGGCATTTCGGAGGACGAGAGCGGAGCGGCCCTCAGCCTGTCCGACTATAATGCCCTGATGGAATTACAGGGGAAGGAGGAACTGGTCTTGGACGGCGGAAACCTTCCACGCCTGTCCGAGACGCCGTTCTGTACCGGTTCCTGTGGATTTGAGCGGTATGTGGTTGTTCCGGACGATATGACTCCGTCCCTTTCGGTGCGGCGGCAGGTTTGGAGCGGTTACTATGCCGGCGACAAACAGGACACGGAAAACGCCCTTCAAGCCGCTATGAAGGAGCTGAATTCCGACGAGAGCGGCATGCTAAAACTGGAGACCAGATTGGACATTTATATTGAGACCATGGGCAGTAAGGTATTGGTGCTGTTTGTAGGTCTGTATGCCGGCATGGTGTTCCTGGTCGCGGCGGCCGCGGTGCTGGCGCTCCAGCAGCTGACGCAGGCGACGGACAACATTCCCCGCTACCGTATTCTGGCCCGGCTGGGCGTGGAAGCGCGCATGCGGGACCGGTCGGTCCTGTCCCAAGTGGCACTGTCCTTTTTCCTGCCTCTGTCCCTGGCCGTCGTCCATGCGGTGGTGGGAATGAAGGCCGCAAATGCCGTGATTTCCCAGGTCGGACGGGTGGACTCGGTGCGCAACAGCATTATCACGGCACTACTCTTGCTGGCAGTCTACGGGACCTATTTTTTGGCCACCTACTGGGGCAGCCGCCGCATTGTCCGCGGGAATTCCTGAAAAACCGGGGGAGGGGACTTGCAATCAAGGGGTAAATGTGATATGATAACTCGTAAATATAAGGGGCGATTGTGCCCATTGTAAGGAATCTTGTGCCCTCCGGGGCTTGAAAGGAACGATGTTGCATGTCTACCCCGAAGCTTGTTCTCACCGTTATTCAGGTTGTTATCGCTGTAATTCTCTGTGCTGTGGTTCTGCTCCAGTCTGGTAAAACCGCAGGCATAGCGGGTGCGATTGGCGGCGGTATGGATACTTTCCTGTCTAAGAACAAGGCCAAGAGCTGGGATGCCAAGCTGGCCAAATGGACCAAATGGATTGCCATTGTCTTTATGGTTATGACCTTGGTTATCGGCCTGATGTGATTTTTGGCACGGTAAGAACGGCCGTCTCTCCACGCAGCGGAGGGGCGGCCGTTTTTTACTGTGGGTTTGTAATCGGTTCTACCGCCAATTTTGACGGTAAAATAGTTTACAAGTCGGGACAAAAGGGATTATAATAATCTTTAACGAATTGCGCAGGGCGGTGCGGCCCGCGGCCATCCGCGTAGGATTGCCCGAAGCGCGCGGCCGGCATCCCGTACGCAGGCCGTTTAGACAGAGGAAGCAGGGAGGTTTCAGCATGCCTGAAAAGAGCCATGCTCACGAGCATATGGGCGGGGAAGGTGCGCCGGATCATGAGCACGGGCATCGTCATCTCCACACTGAGGAGGAGACCCGGGCCGTGGTCAACCGCCTTTCCCGCGCCATCGGGCACCTGGAATCCATCAAACGGATGGTGGAGGAGGGGCGCGACTGCAGTGAGGTGCTCATTCAGCTCTCCGCCGTTAAATCCGCCATCAATAATACCGGGAAAGTAATTCTGCAGAGCCATATTGAGCACTGTATCGTAGACGCGGTGCTTCACAATGAACCGGAACGTATCACTGAGCTCAATAAGGCCATCGATCGGTTTATAAAATAATGGCCCCGCAAGTCGAGCTTTTGAAAGGAGCTATTTTATGCTGTTTGCAGATTATGATCGCTACACGTATACCACAAGTCCTCTGATTGAAGTGATCTGCCAACTTCGTTTCCCCGCCATTCTCTCTATTGGCAGCCATGAACCCTCTGATTTTCAGGAGGCGATCCGCGATGAATTCCCGCGCTACGCCGTGCGGAATGAGCGGCCGGCCCCTCAGGTAAAACCCGGGCCGGATGGCCCCACGCTGGAGCGGCAGCCTCCGGTTTCCAACTACAATTTTATTTCTGCGGACGGATGCTGGAAGATCAATTTAACCAGTGGGTTTATTGCCCTGTCCACGCTGCGCTATACCCGGTGGGAGGAGTTTGCCCAGCGGCTCGACCGTCCGCTGGCTCAATTCATTCAGGCCTATCATCCCGCCTTTTTTGAGCGAATCGGACTGCGCTATGTAAACGCTGTTTCCCGCAGGGCGCTTGGCCTGGAGAACGTGTCCTGGGCCGACCTCATCCAGCCCGCATATCTCGGCGTGCTGGCCGAGCCGGACGTGGACCGCACCGCCGTCACCAGGTCCTCCATTGACTCTGAGTTCCGGATGGCAGACGACTGCCGTATGAAGCTGCATGCTGGCCCCGGGCTTCTGAACGGGGGAAAGCAGGATACGGAGGTCAAATTTATCCTGGACAGCGACGGCTCCGCCCGGGGCAACATTTCCGCCGACAAAGTACCGGAGACGCTGGAGACACTGCACCATCACGCCGTCTGCCTGTTCCGAGGCGCCGTCACCTCGCAGCTGCACACCGCCATGGGCCCCACACCCATCTGAACTTTTTAAGTCAGTACCGTAACGCAAGGAAGCGCGGAAACAGCCCCGTCCGGACCTGCGCCGGACGGGGCTGCCTGATTGTTCCGAACCCACAGAAGAACTGATAAGACTTGGAGGCAGCATATCTATGCCGCAGAGTAACCTCACCTGGTTTAGAAACGGCGTACGGGACGGCATGCCCATTGCACTGGGGTACCTCGCCGTATCGTTTACGCTGGGCATTGCCGCGAAAAACATTGGGCTGACCCCATTTCAGGCCATGCTCGCCAGTCTGACCAACAATGCATCTGCCGGAGAATTTGCCGGCTTTACCCTCATTGCCGCTGGAGCCAGTTACTGGGAACTGGCCGTGATGACTCTTATCACCAACGCCCGGTACCTGCTCATGTCCTGCTCCCTGAGCCAGAAGCTGGACCCGGAGACTCCGCTGGTCCACCGCATGCTGATCGGCTACGATGTGACGGATGAAATCTTTGGTATCTCCATTGCCGTACCCGATAAACTCAACCCCTGCTATAATTACGGGGCCATGGCAGTGGCGCTTCCGGGCTGGGCTTTGGGTACACTGCTGGGTGCGGTGATGGGAAACGTACTGCCCGTTCGGGTGGTGAGCGCCCTCAGCGTGGGGCTTTACGGGATGTTCATTGCCATCATCATCCCACCCTCCCGCCAGAACCGGGTGATCGGTGTGCTGGTGGCGCTGTCCATGGCGGCCAGTTGGCTGGTTTCTTCCATTTCCCTCTTGAACGTTATCTCCCCCGGCATGAGAATCATTTTACTCACCGTGCTGATCGCAGGCGCCGCCGCCGTGCTGTTTCCGGTGAAGGAGGGGGAAAAGGAGGCTGACCGTGCAGCATAATCCCTATCTTTACATTTTGGTTATGGCGGGCGTTACCTACCTTATCCGCGTCCTGCCGCTGACCCTGATCCGGAAGGAGATTAAAAACGTCACCCTGCGTTCGTTCCTGTTCTATGTGCCCTACGTGACGCTGGCTGTGATGACCTTCCCATCCATTTTGTCCGCCACGGGGAGTGTCTGGTCCGCACTGCTGGCTTTGGTGGTGGGCATTGTACTGGCCTGGCGGGGCGGGAGCCTGTTTCAGGTAGCGGTTTCCGCCTGTGTGGTGGTATTCGTCAGCGAGCTGTTTCTCTGCTGACTAACATAAAAGCTCTGGAAACTTTGGTTTCCAGAGCTTTTATGTTCAATAAGGCAGGACCAGCGCGCAGAGATTGGAAAAATCGTTGTCGCTGATGGAATAGTGCCCGCTGTCATCGGGTGAGACCAGCATCAGGATATGTTCCACATCGCCGTATCCCAGAATGTTCAGCTTGTTGCGGCACAGGCTAATCATACCCTGCGCCCACGCCTCCGCCCGGGCCGTCTGATCGGTTACACCCGTGTACTGGGAGAGAAATGTATCGGTATAGTCGTTGAGGTCGTCGGACTCCACCTGCTCAAACAGATCGATGGGCCGCACGGAGACATCCACGGCATAACGGGTGTCATCCAGAGGTACTGCGTCATGCACGGTGTACTGTGCTTTTAGGCAGATGTCCTTTAGCAGCTCCTTTGCATCCGAGCGGGTCTGGTCGGAGAGCAGCGCGTCATTAAGGCCAAGCTGATAGACGAACCGTGCGTATTCCTGGTCCAGCCCGTCGGCATAGGCCTGCACGGCTTCCGTTTTGGAAAGCCCAACCAGGGCCAGATAGCCTGCGCTCCAAGTGCCCTTATAGGTTTCATCCAACAGGCCCTGGATATAGGCGGTGGCGTCAAATGTAGTCATCTTATCTCCGCACCCACTTAGAGACAGGCAGAAAAGCAGGGCGGCGGCCAGCCCGGCGGCCGCGTACCGGATACGTCTGGTCATGAGCACAGGTCACAGATGGCCTGGGTGAAGATCTTGCAGGCGAGCAGCAGATTGCCAACGGAAGCCTGCTCGTTGGCCGCGTGCATTTTCGGGTCAAAGCCGGGGAAGTCACAGCCGAAGGCCACGCCGCCGGGAATATCGTGGACATAGGTACCGCCGCCGATCGCCAGGGGCTTGGCATTCTTAACGCCGGTATAGGTTTCATAGCAACGGAGCAGGGTTTTGACCAGCGGGGAGTCGGCGTCCACGTAATGGGGCGTACCCATATTGCCCTCGGCTGTGAAGCCGTAACGGGCAAAGGCGGACTCGGCGACGTTTTTGCAGTTGTTTTCCCCGGCGCACAGCGGCACGCGGGAATCGAACCGGCCCTTGCAGCCCGATGCGTCCAGATGGAACAGGGAGAAGGTCAGGGTCAGTGCTCCCGACGTCTCGTCGGACTGCGCGATTCCAAGCGCCTGGCCCCGGTTGTCCCCATGGGGAAACAGCGTGTGTAGGGCCCGCAGGGCGCGTGTGCTTTCGCAGTCGGCCAGCGGCAGGGCCGCAAAGAGCGTGAGCAGGGCGGTTATGGCGTTTACGCCGCTATCCGGAGAGGCGGCATGGGCGTTTTTCCCTGTGCACCGCAGACGGACCGTACCCTGCTCTTGAGTGACGGTGAACCCGGCACCGGTCTGTTCCGCAACCGCCTTACAAAAAGGCTTTACCTGCTCGGTGTCCAAGCCGGTGAGGGTGGCGGAAGCCTCCGGCGGCACCACATTGATACGGAATCCGCCATCCACGGCCAGAATCCGGGGGATGGCAGTTTCTGTGTCCCAGCTTTTCCCGAAGGTGGGTTTGTAGCTGCCCTTTTCAATATTGATGACGGGAAAATCGGCGTCCGGGGAGAAGGTATAGGGGGCATAAGGCTCACGGGCGTAATAGTAGGCGATGTCATCTGAGCCGCTCTCCTCGTCAGTCCCCAGAATGAGGCGGGCGTTGGCGGTGAGGGGTACGCCCAGATCCTGAACCGCCTTCATGGCCAGAAGCGCGGCTGCCATGGGGCCTTTATCGTCGCTCACACCCCGTCCGTAGAGAATGCCGTCCTTCTCCACGCAAGAGTAAGGGTCGGTGCTCCAGCCGGAGCCTTCGCCCACCACATCGAGATGACCCAGAATATGCAGACGGGTCTCCCGACCGTTTAGATCAACCAGCCCCACGTAGTGATCATAGTTAGCGATGGAAAGCCCCAATTCCTCCGCCAGCTTCAGCGCCTCGGTGAGGGCCGCATCGGGACCGGGACCGAAGGGGGCGTCGGGGGTGGGGGAGCCCTTCACACTTTTCACATTGACCAGCCGCGTAACCGCTGAAACCAGATCGCGTGTCCGCTGTGGGTCGTTCCAGTAAGCTTCAATCTTCGCTCGATCCATGGAATTACCTCCAGAAAAACAAAAAATAAAATTACGATATTGAAATCATTTTCTCCGGCGTAGCCGAGGATATCTTTTGCTGTGGCCATGGGCAGGGGATTTTCCGTGATGGGAATGGGGCGGCTTAGCGGGAGGCTCTCCTTTCGCGGCGGGCTGGGAGGTGGGGTGTCCCGCCTCCCCGGGCAGCGTGAAATCGATCTGACCCGAGCCGGGGTCGGCGGCGGCACAGAGTACGGTCAGCGGCATGCCAAAAGTAAATGTGTGGTCCGGATGTCCACCCGACAACGACATATGCGACTCATTATATTCGTAGTGATCGTCGGGCAGCGCGGAGAGGGATGCCAGTCCCTCCACGCCGTTTGCCAGCAAAATGAACAGGCCGAACCGGGTCACGCCGGAGACCGTACCCTCGAAGGTCTCGCCCAGATGGCCGCGCATATACTCGGCCATATAGCATTTTTCGATCTCCCGCTCGGCGTTCATGGCCGCCAGTTCCCGGTCGGAGGACTGCTTGGCGGCCAGGCCAGCCACGGTGGTTAGCTTGCCGTTCTGACTCTCTTGCCAGGTTCCATCCAGCATCCGGGTCAGCATCCGGTGGACCATCAGGTCGGGATAGCGGCGGATAGGGGAGGTGAAGTGGCAGTAAAATCTGGTAGCCAGTCCGAAGTGTCCCAGATTCTCCGTGTCATACCGGGCCTTCATGAGGGAACGGAGCACGATCATGTTCACGGCGGCGGCCTGGGGCGTCCCGGCGGCCTTTTTCAGGATTTTCTGGAGCGAGAAGCTGTCCGCATCCTCCAGCGCATAGCCCAGCGGTGCCAGCATGACCTTTAAGGCGGCGGCTTTGTCGGGCGAGGGTTTTTCATGGACGCGGTAAACCGCTGGGGCATGGGAATGAAAAAGATGCTCCGCTACACACTCATTAGCGGCCAGCATAAAGGATTCAATGATCCCTTCAGATATGCCGGAGCGCCGGAGAAGCACGTCCACGGGGTTACCGTGGGCGTCACAGACCACATAGCATTCCCGACTGTCCAAGTCCAGCGCGCCCCGCAGGCGCCGCCGTTTTTCCAGCACGCCCGCCAGCCGCGCCATATCCCGCAGCATGGGGAGGATATCGGCGTAGCGCTTGGCCAGCGCCTGATCGGTCTCACCCAGCAGCGTGTTACAGTCGGCATAGGTCATGCGCTCCGTGGAGCGTATGACGCTTTTTATCATTCGATAATTTTCCACGCTTCCGTCTTCGCCCATAGTCATGATGCAGGAGAGGGTCAGGCGGTCCACATTGGGGTTGAGAGAGCAGATGCCGTTGGAGAGGGCGGGGGGCAGCATGGGGATGACTTGGTCGGCAAAGTACACCGAGGTGCCGCGTTTCCACGCCTCCAGGTCCAGAGGGCTGTTTTCCGTGACATAATGGGACACATCCGCAATATGAACGCCCAGTACCCAGTGGCCTTGGCTGTCCCTGGCGAGAGAAACGGCGTCATCCAAATCCTTGGAGGAGGCACCGTCGATGGTGATGATGGTATCGTCCCGCAGGTCGGTTCGCCCGGCCAGAGCGGCGGAGTCCACGGTCTGCGGGGTGCGTTCCGCCTGTGTGAAGGCGGCGGGCGGAAAGGGACGCTCGATATGGTAGCCATACAAAATGGCCTCTACGGCAGCCTGAAGGGTGCCGTCCCGGCCGAACACTTCCCGCAGACTACCCAGGGCGGGCGTCTTTCGGTTGCCATAGCTGATTACGCCCACGGCGGCCTTGTCGCCGGTGTGCACCGCGCCGTTTTTGCACATGACGCGGATCAAATGGGGAAGTTTATCGCTGCCCGGCCGAAGCCAGATCTCCCGACCGCGCTTTTCAATGGCGCCCGACACCACACGGTTGGAGCGCTCCAGAATCTTTACAATGGCGGCCGTCCGGCGCGTGCCTTGGGAGCCGTCCTCTAGATTGCTCTCCACCATGGGAACGGCCAGCACCCGGTCCCCGTTCCACGCGCCGCCCTCCTGGCGGGGCGGTACGAACCAGTCGTCCTCCCGGCTTGCACCGTTGTCGGGAATGAAAAAACCAAAGCCACGGCTGGAAGCCTGATAGGTTCCACGCAGTTCCAAATTCAAAACTCCTTTGTAATCCGCAGACAAAATCTGTGCTTAGTATGCCACGAGAGCACAAAAAGAAATCCTTACTGTACGGCGGAAACTGTTCATACGTCACACGCCATATTTTTCAGCGTATCGCCTGCGATTCGATAGACGGTCCAATCGCGCATTGGTTCAGCACCCATAGACAGATAGAACGCAATACTGGGCTGATTCCAGTTTAGGCACCACCATTCCAGTCTGCCGCAGCCGCGTTCCACGGCGATAGCCGCCAGCTTTTTCAGAATGGCCCTGCCGAATCCCGCACCCCGGTATTCCGGCTTTACATAGAGGTCTTCCAGATAAATTCCCGCTCTGCCCAAAAAAGTAGAAAAATTATGAAAAAACAGTGCAAACCCAACTTCAGTTCCGTCCGATACCGCAAAAAGAACCTCTGCTTTTTTGCGGTCGAAAATCCACTCCTCAAGCAGTTCTTCCGTAGCCACCACTTCATCCAGCATTTTCTCATAGGACGCCAGTTCCCGAATAAAGCGCAGGATCAGCGCGGTATCGGACCGGCTGGCATAGCGAAAGGTAAGTTCCATGTGAAAATTCTCCTTTTTAATACTTGCTCATCCGAACATGATTCTATTCCTCCTGCCGGTGAAACGCAAGACACAACAGAGTGCAAACGGGCAGGCATACAAATTTTCTGTATGTCTGCCCGCTGTGTTCTGCGGAGATGATTATGCCTGCGCGTACCGGGACAGAAACTGCCGCGTTCGTTCCTCCTGCGGATGATTGATAACCGAGCGGGCTGGACCTTGTTCTACGATGACACCGCCGTCCATGAAAATAACCCGGTCCGCCACATCCCGCGCAAAGGCCATTTCGTGAGTGACGATGACCATGGTGGTCTTTTTTTCGGCCAGCCCCCGGATGACCTTCAAAACCTCGCCGGTCAACTCCGGGTCCAGGGCGGAGGTGGGCTCATCAAAGCAGAGAATATCCGGATGAAGCGCCAGCGCCCGGGCAATGGCCACCCGCTGCTGCTGGCCGCCGGAGAGCTGATGGGGGTGCAAATCCATTTTCTCGGATAGTCCCATCTGAGCCAGCAGTTCCCGGGCGGTGTTTTCGATGGTCTTATGGATACCCTGGGCGTTCCCTCTGTAATCGGGCTGCTCTCTGGCCAGCAGCTCGCTGGCCAGCATCACGTTGCGCAGCGCCGTGTACTGTGGGAACAGGTTGAAGGACTGAAATACCAGTCCGAAATGGAGCCGTTTTCTGCGGATTTCACTCTCCCGCTGGGTGGCCGGATCCGCGGCGTCGAACAGCAGCTTTCCGCCTACAAGGATCTGGCCGCCATCCGGCTTTTCCAGAAAATTGAGGCAGCGCAGGAGCGTGGTTTTGCCGGAGCCGGAGGAGCCAATGATGGCCACGGCCTCACCCTGTTCCATGGAAAAGCTGATGCCCTTCAGTACCTCTGTGGGGCCAAAGTTCTTTTTGATTTGATTCACGTCCAGAATTGCCAATGCCGCCGCCCCCTTACACACTAAAATAATCCAGTTTCTTTTCCAGCCAGCCGAACAGGAGCGTGAGCACCCCGTTGAACAGCAAATAGAATACACCGGTGTAAAACAGCGGCCACAGCAGGCCGACGGTTTTTATGTAGCTTTGGGCCTCCATAATAATCTCCCGAAGCGCGATGATACCGGCCAGGGAGGTGTCCTTCACCAGGGTGATGATCTCGTTGGACATAGGCGGTACGATACGCTTAACTACTTGCATCAAAATAATTTTAGAGAAAATTTGACCGTTGGTCATACCCAGAACCTGACCGGCCTCGTACTGCCCCCTGGGGATGGCCTCAATTCCCCCGCGGTAAATCTCGGAAAAATAGGCGGCATAGTTGATGACAAAGGCAATCACAGCTGCGGTCATACGCGGCGGCGACGACTGCCAGAGCAGACCGGGGCCGTAAAAAATAACGACGAGCTGAAGCATCAGAGGCGTGCCGCGGATGATCCAGACAAAAGTGCGCATCAGCCACCGCAGCGGGCGGAAGCGGCTCATGGAGCCGAAGGCGATGACCAGACCCAGCGGAAGCGACAGTACCAGGGTGATAAGGAAGAGCTGGCAGGTGATGGCGAAGCCACGTAATAAAGTGAGCGTGACGGTAACAAACATAAAACGGTCTCCCCGATAAGAGGGGCAGGAGATAGTTCCCCTGCCCCAGTATCTTTATCAAATAGTAAACGGTATGGATGAGATTACTGGATAAGCAGATCCGTCAGACCGTATGTCTGAGCCAGACCGGCCAACGTACCGTCACTCTGAAGAGAACTGATGACGGTGTTAAACTGTTCCACGGCGGAACTGCCCTTACGGAAACCGATGGCGTATTCCTCGTTCGTCAGGCTGATGCCTTCCAAAATCTGAAGGTCTGCATAGCTGGTACCGGTGCCGGTCATGGCTTTGGCGGTGGTGTAGTCTACTACCGCAAAGTCAGCGGTACTGGATTTAACCTCCAGCAACGCGTCGGTTTGACCGGAAACAGGGGTGTAGGTACAGTCTGCCAGATCTTTCTGCACGGTGGCCTCGCCGGCGGAACCTTCCTCGGCAACCACCGAGGCACCCGACAGGCTGGCCAGATCGGTGTATGTTCCGGCATCTGCGGCGCGGATGACCACCACCTGCTGATTGGTTAAATAAGACGTAGTGAAGTCCATGTTGGCGCGGCGATCTTCCGAGACCGTCAGACCGTTCCAGATGCAGTCAATGTTTTTGGAATTCAGCTCCAGCTCCTTGCTATCCCAGTCGATAACAACAAAATTGGGCGTAAGACCCAGCTTGTCACACGCGGCCTTGGCAAAGTCCGTGTCGAAACCCACCAGCGTGCCGTTGTCATCATAATAATTCATGGGTTTATACTCGGTGATGCCTATGTTAAGAGTTCCTTTGTCCTTTATATAGGACCAGTCGTCGCCGGCAGCGGTGGATTCGACGGGAGCAGACGCCGAAGCGGATGCGGAAGGTGCGGGCGTGGTTGAGCCGTCCCCGGTTCCGCAGGCGGTCAGGGAGAGACCCAGGGCAAGCGCAAGAGCAAGCGCGGCAAGAGAAGTGCGATTCATGTCGGGTAACCTCCGTATTCATTTAAAATAACTGGAAATAATCCAGTACTTTAGCATTTTACCATCATAAACTGAACATGTAAAGGCATCCAATGCAAAAAATTCAAAGTACACAAAAATTTGCATTGGATGGCCAGTTGTATACTACTTTTTCACGTAAAAGTGCAGATTTTCAATTGACAACAAAGACAAGCCGGTATATGATGTGGAATGGGAAAAATGGTTCTGGCCGGGTGTATTTTCCCGGAAGTGTATGCGCCCGGAAAAAGGCCACAGGTCAGATACCGCTGGCCTGACGAAATGTAATAGGAGGAAACAGACAATGAACATGCTTGTTTGCGTCAAGCAGGTGCCGGATACGACAGAGATCAAGATTGATCCGGTCACCAACACCCTCATCCGCGACGGTGTTCCCAGTATTCTGAACACTTTCGACGGGTACGCGCTGGAAATGGCCGCAAGGATTAAGGATAAAGATCCTTCTTCCAAAATTACGGTGGTGTCCATGGGCCCTCCGCAGGCTAAAGCTATCCTGCAGGAGTGCGTGGCAATTGCCGCCAATAAGGGTTATCTGGTCAGCGACCGCGCATTTGGCGGTTCCGACACCCTGGCCACCAGTTACATCCTCTCCGAGGCGATTAAGACGCTCGAGGAGAAGGAGGGCAAATTCGACATTATCTTCTGCGGCAAGCAGGCCATCGACGGCGATACCGCCCAGGTTGGCCCCGAGATCGCGGAGCATCTTGGCTATCCTCAGGTTACCTATGGCCTGGGCGCTGAGGTTGACGGCGACATCGTCAAGGTAAAGAAGGAAGTCGACGACGGCGTCGAGATCATCGGTGTTAAGATGCCCTGCGTTATTACCGCGACGAAGCCCGATTTTGACCCCCGTTATCCCACCATCAAGAGCAAGATGGCTGCCCGTAAGGCTGAGTACCCCGTCCTGTCCGCCGCTGATCTGACCACCATCGATCTGGAGCGCGCCGGCCTGAAGGGATCTCCCACCAAAGTGAAGAAGACCTTTGTGCCCCAGAAGAAGACGGGCGGCATTAAGATTAAGGAAGAGACTGCCGAGGAGTCCGTTAACAAGCTGATCGACGCTCTGACTGCTGCGAAAGTACTGTAAGGGAGGAGGAAACGAACATGGAAGCGAAGAATAAGAATCTCTGGGTCTTTATTGAGACCAATGAGGATGGCACCCCCAAGAATGTAGGTATCGAGCTGCTGACCCCCGGCCGCGACCTTGCCACCAAGCAGGGCGGCGCTCTGGTCGGTGTTGTAATTGGCTCCAAGGTAGATCCCACCGTGAAAGAGGTTGAGGCTCACGGCGCTGACCAGATCATCGTTGTCGACGGCCCTGAGTTTGCACACTACACGACGGATGCCTATACCGCCGTGATGTATCAGCTGATTGAAAAGTATGGTCCCACCACCATTTTGATCGGTGCCACCACCGAAGGCCGCGATATGGGTCCCCGCCTGTCCTGCCGTCTGAAAACCGGCCTGACCGCTGACTGCACCGGCTTGGACATTGACGAAGCCAGCGGCAACGTGGCTTGGACCCGTCCCGCATTCGGCGGTAACCTGATGGCCACCATTTTGTGCCCCGATCATCGTCCCCAGATTGGTACGGTCCGTCCCGGCGTGTTTAAGAAGACCCCCGGAGATCCGGCTCACAAGGCTGAGGTCATTAAAGAGGACATCTCTATTCCCGCTGACCAGATCCGTACCAAGGTTCTTGAGGTTATCAAGGACGACGGCGGTGAGAGCGTTGACCTGGAAGGCGCAGATATCATCGTATCCGGCGGTCGTGGCATGGGTTCTGCGGAAGCGTTCTCCGAGGTCCGCGAGCTGGCCGACGCACTGGGCGGCGTTGTCGGTGCTTCCCGCGCTGCGGTTGAGTCCGGTTGGATCGGCCATGCGCATCAGGTTGGCCAGACCGGCAAGACGGTTGGCCCCAAGATGTATGTCGCCTGTGGTATTTCCGGCGCTATTCAGCATCTAGCCGGCATGAGCGGTTCCGACTGCATTGTCGCCATCAACAAGGATCCCGATGCGCCTATCTTCGAGGTCGCTGACTTCGGCATCGTGGGCAACGTCCATGAGGTTCTGCCTATGCTGGCCGCGGCCATCAAGAAAATCAAGGGCTGATTTTCAATAATATGTTTTCCCAGCGCCTGGTGTAACCGGGGGGGCATCGGGTTTTCGCATAAGTGCAAATGCAAACCACTTTAAAAGAAATGGAAGGTATTTGTTATGGATTTTAAATTTTCCCCTGAAGAACAGGACATCCTTGACATGCTCAAGGAACTCTGCGAGAAGCAGATTGGACCTTTAGCCGCTGAGATCGACGAGCAGGAGCGTTTCCCCAAGGAAAACGTGGAAAAGCTGGTCGAAATGGGTATGATGGGCATCTATATCCCCGAGGAGTATGAGGGCGCCGGTCTGAGCTACCTCACATATATCGGTGCCTGCGAGATGCTCGCCCGTTACTGTGCAACCACCAGCGTGGTGCTGTCTGCACACGGCTCTCTGTGCAGCTGGCCGATTCTGGCTTATGGCACCGAGGAGCAGAAAAAGAAGTATCTGGTACCTCTGGCTACCGGTGAGAAGCTGGGTGCTTTTGCTCTGACCGAGCCCAGCGCTGGCACCGATGCCGCTATGCAGAAAACCGTCGCGGAGGATAAGGGCGACTATTGGCTGCTGAACGGCACCAAGATGTTCATTACCAATGCCTCTGAAGCCGGTATTTTTGTCGTGTTCGCCATGACCGACAAGACGAAGGGTAACCACGGCATTTCCGCCTTCATCGTAGAAGCCGGCACGCCCGGTTTCTCCATCGGCGCTCATGAGAAAAAGATGGGCATCCGCGGCTCCGCTACTTCCGAGCTGATCTTTGAGGACTGCAAGATCCCCAAGGAAAACCTGCTGGGCCAGCTGGGTAAAGGCTTCAAGGTTGCTATGACTACTTTGGACGGCGGCCGTATCGGCATTGCCGCTCAGGCGATCGGTATCGCTCAGGCCGCTATCGATGCTGCTGTTAAGTACACCAAGGAGCGCGTGCAGTTTGGTAAGCGCATTAGCCAGTTCCAGTGGACTCAGTTTGAGCTGGCTGAGATGCAGACCAAGACCGACGCTGCCCGTCTGCTGATCTATCGTGCCGCTCAGGCAAAGCAGGATGGCGAGCCCTACAGCCATTTGGCTGCCATGGCTAAACTGTCTGCTGCCGACGTTGCCAACGATGTGGCTCGCCGCGCCCTGCAGATGGCCGGTGGCTGCGGCTACACCCGCGAGTATCCCTTCGAGCGCTATATGCGTGATGCTAAGATCACCGAGATCTATGAAGGTACTTCCGAGGTTCAGCGCATGGTTATCTCCGGCTGGATGGGTGTCAAATAATTACGTTTTTCTGTCTAATAGAAACCGGGGCAGTGGGAATTCCCACTGCCCCGGTTTTCTGCTGTAAACGGATCAGCGTTCACAGCGGAAAAAAGTTACTGCATGCCGTCTTCGTAGGCCTTAATCATTTTCTTGAACGTGTGTCCCGTACGACGTTTGAGATTCTGCAGGTATTTGTCGGTGATTTCACCGGTAAATATCTTGATCTGCAGGCGTAGGGAGCCATCGTCCATGCGCGTGACGAAAATCTTGTCGATATATTTGTCCACAAATTCTTTGTTTATGATTCCCTGGGCCGCGTCCCGCTCGGCTTCCCGGAGCACTCGGCGGATGGTGTCGATGTGCTTTTTAAAATCGGCGGAGGAGTCCCGCTGCCGGGTGAGCTCCGTCAGCTCCCCCTGCGCGGTTTCGATCTCCCGGGCACACTGCTTGTTCATGGAGAGAAAGTCTTGGTCGGCAAGCTCGCCCAGGGCGTTATACGTCAGCAGCTTCTGCTTTTTCTTTTCCGCTGTCCCGATGGCCTGCTCCAGAGCGGCGATACGCTTCACAAGATCCCCGCTTTGATCCAGGGACTTGAACATCGCAATATACTCTTCAATCAGCGCCTCGGCGTCGTTTTCCGTCTCCTGAAACACCTCAAATAAGAGCGGTTTCAGCTCCTCCTCATAAATGGGAAAAGAGGGACAGGAATCGGCGCCATTTTTTATTTTGCCGGAGCAGACCCACTTGCTGTTTTTGTGCCCCGACCGGTCCACAGAATCGCGGCGATAGTATGCGGCGCCGCAGTGGGTACAGTACAGTTTCCCGGTGAGAAGGTTGGCATGGTTGCAGATGCCCTGACGGCCCTTCACGTCCTCGCTTCGCCGCTTCAAAACCTCGTTGGCCCGATCCCAGAGTTCCTCGGACACGATGGCCGGTACGATCTCACCGGTCTCATCCTTGAACATGACCCATTCCTCCGGCGGGAGGAATTTTTGCTTTTTCGTGAACAGGTCGATAACCTTGACCTTGTTGCCCACGTAGTAGCCCTTGTATTTCGGATTGGAGATCATGCCGGACATGGTAGAGTGTGCGATCTTTTTATCGTTATGGTTGCGGTAGCCCCTTTCCCAGAAGAGGGTCTCAATCTGTTTCATGCTGTATTCGCCGCTGGCATACAGTTCAAATAATTCCCGTACCATATGGGCTTCCCTCTCGTCAAGGACCAGCCGTCCGTTGTCCTTGGTGTAGCCGAAAATCCGGCTGTTTCCCAGCACCACGCTGTTTTTAATAGCTTGCTGATGGCCAAACTTTACGCGTGAGGAGAGCTTGCGCAGTTCATCTTGGGCGATGCCGGACATGATGGTCAGCCGAAGCTCAGAGTCCTCGTCCAGCGTGTTGATGTTGTCGTTTTGAAAAAAGACGCCCACGCCTGCGTTTAGCAGTTCACGGGTGTATTGGATGGAGTCCAGCGTGTTACGGGCAAATCGGGTGATCTCCTTGGTAAGGATGAGATCAAACATCCCTTCCTTGCCGTCTTCTACCATGCGGTGAAAGTTTTCACGCTTCTTGGTAGTGGCGGCGGACAGGCCTTCATCAATGTAACCCTCCACATAGGTCCAGGCGGAGTTTTTACGAATCAGGTTCTCATAATACGAGATCTGGTTCCCCAGAGAATTCAGCTGCTCATCCGATTCGCTGGATACTCTGGCATAGAACGTGACCCGCAACGGGATGTCATAAATTGACTTTTTCTTCATCTGCTGGCGTACAACGTGAATATCCATAAAAGGCCTCCGAAGTTCGTTTTATCATGATTAGTATATTGCAATAAATCATACTTTGCAATGAAAATTTGATATGTTTTCATGTTTTCATGTTTTTGTATTTTACATAAATTGCATTTATACATGAAAAATGGTATCTTTAATATAACTCCTATTAGAATCATAATCTTGCAAGAACAAGTTAAAAAAAGAGGTGGGCAGAGTGGAGAAAACAGATCTATCGGATATTTTCGCTCATAATCTTTTTCCTCAGGAAAAAGAGAAATCGGGCACTGAATTTTTCTGGTGGGCTTATGATGATGGCACGGAAGCAGGCGCTGCAATTGATGTGAAATCAAAAAAAGAAATATGTTCTAAAATCTTTAAAAATAAAGAAGAGCGTATAAAGTTTCAACAAACAATAAAAGCAAAAAACAAAAAGAAATTCGAGTTCGAAAAAAACAAATTGATGCTGAAATCTGGACTGCCTCAATTTGATCTGCGGGCCAATGGGATTATATTAAAATGGCAGAAAGCGGAGATTGCAAAAAATGGGAGGGAACATTTGTTTCGGATGCTGGAGGCCTGCGGGCAGGATTTTAAAGCGCGCGCGGAAGTGATAAAACTGATCAGCTCCTTGCTGTCAGCCTATTATTTCGGATACCTTACGTTTAACAATATATTTTCATTAGCACAGCCGCTAAAAATATTATGTGCGCCGATTTTAGCTTGCAACGTCAGAGATGGGGCTGCAGAGACCTTGGAGAGCATGGTAGCCTCTGTTGCAGTTGATACAACTGAACCATTTTATGGAGAGATGGAATACGGAAAGCTGTTTTACAACCAACCCAATTGTTTGCCTCAAAATCTGAAAGACAGGCATACCATAGATTGTGCGTACATACGACTGGGAAAGTCAAAGAAAAAATGCTTTGAAACGCTATACCCAGCACAATATCGGGATACAAGCGCTTTTATAAATGCTCGCTTTTTTGCAGGAAACGATCTCTTTCAGTTTCAGCAGAGGAACCCTTGGGCATCTCTTGTCTTTTATGGAATATCTGATTCAAGGCTTGTGGTTGAACCCATTCGTTTGGACGGAAAGATATTCGCAAAATTTGTAAATGGAGAAACCTGGGACGTGGAGGCAGTTCACAAGCTGATACTGTATTTTGTTAATTGGCTGCATAAAAACTTTAAAAAGGGAAAATTGTTTCCAAGGCTTAAAGCAAAATTGATTTTCTATGATAGATTGATTGAAAAACATAACCGGCGGCGCGGATCAGCTAAAATACGCGGATTACACAAAGCTTGGATGGAAATGCAGTTGCTTGCAGTAAAAGACTTCAGCGACTTTGGGACAGAATTCGGGTGCTGGACCGCGGAGGAGGGGGAACAACTGACTGCGGAGTGGACAAATCTGCTGCTTCCTGACTGCTGCCCATATCCACAATCTGCCGTGATGCCGGAGGTTCACCGGGTGACAATTTTCCCGGAACATGACTGTGTCACGCTTTTTGAGAAAACGCTGGAAGCCATACTGAATGACAAAATGAACTGGAAACATTTTATCTATGTGCCTCCAAAGACTGACTTTCTTACTGAAAAAGCCGGTGCAGAAATCTGGGGTTATATCCGAGACTATCAAGACCGGAAAGCCCATCAGAGCATAGTAACGCTGCAAATCCGAGAAGAGATTATGCGGAGGCTGGCAAAGAACTTCTGCCCGGCAGAGTGTGATTGGTATGACGTTATAAAATATCTTCGAAAGAAAGACTTGAACTATTTGCACCAATCCAAAACGGTCCGTATGCCGGGAATTGGGGAGGAGGAGAAGACTTTAATTTTAAAAGTAAGTCAACTAGACTTCCTTTCGGACGAAGCAAAGTCGATTTTTGATGCTTATATATGTGTTTAAATATTTTATAAGATGCGCCGGTAAATGTGTCTGCCGGCGCATCTTGTTATTATATGGAAAATCTCTGCCCATTTCTGGACATGCCGTCTTACTGAAAGTGGAAAAGGAGAGGGGTTTAAAAAGAAACAGCATAAAATAATTTGAAACTATAAAACCGATTAGCCTGTACAAAATGATTAGCCATATGACATATTCATAATCTGACTTAAAGGAGAATGGATTATGAACCATGTTATAAGATTAACCAGTGAGGGATATTCCTACCACACATTTGAACTTAAATGGAATCCATCCGGCCATGTGTTTTACCAAACGCGGAATTTTCTGCACAGTGTTTCTGCGCATGATCAGTTTTATCCGCTGAATCAATACGGAGATGACAGATACTTCTGTGGAGTTTTGCGAGACTATGGCATCCGCATCTATCTGACCAAGACACGTAATAAGTATGTGGTAAAGCTGATCGTCAATCCACGCCGGCTTATCGACCCCGAAGCCTCCTACCTGGGTATCATGCAGCCTGATTCAGAGTCATTTGAACTGCTGGAGCAAGTATTTACCGACTGTATGCGCAGAGTACGAATGCCGGAATTTTTGGATGACTGGACATTGTCACGAATGGATCTATGCGTCAATATTTTTTGGAATAAAAAGAGAGCATCTCATGAATTGATCCGTCTGATGCGAAAGGAGCCCACTCCGGCCGGGTACCAAAGAAACCAGTTTAAGAAAACTGCCGTTAGTGGAAACCGGAAAAAGAGGCAGCGGAAGAAGTTTGCGCATATTCTGAAATTCAGCAACGATTCCATTGCCCTGGTGGTTTATGATAAGCGCTACCAAATGATCAGAGAAAAGCTAGAACGCCCTTCAGAAGAACTGCCGAAAAGTATTCTCCGTGTAGAGCTGCAGTGTGAAAGAAAATGGATTCGGCGTTATGCGGGAAAAAATAAACTGCAAAGCACATGCGGGTTACTTACTTCATTGGCCTCCAATAGCCGTGATTTGATCTTCCAATACGCCAGTAAGTTATACAACGGCGGAGATTATTGCAAGGCAAAAGTACTGAGTAAAATGATCAAAGAAGCACCTGAAATCAGAAAGAAAAGCCAGAAGCATATGCTTACTCTTGCGGAGGCATTGGGAAAAACAGAAAACATGGAAAAAGCGTTAAAGAAGGCAGCCCTATCTCAAAAGCAGTATCGTACCTGCTTACAGCATTTTGCAGCACTGGATCTCAATTTTATCCCTTTGAAAGAGGACTACTATATTGATCGGGTACCATCGCTGCTTAAAATCCTGCAATTACTGGAGAATGATAAAACGGAAATCAGACTGCAGAACAGCAAAGGGAGACCGAGAAAAAAGCATTTGGTATTTTTTGAAAACTAAAAGGACAAGATAATAAGAAAGCGGAAAGATATGATTTTCAATCAATAATCCGCTTTCGGACAATATACAGCTACATATTATAACTAGAAGATATAGGAGTGCTGTTTATGTCTGTTTCTTGTTCCAAAAAACGTGCATTTCAGCAGGGTATGCTGCTTTATTTCAATCAAACACTGCTGGAAAAGGGAATCATCACAGATCGGGAATACAGAGCCATGAAGTTAAAAATCCAGACCCGAGACGGAAACGGGAAAAAAACAAGGCCGGAGTAAGCCTTGTTTTTTTCAATACTTATGACTACATTTTATTTCGAAAGCTTGACCAGCCAATAATCTCAGCTAATATCAGTATATTTTCCTAAAAAATCTACTATCTCTGTCAAAATAGATTCATTTTCTTTAACAAAGTCTTCCGAGGAAGGCGTTGCAGTTGCTGTTGATACAAGTTGCAAATGTATAAGCACATTTCTGTAAGAGAGAATGGAATTAAAATCACCGGTATTACCCGCTATATTGGGTTTAAAATATAATAAGTTATTGCCTTGATCAACGTTAGTAAATATCCACCCGGTAATTAATTTATAACTGTTTTGCTTATCTTCGTACGTTAAAAAGTATTGTGTGGAATCTTTGGAATCATTGTTTAGTGACAAATATTTCTTTTTACCAATTACCAAATGACATGTTCCCGTTTACTATAACAATAGAAGGATTTTCAAGCGTTGAGGAAGTAAATTCCATCGGAATACTGGTAAAACTCATATTGTCTTTAACACTGGAGAGCAATTTTATATATTGGTCGTATGAAAGCGTATCTTCTTGTGTACTTGTTACAGTTGAAGGTACAGTACTATCAGATGCCTTATTAGTATCACTACATCCGGCAGCACTAATAACGATCATTAGTATTATAAGAAAAATTGCAGTTCTTTTCATAGCAGCATCCCTCCAAAAATATTATATCGCTATTATAAATAATCTCATTTGCAATTGGATATTTCACCCATATCAATTATAATCTAAGACAATACCGCGCAACGGCACAAAAAATCCACGCAACCAGGCAGTGAAGACAAGCAGCGTGGAAATTCTTGATATTTAACCGCGGAGGCAAACCAAATTAGACCGCCAGGCAACGCCTGTC
>JALCSB010000020.1 GCA_022653075.1 Intestinimonas sp.
AAACGGCGAGCTGCACCACGCTGTACCACTTCTATAAGAAGCATGGCCAGACGGTGGAGCCGTCGCAGATCAAGCCGGGGGACCTGGTGTTTTTTAACTTTGACGGAAACGCCTCCGTTATGAACCACATCGGGATCTGCGAGAGCACCGGGGGCGGCTACGTGACCACCATCGACGGCAACACCGGCACCAGCAGCGAGGCCAACGGCGGCGAGGTCATGCGCCGGAAACGGGTGCTCAAATACGTGGGCGGCGCGGCCAGACCGGCCTATTATCAAAAGGAGGAAGAAGAGATTGTGACACAGGAACAGTTTGACAGCATGATGGATACCTATCTGGCGGAGCGGGCGCAGATGGCCCCCGGCGACTGGAGCGCGGCGGAACGCGCCAAGGTGGAGGCGGCCGGGATTATTAAGGGCGGCGCTGGCACCGGCTACAAGTCCTTTGTGACCCGCGAGGAGCTGGCGGTTGTTGAGGCGAGAGCGCTTAAATTGTGAGCGGGGGCAAGGAGGCGCGGATAAATGTCAGTCAGCAAAACCATTCAGGATTATAAAGACGCCTACAAGGAGGCCAAGGCCAAGGGTGACAGTGCCGGGATGCAGGCGGCGAACGACGGGGCCAATGCTATCCGTTCGGCAAACGGTATGGCGACACAGAGCGCCTCTCAGGATATTTCCAACACGGCGGCGACCAATAACGGTTCGTGGATTGGAGATTCAAGCGGCGGTTCTTCCAGCGGAGGCGGAAGTTCCGCCGACTCCGCATCGTATTACCAGGGTTCCACAGCCTATCAGCCGAACGACTATTCCAGCTATGTGAAAGACCTGTACAGCGCCAAAACGGACGCTGCTCTGGCGGCGTTAAAGTCTGCCTACGACGATAATGTAGCCGATGTGGACGCGGCGGAAGCAAAGCTTACGCCAACCTATCAGGCGGCGCGGAACAAGACCGCCGCGACAAGTGATCTGGAAAAACAGAATTTTCAGGAGTATGCCAATGCGCGGGGGCTGAATTCCGGCACGTCCGGGCAGGCCGAGCTTGCCCGGTCCACAACCCTTCAGGGAAATCTGAACGACATTAACACGCAGGAGGCGGACGCCCGCTCCGATCTGGAATTGCAGCGCACCAAACTGGCAAGCGAGTACAACACCGCGATTGCCCAGGCCAAGGCGAACGGGGACTACGAACTGGCAAACGCCCTTTACACGGAAAAAACCCGCGTGGACAACGCAATGTCCGACGCCGCGGATAAGCAGGCGACCTACGACTACAACAAATGGAATGCCAACTATAACGTAGATCAAAACGCGCAGACCCGCGCGGACAATCTGGCCGCGCAACAGGAGCAGTACGCCCGGGAGGACGCGGCCACAAATAAGGAAACCGCTTATAATCTTGCTATGGCTACGATTCAGAGCGGGAATATTCCTTCTGATTCTATTCTCAACGCGGCTGGAATTGATAAAACAGCCGCGCAGTATTTGTCGGCGTACTATAAAGGCCAGGTCGATACGACCAACCAGCAAAACCAGCTTGCCATCCAGCAGGCATCCAGCAGGCGCAGAAGAATCTATATTCCTCCGGGAGTAGCGGCGGGAGTGGTGGGAGTTCTTCTTCCGGAAACAGTTCCAGTAAAAAGAGCAGTTCGTCCAAGTCAAACGTTACAAACTCGAAAACGAGCGTGGCCTCCAATGTCACAAACACGGTGGACACACGAAACGGCGGCACGGACTGGATTATGGTCCCAGGCTACAGCCGCCTGACGTGGGACGAGCTGCAAAAGATGGTGGATGAGGGATATATCAAGGAGACATACAACGCGAATACCGGGAAATATTCCTATTCCAAGGTGAAGTAAAGGAGGACGACTATGGCAAGTAATTTTTTAAAGCGCATGGCGCAACAGTCCAGGGACAGCCTCTCCCAGCAGCAGAAAACCGGGTACACCGTGTACCATACACAGGTGTACCCGCTGCCAACGCCCTCCCGTCCCGTGAGTTCCGCTTCTTCTTTGCTTGGAAGCGGGACACAGAAAAGGATAACGACGCTCCCTGTGGCAAACCGGAATACGTATACGTCCCTGCTTACCGCGCCCCGTAACAGGGGTACGGTAAGCGGATGGAATGTAACGGAAAACACGATTCCCGCCACGGTTCCGAAATCGCAGAGCACACAATCTTACCCTACGCCGGAGGATGAAGGAGTTTCCAAACGGTTTACCACCTTCGCAAATTCCATTGGGAAGAAGGTGGAGGCGGCCCCTATGGTTCTGGCGGACGCGGTAAAGCAGGCAGTTCAGAACTCGAACGACCGTTCCGCACTCGCAAAGCAGAATCAGGATCATTACAAAAAGCTGTCCAGCCTGGCCCAGCAGATGAATTATCTGGAAAAATAGCCTATCCCACGGCGGAGCAGGCCAGAAATTCCGACGAGTACAAGGCGCTGAAAGCGCAGTACGATGCCCTGAACGCCCCCTATCAGGAGATCAGGAACACACCTGTGTCCATGAGCACGCCCGGCATGCAAAAGATGGCGGAGGCTCGGCAGGCCGGGCAGGATTATTTAAATACGTTCCCGGAAGGTTCTGTGGAACAAAAAGTGGCCGGTGGCGTTCTCTCGCTCGGGCAGAGTGCCGCTTACCTCCCACTCGGCGTCCTTGGACCCGCCGCACCTGCGGCTGCTATGGGCGCGGATGCGGCGGCAGGCAAACTATACGACTCCACCGCGCAGGGAGAAGGTGCGGACCGCGCGTTGACCCGCGGGCTGGGTTCCGGCGCTATCTCTGCGGTGACCAATTATCTCCCCGTGAAAAATGTCTTAAACCTTGTCAAAACAGGCGGTGCTTCTGTGGTGAAAAACCTGCTGGAACAAGCCGGTGTGCAGGCCGGGCAGGAGGCCACGGATTATGCCCTCAACTATCTGGCGGATAGGGCGGCCAAGGACCCCAACGCCACGTTTTCCGTCAAGGAGCTTGCGGACAACGCCCTTTCCGGGGCAGGGACCGGCCTTGTGTTTGGCGCGGCCGGTACGGTCATCGGCGGCGCGCTGAACGGAATAAAAGCGGCGTCCCGGCCCGTATCCGACCAGTACGACCGGGTGAAAACAAGTGAGTCCCATGACATAAAGGTAGAGGACCCAACGCAGACCTCCGATTCCGAAAGCCGGTTGGTACAGCCCGGTGCCACCTCCGCACCCATCAACGAAAACGGGCTTTCCGCCTATTCCGAGCTGGAGCGCACCAACCTGTCCAGCGGGAAAAAGAATAAGCTGATTTCAACCGTGCAGGATGCGGTTTCGTTTATCAGAAACGCCCTGTCCGACAAGAAAAATGTGGACAAGGCGTATTTGGGAAAGGTACCGGACGGCACCGCGCAGAAAGTGATGGAGAATACCGGACTTGACGTAACCGGGTATAACGCGGTTTTGCCGAGCGACAGCGTGCGCCATATTTTTAATCATCATGGAGACCCAATCATTGAAACCGCAAGGGGGCAAGTCCCTGTTTCCGCGGAAACGGTGGCACATATCCCAGAGATATTGTCGGACCCAGACACAGTTCATCTTTCCGATAAGACGGATCGGATGGGAAGAAAAACAATCATTTTGGGGAAAACGATTGGGGACCGTTATGTAACGGTACAAGCCGTTACAGACGGGAAGAAAACGCTCACGACAGATACCCTATATATAATAAAGAAGAACTCGCAAGATACGATGTCCAATGCCGGGAGCGCTCCCGACCCTGCACACAACGCCCGAAGCGTACCGCCGCAAAGTTCTTCTCTTACCTATAGTATGCCACAGACGGACGGAAAATTCAAGGGCGAAGTTTTGACCGGGCAAAAATCGGCCGCACAATCTGAATCTTCTAGCGGGGATAAGTTTATTGACGACAGAACGTATAACGACGTTTCCAGCCGAAAGGTCCATGCGTTTCAGTTTGACCACCCGGAACTCCACGAGTATTTTGCGCGTGCGGCCTCCGATCTTCTCTATGACTTAGACCGCGGCCAAAAAGGGGAACGCAATTTTGCGTGGGATGAAAGCGGCAATTTAAACGTAACAGGGCAGAAAAGAAATGTCACGGAGCCGATTGAGCGGCTTTTGGACAATGCGAACATTTCTTATCAGTCTATCAAAAAAGCGCTTTATGATATTATCCACAACAACGGGCAGGAGAATTATGCCGCCGCAAAAAAAGTGGAGCTTGTGCTTGACGACGTTCTCACGAACGGTTACGCGCAGGATTCCGACGGGTATCCGGTTGAGCCGGATGCGAACTATATTCAGGCGAAAAACCTTATTCGTGAAAGCGGCACGCAGCCCGGCACAGACGGTTTGGGCGCCATGAACAATCCACACGCGCAGGACGTCTCCAAGGTAGTTACCAACACCTTGCAAAAGTCCAATATCTTCAGCGACGCGGAGAAGCAGATGAAAATGCTCTCCGCAGAGGACAACACCTACGACATTATCACCGAGAAGCAGAGCATGGCAGAGGCGCAGAGCCGTCTTGCAAATGATTTTGCAGGGGAGGAAGCGGACCTTCCGGAGAAGAACGACTGGACCAGCGCGGACCTCGACACCGCCATGGGGATTCTGTCGCAAAAGACGCAGGAGGCCCGGCAGAGCGGCGACTATTCCGAAGTGGACAAGTGGGCCAAGTCAATCAGGGAGCATGGAACCCGCGCCGGTCAGATGACTCAGGCATTCGCCAAGTATTCCAGGACCCCGGAAGGGACTGTTGTTGACGCAGAGCAGCAGCTCTCCGATACGAAACTGAGCGACACGCAAAAAAATAAGGTCATGAGCGACGTGCAGTCCCAGCTTAACGCCATGGAATCCGCCGGAGACGACCCCGCTTCTTTGATTCAGGTTATCAAAGACAGTTCCGCCATTCGCCGCACGGGGGCATTCTTCAGCAACAAACTGTCCGGTTCCCTGGAAAAAGCGCTGAATGTCCTGACGCCGGAAGAACTGAAAAATATTGCGCTGTCGCAGATTCAGAGCATCCCAACCGATTATCAGCCGCGCACACAGGGGCAGAAAATCAGAAGTGTACGGTCCATGCTGCTGCTGTCCAACCTTGCGACGGTGCATAGAAATATAGCCGGTAACCTCTCGTTTGACCTGATTGACGCGGTTTCCACCGCTCCGTCCACGGCTTTGGACACGCTGCTTTCCAAGGCCACCAGGACGCGCTCCACAACGGTGGACCCGTCGTGGATTTCCAAAGAAAAGTGGACTGCCTCCGCCCACGCCGGACTTCGGTCCTATGCGGAATCCGCGCTGGACGTAGACACGCAAAATTTGGAGAGCCGGTACGGGCTTTCCAGCAAACGGACCTTTAAAATGACGGGCGGTCCCATCGACCGCTTTTTCTCCACCTGGGAGAAGTACACCAGCTATGCCCTGAATGTCCCGGACGAATTCCAAAAAGGCGGCATTGAGGCCACGGTACAGTCCGGCGTAAACCGCCTGAAAGAGCGCGGCCTTGTTAAAGACGACACGCTGGACACGCGCGGGCAGGAAGTGGCGAAATACCGCACGTTCCAGGACAATACCAGGCTGTCCGCCGCGTCAATGGGAATTCACGATCTTGGAAACTTGTGGGGCATAGGAACTTCAAACGGGAAAAAAATTCATAACATGCCTGTTAAAGATATGGGTGAGGGAGATTTTGTGAATCCATTCCCGCGCGTTCCCGCCAATCTGGTTTCCCGCGCTTTGGAATACTCTCCCGCAGGACTTACCAAGGGCGCGGTGGAAGTGGCCAATGTTCTGAAAAACGCAAAGGCCGGGACGCTCACGGCGGCACGGCAGGCGCAGGCCGTGGCGGACGTGGGGCGCGGCCTGACCGGCTCAGGTTTCATCGCCATCTTTACAGCGGCGGCGGCGGCAAACCTTCTGCGTGTGGCCCCCGACACGGAGGACAAGAACGTTTCGGCGCTGAATGCCTCAGAGGGTGTAACCGGGACTCAGCTCAACACGGATGCGCTGGCCCGATGGGCAAGTGGAGGGAGCGCGGAGTGGAAATCCGGGGACACACTGGTTTCCGTTGGCTTCCTGGAGCCGCTGAACGCCATGATGGCGACCGGCGCACTGGTGGCTCAGGCGGCACAGGAGGACGGTGAAATCACCGCGAAAAACGTATTAAAATCAAGTTTTTCCGGCACCGTTCAATCGCTTTTGGAACTGCCCGCAATGTCCAGCATTACGGACATTGAAAACGGATTCCAGTATTCCGACGCGGATACAACCGGCGGGAGAATGGTAGACGCGGCAAAACAGTTTGCGGCCGGGCAGGTATCCAGCTCGACCATTCCCAACTCCGTCCGTGCCGTGGCCCGCGGCCTTGACCCCTATTACCGAAACCAGTATTCCAGCGGCACCACGGCGGGCCGGACCGTAGATTCCATCAAGGCGGCAATCCCCGGACTCCGGGAAACGCTCCCGGCAACGCAGACCCCATTCGGGCAGCCGAAAGAGTACGGGAACAGCGGCGGTTTGAATCTGGCAAACGCAACGATTCTGCCCGGCTCCGTCACCACATACCGGCCCTCCGCCGTGTCCGACGAAATACGGAACCTCAGTGAACAGACCGGCGCCACAAGCCTTTACCCGGACCGCAAAGCGGCGTCCTCCATCCGTTACGATTCGCAGAAATACGAACTGACGCCCGCCGAGCAGGACCAGTACCATGAAATCTACGGAAAGGCGGCCCATGACGCCATGCAGGGCCTTATGAAGTTCTCCGGGTATGATAATTTATCCACCGACGAAAAGGCGGACGCCATGACCAAGGCGCTTACTTATGCCTCCGACCTCGCCAAACAGCAGATTCTATCCAAGCGCGGTGTAGAGTATGAATCCTCTCTGCTCAAAGGCTCGGGTGGGAAAACCGGCGATCCCCTGTATGAATATCTGGCCTATAAGGTAATTTATAACAGCCTGGGCGACGGCCTGAGCAAGCAGGGGAGGGTGGACGCGATCACGGACAGCAAGTACGGTTTCTCCGACTCCACCCTGTACTCCACACTTACCGACAGCCAGAAGGAAACATATGATAACAAAGTAAAAGGAAAAGTTGGGCTGGACGTGTACATGGACGTCGCGGCCTATGCAGGGTCCGTCAATAAAAACAAAAGCAAAGTCATGGACTACATCAGCAAGCAGAAAATTTCCGGCTTGGCAAAAGACGCGCTGTACTTTGCCATGGGGTACAAAGAATCCACGCTGTACAAAGACGCGCCGTGGCACTAAAAACGGGAGGGCAAAAATAAGCCCTCCCGTTTTTTATACGATGTCTTCCACGATTCCGTTATACGCCCGTCTGGCAAGGTCGTTTATCTTCCAAACCGAAACGCCAAGATAGGCGGCTATGGCTGCTTTCGCAACGCCTTTTGATAAGGCGGTAAGTATGAGCCTCTCCCGGCTGTTCGGCCCGTACCGGGCGCGGACGGCGCTCATGGCATCGTGCATGGGACCATCGTCCACCGCCCCGTCTGTCTCCCGGTTCTCTGCGGGAGGCTCCCATTTTTCAATAGTTTTCCGATACGCCTCCATTTCGTTTTTGATGGAGGCATAGGCATAAGAACGAAAATCCTGCTCCGGCCCGCCGGGCCAGTGAAGCGCCGCGCTCCACAGCCCGAGCCGCCCGCTTCGAAGCAAATCGGGATCGTCCCGCATTTTCCTGTATCGTGTGCAGGCTACGGCGTCAATCAGACCGACGCTGCTCTGGTACAGTCGTTCCGCTTCTTCACTTTCCATGCGCATTCCCTCGTAATGTCCTCATATTCCCGCCAATTCCTTTCTCCCTCTTTACAGTTGGAAAATATCAGGTTATTCTGAAAGAAAAAAGGTGGGATTCTATGAAATCTAGTAAGTTAATCTTGGCAGTGGCTCTGGTGGTATGCGCCGCAATTTTAGTCCCCGCCATATATGTGTGCATTCATGGATGGGATACCTTAGACAATTGGATGACTGCATATGGCAGTTACCTCGGCGCACTTATCGGGGCGCTGGCTACGCTGTTTGCCTTTTCCGGTACGTTTCTGCAAAACCAAAAACAGCACGATGAGCTTAGACGGGAAAATGGTGATTTGCGAAAACATAATGACGAGATGTATGCCGAGCAGAAACGCCTACAGGCGCTGCCTTTTATCAACATTTACCGCAATCCCTCTGATTGGCCTGGAAGTTCACCAATTCCTATTCTGGAGATGAATATGGACGGCATTGCATCCAAATTAGGAGAAACCGATACTTATAAAATTCAAAATGGATTGGATATTAAACTGGTTAATATCGGGGTCGGAGCCGCAATAGATATCCATTTTGGAGACTACTATTTAGGACATATGTCCGTTGGAGATGAATTCCTTTGTGAACTCAAGCTGCCGCGAAACAGCCCCGACAACATTTTGAGCATTACCATGACGTATGCCGACCGCGATGGGCGCAGATATCGGCAAACTGTTGACATCACACACAGGGACGGGCAGAATGACATCAAAAAAAATCTCGACTCCAAAGCTGATATTTTCTCCGGATGATCTGCCGTGGCCGTTTCGGAAGAAGTAACAGAAGGCGTTCAGTTTTCCTGGTTCCGTCTGAAGCAAATACGGCGGCTCCGTTATGCCACTCCCCAAAACTCGCTCAGTCTTTCCGAGGCTGCAATTACCACAAGTCATATGCTTCCTCCCTGCAATTCACCCACACGCAATCATAAATTTTTCCGTTGCCTATTTACACGCTTTATCTGCGTCTTTGGGGTTATTAAATGCCATACTAGCACATTTCAGTGTGTATTGTGTTGATTTGTTAACGTTTGTTACCACTTTTTTAAAAACTATGTTTTGCACAAACCTCTCCCGTTCTGCTTCGGATTTTTTAGCTCGAGCGATCAGTTCGTTCATTGCGTGGCCCCCTCGTATTTTATTCCTTGATCCGCGCATGATAATTGAGGGGTGATTTGTATGCCTAAGAAAAATCGTCAGCAGCAACCGACTAATCCAGCTAAATCTCCCAGCAAACCTACCAAGCGCAAGGTGGCACCTTGGATGTCAGATAACACCAGAGTTGTTTTTTCCGGGGAGCGCGTTGATGACGGCTGAAGGGAATGGGCTTTGTCCCACTCCCTTTATTCATTCCGTCCGCCCTCCCCGGTCTGCGCGATTCCCAAAGTGATTTCTTATGTGCGCAGTCTCCAGTTTTTGCTCTCCCCACTGATGCAGATACAGTACCCCTTGCATCGTTCGTAAATACGCGTGGCAAGAGCCGCGTCAATCTCCATGAGCTGAGGGATTGTTTTTTCCGTAGATAGAATCGTAATCAGGTTTTTGTCTGTATACCGTGTGTTCAGTATCTCAAAGGCAAGGTTTATGTCCCCTGCGGTAACGCTCCCGCCCTTAAAAAAGTCGTCAATGTACAAAGTCTTTACTGTCTTGTAGGGCCGTATGAGCTTCTCGTAATCCGGGGCGTTTACGTTGGCTTTCAGCCGAACCGAATCATCCCGCCACTTCATGTATCGGACTTCCACGCAGCTTTTCAGCAGTTCTCCGCATATCACCGTGCACAGGTGGGTTTTCCCGCTTCCAACTGTCCCCGACATGAGAAGCCATGCTCCGTTTTTATCAGTCAGGTATTGAACGGCGGCCCTTTTGGCTTCTTCCTGCCACCGCTCCGGCGTCTGAAAGCTCTCAAACGTGTAGGCCTCCAGAGACGGCTTCAAACCGCTTTTTTCGATCAGATTAAGACTGCGTCTGGTCCGCATGCACTCGCATTCACGGGAATACAGATTTCCGTCCTTCACAAAGGCAACAAATCCCCGGTTGTGGCATACCGGACAGCTAAAACCGGTCAACGTTCCATCGGTAGCGTTAAGCTGATCGGCTTTCCTCTGAATGGCATCCTCAAAGCTTAAGGACGTTAAGTCTGTCCCATGCCTTGCTTTCAGAATTCTGCCCAGAATTCCGCTGAGTTCCTCCATCGGTTTTCACACCCCCCTTGTCCTGCTCTTTGGCCAGCCACCCCGTGATAAATCGCAAAACTCCCTTCTTCGTCTTGCGTCTGGAGGGGTTGGCCGTACACCAGCCCCGCATTTTACGCAGTTCTTGCAATATATCCACAGCCGGACTTTTCTCTTCACTTCTATTCTTATTAACTTCTTTTATATTATCTTCTATTAGGCGTGATCACTCAGTGAGTGCTCCGTGAGGACTCACTGAATCAGGCGGAGGCGGGAGGGAAGACGGAGACGGGCGACTGATTTTCTGGTACTTTTCAAAGTGAACAATGAAGTAATAGCGCTGTCCATCCGCTTCATAAAGACGTACCATTGAGAGGCTTTCCAGATGGGAAAGACCCTTTTCTACATCGGAACCACGAAGGGTGGTATCATAAGGAAATATGTCAGCCTTCAAGAGGTTCGGATTTGCACGTCCTACGCCGGAATCATCCGCGAATGTCCAGAGCCCTTCAAACAGAAGGCGCTCCATGTAACTGCATGTGCCAAGTTTCTCGTCCCGCCAGAATGACGGGTCTATCATGCGCTTTCTTGGCATTTAATCTTCTCCCGAATCTTTGCCGTTGGGACAAAACTCCGGAGAAACGCCAGAATAATGCGCATCTCCCGATATTCACCGGGACCATATGTAATACTAATTTTCATGCACGGCCCTCCTCATCTATGGTTTTATTTACACCATTGCCGGAAGCGATTGCATAGCGGCTTTCAATCTGATCGGTGGCCCGTATAATGTTCTGCCTTATGGTAGCCCTAGGGAAACACAGGATATAGCTGCCGTCTTCAAGGCTGTAGCTCAGGGCACCATGGTCCTTAAAATACTCGGCCTCAACCGCCGTGTCTTCGATATAGCAGACACGGAAAGCCGCAATTTTGCGGATACGCTCAAGCGCATTTTGCAAGGCAGCGTCTTCTTTCATCGTGCTATCCCTTTTCGTGCGCCTGTCGTTCCTGCTGTTCCCCACGGATAAGGTCAGCCATCAGCTCAATCTTGGCATTGAAATGGCCGCTTGCCCTGTTGCTTTCGGCAACAGAGAGCAGTTCAAAAGCGTTGTTGAGAATACTCGACACTGCGTGAATCTTTCTGAATACGCATTCGTATGTGAACGAATCACCCCATTCCTCCAGGGCATCGACGCTTTCAAAATGCTCTGCTTCTACCGTATTAAGCAGATTAACTGCACAATCAAACGCTACAAAGGCATCAAAGTATAGGTCTGATCTACTCGCTGTTTTTTTGCTTTCCATCTTGCAAAACTCCTTAATAGCCCTTATAATAAAGCTGTAGTTGTCGGCTCGATTCTGAGCCGTCTTGCCGTCCTTGGAGGTTCCAGCTCCGAGGGCGGTTTTCTTTTATGTACAGAATCATACCCGCAAGCGCTACCAATATCATTATCAGCGGAATATTCTCCGCACAGATGCAGGTCAAAAGAATCAGCGTAAAAGCAAGCCTGTCCAATTTCACAAAACCACCGTCTTTCCGCTCATAGCTTCCCGTTCAATCCACTCCTCCAGTCCCTTCCTTGGAATACGAATACTCCGCCCGAGCCGGATTGAAGGGAAGTCGTTACGCTTAGCGAGTTGATAGAGCCTGTCCCGCCCGATACCGGAAAGCGCCGCGGCCTCTTCCACGCTGAGGGTCAGCTTGTCCGGCATCAGGTTTCCTCCTCTCCGATTGTCCCCATCTCAATCCCGTCTTTATCTACCATGTGCTGCACACCGTCATCATCTGCAACGGCGTACATCCGCTTATCCCAAAGCTCAGGAAAGCATTTCACAAAGGCCTCGTGAGAAGCTTCCTGCCCCGTTTTCGTGTTTAGCATGATATCCATCATATATTCTTTGGCCGCATGAGTCAGCGGGGCGTCTATATCAAAGTTAATCCACCCGCGATTTCTTGGATCCTTATAGTCAAGGTTGTAAATGAAAATAAATTCAGAAAATTGCAAGTCCAAATGCTCCGGACCAATTTCTGCCACAACCTGGTCGTAGTCTCGATTGCAGAGGCTGCAGAGATCTTTGAGCGTGGCACCCAGCTCCTGCCACATGTCCAGCACCGCGCATGTGATTTCCCCGGCCTGAATCAGATCCTTACGCCGCTGCCTTACGTTAGCTTTCATAGCCTCCAGACGTTTTTCAAGGAACGGAACCGTCACACCCTGCTCTTTGGACTTTTGAATTACTCGTTCGGCAGCTCTAACTTTATTCAGTGCATCGACAAGGCCATTTACCATGCATCTATCCCGCATGCGGGTAAACATCATCATCTTTTGAACGGCTTTCCTCTGCCGTTCCTTGTCCCCGGCCTTTTCTGCCAATGCCATGCCGGCCAAATAAGAGTTCAGCTTGCAGTCAACAAAAAGCTCTTCCATCAGCAAACGGCCCCTTTCTTATCGGTCACGCCATACTTGACGGCCATTTCCTTCACAATGGCAACATAAATTTCAATGAGCTTTCGGTCGTCCCCAATCACATTGGCCTTATTCAGCCTGTCGCGTTTCGACTTACAGACGCCTTCCTCTGCCATACGGCGCCGCTTGTTGGTCAGGCGGGTTTCCAGAGACACACCGGCCCGCTTGTCCACAAGTTTGAAGATTTCGGCCTGTACCTCACGGATAAACTCATTTCCGCCCATCTGGCGGGCAATGCGAACAATAAGGCCGCGCGCCTCGGGCCTCCAGGAATTTGGAGAGAGTGCCACCACATCCTTGATGTCGTCCAAACGCTGGTTAACCGCTTCAATGTCGCGCTGTTGCTGTTTCTGCTTCAACTCCATATTGATAAGGAGCCGAAGCTCAGGGGAAAGTTCTCCAATGTCAGGGACCGTACTTATGGGAAGAAAAGCCGCCGCCAGCACATCTTTAGCACGAAGCTGATATTGTTCTAAGGCCGCCGCCAATTCCGGGGTTTCCGCTGCCATGTTCGGTGTAATGCTGATTTTCACCAGCCAGAGGGGAATAAAGTCCAGTTTTAGGCAAAGAGTCTCTTGATTTCCGCCTTTCGTAGGGAGGACGAGATTTCGTCCCCCTTTGGAGAGAACCTTATCGCCTTGAATTCTCAGCCGTTCCGCCTTGGTCTGCCCAGAACTCAATCCAATTCCGTCGCACATCCAACGAACCGCGGCCCAGATATGCCCGTCGTTGTCCCGTGCCGCCACAAGGTTTGTCCCCATAAAGGGGACCTGCTTGATTTCTAATTGACAATTCATTATGTAAGCTCCCTTCTTGTAATTTCTTCCTATCCGTTGTAAAATGGTGACGGAAGGGAGGCGGAAAATTATGGACAAGGGTGAAAAACATTGCCGCATATCTCAAAGAAAACAAGCCGAAGCCGCGCCATGGGCCATGGAATGAACTATCACCAATGGCTCTCCGAAGATTACGGAATGGAGCAACTGACAAAACACATTCAGCAGATTATTGGCATTGCAAAAACATGTACATCTATGGATGAGTTGAGGCACAAGGTTGCACTATATTATAAAAAAGAACCACTGCAGTTAATGATGGGTGATATCACACCCGGAAAATAAAAATAGCCCACCCTCCCCGGAGCAGCACAGCTTTGAATAAACCCCTTGACCGATGTATATACTTTGTATATACTGGATGTGAAGGGGTTGATTTCATGTTTGCAACAATTCAGAAGTGGGGCAACAGTCAGGGGCTCCGCATTCCCAAGGCGCTTCTGGACGGGCTCGGCATTTGCGAGAACGACCGGGTGGAACTTATTCAAACCTCCGATGCCATTACCATAAAAAAGGCCGCCGCTGCCGCTCACCGAACTCTGGAGGAGCGGCTCATCGCGTTTTATGGAAAACCCATTGAAGAGATTGACCGAATCCAGGGTGATGGGGAAATTGACTGGGGGAAACCGGAGGGTCAAGAGCAATGGTGACAATCTTTGAGCAGGGTGATATTGTCTATCTGGACTTTGACCCGCAGTCCGGCCATGAGCAGAAAGGCCGCCGCCCGGCGCTGGTCGTCAGTAACGACCTTTTTAACCGGGTCAGCAGCCTTACCATGGTCTGTCCGATCACCCACACGGACCGGGGCCATCCGTTTCATGTGCGGCTGGATGACCGGACAAAAACCGATGGTGTTATTATGTGCGATCAGGCCCGCATGCTGGACCTGGCAAGCCGCAGAGCCTCCTTTGAGGAAAAGGCTCCCTCAGACTTGGTGGCGGAGGCTGTGGACCTGATTACAGGGTTTATTGAAATAAGATAGCCGTCCCGGCGGACACCAGAACGGCTCGGGAAGGGAAGCGTGAAATATGAAATTCGGAATGCGTACCCCGTCACTGAAACGGTCCATCTCCGCCCGCACCACCGGGCGGGCAAAAAGGGCAGTAAAAAGGCCCTGATTCCCGGTTATGGGAAAAAGGGTATTTATGCCACGCAGAGCGGCCCAGGGAACAGGAACGATCAGGAAAAAGACCGTCACCCGCTCGGGCAAGGAATATACCTATTGGGAAGCCCGTTATACCACCGGTACAGACCCAGGAACGGGTAAGCAAATTCAGCGGCCCATTACTGGGAAGACACAGCGAGAGGTTTCTCAGAAACTCAAAGCTGCCACAGCTGCCATTGATGCGGGAACCTACACCGCGCCCAGCAGAATGACCGTAGGTGAGTGGCTGGATATCTGGGCTCAAGACTATCTGGGCGGTGTTAAGCCCTTCACGGTGGCGTCCTATAACGGGCAAATCAGAAATCATATTAAACCGGCTCTTGGCACTGTCCGCTTGGAAGCGCTAAACGCTCACACTATCCAGAGGTTTTACAATGACCTCAGTAAACCGCATGATGACAAGCCGGGGCTTTCTCCAAAGACGGTAAAAGGTGTACACGGCGTACTTCACAAGGCCCTTCAACAGGCCGTTATGATTGGGTATATCCGTTTCAATCCATCAGACGCCTGCACTCTCCCACGCATGGTGCGGCCCGGAACTACAGCCGCTGGATGAGGAGCAAAGCAAGGCCTTTCTCAAAGCCATTAAAGGCCATTGAAGCGCTGTTTACCGTCAACCTGTTTACGGGCATGAGAGAGGGTGAGGTGCTGGGCCTCTTGTGGGACTGCGTAGACTTCAAAGCTGGTACGGCTCTGATTGATAAGCAGCTTCAGCGGGAAAAGAAAAAGAATGGACGGTATCTCTTTGCGCCGCTGAAAAATGATAAATCCCGGACCATTACCGCAGCTCCATGGGTTATGCAAATACTCCGTGCCCACAAAGCAAGGCAGGCAGAACAGCGTTTGAAGATGGGTGAGTTCTGGGAGGACAGCGGGCTGGTGTTCACGGACGAGCGGGGTCACCATCTGGCCATCCATACGGTCTACAAAGACTTCAAGGCCGTTGTGTGCTCTATTGGCTGCCCGAATACAAGGTTCCATGATCTCAGGCACAGCTATGCCGTGGCCTCCATCCGCTCCGGGGACGATATAAAAGCAATCTAGGGCAACCTCGACCACGCCACCGCAGCTTTTACCCTGGACGTTTATAGGCATGTCACAGACCAGATGAAACAGGAGAGCGCCGTCCGGACGGGTCCGCCATGACGATAAAAGACTACCGGGCCGCCTTCTACACTGTTTTAGAGGCGGCTGGTATAGACAACCCTGTATTGGATGATTCCGGGGCAGGAAGGCACCGCCTGACGCCGCACAGTTGCCGCCACACGTTTGCAACCATGATGAAGCGGATTGAAGCACCGGACGCGGATAAGCTGGCGTTAATCGGTCACACTTCAAACGAAATGCTGCGGCACTACCAGGATGTGAGCGCGGATGATTTGCGTAAAATAACAGACGCCTTGTGACCCCATGGGGTTAATAGCGTGTTAATGGTAGCGTTAATAGTTTTGTTAATAGTAGCAGTCTTTTTTATTATTTTTCACTATATTTTTATGATCGAGGCTTCTCTGATGGAAAAAGAAAAATGCCTAGAGCCTCAACAGCTCTAGGCATTTTCAACTGGTCCGAGTGAGAGGATTCGAACCTCCGGCCTCTTGAACCCCATTCAAGCGCGATACCAAACTTCGCCACACCCGGATATTATAGGTACTGTCCTCAGAGAACTTAAGTATACTACCACACTCTGTATGGAGATGCAAGCTTTTTTTCTGTTTTACAGGAATTTTTTGCGGAAACTCGTTTCTATATGATTCTGCTCCGGCTCCCAGAAATAAGCGGGAGCCGGAGCAGATAGTTACAGCCCCATGGCGTCGGAGGCATTCTCCACGATTTCTCCCACGGTTTTGATTGCCTTTCCCACGGTGCGTTTTACATTGGTTTTTCTGTGAGGCACGCCTACCATACCAATGGCTGTACCTGCCAGAAGACCCATGCCCATGCCACTCCAAAACTGCCGATTTGTCATCGTAATTCCCCCCTTTTTTTCGTGACAGTGCTAGTCTTCCCATAAAAACGGAAAAATTCGTTGCTAAAAAATAGATGTTACGATATAATTAATAGCATCAAGTAAATACAAATGGACGGCACTACGGCATTGGCCGCAGTGCGGTAAAGCGGATGGCATTCCGGATAGGGGGCGGGGGACCGGCCCTTTCTTTATGCCGACGTGAAAGGAGGACATGTGTGAAACTGCTCATCAGACAGGGGCGGCTGGTGGACCCGGTGGGTGGCATCGGCGGTGTGATGGATGTTCTGATTGAGGATGGTAAGGTGGCGGTGATCGGCAGCGATCTCAGATCCCCAAACGCTTCAGTTATTGACGCCCGCGGGTTGACCGTGTGCGCGGGACTCGTGGATATGCATGTCCATCTGCGGGAACCTGGCTTTGAGTATAAGGAAACCATCGCCACTGGCAGCCGCGCAGCCGCGCGGGGCGGGTTTACTTCCATTGCACCCATGCCCAATACCCGTCCGGTTATTGATTCCCCAGAGCGGGTTGCCGACCTGCTTCACCGTGCGGATGCGGCGTGCGGTGTGCGGATTTGGCCCATCGGAGCGGTATCGGTGGGGCAGGGAGGAGAAGTGCTCACCGATGCGGCGGCACTGACCGGCGCCGGCGCCGTGGCGTTGTCTGATGACGGTGTCCCGGTTCAAAACGCCAACTTGATGCGGGATGCGTTGATTCGCGCCAAGCGCCAGCACATAACGGTTCTCTCTCATTGCGAGGATGCCGATATGGTAAAAAATTACGCGGTTAATGAAGGGCGCGTTTCCCGGGTGCTGGGTCTGCCGGGACGCCCCGCCATCGCGGAGGAGCTAATGGTGGCACGGGACGCCATGCTGGCCGAGGAGACCGGCGGTGCGGTCCATATTTGCCATGTGTCCACGGCTCGGTCGGTGGATATCATCCGGCAATTTAAGGCCAGAGGTGTTTCCATTACCTGTGAGACGTGCCCGCAGTATTTTACCCTAACAGAGGACGAGATTCTCAAACAGGGCAGTTTGGCACGGGTGAATCCGCCCCTGCGCACCTCCGCCGACGTAGCCGCCATTCGGGAAGGGCTGCGGGATGGTACCATTGACGCCATCGTCACCGACCATGCGCCTCACAGTGCGGAAGAAAAGGCCCGGCCCCTGGCCGATGCGCCCAGCGGTATGGTAGGGATGGAAACCTCACTGGCCGTGACGCTGACGGAACTGTACCACACCGGTATTATGGATTTGTCCGCCATACTGCGAAAAATGACGGCAAACCCCGCCTATATTCTGCGGATCAATAAGGGGCGCCTTTCTCTGGGGGGCGATGCGGACTTCACCATTTTTGATCCCAATGAGGCATGGACCGTGGACCCGGAAAAGTTTGCATCGAAGGGCCGTAATACCCCTTTTGCCGGGCGAAAGCTCTATGGGAAAGTAAAATATACCATTGTAGAGGGCAGAATTCTCTATCAGGATGGACAGGAGGACGAATAAATGTCATTTGACCACTTGCAGGATCTGATCCGCGCAAAGAATAATCCCACGGTGGCCGGGCTTGATCCCCGGCAGGAGCAGATTCCCCCCCATCTGCGCAAAGCCGCCTATGATCAATATGGCAGGACGCTGGAGGGTGCGGCCGAAGCGGTTTGGCAGTTTAACAAGGGCCTCATTGACGCGCTGGCCGATATCGTGCCGGCCGTAAAGCCGCAGAGCGCCTATTATGAGCGGCTGGGCTGGCGCGGCATGGAGGTCATGGAGCGCACCATTTCCTACGCGCAGAAAAAAGGACTTTTCGTCATTGCCGACATCAAGCGCGGTGATATCGGTTCCACCGCCCAGGCGTACAGTGAAGGCTGGCTGGGCAAAGTAACGGTAGATGGAAAACCACTTTCAGCATTTTGTGCCGACTGCGTTACTGTGAATGGTTATATGGGCTCTGACAGCATTCGTCCCTTCCTGGACACCTGCCGGCAGGAGGATAAATGCCTCTTTGTCCTGGTCAAAACCTCTAATCCAGGCTCCGGTGAACTGCAGAATTTGACGGCGGACGACCGTCTGGTCTATCAGGTCATGGGAGACCTGACTCAGCATCTGGGCGGTGGGATAGAGGGAAACTATGGGTTTACCTGCGCGGGCGCGGTGGTTGGAGCCACGTATCCCTCTGAGATAAAGGAACTGCGCCAGCGGCTGAAACACACTTTTTTTCTGGTACCCGGCTATGGGGCCCAGGGCGGTACGGCCGAAGATGTACAGTATGCGTTTAACAGGCAGGGCCACGGCGCCATCGTAAACGCGTCCCGCAGCATTATGTGCGCCTGGCAGAAAACCGGCGGTGACGGAACCGACTATCAGGAGGCATCCCGCAGGGCGGCCCTTGCCATGAAGGATGATATCTGCCGCTATGTCACAATTGTCTGACGCTATGGAGAACGGAGGCTAAACGATGCCGATACAGAGAGAATGCACTATCATGCGCGCGGAGAAGCTGAACCCTTTTGCATGGTCCCTGACTTTAGATGCGGGTGAGTTGGCGCGCGCGGCTTTGCCCGGGCAGTTTATCCATGTAAAGTGCGGAGACAGCCGGCTGCTCCGCCGGCCCATCTCCATCTGTGATACGGACGGCAACTGTCTGCGCATGGTATTTGAGGTCCGCGGGGAGGGAACTGCGTGGCTGTCCCGGCGGCATACGGATGAAACACTGGATGTGCTCGGCCCGCTGGGCCATGGCTTTGACCTGTCCGGCCGAAAGCTGCTGGCGGTGGGCGGCGGCATCGGTGTGCCCCCCATACTGAATGTGGTCCGGCACTGCAAAGGGGAGGCCCACGCCATTCTCGGATTTCGTTCAGTGGACCGTGCTATGCTGCTGGACGAGTTCCGGGCGGCTTCCTCCACAGTCTCCGTGGCCAGCGACGACGGTTCCATCGGTACGCACGGCTTTGTGGACGCGCTGGTCCGGGAAAAGCTGAAAGGGGAGAGGGATGTGGCCGGGGTCCTGGCCTGTGGGCCCAGACCCATGCTTCGGGCCGTGGCAAAGGCGGCCGCCGAAGCGGGCGTACCCTGTCAGGTTTCCATGGAGGAACGGATGGGCTGCGGCGTGGGCGCCTGCCTGGTGTGTGCCTGCAAGATGGCGGACGGGGCGTATCGGCACGTCTGCAAGGACGGCCCGGTATTCCGGGCCGAGGAGGTGGACTGGGATGAATAACGCGGTGGATCTGTCCGTCACACTGGCGGGTGTGACGCTGAAAAATCCCATTGTAGTCGCCTCGGGAACCTTTGGTTTCGGCAGGGAGTACGGCCAGTTTTACGATTTGGCTGAGTTGGGCGCCATCTGCGTCAAGGGCCTGACTGTGCTGCGCCGGGAGGGTAACCCGCCTCCCCGTATCGCTGAGACGCCGATGGGCATCCTGAACTCCGTGGGACTTCAAAACCCCGGTGTGGATGCGTTTCTCGCGCATGAACTGCCGGAGCTCCGCCGGCATGATGTAAAGATTATTGCCAACATCTCCGGAAGCACGCCGGAGGAGTATGGTGACATGTGCGAAAAATTGTCTGAGGCCGGTGTGGATATGATCGAAGTGAATATCTCCTGCCCCAACGTGAAGGCGGGTGGGCTGGCTTATGGTACCAGACCGGAGCTGGCCGCTGAAGTTACCGCCATTGCCAAAAAGCATGCCGCGGTGCCCGTTATGGTTAAACTCTCTCCCAATGTGACCGATATCACCGAGATTGCCCGTGCGGTGGAGGACGCCGGCGCCGACGCGGTCTCGCTCATTAATACGCTACTGGGAATGCGCATCGATGTGGCTAGTCACCGGCCCATCCTGCGGCAGAACATGGGGGGGCTCTCCGGCCCCGCCGTGCTGCCTGTGGCGGTACGGATGGTCTGGCAAGTGGCACGCGCGGTCAAAATTCCGGTGCTGGGCATGGGCGGTGTTATGACGGGGGCCGATGCCGCCGAACTGATGCTGGCTGGCGCTGCCGCCGTGGCGGTGGGTACGGCCTGCTTTGCAGACCCGTATGCCCCCGTCCGCGTCCGGGATGAGTTGGCGAGGCTGGCTTCGGGGCAGGGTATTTCCCGTGTGTCCGAGCTGACCGGTGCCGTTCAGCCATGGTGATTGCTTTCAGTGCGCCGTGAGAAAAGAATATGGAAGAAAAGGGTATTAAGATAATGACGAGAGTATTTCTCATCCGCCATGCTGAGGCGGAAGGTAACCTGTACCGCCGGGTTCACGGCTGGTATAACAGTACGATTACAGATATGGGATATCGGCAGATCGCCGCGCTGGAGCATCGGTTTAAGAATGAGAAGATCGATGCGGTCTATGCCAGCGACCTGTTTCGCACCAGAACCACAGCCAGGGCGATTTATCCGTCTCATGGACTTCCACTGGAGACCCGGCGCGAACTGCGTGAGATCCACGTAGGTGACTGGGAGGATCAGACGTGGGGCGGGCTGGCCCGGACGGACCCGGAACGGCTGAATCTGTTCAATGCCGTGTCCCCCTTGTTCGAGGCGCCGGGAGATGGCGAAACCTATGCGCAGATACAGGCCCGTGTATCCCGTGCCCTCCGGCGGATTGTGGCGGACCATCCGGGGCAGACGGTGGCGGTTTTTTCCCACGGCGTTGCCATCCGCTGCATGCTGTCGGACCTTATGGGCCTCTTCGTGTGCGACGCGATGGATCTGCCTCACAGCGACAACACGGCGGTATCCCTGGTGGAATTCGACGGGGACCGGGCGAAGATCGTGTTTGCCAACGACAACTCTCATCTTCCCGAGGAGATCAGCACCTTCGCCAAGCAGCAGTGGTGGAAGAAGAACACCGGCAGTCTGGCCGACACAAATCTGTGGTTTACTTCTCTGGATATGGAAAACCACAGCGATCTTTACCGGATGTGCCGGCGGGAGGCGTGGCTTAACATCCATGGCACAATGCAGGGCTATGATGAGGAGCGCTTTTACCGGGACGCCCTGGCCCAGTGGAAGCAGGACCATCGCGCGGTGACCTGCGCCATGCTGGACGATAAAGCTGTGGGTCTGCTCCAGATGGACACCGGACGGTACGCAGAGTTGGGTGCGGGCTATATGCCGTTTGTCTATATGATGCCCAACCGCCGGAAACAGGGCTTGGGTGTCCAACTGCTGGGCGAGGCGGTGTCCCTGTTCCGTCCGCTGGGCCGTGACCGGCTTCGTCTGCGCTGCGCGCCGGATAATGCCATTGCCCAGCGCTTTTATCAGCGCTACGGATTCCGAAAAGTGGGGGAGGAGGAGAACTCCGCCGTCCCGCTGGATATTTTGGAAAAATATATTGGTTACGAAAGAGGCGCGCGATGAACCGTCGGTTCCTGCCTGTCTCCAAACAGGATATGCTGGACCGGGGCTGGGACGGCTATGATTTTCTTCTGATCACTGGAGATGCCTATGTGGACCACCCATCGTTTGGCCCTGCTATTATTTCCCGCGTTCTGGAGGCCGAGGGTTATCGTGTGGCCATTCTGGCGCAGCCCGATTGGAAGAATCCATCCGCCTTTACCACGCTGGGTCGTCCGCGTCTGGGGGTGTTTTTGTCCAGCGGCAATATCGACTCCATGGTGGCCCATTATACCGTGGCAAAAAAGCGCCGGCATGATGACGCCTATTCTCCCGGAAATCGCCCGGGTCTGCGCCCGGACCGAGCCACCATCGTTTACTCCAACCGGGTGCGGGAAGTGTTCGGCGATATCCCGCTGATTATCGGCGGGCTGGAGGCGTCTCTGCGGCGGTTTGCACACTATGACTACTGGGAAGACAAGGTACGCCGGTCCATCCTGTTTGACAGCCAGGCCGACCTGCTGGTTTACGGTATGGGGGAGGCGGCCACCCGCGAGATCGCGGACCTGCTGGCTTCCGGAACGCCGGTTTCTGAAATCACGGATGTAAAGGGAACCTGCTTTGCAGCGAAAAACGCTGCGGCCTGCCGGTATCCCAAAGTGGAGGTGCCGCCCTTTGAGGCGGTGGCGTCCGATAAACGCCAGTACGCCGCAGCCAACCGGATTGAGTACGAAGAACACGATCCCATCTGCGGAAAGGCTGTCCTTCAGCACCACGGGGACCGGCTCCTTATTGTCAATCCCCCGGCTATGCCGCTCACCTCAAAGGAACTGGATTTTGTAGCTGAACTGCCCTATGTACGAGAGCCGCATCCCATGTATGACAGTATGGGCGGCGTACCCGCGATTGAAGAGGTTCGCTTCTCCGTCATTCACAACCGGGGCTGCTTCGGCGCGTGCAATTTCTGCTCCCTGGCTTTTCATCAGGGTCGGATGGTTACCTCGCGCAGTCCGGACAGCGTGGTGCGCGAGGTGACGGAACTGACCCGTCATCCCGGCTTTAAGGGGTATATTCACGATGTGGGCGGTCCCACGGCCAATTTCCGCCGCCCCGCCTGCCATAAGCAGATGAAAGCCGGCCTGTGCCGGAACCGTGCCTGCCTCGCACCGGAGCCATGCCCCAATTTGGATGCGGACCACACCGAGTATTTGATGCTTCTGCGCAGGCTTCGTGCCATTCCGGGCATCAAAAAAATATTTATCCGTTCCGGTATCCGGTTCGATTATATGATGCAGGACAAGAGCGGGGAGTTCTTTGCAGAACTGGTCAAATATCACGTGAGCGGGCAGCTTAAGGTGGCACCCGAACACTGTGTGAACAGCGTGCTGGACGAGATGGGAAAACCGCACATTGAGGTATATGAGCGCTTTCGCCAGAAGTATGAGCGGCTCAATCGGAAATATGGCAAGGAGCAGTATCTGGTGCCTTATCTGATGTCCTCCCATCCCGGCTGCACCCTGGAGGACGCGGTGGCGCTGGCTGAGTGGCTCAACAAATCAGGACGGCAGCCGGAGCAGGTTCAGGATTTCTACCCCACGCCGGGTACGCTGTCCACCTGCATGTACTATACCGGCCTGGACCCGCGCACCATGAAGCCGGTTTATGTACCCACCGATCCCCATGACAAGGCCATGCAGCGTGCGCTTATGCAGTGGAAACGTCCGGAAAAGCGCCGGCTGGTGCTGGAGGCCCTGCACAAAGCCCATCGGGAGGACCTCATTGGATTTGGAAAGCACTGCCTGATCCGGCCGGAACGCCCGCAGCATCAGATGGGGCGTGCGGGCCGGTATGGGGAAGCCGCCTCACACGCCGGTTCCAGGCAGGGAAAGTCATCCACCCGGCATACCGGCGGCGTGGAGTCCCGGGGGACCGGGACAAAGCGGAAGACGGTCCGCAAGAATGGACCCAAGCCGCCGAAAGTCTACGGAAAAAAGCGGCGGTAAGATGTAAAAGCGTCCACCAGATAGATCTCCATAAAAAAGCCTCCCGAATCATACATGAGCGGTACGCTCATGATGACATGGGAGGCCTTTTTACCTTTTATTTTTGGGGATCCCGGTCGGCGATGGGGAGGTAATTCTGGCGTTGGCCCACATAGACATAGGCGGGACGGATAATTTTACCCATATTGATCAATTCCTCGATACGGTGGGCACCCCAGCCCGCTATGCGGGCAATGGCGAAGATGGGTGTATACAGCTCCAGCGGGAGGTTCAGCATGTGATAGACGAAACCGGAGTAAAAATCCACGTTGGCGGAGACTCCCTTATAGATTTTTCGCTCGTCGGCAATGACCTGAGGCGCCAACCGCTCCACACGGGCGTAAAGCTGGTACTCTTCGGTTCGCCCTTTTTCCCGGGAGAGCGTCTCCACAAAGCCGCGCAGAATGTTGGCGCGGGGGTCGGACAGCGAATAGACCGCGTGTCCCATGCCGTAAATGAGGCCCGTCCGGTCAAATGCCTCTCCCCGCAGGAGCGCATGTAGGTAACGGGTGATCTCCTCCTCGTCAGTCCAGTCATGGACATGCTTCTTCATATCCTCAAACATACGAATGACCTTAATGTTGGCGCCGCCGTGTTTGGGCCCCTTCAGGGAGGCCAGAGCGGCCGCCATGCAGGAGTATGTGTCGGTGCCCGAGGAGGTGACCACATGCGTGGTAAAGGTGGAATTGTTGCCGCCGCCGTGCTCGGCATGAAGCATCAGGCAGATATCCAGAATATGGGCTTCCCAGAAGGAATAGCGGGAGTCGGCCCGAAGAAGAGAGAGAATGTTCTCAGCAGTGGAAAGCTCCGGATGTGGCGCGTGGATGAACAGGCTGCTGCCACTTTTATAGTTATAAGCCTGATAATTATATACGGCAAACAGCGGAAAGGTGGCCAGAAGCTGCATGCACTGGCGGACCACATTGGGCAGAGAGATGTCGTCTGGATTCTCGTCATAGGAGGCCATGGTGAGCACACACCGGGCCAGACCGTTCATCATATCCTGGCTAGGTGCTTTTAAAATAACATCACGAACAAAATTGTTGGGCAGGGAGCGATAGTAGGAGAGCTGCTCCGAAAACGCTTCCAGCTCATCCCTGGTGGGGAGCTGGCCGAACAGCAGGAGATAGGCCACTTCCTCAAAACCGAAGCGCTTTTCCTTTAACGGGGCGCGCACCAAGTCTTCGATGCTGTAGCCACGGTAAAAAAGCTGACCTTCACAGGACACCTTTTTTCCATCTACCAGTTTGCTGGAACAGATTTCCGAGATTTCCGTGAGACCGGCCACCACGCCCTGGCCGTTCATGTCCCGGAGTCCGCGCTTTACGTTGCAGCGGGTGTAGTCGCCGGAATCGATGCAGCTGTTTTTAAGACTCAGCGCGGCTAGCGCCTGAATGGCGGGAGTGACATCAGAATAATTGGGATTACTAGCCAAGGTCTGGCTCCTTTCTATTGGGCGGACCGGAAACAGTAACGGTCCATGGGTTCAAGGCAATTTATAGACCTCAATAGTTTAACAGAAAATTATTACAAAAATATGAATTTATGCAATTACCCTTGTGTAAAAAACGGCGTGGAAACGATTTTTTATCGTTTCCACGCCGCAGTCATAAATGCAGAAGTTAGAAAGAAAAAACGATGCCGATTATGGCGGAAAGGCCAATAAAAACGGCGGGATGAAATTTCTTGAGCGGCTTAATTCTCAGACAGACAAAAACGGCCACCGCCAGTATAATCGATTTCCAGCTCAGGGGGGAAAACAGGGCAAGTTGTGCGACAGTCACAAGCGCGGCGGTGATCAAAGCTGTGGAAGCGGGGCGAAGGCCGTAGAATACCGATTCCACGCCCCAACTGTGACGGAATTTTTGAAGAAACTGTGCGATAATAAGGATAATAAAGACGGATGGGGTGATAAGTCCCAGGGTAGCGATGATGCACCCCACAGGGCCCGCTATGGTAAATCCCACATAAGAGGCCATATTAACCCCCATGGGACCCGGGGTGGACTCAGATACGGCGATCATATTGGCTAGATCGGCCACCGTAAACCATCCGGTGGAGGTACCGATGTGCTGTAAGAAGGGAATGGTAGCCAAGCCACCGCCTACGGAGAACAGCCCCACCTTGAAAAACTCGAAGAACAAACGGGCGAGGATCATTTGCTCTCACCCCTCTCCTGCGCAGACAACTTTTTAATCAAACGGATGGAAAGGCCCGCAACACCGGCCAGAAGGACGACGAGGATCGGGGACAGGCCCAAAAAGGCGGAGAAAAGGAGCGCCACGGCATAGATGACGGCAGCCGGTTTGTCAATGACGCTGGTTTTAAGTAATTTAATGACACTGTTCAGGATTAGTGCACAGACGCAGGCACGTACGCCGGCAAAGGCGTGAATTACCACCGGAAGATCGGAAAAATTCTGCAGGAAAGCGGCAATGATGCCAATAATTATGGTAGAAGGGGTGACCACGCCCAGCGTGGCCAGAATACCGCCCGGAATTCCAGCCGTACGGTGGCCGGTAAAGGTCGCGGTATTGACAGCGATAATGCCAGGAGTACACTGACCAATGGCAAAATAATCCGTCAGTTCTTCATCGGTGACCCAATGCTTATTCTCCACGATCTCACGCTGAAGGATGGGTAGCATAGCATAGCCGCCACCGAAGGTCAGCCCGCCCACCCGCGCAAATGTCAGGAACAGGTCCAAATACAGATTCATAAAAATCCCCCTTGAATTAATATTAAATGGATTTTAATTCTCGGGTCAGTCCAGCGTGTCCAGTTCCGCCTGCCAGAGGGCGGCTACGGCATCGCTTGGCATACGCCAGTCGCCACGGGGGGAGAGGGTTACGGAACCCACCTTGGGTCCATCGGGTAAGCAGGAGCGTTTAAACTGCTGTGCAAAGAAACGCCGGTAAAAGGTCCGCTCCCATTTAAGAATGGTGTCCCGATCATAGGTGCGGTCAAATGCGTACTCTGCCAGCCGAAGCACCTTCCGTGGCGGGAAAGCCCAGCGGATTCCATAGTAGAGGAAAAAATCATGCAGTTCGTAGGGACCAACCAAATCCTCGGTTCGCTGAGATATTTTCCCCTCAATGGCGGGGAGCAGCTCGGGGGAGACAGGGGTATCCAAAATATCAGCCAACACATGGGAAAGGGCCGGGTCTTCAAGGCCCTTATCATCGCAGACATGACTTACCAGGTAGCGCACCAGCGTTTTTGGAATGGAGGCGTTCACGCCGTACATGCTCATATGGTCGCCGTTGTAGGTGGCCCAGCCCAGAGCCAGTTCGCTCAGGTCGCCGGTACCCACCACCAGGCCGCCGGTCTGGTTAGCGATATCCATAAGCACCTGCGTCCGCTCTCGCGCCTGACCGTTTTCGTAAGTTACATCGTGACAGTCCATGCACTGCCCGATATCGGAAAAATGGACGGTGACCGAGCGGGAGATATCAATGTGCCTGAGCGTGGCCCCCAGACGCTGAGCCAACTCTACAGCGTTGTCACGGGTGCGGTCGGTGGTGCCGAAGGCGGGCATAGTTACGGCAATCACGTCGGTAGCCGGCCGGTCCAGCATCTTCATGGCCAGTGCGGTGATGAGTACGGCCAGCGTGGAATCTAGACCGCCGGAAAGCCCCACCACGGCGGTGCTGGCGTGGGTGTGTTCCAGCCGCGTTTTCAGTCCCATGGCGGCGATGAGCAGGATCTCGTCGCACCTGGCCTTGCGGTCCGCTGCGTCCTCTGGAACAAATGGTGTGGGGGAGATGACACGGGTAAGCGTAGTAGTGGCCGGTTCCAAAGTGAAACCGACCGCATAAAGGTCCTTTTCCGGTCCATCGGGGAACGTGGTCATTCGCCGGCGCTCAGCGGCCAGACGGTCGGTATCGATTTCAGAGATTGTGAGCCCACACGCAAAGCGCCTCTCGGCCAGAAGAACGCCATTTTCCGCAATCAGATTGTGTCCGGCAAAGACCATATCCGTGGAGGATTCCCCTTCACCAGCGTCGGCATAGACGTACCCGCATACTAAGCGGGCGGACTGACCGGTAACCAGAGTGCGGCGGTATGCGTCTTTGCCTACGACCTCGTCACTGGCGGAGAGGTTTAAAATGAGTGTGGCACCGGCGGCGGCCATGTGGTTGGACAGCGGCGTTACGGCCCACAGGTCCTCACAGATTTCCACGCCCACGGTGAGTGAGGGCATGGTTTCACAGTGAAAGATCAGGCCGGTACCGAAGAGGGTTTCCTGCTGACACAGTGTAATAAGCCGGCTTTCCGGTGGACCGACGGCGAACCACCGCTTTTCATAGAATTCACCATAATTGGGCAGGCAGGTTTTGGGTACTACGCCCAGAACTTCGCCCTTGTGGATTACGGCTGCACAGTTATAGAGCTTATTTTCGACCTTGACGGGCAGACCGATGGCCGCCAACAGGTCCAGGGAGCGGGTGGCGGCCAACACGGTGGTCAGCGCATCCTCCGCCCCACGCAGCAGAGTATCCTGAAAGAAAAGGTCGGCACAGGTATAACCGGTTAGACACAGTTCGGGCAGAGCCAATACCCGCACGCCCTGCGCATAGGCATCCCGCATCATGGTAAAGCAGGCTTCCGCATTGAAGCGGCAGTCCGCAACCTTGATTTTGGGAGTCCCGGCGGCGACCTTGATAAATCCGTCGCGCATGGAATAGACCTCCTTAAACCGTTCTGCACAGATCCGCCCGCGGCCCGAGCGGAAAAGGGAGAAACGGAGACTATATTTTTCATTTTACGCGCAATCAGCCCTGATTGCAAGTGGAGTGATATTAAACCAAACACAGTCTTGGAAAAGTTTCGTATTCTTCCGGAAAAAGCGATAGAATCCCACAGGCTATACCTGCATATACATAAATGATCTGGTTCGACAAAATTCTCCAAAATATAATATATAGTCGTTTTTTTGCTTTGTTGACAATGCATAGAAAACAGGATAGTTTAAAAAAGTGGAGAAATAACGAATACTTTATCAGTTAAATGCAAATATGAAAGGAGGCGTTGTGCCATTAACCTAAGGTTAATGGCTTTCTTTTAGTACGTTGAGATAGCAGCATTTTTCTTAGCGCATTCAGTATTTTGTCCTAGGGCCTGTTTGAAAAATAAAAGTTGCACAAAAGGGCAAGATTCCGTAAACTAAAGGTATGAAACGCTATGAGATAACAAGTAAACAGTGGGAACGTATCAAAGACTTTTTTCCACCCGAGAGGA
>JALCSB010000021.1 GCA_022653075.1 Intestinimonas sp.
GGTCCTCCCAGCGGCGGACCTCCGTGTATTCCGGGGCCTCTTCCAGGGTGTCGGCGTAGAAGTACCGTGAAACGTCTCCTAAGCCATCGTTGAAGCCGAGATGCAGCGCGATCATCTTCCCGTCGAGATATTCGTTGGTATAGACCTCGACGGAGAGCTTGCCGGATTCCATGCTGTACCAGGGATATGCGGGATTGCCGTTCATGCCGGGCGTCTTCTCCAGCGCCACCGCGCTGATGCCGAGCTCCCGTTTGATCAGGGCCCGGGCCTGTGTAATGCTGAACCTTTTCATAAAACCGACCTCCTTCTCATTTTGTGGCATAAAAAAAGCGAAGAGATAAATCTCTTCGCTTAAAGGCTTTCCTATTCAATTTGTCTGAGAATAGCGAAATACCATCGTTGGTAGCAACAACGATGGTATTTCATGAGTGTTGAAAAGAAACCATACCAGACAAGAATTGTTCTTTACAACCCACCCGTGGTGGAGACAACAGAACTCGAATCTGTGACCTCTCGCGTGTGAGGCGAGCGCTCTACCAGCTGAGCTATGCCTCCATATATTTATGGCGCATTTGCTGGAATTGTTGGTGACGCGTATGGGAATCGAACCCATGTTACCGCCGTGAAAGGGCGGTGTCTTAGCCGCTTGACCAACGCGCCATATGGGAGACGGAACTAAATCCAATCTCGAAGCAGCTGTCGCTGCATGGTAGCGGCACCTGGATTTGAACCGGGGACACTGCGGGTATGAACCGCATGCTCTAGCCAACTGAGCTATGCCGCCAAATAGGCCCTCTACTCAAACAGGGCAAGGGTAAGTATACCCGATTTAAGGCCTCTTGTCAACTAAAATCTGCCCTTATCCAAAAAAATCAGTCGATTTTATATCCCACGCCCCAAACAGTTTTAATAAACCTAGGGTTTCTGGATGGTTCCCCCATTTTCTCTCGAATGCGGCGTATGTGGACCATAACGGTATTATTACGGTCCAGGTATTTCTCCCCCCATACGGTCTCAAACAGGCGTTCAGCAGAGATAACCTGCCCCCGGTTTTGGCACAGCATCCACAGAATGTCGAATTCAATCGGCGTCAAGTTCAGTGGCTTATCGTAGAGGGTGCACTCATGGGTGGTGTGATTAATGAGCAGCCCGTTAAAGTCGATCACATCTTCACCGGCGGGCTTTTTCGCCTCATTGTAGCGGGTGGAGCGCCGCAGCTGTGCCTTGACCCGTGCGATCAGCTCCAGGGGATTAAACGGCTTGGTTAAGTAGTCGTCCGCCCCGATGGTCAGGCCGGTAATCTTATCCATGTCGTCTGTTCTGGCCGTCAGCATGATAACGGGAAAGCTATACTCCTTCCGGATCTCTCCGCAGAGACTGAATCCCGAGATATCCGGAAGCATCACATCCAGAATGGCCAGGTCCACCGAACGTTCCCGCAGCACGGCCAGTCCGTCGGACCCGTTAAGGCAGGTATAGACGGTGAACCCTTCATTTTTCAGGTAGACGCCCACTAAATCGGCAATCTCCGGCTCGTCATCTACCACCAGAATACTTGCGTCCATATTTAGTCCTCCTCCGCAGGATGGTCCGGGCGGTTGCGGCCCGGGCCATCCCGGCGTGTGGTTTTTTATCTAAAGTACGTTGCGCCGCTTTCAAAAACGGGCTGAAGTTTATTCCCTGGAATATTTTTCGCAATCCAGCCGCCGCACCGTTCCGAATGGCCCATCTTGCCGAATACACGGCCGTCCGGGGAGAAGATGCCCTCCACTGCCGCTGCGGAGCCGTTGGGGTTGGCGGATATGTCCATGGAGGGATGCCCTGTAGCGTCCACATACTGGGTTGCCACCTGGCCGTGGGCAACGAGGTCTTCCAACATGGTGCCGGACGCCACAAAGCGGCCCTCTCCGTGGGAAACAGGAATGGTGTGCAGATCACCCACCTGAGACTTCAGCATCCATGGTGAGCGGACAGAGGCCACCCGTGTGGTGACATACCGGCTTTGATGCCGGCCGATGCGGTTAAAGGTCAAGGTGGGACATGCCGTGTCCATGGGGCGAATTTCCCCATAGGGTACCAGTCCCAGCTTGATGAGGGCCTGGAATCCGTTACAGATACCCAGCATCAGCCCATCCCGGTTTTTCAGCAAATCGTGGACCGTGTCAGTGAGCCGTGGATTACGGAAAAAGGCCGCAATAAACTTGCCGGAACCATCCGGCTCGTCGCCGCCCGAAAAGCCGCCGGGCAATATAATCATTTGTGCCTGCCGAATCGCCTGCTCCAGGGCCTGGGCGGATTGAGTCAGCCCGGTACCTGTCATGTTGCGCACCACCAAAATCTCCGGCTCGATGCCGGCCCGCAGGCAGGCGGCAGCGGTATCATATTCGCAGTTGGTACCTGGGAACACAGGGATAACCGCCTTAGGCCGGGCAGTCTTATACGCACAGACCACCGGTGCGCGCTCCGCGCAGGAGAGGATGGGCGGTATCTGGCCAGGCTGGTCGGCCCGAGTAGGATAAACTGATTCCATCACATTTTCCCACAGCGCAGTCAGCTCGTCCAGCGGCACGGTCTGGCCGCAGAGCATCAGCTTCTCTTCGGCGCAGGTATAACCCAGCAGCCGGCCGCCCGCCGGTACCTCGGCGCACTCGGCCACAATGGCGCCCACCGGCGCCGAGTCAAACACCGCCGCAGTTACATCATCGGCACCTGTAAAGCCGATACCGTTGCCAAAGCACATTTTGGCCAAACCCTCGGATACGCCCCCCTCGCCCACGGCCCAGGCCGAGAGAACTATCCCACCGGCACACAGGCCGTGAAACATACGCCACGTGGCTTTTATGGATTCGAACCTGCTGTCTCCGGGAGCGAATAAGCATACAGGATGGCCTGCTTCCTTAAACTCAGAGGACAGAACCGCTTCTGCCCGGGAAGGGGATATTGCAAAGGAAGCCACGGTAGGAGGCACATCCATATCCAGAAAGGTACCAGACATGGAGTCCTTCCCGCCGATGGCGGCGGCACCCAGGCCCAATTGTGCATCAAGGGCACCAAGCAGAGCGGCAAAGGGCTTACCCCAGCGCGCCGGCTCGTCCCGCAGTTTTTCGAAGTACTCCTGCAGTGACAGATAGACACCGTCTGGGTCGCATCCAGTGGAGACCAGCTTACACACGGAGTCGATCACGGCGGCTGACGCGCCGGCGTAAGGATCCCGCTGCGTCATAGCGGGGCGGCACCCATAGGCCATGACAGAGCAGTCCGGCGTGGTGTGTCCGGGGCCCACCGGAAGTAGCGCGGCCATGGACTGTGCCGGAGTGAGCTGTCGGACGCCGCCGAAGGGTACCAGCACGGAGGAGGCACCGACGGTGGAGTCAAACCGCTCGGCCAGTCCCCGCTGAGAGGCCAGATTGGGGTCGGACAGACGGACACGGAGCGTATCCAGCACACTGCTGTTCTCTACCGGCGCAGGGGCGGCGGGGGCGGCGGGAATCGATACGGTGATATGCTTGTCCGCGCCGTTGGAGTTCAGGAAGGCACGGGACAGGTCAACGATTACGTCGCCGTTCCAGCGCATGACCATACGGGGAATCTCAGTAACCTCGGCCACCACATAGGCCTCCAGATTTTCCCTCCCGGCCGCGGCGATGAAGAAGTCGGCGTCCTCCGGCGCCACCACTACAGCCATACGCTCCTGGCTTTCCGAGATGGCCAATTCGGTACCGTCCAGGCCGTCGTATTTCTTGCGGACCTGGTCCAAGTCAATGGTAAGTCCATCCGCCAGCTCACCGATGGCCACCGATACACCGCCCGCGCCGAAATCGTTGCAGCGCTTGATCTTTGTGGTCACGGTGCTGTTCCGGAACAAACGCTGAATTTTACGTTCCTCCGGGGCGTTGCCCTTCTGAACCTCAGAAGCCATCGTGTTGAGAGAGGTGAGGTTATGACTCTTGGAAGATCCGGTGGCGCCGCCGATACCGTCGCGGCCGGTACGTCCGCCCAGCAGGATAACCTTATCGCCAGGAACCGGCGTTCTGCGAACCACGTTTTTTGCCGGCGCGGCACCCACCACAGCACCGATCTCCATGTGCTTCGCCACATAGCCGGGGTGGTAGAGCTCGGACACCAAGCCGGTGGCGAGGCCGATCTGATTGCCGTAAGAGGAGTAGCCGGCGGCGGCAGTGGTGCACAGCTTGCGCTGGGGCAGCTTGCCGGGCAGCGTCTCGGACAGCGGTGTCCGGGGATCCCCGCAGCCAGTCAGGCGCATGGCCTGATACACATAGGCCCGCCCGGACAGGGGGTCCCGGATGGCGCCGCCCACGCAGGTGGCCGCGCCGCCGAACGGCTCAATTTCCGTGGGGTGGTTATGGGTTTCATTTTTAAACATCAAAAGCCAGTCCTGGGCCTGACCGTCTACTGTAGCCGTCATATGGACAGAGCAGGCATTGATCTCCTCAGACTGGTCCAGGTCCTTCAAAAGGCCGCGCTTGCGGAGGACCTTCATACCAATGGTGGCCAGATCCATTAACGTCTGAGGACGAACCGCAGCTTTTTCCGGTCCATAGACCTCCGCCCGGGCGGCCAAATAGCGCTCATAGGCGGCCTTTACCCGCGCATCGGCAATATCGGCCCGGTCAATATGGGTGGCAAAAGTCGTATGCCGGCAGTGGTCGGACCAGTATGTGTCCACCAGACGAAGTTCGGTAATCGTGGGGTCCCGCTTCTCCTCGTCCCGGAAATAGGTTTGAAGAAACGTGAGGTCGGCCAAATCCATGGCCAAACCGTAATCAGACAGCATGGCCGTAAGGCCCGTCCGGTCCAGTACGCGGAACCCCTCCAGCACAGCCACCCGGCCGGGGGCGGGATAGGTTCGATTGAGGGTATCGGGCTTGTCCATAGATGCCTGACGCGCTTCCACGGGGTTAACGAGATAGTCCTTCACCTTGTTAAAATCGCTGTCCGTCAGATTACCTATCAGGAGATACACGGTGGCAGCCGCCACGTGCGGGCGTTCCCCGCCCGTCATAAGCTGGATACACTGGGCGCAGGAGTCGGCACGCTGATCGTACTGTCCGGGGAGCGCCTCTACAGCCAGTACACGGCAGGCGCCCTTTGTCTGCGGCGGATTCTCGTGGGTCAGCGTGTCCACCTGCGGCTCTGAAAAGACGATGGGACAAGCGGCGTCATAGGCCGCCCGGTCTATGCCCTCCACGTCGTAGCGGTTCAGGATACGCACACCGGTCAGTTTCTGAACGCCCACCGGCCCGGACAGTTCCCGGTACAGGGCTTGCGCCTCCCCGTCAAAACCCGGCTTCTTCTCTGCATAACAGCGGAATACCTCGTTCATGTGACCAATCCTTTCTCTCGATACGGGGCGCGGGCCCCACGCTCTCTCTGTGTTATGCCGATTCGAAAGCGGGCATCCCGCATGAACCGGCGTGGGTTCAGATCTGGATAAGAAAGCAGGATAAAAACAGGCCCGATCAATGCAACAGGCCCTCCCAGATAAGTCCGGAGAGAGCCTGCCTCATGTTTTGATGCCGGGGATACCGGAACGATACTTCCGAATGCTCCCTGGAGTCGGTTTGCAGGCTCAAAGCAGCTGAATCACCGCGATCTGGCTCCCCCGCCTACCCTGCGTCACGCGGTGGGACCAATACTTTTCCGGGAGACAAGCGGTACAGTCACCGGAGACAGCAATATGCCCCCTCGCCAAACCGGCGTGGGTCAAACGGACCGCGTTAATGCCTTTCAGGTCCACCAGAAATTTTCCGCTCTCCAGCGGGCGAATTAAAGGCAACGCAGCGGACCCTATGGCCTGCTTCATGGCGTCCGGCACGTCCTCGTGGGTCTCAAAGCAGCAGGCGGAAATCCCCGGCCCGATGGCGGCCAGAATATTCTCCGCCCGGCAGCCATAATGACGGGTCATCTTTTCCACGGCGCACTCCACGATGCCGGCCGCGGTCCCCCGCCACCCGGCGTGGACTGCGGCGGCCACCCGGCGAACCGGATCGTACAGCAGAACCGGCAGGCAGTCTGCGCTGAACACTACCAACGCCACCCCGGGCACATCGGTCACCAGGCCGTCTGCCTCATCCGCTTCCTCTGCGTAGAGGTCTGGTTTGACGTCGGCGGAGGTCACGGTGCGCACAATACTGCTGTGAATCTGATTACTCATGACAATCCGGGTTTCATCCGCCCCCACGGCGGTGAAAAACCGATGGTAATTTTCCCGCACACAGGCGGGGTCATCCCCCCGGGTGGTCCCCAGGTTCATGGAGGACCAGATTCCGGAGGATACACCGCCCAGCCGGGTGGAAAAGGCATGGACCACGCCGCCTGCGGCCGCAAAGCCGTCACAGGCGAGGTAGGGCACACCATTTGTATTATGATCGGTGATATTCATAAGAGGCTCCTTCAGGGATGGGGCTTACTCCTCACTGTGATACTCCTTGCAGGTACACTTTTTCCACTTCAGGCCGCTGCCGCAAGGGCAGGGGTCGTTCCGGCCAGGCTTTTTGGCCTTTCTGACCGGCTGCTTTTTGGCCGGCTGGTCATCGGAACCGCCGGACTCACCGGTAACCTTGGCCACCCGCCTGCGCTCCACCGTACCGGCGTTGGTCTGAATACGGGCGATAAACACCCGGCGCACCGTCTCCTCCTGAATGGCCGCGATCATTTCCTCGAACATCTCGTAGCCTTCCCGCTTATATTCCACAACGGGATCCGTCTGTCCATAAGCGCGCAGGCCGATCCCCTGACGCAGTTCAGTCATGGCATCGATATGGTCCATCCAGTACTCGTCCACCACGCGCAGCATCATCACGCGTTCCAGCTCACGCATAAGCGGCTCACCCAGCGCCTGCTCCTTGGCGCTGTAAATCTCCAGCGCCTTGGCCTCCACCATGGCAACCAGATCCTCCGCATGCTTGCCAGCCAGATCTTCATCGGTAAGCTTCAGATCATTCGGCCCCAGAAACACCCCGCGGAAGGAGGACACGGCCTCCCGGAAATCTTCCGCGTCCATATGGTCCTGCTCGCCCATGTGGCCGGTGATGGCGTTCTTGATCACCAGATGAATCATATTCTGGATGTTGGCCTTCATATTCTCGCCGTTCAGGACCTGAAGACGCTGGGAGTAGATCACCTCCCGCTGGGTGTTCATTACGTCGTCGTAGTCCAGCACGTTCTTGCGGGTCTGGAAGTTGCGGGACTCCACCTGCTTCTGAGCGTTCTCAATGGCCTTGGTGAGCATCTTCTGCTCAATGGGGGTGTCCTCGTCCACGCCCAGCTTCTCCATCATGCCCATAACCCGCTCGGAGCCGAACAGGCGCATGATGTCATCCTCCAGCGAGAGGAAGAACCGGGTTTCGCCGGGGTCCCCCTGGCGGCCGGAACGGCCACGCAGCTGGTTGTCGATACGGCGGGACTCGTGCCGCTCGGTACCAAGAATAAACAGGCCTCCCACGGCGCAGACTTTTTCCGCTTCGGGCTTGATCTCGTTCTTATATTTTTCCTCCGCCTCGGCAAACTTCTTCCGGGCATCCAGAATCTCCTCGTCGTCGGTCTCGGCGAAGCCGGTCGTCTCCGCGATCAGCTCGTCGGACATGCCCGCTTTGCGCAAATCGGCCTTCGCCAAAAGCTCCGCGTTGCCGCCCAGCATGATATCGGTACCTCGACCGGCCATATTGGTGGCCACGGTGACGGCACCGAATTTGCCGGCCTGCGCTACGATTTCGGCTTCCTTTTCATGGAATTTGGCGTTTAGAACGCTATGCTTGATCCCCTTCTGCGTAAGCATTTTAGAAAGCTTCTCGGATTTCTCGATGGAGACGGTGCCCACCAGCACAGGTTGGCCCTTTTCATGGCACTCCTGGATCTGGCGGACGATGGCGCGGTACTTGCCGGCCTCGTTTTTATAGACGACATCGTGGTGATCCGCACGGATCATGGGCTTATTCGTGGGGATTTCTACCACGTCCAGCTCATAGGTGTGACCGAACTCCTCTTCCTCCGTCATGGCCGTACCGGTCATACCGGAGAGCTTGTCGTACATGCGGAAGTAATTCTGGAAGGTGATGGTGGCCAGCGTCTTGGATTCATGGGCCACGGTGACGTGCTCCTTCGCCTCGATGGCCTGGTGCAGGCCTTCGGAGTAGCGGCGGCCAAACATCAGACGGCCCGTGAATTCATCAACGATGATGACCTCGCCGTCCTTTACCACATAGTCGGTATCCCGCTTCATAAGGCCCCGGGCTTTGATCGCCTGGTTAATGTGGTGGGAAAGGGTGGTGTTCTCCGGGTCGGCCAGATTTTCCAGGCTGAACTGCTTCTCGGCCTTGGAGATGCCGCGGGCGGTCAGTGTAACGGTGCGGGCCTTGTCATCCACCACATAGTCCGCATCGATGGAGGGGTCCTCCTCCTCCTTCTCGTCCACGGAGGCTACATGGATGCCGGTCAGGCGAGCCACAAAGGAGTCCACAATGGTGTAAAGCTGGGTGGATTCCTCCCCCTGTCCGGAGATAATCAGCGGGGTGCGGGCCTCATCAATCAAGATGGAGTCCACCTCGTCCACAATGACAAAGGCGTGACCACGCTGGACCATCTCTTTTTTGAAGATGGCCATGTTGTCACGCAGATAATCAAAACCATATTCATTGTTGGTGCCGTAAGTGATGTCGGCCGCATAGGCGGTTTTCTTATCCATCCCGGCAGCGTTCATATCATGGATTACCAAGCCCACGCTCAGCCCCAGGAAACGGTAGACCTTGCCCATCCAGTCGGAATCTCGTTTGGCCAAGTAGTCATTCACCGTTACGATATGGACACCTTGCCCGGTCAGAGCGTTCAGGTAAGCCGGCAGCGTGGCCACCAGCGTTTTGCCTTCACCGGTTTTCATCTCGGCAATTCGGCCCTGATGCAAAACCACACCGCCCACCAGTTGCACGCGGTAAGGTTTCAGGCCCAGCACGCGCCAGTCCGCCTCGCGGACCGTGGCAAATGCCTCGGGAAGGAGGGAATCCAAGCTCTCGCCGTCCTGATAGCGTTTTTTAAATTCTTCCGTTTTAGCACGCAGCTGCACGTCGGTTAGCGCGGCATACTCCTGCTCCAGCGCCTCTACTTTATCCACAATAGGATAAATCGACTTGAGTTCATGGTCCGACCGGGTGCCAAACAGTTTCGTCAGAAAGCCCATTTTGTAATCATACACCTTTCTGAAAGGCGAAAATTCCGCCCCTGATTGTTGCATTCATGTAAATGCGGACCGGATTTCTCTTGCCTCTACGCCCGCAGTTTGCAGATATTGTACCATATCGTCTTGAAATAGAAAAGGGGGAAATTGTGAACAAAAAAGGCAGCATACACCGATTAACTTGTCATTTTTGCCCGAACGGCTTTACGCAGGCTGGGTTCGGTGGTAGAATGAAATACCTTGGACCCATGCCGGGCCCCCGGTGTCCCGCCACGATTGACGTGATATAATTAAGGAGTGATGAGGATGAAACGAACCATTCTGTCCCTTTCCCTGGTCCTTCTGCTGGCACTCTCCGCCTGCACTACCGCCAACTCCATGGCCTCGTCCACGCCGTCCGGCACGCCGTCTGCCGCGCCAACGCCGGTCTGGAACACACAGACCTTTTCCAAACAGTATACCGCCCCGGACGGGACGGTGGTGATGACCGTAGAATTTAAAATGCCCGCCGCCGAAGATGGAAACAGCGACCCCGCCTGGACCCAGATCAATGCCTATTATGAGGCTGAGGGCAACGCCTATCTGGAAAACGCCCAAGAGACTGCCGACCAGGCCATCGACGAGTATACAGTCGCCAGCGCTTCCGGCTATTCCTTTTCTCCCTATTCGCTGGAATCCAGTTATTCCGTGTCCTATCAGGACGAGCATGTGGTCTCCTTCCTCCGTTCCTATTATTCCTATATCGGCGGAGCTCATCCCAGCACATTCCAGTTCTCCGAAGTTTTTGACCTCAAGAGCGGGCAGCGGCTGGCCTTTGCCGACCTGTTTTCCGACACCGACGCCGCCCAGTCCAAGGTTCTGGAAGCCATTCATGCCCAGAATACGGACAGCGTTTACGATGAAACCGCGCTTGACGAGCAGTTTAATCCCGATTATTTCTATCTAACCGACAGCGGCTATGTATTCTACTATCAGTCGGAGACCATTGCCCCTCACGCGGCGGGTATTCCCGAATTCACCATCCCCTACGCGGACCTTCAGGACTTGCAGAAGTGAAAAAGAAAGAACACGTAATCCTCACCATAGAGAGCATCGGCGCCACTGGCGAGGGCGTTGCCCATCTTGATGGGCAGGTAGTCTTTGTGAAAGGCGCCCTGCCCGGTGAAATCTGCCGGGTACAACTGATGAAAGTGGGCCGATCGGCTGCCTGGGCCCGTTTGGAGCAGGTGCTGGAACCCTCTTCGGACCGCTGTGCACCCGATTGCCCGTATTATCCCAGGTGCGGCGGCTGCCAGTACCGGCACATGACCTATGAGGCGGAGCTGACCGCCAAGCGCCATCGGGTAGAAGACGCTCTCCGCCGCATTGGCGGTGCGAATTTGCCCGTTTCCGAAATATTTGGCGCAGAAAATACGGAACGTTATCGAAATAAGGTGCAATTTCCCGTTTCCCCCGGCAAATCCGGGCCAAGGATCGGCTTCTTCCATGCGCGGAGTCACAATGTGGTAGATGTGACCGACTGCCTGCTCCAGCCGGAGGCGGCGGCGCGGATGTGTGGGGCCGTCCGGCAGTGGATGGTGGACTATGCCGTCTCCGCCTATGATGAAAGCACCCACACCGGCCTGGTGCGGCATCTGTTTCTGCGCTTTGCGGGAGAAGGCTGTATCTGCTGCTTGGTGGTAAACGGAAAATCGCTGCCCCATGAAAAGGAACTGGTCGAACGGCTGCGGGCGGCGGAGCCTTCCCTGCGGGGCATCCTACTGTCGGTCAATGAGGACCGGACCAACGTGGTGCTGGGGCGTTCCCTGCGCATCTTGTGGGGCCGCGACTGGCTGGACGACGTCCTGTGTTCCCTCACCTTCCGCATCTCGGTACCCTCCTTCTATCAGGTAAACCGGTCGCAGGCGGAAGTGCTGTACGGCAAGGTATTGGAATTTGCAGCGCTCACCGGCCGGGAAACCGTGCTGGATCTCTATTGCGGCATTGGAACCATCTCTCTGGTTATGGCCCGTCGGGCCGGGAAAGTTTACGGCGCTGAAGTGGTCCCCGCCGCCGTGGAAGACGCCGAGGCCAATGCCCGCCGCAACGGCATTCTCAACGCGGAGTTTTTCTGCGGGGATGCAGGGCAGGCCGCGCGCCGGCTGGCCGAACAGGGCGTGCGCCCCGACATCGTCTGCGTGGACCCCCCCCGGAAGGGGCTGGCCGCCGATGTAGTGGAAACCGTGGCGTCCTTGTCGCCCCACCGCATCGTATATGTCTCCTGCGACCCCGCCACACTGGCCCGGGACGTAGCCCGCTTCGCTGCTTTCGGTTACGACGCCCGGAAGGCCGTGGCGGTGGATTTGTTTCCCCGGACTTATCACGTTGAGACATGCATGTTGCTATGTCGGGAGACTCTATAGAAATTCAAACCATAAGAAACATTATTTTAGCGAAATGGATCAGGTGCTATGCATTATGGAAGTTAATATACCAGGAAGAGGAACTGTAAAGATTAAAATTTACTATTAGACTATAATGGAACCATTGCTTGTGATGGTAAAGTTATCCCTTCCGTAAAAGAGAAAATAGAGTCCATTCATAAAATGGGAGTAAACGTTCATTTAGTAACCGCAGATACTCATGGAACCGTAAGAAATGAATGTGCAGATATGCCTGTTCAAATACAGATATTTGATAACTCAAATGCTGCAAAAAACAAAAAGGATATTGTGAAAAAGCTGGGAGCAGATCAATGTGTCTGCATTGGAAATGGATTTAATGATGGACAAATGTTCGAAGCTTGTAGCGTATCAATTATAGTAATCGGTACAGAAGGATGTTCCGCAAAATCTTTATTGAAGGCCGACATTGTGTGTAAAAGTATCGAAGATGCGCTTGATTTAATCTTGATATATAGTAGGATGGTTCCGACTCTAAGAGGATAAAACAGCGACGAAGCATTTAATTCCAGCTTTAATCTTTATCTTTTCTGTCTCCTCAAGGCACATACAATCTATTTGTTTGTTGGTAAAAAATCTTGGTGCATAATTTACGGGGAAAGAGAGGTTTCTCTCTTTCTCCATATCGTCCTCCAAAATTAATTTCAGGCGTTACTTCTTTGCTGTTGCGAATTTCCGCGCGGCTTCCGCTGCTGCGGGGGTTCCAACCAAAATAATAACATCACCGGGAAACAATTCCGCATAGGGTCCGGGAGAAAGAATGACTGTCCGCCCCCGGCGGATGGCAATAATCGTTCCACCGGTGGATTGCCAGAACTGTAACTTCCCTATGCTCTTTCCGATGAGAGGAGAATCGGTGGAAATGGGGACCTCGTAGTTAGGCAGTGGCTCGGCGGCATGGGAGAATGTTTCCCGGCTTTTGACAAGTGCGGTGACCGTTTGGGAGAGCCGACGGTTCAGGGCCTCCTGCTCTTCCATAATGCTCCGTAGTTGTTTTAGAAGCGCGCGGGAATCGGCACTTTCACCAAAATTTTCTATATACCGCCGGGCGCTGTCCGCAGAAAGGATAACGGCTCCACTCTGTGGTTTCACTTCAATAACTTTCATATCTGCAAGCAGCCGCAGTGCCCGCCGGATGGTTTCCGGCGAAACGCCGTACTCCGAAGCCATCACCGAGCGGCCGTAAAGTCGGCTGCCTTCTACCAAGTCTCCCCGAACCACCCGGGCGGCAATATCCCGCGCAATCTGCAAATACTGGGCCGGTATCACTGTTTCCCGCATTTCGATGTCCACCTTTTTTCTTAATTTATGATCATTTGCAATGTCTTCGCATAAACACCTTCCCCATGTTATCAAAGATTCCCAAAGGTGGCAAGCCAGCTGTGCAAAAGGCGTTGTCCTTGTATCGATGGGCTGTCTTATTCTTTCCATCTTTTGCACTTTTCTTTATGATCTATTTCAGGCTGGTGCCTACCGCCAAACCATACTTTGGGAAGAAGCTCCGGTTTTGTTTCTTGGCAGGAAAATATGCGGATTTTCTTCTCAGCGGCGGAACAAGCTGGTATAATCAATTGGGCGGTGAAAACCGCCCGACAACTTGAACAAAGGAGCGTTACATCATGAGCGAAGAAATCGGGTTCGAGCCAGGCCAGGATAAGAAAAAAAGTTGGCCCGCCTTTGTAGAGGCAGAGGCCTCCGACTTTTTCACCGGCTTCAAGCTGGAGAAGATGACCATTGAGGACGGTAACGGAAACAAGGCTAAATTCAGCCGTACCAAGGACTGTGGGATTAAGCTTGAATACACTTCCACCAAATTGATTTAAAAAATCAGAGGAGCAGTCTAAGCGCTGCTCCTCTGATTTTTTAAGGCTTTTTTATTATTCTCCGCTATCCATGGATGATTTAACTAATGCTGTTATAATGCAACCTGTCATACCATATTCAAGCCAGCCTGCTCAGAGAGAAAATTTCCTGGTACCTTTACAACCGCAATAAATTGAGCTATAATAGTGCGCATTGGGATGTAGGAAGAAAAAAACAGTTTTTATATTTTAGGGACGATTAGCTCAGCTGGTATGAGCATCCGCTTGACGTGCGGGAGGTCACAGGTTCAAATCCTGTATCGTCCACCAGATAAATCCCTTAGAGCCGCAAGGCTTTAGGGGATTTTTTATACCCGTTTTGCCTCTTATTTTAACTCTTTATAGATCCGTTCTGTTTTTATTGCCAATTGGATTGCAAATATGTGTTCACTCTAAATGTCTGCCTGCAACTATTCTGTTTTATTAAAACTTCCCTTGCCCGCAAAAGGAGGTCGTCAATAGTTTTGAACCATCCTATTGCATAATTAAACTAATTAACCTGCCAAAACCGGAAGCCTTCCGATTTGAGTCCCACATTGTCCACCATAAGTAACGAAATCCAACCTTTTTCCACTCGGAAAAGGTTGGGTTTTATTATTTTACCTGCGTACCTCGATTTCAATCAAGGCTTTTCAGCCAACCGCAGGTCCATGCATTTTTCAGAGGCAGCGTTTTAGCGGATTTGGGTTGATTCCATTGAGAAATTAAGGTAAACTAGAAGAAATTATTGTACATTTCATAAAATGGAAGGTTAAACAATGAAAAGAAAAGTATTGAGCCTGCTGATCATGCTTTTATTAATATTTCGTACCACGCCGGTCCTTTCACAGGCCGCTGTAACCGATGGACCAATCACCGAATATATAACGTCATATAATGACAATGATTATTTTGATCTGTCTATAGACGGTGATTCACTGACTGTCGGCGGTGTGTGCAGCGGTCACGATATTAATTGGTTATGGGTGCACATCGCAGGTAATTCCACGGATCAGTTCAAAATAGATCAAGTTAAATATTTTAGCAAAACATTTCGTTTATCTTCTTATGAAAACAATGGGAGCATAAATGTAGAGATTTCATGGGGCGAACAACAATACGGAACCTATCATTCCATATTCTGGGGTCCAGATATTACTTTGAACTGTATTTCCGGCGTTTGGAGCTTTTGCATAAATCAGACTGTTTTAGACAATAACAGCGAGAAATTCGGCCAATGGTTTAATCCGGGAGATGCGTTGTCCAGTCAAAATAGCGATATCATTTCGCTGTCTAACAGTATGGTCGAGGGTGCGAAAAGCGATTATGAAAAACTTTTGCGTATTCATAACTGGGTAGCGGACCATATCTATTACGATTATGATTACTATCGGGGTAAATCAACGAATATATCCCTGGCCCCTTCTGATATTCTGTTAACAAAACGTACTGTGTGCGCGGGATATGCAAATCTTATGCAGGCGTTAATCCAGGCTCAAGATATTCCCTGCCGGATTGTCCATGGATATGCGCTTGGAGTTTCCACCAGCGGAGTTTGGACCGATGAAGCCGTAAAAACCGCTACTACAAACCATTCATGGAATGAGGCGTGGGCAAACGGGCATTGGGTTATCATCGACGCAACATGGGATTCTGATAATCGTTATATGGATGGTATTTATCATGACGGCGGGGTTCGCTATCCGAAATATTTTGACATATCGGAAAAACAGCTTGCTCAAGATCATAAAATTATAGACAGAGGCTATACGTCCGACCAAAACATCCCCGCGGACTGGGCTCAGGGTGAAATAAAGCAGGCGCTTTCACTGAATTTAATCCCATATTCAATGCAGCGGGCATATTCCAGTAACATCAAACGCAGCGAATTCTGCTCTCTCATTGTAAAACTCATTGAGGCTAAATATAATGCTGGTATCGATGGTGTATTGGCCCAAAAGGGGCTCAGCATTCATGACTCGGTTTTTACCGATTGCACGGATACTGATGTGCTTTCGGCGTATGCTTTGGGGATAGTCGGGGGGAAAGGCGGCAGTATATTTGACCCTGGCGGTGAAATAACCAGGCAGGAAGCGGCGGTCATGCTTCAAAAGACGGCTGAAGTTTTAGGAATGGCAAAATCAGATGGGGAAATCATACATTTTACAGACAACCGCACGTTTGCTTCTTGGGCCGCCAGTTCAATTGGGTTTATTTCATCCGTCGTGGATAAGACAAACAACAAGTCTGTAATGGGTGAAACCGGAGGGAACAATTTTTCTCCCTGCGCTACGTATACGCGTGAGCAAACCTACTGTACCGTGCTGCGTTTGTACCATGCTTTATAGCACAGATGGAGCGGTCCCCCTAATGGCAGGCTGTATCGGCGGGTGGAAGGTGCGCATTGGTCCTGAGCTTTTATTTTACGCCGGTTTGCGCAAAAAAGGGCATCGGTCATATAATAGAGTAAAGGGTCTCTTTACGATAGGCCAGCAACTTAGTAAAGAAGATCATTATTTTATCTTGGAGGGATTAAATTGGCACTTGCTCTGTTGCAAATAGCAATGCCCTACAGGGGAACGTATGCCGACAGCTTATCCTTACAAAATGCTTGTGCTACTGCTTCTTTGGCCGACTATGCGTATGTGATTGCAACTAATTCCTATTGGTACTGGAATGATGCGGCCACCAAACAGTCATGGGAAAACCAGGAGATCACGGAGAGTTCGTATCATTCTCTGTCCTCCGCCGAAAAGGCAGCTCTGCCTTATATTGTGGTGCCTTAATTATGAGTGGAGCAGTTAGTTATGAATTATTTAATTCAAAGTTCCCAAATGGAACTTATGGATTTACTTCCGAGGGCGGACTATATGAAACGTATGACAATAGGACCGGAGCAACTAGTGTAAAAGGAACCATTGTGATTGCTTCAGCCAGCTATGATGACGCAGTGGATATTGCACCGGATGGTTCAGTTATGCCTATCGGCATCATTTATGAATCCGGAATTGCAGACGGATCATCGGTGAAAGTTGTTGTATATGGGAAAGCCCAGGTCCTTTTGGAGGATGGAGAGGCTTCAACCCATGGAAACTGGTGCGGAGTAAGCAGCACAACTGAAGGTCGAATGTATCAAGATGCCACTCCGCCTGCCGCGCAGCACTTTCAGGAAATCGGCCATAGCTTACAGAACAATTCGAGCGGAACCGATGTATTGTCCCTGGTTCAGCTGCACTTTAACTAAAGCAAAAACGGCCCATATCTTTATTAAAAAACACCTCTTATTGATTCGTCCTGTAACGAACAAGGCGATCCGTTGGAGGTGTTTTTTTGTGCTGGTTATCTTGATGGAGCTTCATGAATCCGGAGCAAATTCCATAGGATAGCCGGTCTAAAACTCCATTATATGATCAAGGTTTCGTTCATGGAACGCCCGCACAATGTAGTTAAATAAAGAACGTGTTTCACTGGAAATATAGTATCCTTTTTTATAGGAAATGCTGACATACCTAGAATATTTGTTGTTGTCCACAGGCAGAAGTATAATATTGTCGCTGTCGCTGAGTTTCCAGGTATATTTCGGTATAAGCATAGCTCCTACATTATTCGATACCAGCACTTTTGCCGAGGTGGCGTTGTCACACTCAATCCGTGTATTGGGCGTTATCCCGGCATTTTCTAAAATACGCTTACACCATGTATGCAGCATTCTATTTTTTGAAAACTGAATCATGGGAACATCGTTAAGCTCAGTTAAGCTGATCTGCTCCCGCTTTGCCAGCGGACTGTTTTTTGATACTGCGAGCATCAGTGTCTCTTGAACCAGCAGTTCGGACGATTTTCCGTTGAGCAGTTCATTGGAAAATGTTATGATTAAATCATACTCCATTTTCTGTATGGAAGAATTATCATCCTGCAAAGTAATTAGCTTAACGCCCGGATAATCGCTGTTGAAGTCCGAAAGTATGTCCATAACGATTCCCCCCAGCGCCCTAATCACAATTTTGATGGGAAGCGCCGAATCTTTTTCAACCTTCTTTACTTCTTCAATAATATTGCCGATCTTACTCTGCAGTTCATTCGTCCGCTTTTGAAGGACTTTTCCCGCCGGCGTCAGGAAAACTTTTTTCCCAATGCGTTCAAACAGTTGGACGTTAAGTTCAGCTTCAAGCTGGCTTATTTTTTTACTTACCGCAGGCTGAGATAAATTGAGCCTCTCCGCGGCCCGCGTTATATGCTGTAACTCTGCGGCCGCCGCAAAGCATTCAAGTTGAGATAAGGATATATGCATTTATATCTATCTCCTCTTTTATATGATTAAAAGTTATTATATATAAAATTTAAGTATTGGACAAGATCGCATTTAAATAATAAACTTACAACATCTAGCAAAGATGTTAGGCTGATGGGCCTAACATTTTTTATTATCATTTTTGATCTGGAGGGATAACATGCTAAATTTTGATCCTTTGAATTACCGGTACCCATCCCACAGAAATGTAGTCTATGGAACCAACGGCATGACCTGCAGCTCTGTCCCGCAGGCTGCACAGATTGGCATTGACATTATGAAATCCGGGGGGAACGCGATCGACGCTTCCATTGCAATGGCTTCCGCGCTTCCTCTTCTGGAGCCGTCAGGCAACGGCCTCGGTGCTGATTGTTTCGTCCTTGTTTGGACCAAGGGAAAACTGTACGGCCTGAATGGCAGTGGATTTTCGCCGCGGGCACTTAGCGCAGACATTGTGAAAGCCGCTGGTTATACCGCCGCTCCTCCTACCGAGGGATGGCTGCCGGTTATGGTTCCGGGATGTCCGGGCGCCTGGGCGGAACTCAGGCGGCGGTTTGGGACAAAATCCATGAAGGAACTGATGGCTCCTGCCATTCGTTACGCAAAGGACGGCTATCCCGTTGCGGTAAATGTCTCCAAGCAGTGGAGCAGCGAGGTAAAGCGGATCAGCGCAGTCTATGAGAAAAATCCCCAATTATTTGGTCCGTTTATGGACATGTTCTCCAAGAACGGCGCCCCCTATGAAGCCGGAGAACGATTTAAAAGTGAGGACATGGCAAAGACTCTTGAAGAGCTTGCTGAAACCGACTGCGAAAGCTTTTACCTCGGCGATATTATGAAAAAGATGGTCGCCTTTTCAAAGCAGACCGGCGGCTTCTTTGAGGAGCACGATTTCACGTCATACAAAGCGGAGTGGGTAGAGCCTATCACCATCAACTATAAAGGTTACGACGTCTTTGAGATGCCGCCAAACAGCCACGGTATCACAGCCCTTATGGCACTTAATATTCTGAAAGGCATGGATCTTGGTGACAACAGGGAGAATGCGGCGTGCTATCACAAGATGATAGAGGCGATAAAGCTGGCCTTTGTGGATACGAAGAAGTACGTTTCTGATCCTCGTACCATGCGCACCAAGGTAAATGACATGCTCTCCGAGGAATATGCCGCAAAGCGCAGGAGCTTAATCGGTGAAAGAGCCATTTTCCCGGAAGCCGGTGACCCGTTCTGTGGCGGAACTGTGTATTTCTGCACAGCGGACGGCGAAGGGAACATGGTCTCCTTCATACAGAGCAATTACATGCGCTTCGGTTCAGGGGTCGTGGTTCCGGGAACAGGCATAGCTTTGCAGAACCGGGGCGCAAACTTTTCCCTGGATTCGGAAAGCGACAATTACCTTGAGGGCGGCAAGCGTGCCTACCACACCATCATTCCCGGCTTCCTCTCCAGGGATGGACAGCCAATCGGCCCGTTCGGTGTCATGGGTGGCTTTATGCAGCCGCAAGGCCACATGCTTGTGGTCGTGAATACCGTGGATTTTCATATGAATCCGCAGGAATGCCTGGATGCGCCAAGATTTCAGTGGACGAACGGTAAAAAGGTACAGCTTGAGCGTGAAATTCCCGCCTCGATTGCACAGCAACTGGCCGCGAAGGGGCACGAGATAGAAATCGTCAACTCCAACCTTGGCATGGGCCGTGGCGAAATCATATGGCGTATGCCAAACGGTGTTCTTGCAGGTGCTGCTGAGCCCCGGTGTGATGGTACGGTCGCGGTTTGGTAAACCCGCTTAAGCAAAATAATAGGTAAAAAAACTAATGACAGTGAGGGGAGAGTGTTTTTTATGGGCGTTTGGCTTGCGCTGCTGCTCATTTTGGCAGTTTATTTTCTAGGGGATTTTCTCGGAGGGATTACAAAGGCCAGAATATCATCTGTTTTCGTCATCATGCTGGGCTTTTTGGTCTTGTTCATGACCGGTATTTTTCCGGCGGATATCATCGACCAAGCCAGCCTGACCACAACCTCTAAGATTGGCATTCAGTTTCTGGTAATCAATATGGGCAGCAGCGTCAGTATTTCACAGTTAAAGAAAGAATGGCGTACCGTTGCCACAGCGTGTATTTCAATGGCACTTGCAATCATCGCATGTTTTGCCGTTACTCCGGTTATCGGCATTGACTCGGCCCTTGCAGCCGCTCCCGTCATCAATGGCGGTATTGTTGCCACCAACACCATGGTCACCGCCGCGGAAAGCGCGGGCCTTGTGATTGTCGCCGCCTTGGCATCCTTTCTGTATGCCATTCAGAAGTTTGTCGGTACTTTGCCCGCTTCCCACTGCGGCCTAAAATACGCCACCGGTATCGTTGAAGAGCTGCGCAGGAACAGAACAGAAAATCCTCAATTTTTCGCAGCCGATAATCTGTCCTCCGCCGACGTTCTCCCCGTAAAGAAATTGTTTTGGCAAAAACACGAAAAATATTATACCACCTACATCTGCTTGGCAATTTCGGCCCTTTTCATCTGGTTTGGCGGACTGCTATCCACCGCTACCCACGGCTGGATCGGCCAGACCTTATGGTCTATGATTTTTGGAATTCTTCTGCGTCAGTTTGGTTTTATCCCGGCAAACTTCCTGCGTGACAAGGCAAAATCCAATGGCTTTTTTACCTTCCTTGCTTTTTGCGCCATTATCCCTGCATTGGCAAAAATCCAGTTCTCCCAGCTTCCCACCATTGGTTTTTATGTGCTGCTGATTTTTGTCGTCACAGTTCTGTTCCTGTGGTTGGGTTTTTATATCCTGCCCCTGTGGAAAATTGTCGGTTCCAAGCATCTTGCCATTGGTATCGCAATGTGCCAGATGATCGGTTACCCCGGTACACAGCTTGTCACGGATGAGATCGCAAATGCCATCGGCGAAACTCCCGAGGAGCGTGATCTTATCCAGGAAAAGCTTGGTACGGCGTATGTTCTTTCGGGCTTTGTGTCCGTCACCATTCTTTCTGTCTTCATTGCAAATATCTGTGCAAAGTTTATTGCCCAGTAAAAATAAATGAGTTAATGAAGAGGATATGATTTCATATCCTCTTCATTAACTAGTTTTATTATGGAATTAACCATCCTGATTTAACGCTGCACGTTCCAGTTGCCTTTGGCCATCGCCAAAATTATAATACAATATATGGGCCGTAATGGAGCCGCAGTCAGGATATGAAATCAATCGAAAGGGTCACCAGAAAATGAAAAAAAACAACAGAAAATACAGCGCCTATATTAAAATACTTAAAGAAGAGCTTATTCCGGCAATGGGCTGCACCGAACCAATTGCAATTGCGTATTGTGCCGCAAAAGCAGCGTCTCTTCTTGACTCATTGCCGGATAAATGTACCATAGCGGTAAGCGGAAATATTATCAAGAATGCAAACAGCGTTGTCGTCCCCAATACCAACGGCATGAAGGGTATTGAAGCTGCGGCTGCGGCCGGTATTATCGCCGGCAATCCCGATAAAGCCCTTGAAGTTATATCATCTGTCACTCCCGAGCAGAAAAAGCAAATCTCCGAATATCTGATTTCGGTGGATTTTACCCTTATACCGATGCGGGAGGGGAATGCCCTGGATATTCTTATCACCCTTCAGACGCAACACGACACCGCAAAAGTCAGGATTTCAGATTGTCATACGAATATAACGTTTATGGAGAAAAACGGGACCATTCTGTATGAAGCCCCCGCAGCATGTACGGATACAAGTGCAGGCCCAACGGATTATGATCTTTTAAATGTGGAAGATATTATCGAATTTGCCGACACGGTCGACTTGGCTGATATGGAAGAAATTATTGCACGCCAAATCAAGTATAATAAAGCCATTTCTGAGGAGGGCCTTAAAAACGACTGGGGCGCAAATATCGGCAAAATCATACTTGCATCGGACAGTTCCTTAAAAGCGCGTGCCAAGGCTTCTGCCGCAGCCGGTTCAGACGCCAGAATGAGCGGCTGTGAACTGCCTGTTATTATAAATTCGGGTAGTGGAAATCAGGGCATAACCATTACGATGCCCGTTGTGGTTTACGCGGAAGAACTAAAGTCCAGCAAAGATACTTTATTCCGGGCTCTGGTTGTGGCAAATCTGATAGCGGTCCATGAAAAAGCCAACATGGGGAGGCTCTCCGCATATTGCGGGGCAGTCAGCGCCGGTTGCGCCGCGGCGTGTGGTATCGCATATCTTAACGGCGGAAAATTGGACGAGATCGCTCATACCCTTGTCAATTCCGTTGCCATTGCGTCAGGGATTGTATGTGACGGCGCAAAACCATCGTGCGCGGCAAAAATCGCAGCGGCTGTCGATTGCGGGATCCTTGGCTATGAAATGTATTTGCATGGACAGCAGTTTTACGGCGGAGACGGTATTGTGTCAAAGGGTGTTGAAAACACGCTTAAAAATATTGGCCGTCTGGGTTCGGACGGCATGCATGAAACGGATAAGGAGATTCTCAGAATAATGACCGGGGACCATGGATAAGTTTCATGGAATTCAAGATAACCACGGCTGATATCACACCAATTCCATCAGGGAATGCGGATGAGCACTCCGTTGTGCCAGCCTTTTCTGTTAAAAACTTGTTCTATAGAGCGGGATAACATTAATAACCGGTACCTCATATGGATGAACTTTCTTGATCCATTCAACCGTGCTGTCAATATTGTCGCGCAAGCAGGTAACCTCTACTTTCAGCTCTGGTTCTGTACTGATCGCATCTTTCTCGCCAATATATGGAGTGCTTCCCTCCAGTGGGCGCCAGCAGCTCGTAACCTTACTGTATGACAGGCAGCTATCATAATTCCCTATGTGTCCCGCATCCGCACATCGAAGCGCATCCTGAAGCGCAGCCAGGTGTGTCTCCGGAATAAATATTTCAATCTTGCAGTATTGAAAGTCAAACAATTTAATCACCCAACATTCTAACTTTAAACGGTTAAAAAAATCCCATCAGGCGGGGCGCTGATTTTCATAAATGATATTGGGGCTGTAACAATAAAAATTGTTACAGCCCCATTTTTTTGTGTTCTATGTTTTATCAACCTTGCGCTATTCGTTCGGTCGATTCAAGCAGGGACTAGGATTCCGCCGTCAGCCAGCTGTTCACCAAGTCTTCATGGCTATTCATCCAAGTTTCAGCCACCTCAGAAGGATCTTTATCGTCCGCATCCGAAATAGCACCCATTAGATCTCCCAGTTGATCGTCTGTCATGGAGAACTTTTTCAGGAAATCGGCTACCTCGGGCATATCCGTGGAGAAATCCTTTCTAGCCATGGTGTGGATATACTCCGCGTCGCCGTAAACACTCTTCGGGTCATCCAGGAACTTCAAATCCCAGCGGGCAAACATCCAGTGCGGGGTCCAGCCGGTCACCACAATGGGCTTCTGAGCATCAATGGCTTTTTTAAGCGCCGCCGTCATGGTGGGGCCGCTGCCGGGCATCAGCTCATAGTCCAAGCCATACTCCTGAATCGCAGTGTCGGTAGTGGACATGATACCAGCTCCGGAGTCTATGCCCACGATGGTGCCGTCAAAACTGTCCTTTTGGTCGTTCAAATCCTCAATGCTGCTGATATCCATATAGGAGGGAACCACCAACCCGATTCTGGCATTTTCATAGTTTATACCCAAGTCTTCCAGCTTATCCCCGTACTTATCTATATAGCTCTTGTGCGTGACCGGAAGCCAAGCGTCCAGGAAGACGTCGGTTCCGCCGCTGGCCAGCGAAGCAAACAAAGGTGCTGCATCGGTCATTGTGGTTTCCACCGTATAGCCCATCTTATCTTCTAAAATAGCTTTCACCAGATTGGTCATGGCAATCCCTTCGGCCCAGTTTACATAGCCGATTTTTACCGTTGCTTTTTCACCGGAAGCGCTCGGAGCCGCGGTATTGTCCCCTCCAGTGTTGCTCTGTCCACAGCCGGCCAGAAGGCCTAAAGCCATAGCAGCTACCAATAGCAGAGCAGTGAAATTTCTTTTCTTCATTTTGATCTCCTTTCCTTTTAGAAAATAACTAAGAAAGCCTTATAGCGGCATTTCTAATAAGAAAGCTTCCGGGTCCTTCACTTGGAAGAGTGTTTTCGGGCATCCTTCCGCTCCCGGAATCGACCCAGGCCCTGCGTAATTCGGTCCAGCACCATGGCCAAAATCACCACAGCCAAGCCGCCTTCAAAGCCCTCACCCACCTTGAGCTGCGTAATGCCGTTCAGGACGGGAATCCCCAGACCCTTGGCACCGATCATGGATGAGATGACTACCATAGACAAAGACAGCATAATTGTTTGGTTAAGTCCCGCCAGAATCGTGGGCATGGCCAGCGGTATCTGCACTTTAAATAGCATCTGATTCCCTGTGGCGCCGAAAGCGCGAGATGCCTCAATCACATCCTTGGGTACTTGACGGATACCCAAATTAGTAAGGCGAACCACCGGGGGCATGGCAAAAATGACCGTAGCTACCGTGCCGGGCACTTCGCCCAAATCAAAAAAGTACACAGCCGGAATCAGATAGACAAAGGCCGGCATCGTCTGCATGAAATCCAAAATCGGCCGAATAATATCATTGGCCTTTTCACTCCGTGACATCCAAATACCAAGCGGTATACCAATAAGCAGGGCAATGAGAGTGGCGGTGGTAATCATAGAAAGAGTCTGCATGGTCTGAGTCCACAAATTCATGGACCGTATAATCAGCAAACCCACAGCCGTAAATACAGCTACGCCTTTTCCGGCTACCCGCCACGCTAAAAGGACCAGAAGAACCACAAAAAGGACAAAGGGAATGTGAAGAAAGAGCCATCCAAACCAGCCAATTACAGCGGACAAGCCCTCCCGGATGGCGCCAAAAAATCCCGCCCAATGTATGGTCATCCAGTCTATGACCCGTTCCACATAGCTGCCAATTTCTAATCTGAACATTTTATGCTCCCTCTCCAATGATTCCTGCCAGAACGGAGACTTTTACAATGAAACCTATCATTTTTTTCTCTTCATCCACTACCACCAGCGGATACTTGGAGTTAATGACCAGCGGCAGAAGTTCTTCAATGGACGTATCCGGGCCCACGGACAAAATGTCGCGATTCAGTACGCTGTCCATATCGGTACGGTTGTCTTTCAGCAATTCAATCGCACTGTCTATGGTCAAAAGGCCCTTCACATGGCGGTCCTTATCCAAAACAAAAATACTGGAGATGGAAGCCTCCCGCATTTTTCGGACTGCAACCCGGAGGCCATCCTTTGCAAAAGCCACCGGATCAGGATTTTTCATGATAGTAGAGGCGGTAACCACCTTTACGCGATTTACATCTTGTACAAATTCCCGCACATAGTCATCGGCGGGGCTGGTGAGGATCTCCTCCGGCGTACCGATCTGAACAATGACGCCGTCCTTCATAATAGCAATCCGATTGCCCAGCTTCAGCGCCTCATCCAAGTCATGGGTAATAAAAATGATGGTCTTATGCATTCGGTCCTGAAGACTCAGCAATTCATCCTGCATCTCTTTTCGGATGAGAGGATCCAGGGCGCTGAATGCCTCGTCCATCAGCAAGATGTCCGGATCCGTGGCCAAGGCGCGCGCCAAGCCAACCCGCTGCTGCATTCCGCCCGAGAGCTGCGCAGGCAGAGAATTCTCATAGCCCTTCAGCCCCACCAGTTCAATGGCGTTTCTGGCCTTTTGCAGACGGTCTTCCTGGGGCACCCCTTGAAGCTCCAGCCCAAACGCCACGTTACTTTCCACACTGCGGTGGGGCAGAAGTGCAAAGTTCTGAAAAACCATGGCTACTTTTTTTCGCCGGATCTCCAAAAGCCGATCTCTCGTGCAGGTGACAATATTCTCTCCATCAATAAGCACTTCGCCCGCCGTGGGGCGAATCAGCAGATTCAGGCAGCGAATCAGCGTGGATTTTCCGCTGCCCGAGAGTCCCATAACCACAAAAATCTCGCCCTCTTCCACTTGGAACGCGGCATGATTGACCCCCACACTGTGGCCCGTTTTTTTAAGAACGGATTTTTTGTTTTCCCCCCGTTCCAGTAGGGACAATATTTTCTCAGGATTTTGCCCAAATACTTTAGACAGCGCTTTAACCTCTAACTTCGGCATAGCGTAATTAACCCCCTCCCCTTTTCAGCCCGCGGGGACATAAAAAGTTCTAATAGCAGGACCTGCCGGAACACATAACGGTACAGTAAAACCACATTTTAGGGAAAAATAAAAAGATAAGGTGCCAGACAACCGCACCGTTACACGGCAGGACAAAGCATTGCCGAAAAACGTGTCTGAACCCCTTAAAAGTACTGGATGCTACAAAATGTATTTTTTTCTCTTGCGATTCCCCTAATTACCTCATCCCAAATGCCGTGAATTCTATTTGTGTAAAATTAATTCACAAATATTCAATGGAAAAAGGCAGATGTTCCATGCACTTTTATAAGAAAAAATGGAAATGGGTTGTTCATCTGTTCTCTTTCGTTCCTGTCGGACACCAGTCTCTATTTGCAGGTCGAATACTTTATGTATTTTATGATAATATACTTTGCAGCTTTTTGTCAAGGCACCCCAGGTTAAGGGAATTCTCCCAAAGCGTAAAATATACATAAAAATACAAAAATGTTAAATAGTAAAAAATCTACGTTTTCCGTTCCGTGCAAAACGGGCATCAGCCGCTCTGGGAACAGATTTACGAGGTGATTTCGCCGATTGAGTTTAAATCCGTTTTTATGATGTTCGGCGAATTTCTTTCACGAGGGAGCACGGCAAATTGCATATATTTTCAGTTATTATATCCAAAAATTATATGCAATATTTTTTAACGCAGTTCGCCCCATCCGATTTCTTTATAAAACCTATAATGGAAGTTATTTAAATGATTTTCCTATCATTATGCCCGCCAACATATTTACAGCATGATTTACATACGTGGATTGAATAAAGTTTAAAACCATGTTTGACCGTATGCCCAATAACAGGTACCAAAGCTGAACCGGTATCGCTCCATACGCAAACAAAACCGCACCAAATATCAGAAGTTTTAAGTTAATGGATTTCTTACCAGACAAAAAATATAGAAACCATTGTCTTACTGACAGAAAACCTAAAAAGCAAAATAAAAATGACGATATTACACAATAAATATAGTACTCATCCATCATTAATTTTGCACCGTATAACTGAATGTTAATCTGAACAATGCACAATAAAGAAAGTGTTAATATAAAAAGCGAAATATAAGCGGCATAAAAAGCTTTTTTCATATGTGGATGAACCTCCCGCCGTAAATTATTAATTTCTTGTTATAAATTATATCATATATAGGCAGCAATGTCCATATTTTTCCATTCCGCTTTAGGTTCGGCGCCATATTGGCGCCGAACTTTTTTCATTCAGCCCCGGATAAAAAACAAACATATCTCCAAAAAAGGCCCGTCATTTTGAGAAGAAGGGTCGGTACAACTCGTCATACTGAATCCATTTTGTTGAAATTATTTTTTAATTTTTTAGGTCGATTTTATGATTTATATTCACATCTATTATATTTTTACGCACAATTTAAGCTATAAAGCAGGTTTTAGCACTGCCTTTCGCTTGACATGAGACAACTTGCTTGTTACAATTAAGTTGTCACTTTTAAACTAACAATAAAGGAGCATTCTATGGTTACACTTTCCAACCTTCATAAATCATTTGGGAACGTTGAAGTACTGAAAGGTATCAATTTCGATGTAGCGAAAGGTGAAGTTGTTGTCATTTTGGGCCCCAGTGGCTCTGGAAAGACCACCCTGCTGCGTTGTATTAATGCATTGGAAAAGGCGGATAAAGGTACTATTTCAATTAACGATTTTCGTGTTAATTGTGAACATACAAAGAAAAAAGAGATTCTTGAGCTTAGACGCAAAACCGCAATGGTGTTTCAAAATTATAATCTTTTTAAAAATAAGACGTTGCTTCAAAATGTAATGGAGGGCATGGTAGTTGTAAAAAAGATTCCAAAGCCGGAAGCAGAGCGTAAAAGCCGAAAGATTCTTGCCGAAGTTGGGCTGGAAGACCGTGTGGATTATTACCCCGCTCAGATATCGGGCGGACAGCAGCAACGGGCGGGAATTGCCAGAGCCATCATCTTGGAGCCGGATGTTATTTTGTTTGATGAACCCACCTCTGCGTTAGACCCGGAGCTTGTAGGGGAAGTGCTTGAAACAATAAAAGCGATTGCAAAGACAGGAATTACTATGATTGTAGTGACGCATGAAATATCGTTTGCACGGGAAGTTGCCAGTCGGATCGTATTTATGGACGGCGGTAACATCGTGGAAGAGGGAGCGCCGAGTGAAATTTTGGTCAATCCCAAGGAAGAACGGACCAAACAGTTCCTCAGCCGGATCATTAACAAAAATGATCCCCCATTACAGGTAGCCGTCTGATTGAAACGCAGTAAAGTCTAATGGTATGAAGTCAAGAGGTGGAATGTGAACAAAACAAGAGAAAAGCATGCTTTAACCGTACAGTTGAGGCAAAAAAGACAACACCAACCTAAGCCCTGCCCATAAGGATTCTTGAAACAGGGCTGCGGCGTCAGAGCGGCGAGCAGTAGCTCAGCGCTCTGATGGGATATACAGGCGGTTGTCCTTCAGCAGTCGAAAGACAAGCCGAACCAGTTTT
>JALCSB010000022.1 GCA_022653075.1 Intestinimonas sp.
AAACAGCGCGGGTGACCTTACCCGAACGGAGGCAGCGGGTGCAGACATACACATGCTTCGGCGTGCCGTCGACAATCGCCTTGACGCGCTTCACATTGGGCTTCCACGGGCGATTGGAGCGGCGGTGAGAGTGGGATACCTTGATCCCAAATACAACGCCCTTATCGCAAAATTCGCATTTGGCCATTTCCTTGAACCTCCTCGCTGGTCTAATATCATGCTAAGCTATATTCCAAAGCATCGAATGACATATTACCAGATTCAAAGAAAAATTGCAAGCATTATTTTTGGATTTCCCACGCTTTCCCGTATGGAAGCGGCATTGCCAAATACAGCGGAAGCGCGTATAATAACCCTTGTTATTGTAGATAGAGCGCTGCACGACACGGGAAGGAGCGGTCTGAATATGGACAGCCATCATTCGGTAAAACTTGGACAGATAATAAAGGATTTTGAACTGGAGGTTCTGCGCGGCGCGGAGGGGTATGAAGATCTTCTCATCCAGAAGGAGGATGTTAACCGTCCCGGGCTCCAACTGGTGGGTTTTTTCGACTACTTTGATCCCAAGCGCCTCCAGGTGATCGGCAGAGTTGAAACCACGTATTTGAGCCAGAGGACGGCGGAAGAACGGGAAAAAAGCTTTGACCAGCTGTTGTCCTATGATCTCCCCGCGCTTATCATTACCCGGGGAATGGAACCTTTCCCGGAGTGTATGGCCATGGCGGAGAAATATAACCGTACAGTCCTGCGCACTTCGGAGACCACCTCGGCCTTTATGGGTGCCATCATTGCTTCGCTGCGTAACTATCTGTCGCCCCGCATTACCCGCCACGGTGTGCTGGTGGAGGTCTACGGCGAAGGCATTCTCCTTCTGGGTGAGTCCGGCGTGGGTAAAAGTGAGACGGCGATTGAACTGGTTAAGCGGGGCCACCGGCTGGTGGCTGACGATGCGGTGGAGATTAAACGCATCGGTGTCAAGCGGCTGGTAGGCTCCGCGCCGGAGCTGATCCGCCACTATATTGAGCTGCGTGGCATCGGCGTGGTGGATGTACAGCAGCTGTTTGGCATGAGCGCCGTCCGTGAGGATCAGGATATCGACTTGGTAGTGAATCTGGAGCCGTGGAACGAGAGCGCAATCTACGACCGGTTGGGCCTGGAGGATCTGTACACCGTTATCCTCGGCGTGAAGGTCCCATCACTCACGGTTCCGGTCCGACCAGGCAGAAACCTGGCTATTATTGTAGAAGTTGCGGCGATGAATAACCGTCACAAAAAAATGGGCTATAATGCGGCGCAAGCGTTCACCAAACAAATTAACGACCACTTTGATCAAGTGGTAGGCGGCAAATCGTAACGGCAAGGGGGCCGGTCGGAGACCGCCCCCTTTTTCTGTTGAAAAATTAAAATTTGTTTCTTGCTTTTCATATTGCGGCGCATATACTTTAATGGTATAATCACTTATTCTTTTGCCCCGCCGGCTTCGGCCGCCGGGAAATCAAAAACAGGGAGCACCGAACAGGGGGATATTTCTATGTGCGGTATTGTTGGATATATTGGAAGAGAAGAGGCCGCGCCCGTCTTGCTGGATGGACTGGCCAGACTGGAATACCGGGGCTACGATTCCGCCGGACTGGCGGTTTTTTCCCAACAGGACGGGCTGAAGGTGGTCAAAGCAAAAGGCCGTCTTAAAGTCCTCGCCGATATGGTGCAGGGCGGCAGAACCATACATGGCACGGTGGGCCTGGGCCATACCCGCTGGGCGACCCACGGAGAACCTTCCGATGTGAACTCACACCCGCAGGTCAGCGCCTCCGGCCGTATTGCTGTGGTACATAACGGCATCATTGAAAATTATGTGGAGATTAAGGAGTTCCTGCAGGCAAAAGGTATAAAGTTTGTCTCTCAGACGGATACCGAGGTAGTGGCGCAACTGCTGGAATACTATTATGAAGGCGACATCCTGGACGCCGTGTCCAAGGTGCTCAGCCGTATTCAGGGCGCCTATGCCTTTGGAATCATCTGTGCCGACTGCCCCGACCGGCTCATTGCCGCCCGCAAGGACAGCCCGCTCATCTTGGGCTATGGCGAAGGGTTTCACTTCCTTGCCTCCGACGTAACCGCCGTCATCAAGTATACCCGGGAGGTGTGCTATCTGGAGGACGGGGAAATCGCCGTATTGACCGCCGACAAGGCCACCGTCTATGACGCCTATCTCCAACCGATAGAGAAAGAAAAGCACCATGTGGACTGGGAGGTTTCGGCTGCGGAGAAGGGCGGATATGAGCATTTCATGGCCAAGGAGATTATGGAAGAGCCAAAGGCTTTCCGGGACACCATATCTCCACGAATCCACAATGGCCATGTGGTGTTGGATAACCTGAATATCGACGGGGCTTATCTGGAGCAGATCGACAAAATCTATATTATCGCCTGTGGTTCCTCTTACCATGTGGGCGTGGTGGCCAAGTATATCATGGAGAAGACCCTGCGCAGGCCGGTGGAGGTGACGCTGGCTTCGGAATTTCGCTACTGCCAGCCGCTGGTCACCCAACACACGCTGGCCATCGTTATCAGCCAGTCTGGAGAAACCATAGACACGCTGGCCGCTATGCGGGAGGCCAGACGGCTGGGCGCGCGCATTCTGTCTATCGTAAACGTGGTGGGCAGTTCCATCGCGCGGGAATCGGATGATGTGCTGTACACCTGGGCGGGTCCTGAGATCGCGGTGGCTACCACGAAGGCATACTCCACCCAATTGGCGCTCATTTATCTTATTACTCTGCGCTTTGCAGAACTGCTTGGGACCATCGAACAGGGTGAATACGATAAAATTGTGGCGGAACTGCTTCTGATTCCTACAAAGATGGAGCAGATTCTGAACAATAAAGAAGCCATCCAGTATTTTGCATCCATTTATTTTAACCACGACTCGGTATTTTTTATCGGGCGCAACATTGACTATGCCATCGGGCTGGAGGGGTCCCTCAAGCTGAAGGAGATCTCCTACATCCACTCCGAGGCATATGCCGCGGGAGAACTGAAACACGGTACCATTTCTCTTATTGAGGATGGTACACTGGTGGTGGCGCTGGCCAGCCACACGGCGCTGTTTGAAAAGCTGATGAGCAACGTGGTGGAGGTTAAATCCCGGGGCGCGGACGTCATTGGCCTGACGGTGGAATCAAAGGGCGACGAGATGAAGAAGACGGTGGATTCGGCTATTTTGGTACCGGATACCCATCCCATGCTGGTTCCGTCCCTGGACGTGATCCCGCTGCAGCTGTTTGCCTACTATGTGGCGCTCATGCGCGGCTGCGACATTGATAAGCCGCGAAACCTGGCCAAGTCGGTTACAGTGGAGTAAGGAGACCGAATGACCATGATGAAACGCGGCGCCCTGATGAGCGGCGCGGAGGCCATTGCCTATATTCACAGCCGCACCTGGCTGGGCAGCAGGCCGGGGCTCTCCCGTACCCACGCGCTGCTGGACGGACTGGGGCACCCGGAACGCGGCCTACGCTTTGTCCATATCGCGGGAACGAACGGAAAGGGCAGTACGGCTGCCATGCTGGCTTCGGTTCTGCGGACGGCGGGCTACCGGACGGGACTGAACAGTTCACCCTATCTGCAAACGTTCCACGAGCGGGTACAAATCAACGGCACCATGATTTCGGATGCGGATTTGGGTGAGCTGATGACTGAGGTAAAGGCGGCGGCGGACCGAATGGACGATCCGCCCACGGAATTTGAGCTGATTACAGCGTTGGCCTTTTTATATTTTCAACGAAAACAGTGTGATATCGTGGTGTTGGAGGTGGGATTGGGCGGCCTGCTGGACAGCACAAATGTAATTGAAGCGCCGGAAGCTGCCGTAATCACCGCCATCGGCCTGGACCATCAGAAGCAGCTGGGCAGCACGCTGGAGGAGATTGCCTCCGCCAAGGCCGGCATCATTAAGCCGGACTGCGACGTGGTTCTGTACCAGCAGCCGGCGCGTGTGGAGCGGGTGGTGGAAGAGGTCTGCGCCCGGCAAAGCGCGCGCCTCCACCGGGCGGATTTTTCCCGCCTGACGCCCTTGCGGCACAATCTGGACGGGCAGACCTTCCGGTGGGATGGGCAGGAGCTGTTCCTGCCCCTGCTGGGCGACCATCAGCTCTGCAACGCCGCGGCGGCGCTGACCACGGTAGAAGTTTTGCGGCGGAAAGGCTGGACCGTCCGGGACGAGGACATCCGCGCGGGATTTGCCGCCGTGAAGTGGCCCGCGCGGTTTGAGGTATTGGAGCGGCAGCCCCTGTTTATTGTGGATGGCGGACATAATCCACAGTGTGTACAGGCACTGGTCCGGAATCTTCAGGATTACCTGCCGAACCGGCCGGTTACGTTTTTAACCGGGGTGCTGGCCGATAAAGATTATCCGGCGATGTACCGTCAGGTGGCGCCTATGGCAGCGCATTTTGTCACGGTGACACCTTTGAGTACCCGTGCCCTGAGCGCGGCGGAACTGGCGGCGCATCTGGAACCGTACGGCGTTCCGACCGTCTCGGCCGGTACGATAGAAGAGGGGGTGGAGATAGCAAAGAAACTGGCGGGGGAAGACGGCGCGGTGTGCGCTTTCGGTTCCCTGTATATGGCGGGCGCGGTGCGCGCCTGCTTCGGCCGCTGAGGCCGGAACATCATGGACAGAGTAGGCATGAGCGCGTTAAGTGCCGGCGGATGGGAAGTTGCCGCCGGACGAAGGGATGAACACCATCCCGCGGTGCTGTGCCGCATCCGCTGCCAACGAGAGAGAAGTCTTCTTTTTCGTGGCAACGCCCGTGAAAGGAGACATTTTTTATGAAAAAAAGTACGTATGCAGTCAGAATTGTGAATCTGGCGGTCCTGATCGCCATCGATGTGATTCTCACCCGCCTCTGTTCCGTCAATACGCTGTTTTTCCGGATCAGTTTCGGCTTTTTGCCGGTGGTTATCGCCGCCATGCTTTACGGACCGTGGTATGCCGGTGCCGGCGCAGCCATCGCCGACATCGTAGGAACGCTGATATTTCCCACCGGTACATATTTTCCCGGCTTTACCCTTACGGCTTTTCTCACCGGCGCGGTATACGGGCTGCTGCTCTATCGGAAGCACCGCTCGGTTGGGCAGATTATAGCCGCGGTCCTGCTGGCGGCGCTGCTGTTTGAAGTGGGCCTTAATGCGCTCTGGCTCCATATACTGACCGGAAAGGGTATGCTGGCGCTTTTACCTATCCGACTGGTGCAGGCCGGAATTATGGTTCCGATTCGGATTGTGGGTATTTTCAGCGCTGGCCGGCTGGTTACACATCTGGACAGACCAGTGCGGGCATCCTGAACGCCTAAAAATGAAATTATAGAGGAAAAGCAGAGCCACGAAAAATTTGTGGCTCTGCTTTTTTATCTCCTGTCCGGCATAGAAGTGGACAACCGTTCATAGAATGGAGCATCCAAAGGAGAAAGGAGCGGGTACGATGGACCCGGAGGAACGGTTTCAGTCGGCAGCAGCGCTGCTGCCTGTCGATCTGCGTCGGGCGGTGAAAGCGCTTCCGGACAGTTTACGTGGGCGGACCGAGGAATTCCGGCTTCGTATCGGGCAGCCGCTGATGCTGTCCTCCTACTGGGGGGAGCAGCCTTTGCCCGGCTTTACAGAGCGCAAAATCGCCGGGCGGGACCTGCTGGACGTGCTGGAAATTGCCAGTCAGGCATCCGCCCATACGGCACTGGAACATTTTAAAAACGGATTTCTCACGGTACCGGGTGGGCACCGGCTGGGACTGTGCGGAAGCGGTGTGGTAAAGGACGGCGCAGTCTGTAATCTGCGCCAGCTCTCCTCCATGGCCCTGCGAATTGCGCGGGAGGTACCCGGTGTAGCTGCGCCGGTTCTGCCACGGCTGTTTGAGCATGGAAGACTGCAGAACACGCTGCTTCTCTCACCGCCCGGCGGCGGAAAGACCACACTGCTGCGGGACTTGATTCGCTGCATTTCCGATGGCCGCGGCGTGCCGCCTCTGCGGGTCGGCGTGGCGGACGAGCGGGGAGAGTTGGCGGCCATGGAGCATGGACAGCCTCAGATGGAGCTGGGGGGGCGCACCGATGTGATGGACGGCTGTCCCAAAGCGGAGGCTATGCTGCTGCTGTTGCGGGGGATGACGCCCCAGGTACTGGCGGCGGACGAAATTACCGCGGCGGCGGATATTGGGGCGTTTGAACAGGCCAGAGGCTGTGGAGTCGCTCTGCTGGCCACCGCGCACGGGCGGGATTTGGACGACCTGTCCGCGCGGCCTCTGTACCGGAGGCTTCAAAACCAAAAGCTCTTTCAGCGGCTGGTGCTTATCCGGGCGGAGCGGGGCATTCGGCACTGTCAGGTACTGACGGCGGAGGGGGAGGAAGTCCCATGCTGAAGCTGTTGGGCGCATTTCTTCTGGCACTGGGTGCTTCCGGACTTGGCTTTGGGGCGGCAGCTCAACTGCGCGCCCGGGTGCGGGCCCTGCGCTCACTGACGGGGGCGCTGGCTCAGATGGAACGGGAACTGAGCTTTCGTCTGACCCCAACCCCTCAGCTTTTTTCTCAGCTGGCGCAGCAGGCACAGCCGCCGGCGGATCTGTTTTTCGCCCGGTGCCGGGACGGCCTGTCCGAATTGGGCGATAAAACCTTATCCGAAGTGTGGCGCGAAGCGCTGGCAGAGGAGAGCGACCTGCTGCTGGAGCCGCGTACATGGCAGATTATGGAGAGCCTGGGCAGCGTATTGGGCCGATTCGACGCGGAGCAGCAGCAGCAGGCTATCCGTGGGTGCGTGGAGGAACTGAGGCTGTGTCTACACCAGACCGAGGCGGACAGTACCCGGTTGGGGAGGGTGTATAGTACGTTGGGTATGGGCGCCGGTGCCCTTATGGTGATTCTGCTGCTATAAGGACAGACGATTCAAAAGATGGGAAGGGACAAGAACATGAACGTGGATCTCATTTTCAAGATTGCCGCCATTGGAATTCTGGTTTCCGTACTCAATCAGGTGCTGACCCGCTCCGGGCGGGACGAGCAGGCGACCATGACCACACTGGCCGGCCTGGTGGTAGTTCTGATGATGGTGGTACAGGAGATCAGCGAACTGTTCACGCTGGTTAAGAACCTGTTTGGTCTGTAATGCGCTATGGTGGATGTGATAAGGCTGGGGGCCGTTGCGGTGACGGCGGCGCTGTGCGCGCTGACGGTCCGAAAAGGTGTACCGGAGATTTCCATGGTGTTGGCCCTTGCCGGAGGCGCGGTGATCCTGACCATGTCCATGGATGCTTTTCGGGAGGTCCGCTCCATGTTGGACACGCTGGAGGAATCTGCGGGGCTTTCTCCGGCGCTGGTGGCCCCTGTGATCAAGACGGTGGGCATTGCTATTCTGGTGCGTCTGGCCTCCGAACTCTGCCGGGACGCGGGCGAGGGTGGACTGGCGGCCTTTGTAGAGACTGCGGGTGCCGCAGCCGCGCTGGTTGTGATTCTGCCCCTGCTGCAGAGTGTGCTGTCGGCGGTTACAGGGCTGCTATGACCAGGCGGAGGAGAGGAAGGTTCCTGCTGGCGGGACTTCTGCTGTTTGCCCTGCTGATGGGGACGGCGGCTGCTTCCGGCAGCGAGGCCCTGGACCAGCAGGACAAGGCGCTGGGCATTGACAAGCTGGAAAAAGCGGGATCGCAGACGGAAGTCACCATGGGAGAAGGCTTGAACGAGGGGTTACAGAATATTCTGGACGCGTGCGGTGATACGGTGGGAGGCGTGGCACGAAAGGCGGTGCGTTCCGGGGTTTTACTGTTAGTGATCGTGCTGCTGTGTGGTCTGGCGGAGACTACGCGGGCGTGTGGAAGCGAGCCGGGAGGGTCGCTGGACGCGGTGACGATTGCCGGGGCGTTAGCCATTACGGCGGTGGCGGTCGGTGACGCCCACTCCCTGATTGGCTTTGGACGGGGAGCAATTGACAACATGGAAAACTTTTCCAAGGTACTGCTGCCGACCATGGCCAGTGTGACGGCGGCCGGGGGGGCGCCCACCGGTGCCGTAGCCCGACAGATGGCCACACTGCTGTTTTCCGACATCCTGATGACCCTTATTAACCGCCTCCTGCTGCCACTGGTTTATACATATCTTGCCGCCTGCGTAGCCTATGCTGCCGTTGGAAACGGCGGACTGCGGCAAATTGCCGGTTTTCTTAAATGGACAATCGCCACCATACTAACCGCCGTTATGGTAATATTTGTGGGCTATCTTACTATTAGCGGGGTTATCGCCGGCTCGGCTGATGCGGCGGCGGTCAAGGCCGCAAAGTTTACCGTTTCCAGTATGGTGCCGGTGGTGGGCAGCGTTCTTTCCGACGCCGCCGAGACCGTCCTGGCCGGGGCAGGTATTTTGAAAAATACGGTAGGTGTATTCGGCATGCTGGTGGTTTTGTCTCTATGTGTGATTCCCTTCCTTCAGCTCGGCATTCACTACCTGGCCTACAAGCTGACGGCGGCGCTGTCCGCTACGGTAGCCGAAGGGCGCATTTCTTCTCTCATCAGTGACATCGGCGGTGCCTTTGGCCTGGTATTGGGCATGATGGGAGCCTGCGCGCTGCTGCTGCTGGTATCTCTGGTGTCCGCCGTGTCCATGGTGATGCCATGATGGAACTGCTTAGACAGTGGCTGATGGGTATTACCGGCGCCGCATTGATCACCGCCCTCACCGACAGCATGACACCCAACGGCGCGGTGCGGCGGGTGGGAAAGCTGGCGGGAGGCCTGCTGCTTCTTGTGGCGGTGCTGAATCCCCTGCTGACCACGGAGGACTTGGCGTCCGCCATTGTGACGGTAAAGGACCAATCGGTGCTTACAGAATACAAGCAGGCCGGAGAAGAAGCCAGCCTGGAGGCGATGAAAACCATCATAGCCGAGAAGACAGGCGCATATATTCTGGACAAGGCGACCGACGTGGGCGCGGCTTGTCAAAAGGTTACTGTAACCTGTACGGTGGGTGAAAATCAGGTGCCGTATCCCTCTGATGTCACGCTGGTTGGAGACTTTACGCCAGAGCAGCGTCAGAAATTGACCAGGATTTTGGAAACTGAACTTGCCATCGCGGCGGAACATCAAAGCTACGAAAGCGGGGAAGACACATGACGGCGGAAAAAAAGGAGCGGTCCGATTGGATTGGACGGCTGCGAATGCTGCTGAAAAAATATCGGTACGCAGGCGTGATTCTCTTGGTCGGCTTGGTGCTTCTGGCAATTCCATCCGGAAAAAGCGCTGCAGCGGGTGCACAATCCGCAGCGAAGGCGGAGGAAGCCTTTAACCTAGAGGAGATGGAGCAAAAACTCTCCGATGCCCTCTCAAAGGTCGATGGCGCGGGGAAGGTGCAGGTTATGCTGACCTTGAAAAACGGGGGAAAGAAAATCCTCGCCACAGATGTCTCCACGTCCAACGAGAACGGGAACTGTCAGGAGGAGCGCAAAACGGTGGTGGTTTCTCAGGGCTCCAGTCAACAGGCGCCTGTGGAATTGCAGCAGTATTACCCACAGTTTCAGGGGGCGCTGGTTATCTGCCCCGGCGGGGAAGACGCGGCCGTCCGGCTGAAACTGGCGGAGGCAGTCTCCGCGCTGACTGGCCTTGGCACGGATAAAATCAGTATTTGTAAGGGAACGTAAGGAGGAAAATAGGATGAAGCTTTGGAAGCGGAACGCCGTGGTGGCGGTTATCGTTCTGTTCGTCTGTGCGGCGGCCTACCTCAACTGGTCGTACAGTCATGACGGCAAGATTAGCACAGACGCCGGCAAGATACTGGGGCAGGCCACACTGGTTGGGAACTCTTCCGACGATACGCTGCTGAAGAATGACAGCCAGCAGACGGCGGAGCCACAGGCAACGGGCCAGGATCAGGACCAGAGTCAAGACCAGGCACAGACCACGGAGAGCGGCTATTTTGCCAATGCCCGGCTCAACCGACAGCAGGCACGGGACAGTGCGCTGTCTCTGCTCCAGCAGGCAGCGTCGGATGAAAAAGCAGACGCCGACGCGATCCAGAAAGCAAACGAGGCCATTCAGACCATGGCGGCCAATACGCTGTCCGAGGCTCAGATTGAAAATCTGGTTACAGCTAAGGGCTACACCAACTGTGTGGCATTTTTGGGAGATGGCACCATCAGTGTGGTGGTGTCCTCCCAAGACGGTACGCTTACCGACGCGGATATTGCACGAATCAGCGAGATTGTCAAACAGGAAACGGGCCTGAGCGCCAACCAGATTAAAATTATTCAGTCGGAATAACTTCAAGCAAAAACGACGCGGACGGAGACCAGAGTCTCTATCCACGCCGTTTTTATATGATTCAGGCCAAAGTGAGATCCCCATCCTTCACCCAGCCGGCCCTCCGGCAGAAAGAATTAATCAAGGGACACAGGACGGCGGGCAGGATGAAGCAAATCAAAATCAGGCCCAGCCAGTCCATGCCGGTAATTGCCGCTTTTGCCCCGGCTGCAACGTCGCTGACCCAGCCGGAGTAGACGCCGATCTGTCCCACCAGGCCGCAGGTCCCCATTCCGGAGGATACCGGCGGACCGTTCATTTCCAGGCGAAATATGCAGGTGGCGATGGGGCCGGTGATGGCGGAGGCGACGATGGGCGCGGTCCAGATACGCGGATTACGAACGATGTTTCCCATTTGCAGCATAGAGGTGCCGATACCCTGCGACACAAGGCCGCCCCAGCGGTTCTCCCGGAAGCTCATTACCGCAAAGCCCACCATCTGCGCACAGCAGCCGGCCACAGCGGCGCCGCCGGCCAGACCGGTCAGTGAAAGCGCCGCGCAGATTGCGGCGGAGGAGATGGGTAGTGTCAAGGCGATGCCCATTACGACAGAGACGATAATACCCATCAGGAAGGGCTGAAGTTCCGTGGCCCACATAATAATGCGTCCCACAGAACTGGCCGCTGCGCCGATGGCCGGTGCCCACCATGCGGAAAGCCCCACACCTACGCCAATGGTGACCAGCGGCGTGACCAGAATATCGACTTTGGTCTCCTTAGAGACGGCTTTTCCGATTTCCGAGGCGAAAATTGCAACAAACAAAACCGCCAGCGGGCCACCCGCCCCGCCCAGCGCGTTGGAGGCAAAGCCCACGCTGATGAGAGAAAACAACACCAATGGCGGGCACCGCAGCGCATAGCCGATGGCTACCGCCATGGCGGGGCCGCTCATGGCGGTAGCCAGCCCGCCCAATGTGTAGTTCACGCCGCCCACGGTGGCCACGGTCATCGTTAAAAATCCAATGTGGAACTGTACACCGACGGTGTTAATGATGGTACCGATAAGCAGAGAACAGAACAGCCCCTGTGCCATAGCACCCAGTGCGTCGATCCCATACCGTTTGGCAGAGATGACAATATCCTTGCGTTTGAGAAATGCTCGAAACTTTTCCATGGAAAACACCTGCTTATATAAAAATGTGGTATACTTGTGTCTTGACACCTGTATACCACATGATAAACGGAAAAGCTCCTTTTGTCAACTGTCAATTGGATAAAAGGATATGAAGCTCGTTCAGTGCCGCCGTAACACGCTGAAAGGCAGATTCATCCGGGCAGGAGAGTGTGTGGAGATGAATTCCTTCCGTCAGGTCGGACAGCGGGCGGGCGTCGGTGGCCTGACAGCGCTCAATGAACTGCTCCACCTCATAGCGGCTGGAGATCTGGAGAGGACCTGTGAGCTGCCCATAGACTGGATGTTCCACGATTACGTCCAACACGGTACAGCCCTGATCCACCATGGCGCAAAGCTCGTCGCGCATTCCCTCCGGTCCGTGCTGGCAGGCGATCTGCCGTACCTGGCCGGCAGTGGCCTTCAGAATCACATAGCCCCGGGGTGTGGCCGATATGTCCTCACCGGCGGCCCGAAGCAGGGCAATGTCGCCCACAATAACCTGCCGGCTGACTGAAAACCGGGTGGCCAGAACCGCCGCGCTGATGGGCTGTGACGCCTGATGTAAGGTTTCCAGAATCGCCTGTCGCCGCGCTTCTGCAATCATTGGTTCCACTTCCTTTGCTCTGCGGCGGTCCGCCGCTTTCGAATTCCACTTCATCATAGCATGAAAAACGGAGTATCGCAACGCAAAGAAACTTGGCAGGGTAGCAATCGTGCGTAGAAAGCAGAAAAAAGCTGCCGCAGAAATGTATTTCTGCGGCAGCTTAGAGCGCCGGAATCAATCGGTAACAAAGGGAAGCAAAGCAATCTGACGGGCTTGCTTAATGGCCTTAGTCAGCTGACGCTGATGCATGGCACAGGTACCGGTAGTACGGCGGGGAAGAATTTTGGAACGCTCGGAAAGGAATCGACGCAGTTTTGCGGAATCCTTATAGTCGATGTGCTCAATCTTATCCACACAGAAGGTGCAGACCTTGCGGCGCCTGCGGCTGCGTGGACGGTCTCTATCCATAGGCATGGTACAATGACCTCCTTTTGATATTATAATGTGCAGAAAAAGCAGGAGAAAAACACCATAACTGCTTAAAAGGGCAACTCACCATCGTCGTCATCCAACTCGGCAAACTGGTCGTTGCCCGAGGGAGGCGCGGAATAGCTGTTGTCGGCGGCAGCGGGTGCGGCTTGCTGAGGGCGTGCCGGCGCGGAATAGCCGCCGCCCTCGAAGTCCCTGCGGGAATCTCCAAAATAAACGTTGTCGGCCACCACTTCAGCCGCCGTGCGCTTATTGCCGTCCCGGTCCGTATAGTCGCGGATCTGAAGACGGCCTTCCACAATGGCCATGCGGCCCTTTGTGAAAAAGCGAGAGACGAACTCGGCTGTATTACGCCATGTAACAACATTAATAAAATCAGCTTTTTTCTCGCCGGTTTCCCGGTCCTTGAAATCCCGGTCCACGGCGAGACGCAGGGAAGTTACGGCCACCCCGGAAGGAGTATGCCGTAATTCGGGATCGGCGACCAGCCGCCCCTGGAGAAAAATCTTGTTTAGCATCCGCGGCCTCCTTATTCGTCTTTACAGACAATCAGGGAACGGATTACGCCATCGGTGATTCGCAGAACACGGTCCAGTTCAGCGGGGAAGGACGCCTCAGCCGTAAAGGCCATGAAAACATAGTAGCCTTCCGTCAGGTCATTGATGGGATAGGCCATATGGCGCTTGCCCCAGGTATTGACTTCCGCCACGGTACCATGAGACTCCGTGAGGGTTTTGAACTTTTCCACCATAGCGGCGATTGCTTCTTCGCCGATGGCGGGGTCTACGATATAGACAACCTCGTAATTTGCATTGACTTTTGCCATTTTACTTGCACCTCCTTATGGACATATGGTCCCCGTACACAGTCGGGGACAAGGATGAGCCTGCCTGTGTGTACACAGGACAAGCTATATTATTATACAGGAAATGGCCAAATTGTCAAGAGAAAAAATATGAAACACTTGACATTCCCGGGGAAATCTGATATGGTTACAATCAGTAACGAAAATGATTATTGTTACAGGAGGGTTCTCATGGGCGCAAAGCGCTATTCCAGGCAGCGGGAGATGATTTTTCAGGCGCTGTGCAACACAACAGAACATCCGACCGCCGAGATGGTTTATAATTGGCTCAAACCCAAAAATCCCAGCTTGAGCCTTGGCACAGTATATCGGAATCTGAACCTGCTTGCTGACAGCGGCATGATCATGCGTCTGGCGTTTCCCATCGAGCGCTATGACGCCAACACGAAACCCCATCCGCATTTTCAGTGTCTCCGTTGTGGAAGAGTTTATGATTTGGATGGCCTTTCCTATGACCCCCATTTGGACGAGGCGGCCTCCCAGTACAGTGGTCACCAGATTTCCCGGCACGAGATTGTTTTTTACGGCATCTGCATTCATTGCACAGGCGATTAAGGAGACTCTGCTGGTCAGTCAGAGGTCCAAGCAAAATGCTATATATATAAGGAGGAATTCATATGGAACTCAAAGGCAGCAAAACGGAAGCCAACCTGTGGAAGGCATTTGCAGGCGAAAGCATGGCACGTAATAAGTATACTTATTTTGCCAGCAAAGCAAGAAAAGACGGCTATGAACAGATCGCGGCCATATTTGAAGAGACCGCGGGGAATGAAAAGGAACACGCCAAGCTGTGGTTTAAGGCCCTGAACGGCATCGGCACTACGCCGGAGAATCTGGTTGCCGCTGCGGAAGGGGAGCACGGGGAATGGACTGAGATGTATAAGGAGATGGCCGCCACAGCCCATGAAGAGGGGTTTCATGCCCTTGCGGACACGTTTGAGGCGGTTGGAAAGATCGAGAAGAGCCATGAGGAGCGTTATCTCAAGCTGGCGGAAAACTTGGAAGACGGCGCTGTGTTCCAGCGTGGGGAGATCAAGGTCTGGTACTGCCGCAACTGTGGCCATTTGGAATATGGTACGGAGGCACCCAAAGTATGTCCTGTATGCGGCCATCCACAGGCTTATTTCGAACTGCGCGCCGAAAATTATTAAGCGCTTCCGGCACAACGGCGGGGCCTGCATAAGCGGGCTCCGCCGTATTCTGTTCTATCCGGTTTTGATGGGACTTCCATTTAAACTGCAAATATGGTATGGTTAGCATAAATACAGTTGGGGAGTATTTCCGTGGGGAAAACCCAAGAACCACCCGCTGATGGAACAGCAGGTTCGGAAGGCGGCGTTTTGTGCCTGTTCAGGGCGGAAAGGAAGGAAACACGATTTATGACAGGTCCATCTAAGGTTTATTTTGACGATTTCCACGCTCCGGCGGGAACCAGCCTGCCGGATAAGCTCCGAAGGCTCATGACCAAAGCGGGGATAGGTGATATTGACTTTACACACAAGTTTGCGGCCATCAAGATGCACTTTGGTGAGCCGGGCAACCTCTCTTTCCTGCGACCGAACTACGCCAAGGTGGTGGCCGATGTGGTAAAGGAACTGGGCGGGACGCCTTTCCTGACTGACTGCAATACGCTATACCCTGGTCGCCGCAAAAATGCGTTGGAGCACTTGGCCGCCGCCGCTGAAAACGGCTTTTCACCCCTGTCCACCGGCTGCCAGATCATCATCGGAGACGGGCTCAAAGGAATGGACGACATGGAAGTTCCGGTTGTGGGCGGCGAGTATGTCCACACCGCGAAGATTGGGCGGGCCATTATGGATGCGGACGTTTTTATCAGTCTGACACACTTTAAGGGGCATGAAAACACCGGCTTCGGCGGGGCACTTAAAAATATCGGTATGGGCTGTGGCAGCCGCCGCGGTAAAATGGAGCAGCACGCGGCGGGAAAGCCCACGGTCCGGAAACGCCGCTGCGTTGGTTGCCATGCCTGTACCCGCCAGTGCGCGCATGACGCCATTTCGTTCGGGGAAGATAACCGAGCCATGATTGATCACGACAAATGTGTGGGCTGCGGACGCTGCATTGCCGCCTGTAATCTGGACGCGATTTACAACCCCAATGCCAGCGCCAATGCGGAGCTTAACTGCAAGATGGCGGAATACGCCAAGGCGGTGGTGGATGGACGGCCTCAATTCCATGTCAGCCTGGTGATGGATATCTCTCCTTACTGTGACTGCCACGCGGAAAATGACGTTCCCATTCTTCCCGACGTGGGCATGTTTGCATCCTTCGATCCTGTCGCGCTGGATCAGGCGTGCGCCGATGCCTGCCTGCGGCAAGCACCCCTTCCCGGCAGTTTGCTGACGCAGAGGATGCAGGAGCCGGACTTTGTGGACCATCATGATCACTTTGAAAATACCACGCCGGGGGCCGAATGGAAAAGTTGCCTGGCCCATGCGGAAAAAATAGGGCTGGGTAGCCGGACCTATGAACTTATTCAAATCTGAAAGGACAATCCATCATGGAAATCAGAGAGATTCTCTCCCACTGTGACCACACCCTGCTCAAACCGGAGTGTACCTGGGCACAGATCAGGGAGGTCTGTGACGAAGGCATCCGCTATCACACGGCGTCAGTCTGTATCCCGGCGGCCTATGTGAAGCAGGCGGCTGAGTATGTGGGAAACGAGCTGAAGCTCTGCACGGTGATTGGGTTTCCCAACGGGTACCATACGACCGCCGTCAAGGTATTTGAGACAGAGGATGCGATCCGAAATGGCGCCGATGAGATCGACATGGTCATTAATGTGGGCTGGGTTAAGGACCGCCGCTGGGACGATTTGCTGGCCGAGATTAAAGCAGTCAAGACGTCCTGCCAGGGCCGCATTCTGAAGGTAATTGTGGAGGCCTGTCTGCTGACGGAAGAAGAAAAAATCAGAATGTGCCGGCTGGTTACGGAATCGGGCGCCGATTATATCAAGACCTCCACCGGCTTTTCCACCGGAGGTGCTACCCGGGAGGATGTGGCGCTCTTTTCCCGAAACATCGGTCCCAACGTGAAAATCAAAGCGGCCGGCGGTATCCGTACGCAGAAGGATGCGGAGGATTTCCTGCGTCTGGGTGCCGACCGCTTGGGCACTTCCGCCCTGGTAAATCTGGTAAAGGAGCGGGAAACTGCGGGGGAATGAACACCGGAGATGGAGAGGTCCCTCTAAATGATAGCGATAAGACAGCAAAAGTCCTGTAATCAAAACGATTACAGGACTTTTGTCTTTCGTAGAGCCCTTACCCGATAAACATCTGAGTCCAGTAATTCCCGTCTGGAGAATATCCAACTCCAATTTGAGTAAAGGAGGAATTGAGGATGTTGGCACGGTGCCCGCTGGAGTTCATCCAGCTGTTCATTACCATCTGAGGCGTGGTTTGACCGTAGGCGATGTTCTCTCCGGCGGTTCGATAGGACAGGCCAAATGCGCGAATCATATTGAACGGAGAGCCATAGGTTGGGCTTGTGTGGGAGAAATAGCCGTTATCGGCCATGTCCTGCGATTTGTAGCGTGCGATCCGGGAAAGTTCCCAGTTTGCAGTGAGAGGCTTTAGGCCGTTCTGTGCACGGACCTCGTTCACCAGACGAACGACTTCACTTTCATAGGCTAGGGCTGTACCGGATACCTCTGGAATGTTAAGTACCTGACCGGGATAGATCAAATCAGGATTGATAATCTGCGGATTTGCCGTGATTATTTCGCTTGTGCCGACCTGATATTTTACCGCTAGTTTCCACATGGTGTCGCCCGAAACGACGGTGTGGGTAAGTCCGGCGGCAGAGGCTGACAGAAGCATGGCGGAGGAAAAGAGCAGGGTAAAAAGAATCAGCCAAAATTTTTTCATGGTACACCTCACATCGTTTTGATGGATAAACTGTAACCGATTTGTAACCATTTTGCAAATGTAATGTTTTCCGGTTTGACGGGTACAAATGGTACGGAGTAAATCTATAATGGGAAGGTGTCCCCTGTTTTTGGAAAATATGCTTACAGAAATTAGAAAATACTAGGCAGCAGATTCCGCTTGCTGAGAGAGAAAACAGCCTTATTCGATTTCCTGTTCCAGTGCGTCGAATTCCGGTGTGGAAAAGAATTCTCCAAGGGTAAGTTCCAGACCATCGCATAGCTTCTTAATCGTTACAATGGAAATATCTTTGCGCCTGGTATCCAGCATGCTGTATACGGTGGATGGTGCTACGCCTGAACATGTTGCGAGTTCATTCGGTTTGATATTTCGGTAGTTGCAAATTTCCATAAAGCGATCTACGACAGCCTGTTTTACCATTATACTTTTCACCTCACCATAATAGTATCTTTCCTTTCGCAGGCGCGTATACATGCCCGCAAAAAATAGGCTAACATATACGCATCTGCGTATATCGAGGTGATAGTATGGAAAATAAGACCTGCTGTTTTATTGGTCATCGGCCACAGTCGCTGCCTTGGGGATTTGACGAGTCAGATCCGCGCTGTATCCTCCTGAAAAAGATGCTCCGAAAGGAGATTAAGCAGATCATTCGGGAACACGGCGTGACGCACTTTATTTCCGGCATGGCCCTGGGTGTGGATACCTGGGCCGCTGAGATCATTCTGGAGCTTAAAGAAAAAGAGGCTTGTCCCATCACTTTGGAGTGTGCGTTCGCTTATGAGGACCAGGCTGCTCTGTGGCCGGAGGCCGACCGGAATCGTTATTTTTTCATAGTTGAACGATGCGACAAGGAAAACCTGCTGCAAGCCCATTGTACGCCCGATTGCTTTAGAAATCGAAACAGCTATATGGTGAATCACAGTGATTACGTCATTGCCGTCTGGGACGGTACACCCAGCGGAACCGGAAGGACCGTTTGCTGTGCGAGAGAAATGAGTAAAAAAGTGATTGTTCTTACACCGCCGGAAGAGAAGGAAAATCTTTCTTGTGATCTGTCTTTTCGCAGGAGATGATACTATTCGTTTTAAAGGACCGAAAACAGCAAAAGGATGAGCAGAGAGCGGAGGAGGGCCGACCGGGATAAAAATTGTTTTTTCATTTTACGTAATATTTAGAAGGCAATGGATTAAAAACGGTTCTGTTATCAATAAAAACGCGCTAAATAGGGGGAGGTTCAGCTCCGCTGTAAGGAGCAATATGAACCTGAAATAATAGTATGGTAGTGAATCCTATACCGCCCCTTCGGAGCATCATTTGCTTAAGGCCATGCCACACAATAAGAAAAGGCATAGCCAAACAGGAATGATTCAGAAAAAGTGTGTAACCGAAGATACATATCCTAGAATGGGAGTAATTATCCATGCCTGAATGTAATTTACCGCTGATTATATGTCGCCTGTCAGATAAGAACGGGCATTTATTAGATCCCTTTGAGCCGAACGCAATTTCTTTTACGAGATTGTGTTCATCAAAGAAATGTGTTGGTACAAAACCTGATTCCCAAGTAGCTACGATCTTAATCAAAGGATATATTGTTGTGTACGCGGAAGGAAAGGATATGTCACCCCCCATTCCATTCAGTATCTTGCAACATATCTGCATTTGGACCCCGGAAGATGCGTTTCTGGATTTTCAGGTAAGAAATTTCAAATGTTTCGGTGTTCCTGTAATGGTTGGAACGGAAATTGCCGAAATTAAAGTCGAGATTGATTTAGACACCGCTGCAAGATCCTGCAATTGGGTTGATATCCTGGTTCAGCCGGTCGATATGCCTGATGAAATAGTAATCATGGCACAAAGGGTTTACGACTGCGTCTGTTTTCACAGCGCGACATCCGTTGTCTATGATATGCTGTTAGAGGCTACGGTAAGCCAATATAATGCTTTATCAAATGGGACAAAGAAAAATTATACGAATGCAGATGAACTCATGGAGTATGGCAATACCGGCATTCTTTCTCCCAGCGACGTTTCGTTTTATAATCTCTTCGTGAATGGAATTTTGCAGCCAAATGTAAACTATGCAATGTCGACGGGACATCTCGATTTGCAGACCACCGATGCCCCACCCAAGGACGGACCGGTTATTATTTCCTTCGTGACCTTTGGAAAAAATCACGGCAATACCGTCTATGTAACCAATGATCTTTATGTTACGATTTCGGATGGAATAAAACATATCTATACGAATAGCGATGGATTAGTAGAATATGACAGTAAAGATATCCCCTCTCCGGATGAAGTCTCCTTTTTTAATCTCTTTATCAATGGTGTGCTGCAGCCAAAGACAAATTATACCGTACATGTGGGTGTTCTGGAGCTTACAACATCCGATGTTCCTCCCGCGGATGCAACGATTATTCTGGAGTGTTTAACCATTAAAGATTCTGAGAATACGCTGCTCCACGCGGAAGTGTATGAATATAACGCCCGCTCGTATGGAAACAAAATCTATACGAATCAAGATGAACTTACCATGTATGGCAATCAGGGAATCTCCGACCCACAGACAGCTTCCTATGAACACCTTTTTGTGAACGGCGTGATCCAGCCGAGCATAACTTATTCGGTTGAGGAAGGCCTGCTTACACTGGACACTACGGATGCGCCTACTCCCGGGACCCCTGTTACGCTGCAGTTTGTGCGCGTTTTTGTATCATAGATGAGCAGAGGAAATGAGGTAAACTGAAAAAGCGTCTTTTTTGCAGGCAGATGCAAGGGAAGACTTAAATGGACCGCTCCGAACGGAGCGGTCCGCTGAATTCAGTTGTTTGTGATAAAATATCTGAATCTGTCGTAAGCGTCTATACTTTTGGACCGGTCAAGAATCCGCTGCCGCTCATTTTCAGAAAGCATGTTGAAGTATTCCTGGGCCTGTGGCTCTTTTTCCAGCAACTCGGAAAGGTCACGGTATTTCAAATTACTCACCTCGCGGGTAGTATGCCCGCAAAAGCTGAAAACAATCGAAGCATACCCGATCTTTGCACAGGCGATTTTTGTATCGAATGATAAATAGGGAAAGGATTGCCGGAAGAGTACTCTTCCGGCAATCCTGGGAATGAAACGATTTAATGCCGTGGAGACCAAGGACGTTTTGGCGGTCCCGGCGGTGAACCAGGGGATCCCGGCGGTGAGCCGGGAGATCCCGGTGGGGGACCAGAGTGTCCGGGTGGTTTCATCCATGGCTTCCATGGCGGACGCCATGGGTTATGGAAAGGCACCCAAGGAAACATCTGAAACAGGGGGTTTCTTCTTGGCATTGCGTCGCCTCCTTCTAAACCCATACTATGCCGCGTTTCAGTCCATTGCGACGAGCCCTCAACAATAAATTTGGAAGTTCGGCTTCATGATTTAGAAAAATAGGTACCAGCGCAGGGTCGAATTGACTCCCCGCATTTTTTTCAATTTCATGGCAGGCGTAGTCATGCGAGCACGCGCGTCGGTACGCTCTGTCGCTTGTAATGGCGTCGTAGACGTCGCAGATAGAAGTGATTCTTGCGACCAGGGGTATATTAAAGCGGCTGATACCGTATGGGTAACCCATCCCATTCCACCATTCATGGTGGTAAACTGCCGAGTCATGCGCCAACCCGATAAGGTGGATTGGCATACCTGAGATAGAGCCGTTAAGGATTCGCTGGAAAAGTTTATCGGCAAACAACGTGTGATTACGTGCGATACGCATTTCTTCCCCTGTGAGTTTGGCTGGCTTGGAAAGAATCCTTTGTGGGACCCACGCTTTTCCAATATCATGATAGAAGGCGGCCTTGCCAAAATCACTACTTTTTTCCGGCTTCAGGTCTTTCGAATAAAGGCCGCGGCCGCTTATCTCTGACGCCAGTGCCTTGACCAGTATTTCCACATGGGCCATGTGTTCAATCTGATCTCTGGGAAGCAATTTAATAATAGTTTTTATATCTGTATACTTATCGTTTTCAGTTGACATTTTACGCCTTCCTTTAAAGAGCCGATGACTGGTGTGCTGTTTAGACGGTATGATGAACACATTCTATTCCCATGAATTAAAAACCAAGGGATTGAGTAACGTTGGCAATCGGGCAATTGGTAGAAAAGTAATACAAGTGCAAGATGTTGGCGAACCAACATCTTGCACCGTCTATGCTTGCACCGGTATGTAATTACAGTTAATTAATATTTGCTGGAGCCGCTGCCTGACAGAGCAACCTCCGGTGTGGGTACAGGACACGTTTCTTTCCGCTCCGGCTCGCCTGAACGAGGTGCTGTCGATGTCGTGGAGCAGGAATCGCCGCGTAGCTTAAAAATACTGACGCTCGTTTTCAGGCAGTCAGCCTGGCTGGAAAGCTCTTCGCTTGACGCGGCGCATTCTTCCGAGGATGCCGCATTACTTTGGACTACCTGTGAGACCTGAGCGATCCCTTGATTGATTTGTTCCAGGGCAGCTGACTGCTCATTGGATGAAATGGCGATGGCGTCGACAAGATCCGATACTTTTGAAACGCCTTCCACGATTTTACCCAGCGCGTCTGCCGCCTCGTTTGCGATTTTGGTTCCGCTTTTGACTTTTTTAATCGAGTTTTCAATGAGATCGGTTGTCCCTTTGGCTGCCTTGGCAGATTGGGCGGCTAGATTTCTGACTTCCTCGGCCACAACGGCGAAGCCCTTGCCATACTGCCCGGCTCTGGCTGCTTCCACCGCCGCGTTGAGTGCAAGAATATTGGTCTGGAACGCAATGTCCTCGATCACTTTAATAATTTTGCTGATATTGTCGGAGGAAGTATTGATTTCATCCATGGCGCGGAGCATTTCTTCCATTTGCGTATTGCCGGATTCCGCATCCTCTCGGATGCTTTTCGCAAGTCCGTCGGTTGTCTGCGCATTCTGCGCATTCTGAGTTGTCTGAGAAGTAACTTCCTCCAGGGATGCCGTCAGTTCTTCAACGGAGCTGGCTTGCTCGGTGGCGCCCTGGGAAAGAGCGGTGCTGGAATCCGCCACCTGCTTGGCGCCGGTATCCACCTGATCGGCGGACGAGACGATGGAAACAGCCAGGGTGTGGAACTTCTGCACCAGTTCAGAGAGTGCCTTTCCAAGAACATCAAACTCCGACCGAACCGTTACCACGGTTGTTAAGTTGCCGTCCGCGATCGCCTGAACGGCCTGCGCTTGCTCGGTGATACTTGCAATCATTTTGTAGAAGGATAAAGCAAGGGTTCCCACTTCATCTTTTCTATATTTGAGGAGCCTGTCCTTTTCTTCAATAAGCTTATCTACGTCGTTATCACCGACGGCCAGCATTTCGGAGAGATCTGCGAATGTTTGCACGGGCTTACTGATCATGTTGGATATGTAACGTCCCAAAAGCAGGGCAAGGATAAAGGATAACACAATTACGGCAATCATGACGACGATTGCGACGGATGCAGAGTCCGTATCGCTGGAAAGCCTTTCGGAAGCAAGGTTTTCATTGTATGTGGATGCAGCTTCAAACGCTTGGTCGGCACTTTGAGCAACCGATGCTCCATTTTGGATCAAAGCCAATATTTCACGGGCGGTTTTTCCTGATTCTGCGGCCTCAACGATGTTATTCACAATTTTTTTATAAGGTTCATACGCGGTTTTCATCGCGTTATAATTTTCCTGATCCTGATTATCCGATATTGTTTTGCTGTAATTGTCCAGCTGCTGTTCTACCGTATCCAGATGGTCTGAAATATCCTGACAATACTGTTCTTTATTCGTACTGTAGTGAATATACAAATCCCTTACTGCGGTTTTTAGATAAGCATAGTCTATTTCCGACTCGGTAGAATATTTGATTCCCAGGGTACATTGGTCATAGGTTTTCTGCTGGCTGTTGTTCATGTTAATTATATTGATAATGCCAACAAGACCGATCACAACCCCCAGACATGCGACAAAAAGAAACCCAATAATTAGCTTTTTAGATATTTTCAGATTTTCAAACCATTTTTTCATTGTTTCATATCCTTTCGCTTTCATGTTACGGTCACCAATTTTTACGGCATATTTGCATATTATTATAGCTGCGCAGAAACAGCGTCAAATTCCTCATCGTTTAGTAGTTTGTCACAGTCGATCAATAGGATAACGTGTTCACCGACTTTCCCAATGCTTTTGATATAACCCCGGCTTTCTCTGCAGCTGATTTTTGGCTTTTCGGCGATATCATCCTCGGGAATAGGTAGAACCTCGGATACTCTGTCTACGATCAGTCCCATTGATATACCGTGGAATACGATAACAATGATACATGTTCTGTCATCATATTCTATCTGCGGCTTTTTAAGCCGGAGCCTGGTATCCAAAACAGGAATGATTTTTCCTCTCAGATTAATGATCCCTCTGATGTAATCCGGCATTTCCGGCATTTCCGTGATTGGCTGCATACCGATAATTTCCACAACATACGTGATTTCAATTCCAAAGCGCTCTTCCCCGATCAGGAACGTTAAAAACCGTCCCTTCATGGAGTCTTCCTCACTGTCTATGGTGTTTTCCGGCCTGTCTGCCATTCCATCATTCCCCCTTTTTGTAACGTGGGCATCTGCCCGTTCCTTATAATATCTAGAGTGCTAAAAATTGAATGTTCCCGCCGATATCACCTGAATTATTTTAAGAATAAACAGCGTTAAAATGTAGAAAATTAATTAAAAGAAAGATAACATTTTAAACCGCAGTTTGTTTAGAACTGCGGTTTAATCGCTGAAATATACGGAAAGTGCTAGCGTTTTATACAGAAGTGACGGGAGAATTGACGGCGAATGATGGGGATTCCATCTGGGTGATATGCATTTCATTGAGTTTTTCAATCGCAATTCTTTTCTGATCCATAAGGGAGTGCGCATAGATATTGAGGGTAATAGAAACGTTAGAATGCCCTAATATTTCGCTGAGCGTCTTAATATCAATACCCAATTCCAAGGCTCTTGTTGCAAACGTATGCCTGATTGCATGGAATTTGCGGTCCTTTACCCCGGCGATTACCAATATTTTTTTATAGAGCTTTTGGTAAGTGCGTGGATCAATTGGGGTTTTAGTGCCTGACAATACGTAGCAGTCCTCATCTTCAGCCTGCATTTTTAATTTGACAGACAACTTGAGTAAAAAATCAGGGAGCGGTATTTTTCGAATGGAATTTTGACTTTTCGGCATTCCGATAAGCAGCCTGGTTTTATTTTCACCTTGCTGAAAGTTCTTAATTCGGGATACGGTTCGCATAATAGACATGGTACCGGCTTCGAAGTCAATATCGCCCCATTTTAAAGCACAGAGCTCTCCAAGCCGTATTCCGGTATAAAAACATAAGATGATTCCCAGGGCCCGCATGTCGTCAGAATGCAGTGCCGCATCTTCCACAAGCCGCTGTTCCCTCATGGAGAATACCTGCACCGTCGTATTTTTTGCTTTTGGAAGTTTTACGAATTCCAATATGGATGAGTACTCCGCGGAACCTTTCAGGATTTCTCTCAGCGCAGTTTTAAAAATGGTAAGGATTTTTCTTTGGTATGACTCCGAAAGTGAGAGGTTATCCCTTATTGACTGCACGAAATGAGCAACGGAAAAGGTTGTAATTCGGTCGTTTCCTGCTGTTTTAAAAAAGGGAATTACATACTTTTGCATGCAGCGATAATAATTCTCAAAAGTGGACGGCTTCACTTGCTCCAATGCGTTGCTCTTTAGCCAAAGTTCAAATGTCTTGACTGCGCCATGTTTATTAATAGACGTATCCATGTTTTGCGATTTAACATAGTTGGGGTGATTTTTAATCTTTTCTTTCACTTCTTTATAGGATCGACCATACATATATTGATATTTTCCATTCCAATTTAAGATGCGCCCTTCCCAGCGGCCATCTTTACGTTTATAAATATTTTCTCCTCGTCTTGCCATTGTGCTATGCTCCTTTGCTTCACTTATTTAATTGGAGCGCGGCAGACATAGTCTGTGCTCCAGGCTACTGATGCTGTCCTCCTCAAAAATGACGTTATAATTGACGGCGAATAGATGAGCTAAATGTCTGAAAAAGCGCTGTTATGCTCTAATTAAATATACCAGATATCAATTTTTTAAGCTGATTTTTTGCTTGACAGAAAAATTAAGCTAAAGTAATATAAAAATGTGTCGATATATAACAGAAACAGTGGCCGCAGTTCTAAACAAACTGCGGCCATTTTAAATTAAGCTGCGCTTTTAACATGTGGGCCATTTCACTGATAACACTGACGTATGTGCACAGCGAACCTTTACGGCGCGAAAAAAATCCTATAACGATATGTTACAGGATTTTTTCTCATTAGGGAAATTGAAGCTGCCATGAGTAAAGGGGTTGGCGCAAAACGGGAGATCGTACAGAAGTTTAGAAACGAAATATGGGAAAGCGCTTGTTATAAAATATTTTGTATGATACACAGCAAAAAAGAGACGCTGAAATTGGATTCAGCGTCCCTGCCTGCAAGAAATTCCAAATATTATACGTAAACGTTCCTTCCTGTCAAGTCCTTTCAGGTTGTTTAAAAAACGCTTCGGATTTTTCAAAAATGCAACGTTTCCACGCAGCGCTATTCGCCTTGTGACAGGACGGCGCTTTCCCGTTCGCAGCGTTTTAATTCCCGATATATGTTGATGGCCAGCGGCACTGCCAGCGAGAAAGCGAAGACGTCGGCAATAGGCTGAGCAAGATATACCCCCCATAGAGCCGTGTGAAACAAA
>JALCSB010000023.1 GCA_022653075.1 Intestinimonas sp.
TTTTTGGGGGGGGGGGGGTCGGGGGCCCGGGCCCCCCACCCGCGGCGCCGCCCCGCTTCCCGCTTATACGCGCGGAAAACAAAAAGACCGGGGGGAAAATAAAAGTGGAAACCATGAGCGGAGCCAGCAATCTGCTGCTCACCTGCCGCGAAAACCGGGATGATGTTGCGATTCTCAAAGTGGAGACGGCCGACCAGAATGTGATTTTGCCGGAATCGCTCTGGGACAAGCCGGTGACGGAGCTGGGGCACCATATTTTCGCGCCTGGCGGACAGGATATGCAGGGGAAACAGATCCGCATTGTCGGCGGATCCGAGAGCGCGGATGCGCCGGACAACCGAAAAATACGCCGGATCACGCTTCCAGATACGGTTCGCACCGTGGGCAGCTATGCCTTTTACAACTGTGATCATCTACGCGAGCTGCGGCTGAGTGATCACACCTGCGACTGGGGCGGGAGCACGCTGATGAACTGCCGGTTGCTGAACCGGTTCGTGATCACTCTGTCGGACAGCCGGGCCGGTGTGCTGGAGCACTTCACGGATGAACTTTCTCGGGAATTGGACGTTACCCTGGTTTATCCAAACGGTGAGCTGGCACGGCTCATCTTTCCGGAGTACTGGGAGGCGTTTGAAGAGAATACGCCGGCCAAGCACTTTGACTGCCACATTTACGGTGTGGGCTACCCCTATCACTGCTGCTTTCGTGACAAGGCGCTGTCGCTGGCGGAGTTCGACAGGGCGTGGCAGGGTCACCTGCGGGCCGGACATGACGTGCGCTGCGCGCTTCGTTTGGCTTTCTATCGGGTTCGTTATCCCAGAGAACTTTTGAAGGAAGCAGGGGAGCGTTATCTCAAATATCTGAAAAACCATACCGGCGAGGTACTGTCCTGGCTTTTGGAGGAGAAGGACACGCGTTCCCTGGCATGGTTTTTGGCTCAGGCAGAGCCGAGCCGGGAGGAAGTGGCGGCGGCCTGCGACCAGGCTCGACGCCGGAATGCGGCCGAGGCATTGGCCCTGCTGCTGGAGACCCAGCACCGGCGGTTCCCGGCGGGACAGGAAAAGACGTTTGACCTGTGAGAGGAGGGACGGACTTGACGGAAAAAAAGGATTTGACGGAGATTGGGCTGGAGATTCTGAACACGGCCCGAAACGAGCTTTATCTTAATCTGCCTTATCTGGATGTGGCCCTGTGCAGCTTGACGTTTCAGCCGGGAGGGGAGACTTGTTTTGTTGCCACAGACGGGGAGCGGCTCGTCTATGATGGCAGCTATCTGGCCGACCGCTTCCTTCGTTCCCGTACATTGGTCAACCGCCTTTACCTGCATGTGATCCTGCACTGTATGCTGCGCCATTTATCTAAGAAGCGAGGGCGGGAGAGCGCTTTATGGGACATTGCCTGCGACATCGCGGTGGAGAGTATACTGGACAGCTTAGACTATCCCTGCCTGGGAACAGCGGGTTCCGAACCCAAGCGGCGGAGTCTGTACGGGGCGTTTCTGCGAGACATGCCGGTACTGACGGCTGAGGGGATTTACCGGACTTTGCAGCGAAGACGGCTGTCGGACTATGAACGAGCGCGGCTGCAAAAAGAGTTTTTTGCCGATGACCACGGTCTGTGGGACCCGGAGCAGAAGAACTGCCAGGAGCAAAGCCAGCGTCAGGACGAAAAGTGGAAAGATGTATCGGAGAAGGCCCAGACCGGGTTGGAAACGGTCCTGGCCGGGGCCGCCGCCGGTGGCGAGGCGGTCTATGAACAGATTAAGGTGGCAAGCCGGGAGGGCGTGGACTATCGGGCCTTTCTGCGCCGCTTTGCGTTACCGCGAGAGGTCATGGAGGTGGACGGGGATTCCTTTGATTATATTTTCTACACCTATGGTCTGCGGCTGTACGGCAATTTGCCTCTGGTGGAGCCGCCGGAGACCAAAGAGGAAAAACGCATTGAGGATTTTGTTATCGCGGTGGATACCTCCATGTCTACGTCGGGCGAGCTGGTACGGCAGTTTTTATCCTGTACCTATTCGATCCTGCGCAGCACCGAGAGTTTTTCCCGGAAGGTGAACATCCGAATCCTTCAGTGTGACGACCGGATTCGGGCCGACCGTACTATCCATGATTTGGACCAGCTCCAGGCATATATGGAGCACTTTGAACTGGCGGGTGGAAGCGCCACCAATTTCTGCCCGGTGTTTGAACATGTGGAGAGGCTGCGTGCGGAGGGTGCGTTTACCCGGCTGTGCGGCCTGATTTATTTTACCGACGGCATGGGCATCTATCCCAAACGCAGGCCTCCCTACGATGTGGCCTTTGTGATGATGGAAAAGCCCACCGTGGAGGTGGAGGTTCCGCCATGGGCCATCCGGCTGACTCTGACGGAGGGAGAGCTGGAACGGGCCGGAAAGAGCAAAGAGGCAAAGGAGAGAGGACAATGAACATCAAGCAGGCCAAGGAAGAAATCAAAAATACGCTGCGCGCCTACTTAACCAAAGACGAATATGGCAGCTATCTAATTCCAACGATCCGGCAGCGGCCGATCCTTTTGATGGGTCCTCCGGGTATCGGCAAGACCCAGATTATGGCGCAGATCGCCTCGGAGACCGGCGTGGGCCTGGTAGCCTATACCATCACTCACCACACCCGCCAGAGCGCCATCGGCCTACCCTTTATCGAAAAGCGGAGTTACGGCGGCCGTCAGGTTTCCGTTACCGAGTATACCATGAGCGAGATTTTAGCCTCGGTTTACCGGCTTATGGAGGAGACGGGGCTCAGAGAGGGCATTCTGTTTCTCGATGAGATTAACTGTGTTTCTGAGACGCTGGCCCCCATGATGCTCCAATTTCTGCAGTGCAAGACCTTTGGGAATCAGAGCCTTCCGGAGGGCTGGACCATTGTGGCTGCGGGTAATCCACCGGAGTACAATAAGTCGGTGCGGGACTTCGATGTGGTGACGCTGGACCGGGTCAAACGGATCGACGTAACGGAGGATTACGGCGTTTGGAAGGAGTATGCCAACCGAAAGGGAATCCACGGCTCTATCCTTTCTTACCTCGATATTAAAAAGAACAATTTTTACCGGGTGGAGACTACGGTTGACGGCCTTCAATTTGCCACAGCCCGCGGTTGGGAGGATCTGTCTGAGCTGATTTTTGCCTATGAAAAGCTGGGCATCCCCGTGGGCCGCGAGGTAGTGGGCCAGTATATCCAGCTGCCGCGCATCGCCAAGGATTTTGCCAATTATCTGGCGCTCTATTACAAGTATCAGCGGGCCTATCATGTGGACGAGATTTTAAGTGGTAAGTGGCCGGCCAGCACGGTATCCGAGCTGGCGGCGGCGCCTTTTGACGAACGCCTGTCGGTGATGGGACTGCTTCTCTCCCGGCTTTCCGAGAGAGCGCGAAAGGTTCGCATGCAGGATGCGCTGGTGACGGCGCTTCATGGACAGCTTCTGTTTTTCCGGGATGAGACATCCGGCGGCTTGCCCGTACAGGAGGTACTGGATGGCATTCTGTCCCGCAGGCAGGAGGCGCTGGATCATGCCAAGACTGCGGGCCAGATGGATAAGGAAAACCGTATACAGATGCTCCGGGAACGATCCACGCTGGAACGGTATCGCAGGGAGCTTGAGGCGGAGAATGTGACGGCGCCGGATGCGGCGATGGACCGAATCCGCGGCTGGTTTGGAAAGGACGTGGAAGAACGGGAGCGCCTGGGAAAAGCGGCGGGCGTCTGTTTCGATCACGCGTTCCGCTTCCTGGAGGCGACGTTTGGGGACAGCCAGGAGCTGGTTATTTTTGTAACGGAGATTACGGCGGGATATGACGCATCCTGGTTTGTAGAGAATTTCGGATGCGACGCCTATTTCCGTCACAATCGCGCGCTGATGTTTGACGACACCCGCCGGCAGATCCGGAATGAGATTACCGAGGCGCGGGGAGAGGCAGGGCGCTGACCACGGCAGAACAACATCGAGCGGGATCTGCGGGATCTGGGGAAAAATAACAAAAAAACGGAGCGGACAGTTTAAACTGTCCGCTCCGTTTTATCTTGTTTGCGATATAATCAGATTATTTCTTGTAGTCATAGAAGCCGATGCCGGTCTTGCGGCCCAGCTTGCCGGCACGGACCATCTTACGCATCAGCAGGGAAGCGCGGTACTTGGGATCATGGGTTTCATTATACAGCGTGTCCATAATGGCCAGACAGACATCCAGACCAACGAGATCGCCCAGAGCTAAGGGGCCCATCGGATGGTTGGCGCCCAGCTTCATGGCGGTATCAATACCCTCGGCAGAGGCAACACCGGTGTACAGCAGGTCGCAGGCCTCGTTGATCATAGGAATCAAGATTTTGTTGACCACAAAGCCGGGGGCTTCGTGGACCTCGACAGGTTCCTTGCCAATCTCTTTGGCCAGATCACTGATGATCTTGCAAGTCTCATCGGAGGTGTTGGCGCCGCGAATTACTTCGACCAGCTTCATAACGGTGGCGGGATTAAAGAAGTGCATGCCGATAAATTTGTCCTGACGCTTGGTGGCGGAAGCAATTGCGGTGATGGAGATGGAGGAGGTGTTGGAGGCCAGAATAGCTTCCGGCTTGCAGACGCTGTCCAGCTCGGCAAAGATCTTCTTCTTAATGTCCAGATTCTCGATCGCGGCCTCCACGACCAGATCAACGTCGGCGGCAGCCTTGATATCAGTGGTAAAGGTCATCTTGTCGGTGATCGCTTTCTTACCGGCCTCATCCATCTTGCCCTTGGATACCAGCTTATCCAGGCTCTTGTTCAGACGAGCCTCGGAATTCTTAATAATCTCCTCCGAGATATCACGGACCGTGACATCAAAACCCTTCTTGGCAAAAGCCTGAGCAATGTCCAGACCCATGGTGCCGCCGCCCATAACGAGAATTTTCTTCATGATAGTGTTCCTCCTGTATATTAAATAAAATTAAAGGATAAGCAGTTAAACTACGCAACAATACAGCCTGATGGCTTATTGATTGCTAAAGTGCTTTTCTTTCCGCTTTTCCAGGAAAGCGCCCATACCCTCGTTCTTATCGTCAGTAGAGCAGCAGACACCAAACGCCAAAGCTTCATAAGTAGCGGCGGTGTTGATGTCAGTCTGCATGCCCTTCCGAATGCACTGCTTGGAAGCGCGGACCGCAATCTGCGCGTTGGCAGCAATCATGTTGGCCAGCTCAAACGTTTTGGGCATCAGCTCATCAGGGGCATATACCGCGTTGACAAGACCGATCTCTTTCGCCTCTGTGGCACCAATGACCTTGGCAGTAAGAATGAGCTCCATTGCCTTGGCGTAGCCGACCAGACGGGGAAGGCGCTGCGTGCCGCCGAAGCCAGGGGTAATACCCAAGCCGACTTCTGGCTGACCAAACTTTGCCTTTTCACTGGCGAGTCGGATATCACAGGCCATGGAAATCTCACAGCCGCCGCCTAAAGCAAAACCGTTGACCGCTGCGATGACAGGCTTCTCGAAGTTTTCGATGCGCAGGAACACGGCGTTGCCGTGATCACCGAAAGCCTTCGCGCTGACAGCGTTGAAGTTTTTCATCTCAGCAATATCGGCGCCGGCCACAAAAGAGCGGCCTGCACCAGTGAGGACAACAACATAAATGTCCCTGTTGGCCTCCACCTGATCCAGAACCCCTTCCAGATCAGTGAGCACCTGGCTGTTGAGTGCGTTGAGTGCTTCAGGACGGTCAATGGTGACAACCCCGATGTGACCCTGCTGCTCAAGTTTGACAAATCCCATATTTTGTTCCCTCCTTGATTTGCAGCTATATAGGCTGCATTTGCGCTTTGTCTTTTAAAGTATAGCGTTTTTTCCCAAATCACGCAAGAGGGTAAATATGAATTTTGACATTTCAATGTGAATCTTAAAATTCTAGCGATTCCCCTGAAAAATGTTCCACCTGTTGGAACGGCTTTTTAGAAGCCATTAAAGGAGATGAGAGAGTACATCGGACAGGGGCAGATACAGCGGCGGCAAAAAAATAGCGGGCAGCATATTTCCAACGCGGATTTTACGCGGGCCGAACGCAAACATGTTAAAGGCAATTCCAATGATAATTGTACCGCCCACCGCAGTCATCTCAGTGATGACAGAAGTGCTTAATAAGGGGCCGACCGCGGCGGCAAGCAGCGTCAGCCCGCCCTGATAAACAATCAGTGGAAGGATAGAAAACATCACGCCAATGCCCATGGCCGCAGAAAACGTAACGGCCGTGACGCCGTCAATAACACCTTTTGAAATTAGAATGGTATAGTTACCATTCATGCCGGCCTCCAGAGATCCCATAATGGCCATGGAACCGATACAGAAAAGGAGAGAGGCTGTGACGAAACCTTCCGTAAAACGTCCGGCAGAACTGGCATGGATCAGCTTTTGGCGCAGAAGTTCGCCCGCGTGGTCCAGATGGTCTTCAATGCGGAGCGTTTCACCGAGCAGGCTCCCCACTACCATGCAGACAATTACGCAGAGCACGTTTTGCGTACCGGCGGCGGACAGAATGCCAATGACCAGCACGCAGAGGCTGAGCGCATGCGTGACAAGTTCAGAAAAGCGAGGGGAAATGTGATTTCGGAACAGCAGCCCCAAAATGCTGCCCAGCAGAATAAGCGCGGCGTTTATCAGCGTTGCAGGCATGAAGACCCTTCTTTCCGATGGTATGGCATTCCGTTGTGGAGAGCAAAAATAAACTAAACTATCATAACATAAGCGGAAAAAAGTGTAAAGCAGCGATTTTTGTCTGAAAGCCGGCTTTCTCTTTTGGGCGGTGCGTGAATAGAATCAGAGTAGTCCTGCGGAAGGGGGGCACCGCTTGTGCATGCAGACTCGCGCCCATCCATGCTCTATGGCACGCTGTTTTTAACCGCCACCGGAATGGTTGCGCAGTTTTTCGGTTTTCTCTATCGGATTTTTCTCTCCCGCCTGATCGGCGCGGAGACCATGGGGCTGTATCAGCTGATTATGCCGGTCTATTCGGTCCTGCTATCCGTGACGGTGGTGGGTTTGACAGCCGCGGTTTCCAATCTTACCTCCGGTTATCTGGCGCAGCACCGGGGCCGTGCGGCGGAACAGACCCTGAGCCGCTGCCTCACACTGCTAATTAGTCTACTGGCAGTTCCAACGGTATTGGTGCTGCTGTTCTCAGATTCGATTTCCGTCTATCTTTTGGGTGACGCCCGTACCAGGCTGGGCCTAATGCTGCTGCCCCCCTGCGTGCTGCTGACCGGTGTGGAAAACCTTCATAAGCATGCATTTTACGGCGCGGGACAGATCCGTCCCCCAGCCTTCGCCGAACTTGCCGAGCAGTTGGTGCGTGCGGTGGCCGTATTGGGTTTGCTGTTGCTTTTCCTGCCCCAGAATCCGGAGCGGACCGTGGGGCTGATTGTAATGGGAATGGCGCTGTGCGAGGTGTTTTCCGCTGTAACGCTCACACTCCTGTACCGGCGCTGGCGTAGCCGGGTGAGCGCGAGGGGAGAAAAGGAGCCGCCGCGCGTTCTGAACCGTAAAATTACCCATATTGCGCTTCCTGTAGGGACGACGGCACTGCTTGGGAATTTGATGGGTTCGGTCTGCGCAATCATTATTCCGCAGAAACTGGTAGAGGGAGGAATGAAGGTATCAGATGCGGTTTCTGCGTTTGGGGTCATGTTTGGTATGACACTGCCCCTGCTGAGCCTGCCCACTTCTTTTATTGCCGCCCTTGGCCTTTTACTGGTTCCAAGCCTGGCGGAAAGTTTGGCCCTGGGTAGAAAAGAGGAGATTCGGCGCCGCATTTCCAATGCCATGCTGGCTACCTCGGCACTGGTCCTGCCGGCTATGGCTTTTCTGTCTGTTTTGGGGCCTACGCTGGGAAATGCAATGTTTCACAATGGCGATGTGGGGCATTTCCTGCTCCCGCTCGCGATTGCCATGACACTGACCTGCTATCAGGCAGTCCTCTCCTGCGCGCTCAATGGAGTTGGTAAACAGCCAATCTCCGCACGAAATGCGCTGATCTGCGCGGCGGTTGAACTGGTCATCACCTTGGTCACCGTGGGGCGGCCGGAGTTTGGGCTGGGCGGATATGCCGTGGCAAGCGTTTGCAGCGCGGCGCTGGGGGTTATGCTGGACGGCTGGGTTGTCTGCCGCGTTACCGGACTCAGACTGCGGATTTTTACCTGCTTTACGGCCCCGGGGCTAGCGGCCCTTCTTATGGGCCTGTGCGTGAATTTGCTGTTTCGGACGCTGATTAACCTGAACATGGTGGGGTTGCATGCGGCGCTGATCTGCCTGATCTTCGGCATGTTGCTGTACCTATGCGCACTCAGCGCCCAGGGGATTCACGCAACCAGTCTGTTCCATCTGCAAAAATGAGCGGCTGGAAGAACCTTGGGTTCCTCCAACCGCTCTATATACTGGATCGCTCGAGCGAATCCTTTCCCACATATCAGGAAAAATACGTTGTATTTCGCTGGTTTTGTGGTATAATTCAAATACTATGAAAAGGAGCGTGACTGCTGTGGGTGAAGGTAAAGATTACGTTTCCCGTGCCGATGAGCTGGGAAATATCCATATTTCCGAAGAAGTCCTGGCGGTGATCGCCGCCGCCGCTGTATTGGAGGTAGACGGAGTGAGCGGCTTGGCGGCGAATCTCGGCAGCGATCTCGCCGAACTGATGGGAAAGAAGAACCTCGGCCGCGGGATTCGTTTGAGTGTCTGTGAAGAAGCGGTGACGGTGGATGTGTCAATTTTGGTCAAATACGGCCATGTGATTCCCGATGTAGCCCGCGCGGTGCAGGAGGCGGTTCTCAGCAGCGTGGAGGCGACAAGCGGCCTCCAGGTCGAAGCCGTGAATGTGGATGTGGGCGGCATTGTGTTTGACAAAGACGAGCCGCGCAAAGCTTAGTAAGGTGCCTCTGCGTAAAGCCGGCATAAGGAGCAGATAATAACCGGGGATTTCCAGTTGTGATCCCCGGTTGTTCTTTTGCCGTTATTGCCCCAGATGCTGTGCAGCGAACGCCCGGATTTTGTCGAAGGATTCATCGCTCAGGTCATGCTCGATTTTGCAGGCGTCGGACGCAGCCGTTTCTTTTCCTACGCCCAAATGAACCAGAAAGGCGGTTAGCAGGCGGTGCCGCGTATAGATACGCTGCGCGATGGTGCGCCCCGCGTCAGTCAATGTGATGTAACCGTCGTGATCCATAAGAATGTACCCATTTTCACGCAGACGCTTCATGGCTACGCTGATGCTGGGCTTTGAGTAGCCGAGTTCATTGACGATGTCGATGGAGCGCACCTGCCCCAGACGCTCGTGAAGCACCAGGATGGTTTCAAGATAATCCTCCGCGGATTCGTGAATATTCATAATAAACCTCCTCTGTGCGTAGAGATTTCTTTCAGGTTAGCACATATTACCCGCTTTGACAAGAACATTGTTGGCGGCGGGCCATGGGTACGACGATGGATTTATTTCTAGCTCTGTACCCTTTTGTGTGAATCTGGGGGTTTATTTTTTTCTGCAAACTGTATATAATGGTGAAATGAATGAATATACCAAGAATAACGGGAGGAACCGCCATGACCAGAACCACTGCCAGAGAGATCGCAGTACATTTTTCTTATGCCCTGGCGCTTACCGGGCAGGGTGCGGATGAACTGCTGAACTCATCTCTGAGCCGGGAATATTTCGCCGCGATTGCGGAGGAAGAACCCCTGTACCGGGAATTTCCAAACGAAAAGCAGAAAGAGTATATCTCGGCGCTGGTCCACGGCGTGGATCAGCACGGCGCGGAGCTGGACGGGTATATCTCAAAATACGCCATTGGCTGGTCGTTCTCCCGTATCTCCCGCATGTCGGCGGCTGTCATGCGGGTGGCGATGTATGAAGTGCTGTATATGCCGGATATTCCGGCCGGGGCCGCCATCAACGAGGCGGTGGAGATTGCCAAGCACTACGAGTCCCCGGAGACGGTGTCTTTTATTAATGGGATTCTCGGCGCATTTGTCCGCGATGAGTTGCCGCCAGAGCGGAAAAATCAGCCAGGAAAAGTGGAAAAAACATGACGCCGTCGATTTGTCTGGGCCTTGATACCAGCAATTATACTACATCGGTGGCGTGGTTTGACGGAACAGTGGGAGAGAATTTCGGGCGCCTTCTGAATGTGCCTTCCGGTACACTGGGCCTGCGGCAGAGCGAAGCGCTGTTTCAGCATGTCAAACAACTACCGGGACTGTTTGAGGCAATGAGGGAGCGGGGTCTGCCCGAGCCGGTCGCCGGGGTGGGGGCCAGCATAAAACCGCGCTGGGTGGAGGAGTCCTACATGCCCTGTTTCCTGGCCGGGGAGTCTCAGGCAAGAGGGCTTTCTCAGGTGTTGGGCGTGCCGTTTTTTCCCTGTGCGCATCAACAGGGCCATGTGGCCGCCGCGGCGTGGGCTGCAGGCAGAGAAGATCTTCTGGATCGGCCGCATTTGGCCTGGCACCTCTCCGGCGGCACTACGGAATTGCTGTATGTTGAGCCGGACGGCGTCAATATCAGGGCGGAACGGATCGGCGGAACCAGTGATATTTCTGCCGGACAGCTGATTGACCGCACGGGCAAGCTGCTGGGTCTGGATTTTCCAGCGGGAAAAGCACTGGATGTGCTGGCGGGAACCGAAAAAAATGAGACATACTATAAGGTAAGAGAGAAAAATCTGACTTTTTCTCTCTCGGGCGTGGAAAATCAAATTAAGGCGCTGGCCGGGCACGGCGCAGCGCCGGAGGCAATCGCGCGGTATGCGCTGGACACCATTGCCGACGTTGTGCTTCGCACCACGGCGGCGGCGCTGGCACAGAGGCCGGGGCTTCCCATACTCTGCACCGGGGGCGTGGCTTCCAACCGGAGACTGCGTCTTGCGATGGATGGCGCAATCTTTGCGCCGCCGCGCTATTCCACGGATAACGCACTGGGTGTGGCGATTTTGGCGTGGCGCGCGCTCCGAAAGGAATCTGGCCATGAAAAATGAGCAACCGATTTTCAGCGTATCGCAGGTCAACGCGTACATCAAGCAGTTACTAGACGATGACAGACTACTGGGCGGGTTGTTCGTGCGCGGTGAGATCTCGAACTATAAAGCATACCCGTCCGGGCACCATTATTTTTCCTTAAAAGACGAAACGGGAAGCATCCGCTGCGTGATGTTCCGGAGAGAAGCCGCGCGTCTGCGGTTCCGTCCGGAAAACGGCATGAAGGTGTTGGCTTTCGGCCGGGTGGCGGTGTTTCCGAGAGACGGGCAGTATCAGCTTTACTGCGGGACGCTCTCTCCGGATGGCATCGGGGACCTCCATGTGGCCTTTGAACAGCTTAAGGAGCGGCTTTATAAAGAGGGCCTGTTCGATGATCGCCATAAAAAACCAATTCCGGCCTATCCCGAGCACATCGCGCTGATCACTTCGCCGGTCGGCGCGGCTGTGCGGGACATGCTGCGCATTCTGGGGGCGCGGTATCCGCTGGCCAAGGTCTTCATTCTGCCGGTCCGGGTGCAGGGGCAGGAGGCGGCGGGTGAGATTGCGGCGGCCCTGCGCTACGCAGATGCCCACAGGGTCGCCGATCTTATTATTATGGGCCGGGGCGGCGGTTCTATGGAGGATCTGTGGGCTTTTAATGAAGAAGTCGTGGCCCGCGCTATTTATCATTGTTCGATTCCCGTCATTTCTGCGGTTGGGCATCAGCCGGATGTAACCATTGCCGACTTTGTGGCCGATCTGCGGGCCGCCACGCCTTCAAACGGCGCGGAACTGGCGGTGCCGGACCAGAATGAACTGACGGTGCTTTTACGGCAAATGGACGGGCGTATGGCGCATGCGGTTCACAGCAGACTGGCAGGAGTACGCCGGGACCTTTTGCGTCTGTCCGCCAGCAGGGCGCTTCAGGACCCGATGGGCCCGATACAGGACCGCAGGCTGTTGCTGGATTATGAGAGCCGAAGACTGGCGCATGGCCTTACGGCGTCGCTGGCCGGACAGAGGGAGCGCTTTGTGCGGTTAGCTGCCGCATTAGACGCACTCAGCCCGCTTAAAGTGCTGGGACGTGGTTATGCTGTGGCCAAGGCCAAAACGGGCCGTGTGCTCACCTCAGTGGAGGAGGCCGCGCCGGGAGATGGGCTTGAAGTCCGCCTGACCGACGGCGTGCTGGACTGCCGGGTGACAGAGAGGAGGAAGCTATAATGGCCGGAAAAAAACGGAGCTTTGAGCAGTCGATGTCCCGACTGGAAGAAATCGTATCGTTGCTGGAAAAAGGCGATGCCCCGTTGGAAGATTCTCTGAAGCTGTTTGAAGAGGGAACGGGTCTGATGAAGCAGTGCTCCGCCATGCTGGATAAGGCGGAGCAAACGGTAGTCAAGCTAACAGCCGGTGCTGACGGAGAGCCGATAGAACAGCCCTTCGGGGAGGAGAAAATATGATGGCTTTTTCCGAGCAGATGGAGGCGGACCTGTCGATGATCGAACCGGTGCTGCGGCGTTGTTTTCAGGACAGGGAGCCCCGTGCGGGCCTATACGAAGCTATGACTTACAGCCTGCTGGCGGGTGGAAAACGCATTCGCCCTATTTTGACGCTGGAAACCTGCCGTATGTGCGGTGGAAATCCGGAGCAGGCGCTTCCTTTTGCATGCGCCGTTGAAATGATTCATACTTATTCGTTGATTCATGATGATCTACCCTGTATGGATGATGACGATCTGCGGCGGGGCCGGCCGACCAATCATAAGGTATTCGGTGAGGCAATGGCGGTTCTGGCTGGCGACGGCCTGTTGACGGCGGCGTTTGAACTGGCGCTGTCGGCGCGGGATCTGGAGCCAGGGCGTATGGTGGCTGCCACGGCCTGTCTGGCTGCCGCGGCGGGAGACCGGGGCATGGTAGGTGGTCAGGCGCTGGATATCGCGGCGGAAGGCCGCGGCATTTCACAGAAAGAGCTGGAGCAGCTTCAAACGCTGAAAACAGGCGCCCTGATTTCGGCGGCCGCGGAGATAGGCTGTATCGTGGCGGGCGGAAGCCGCGAGCAGCGGGAGGCCGTGTCCCTTTATGCCCGAAAGCTGGGCAGGGCGTTCCAGATCAGGGACGATATGCTGGATGTGGAGGGCGATGAAAAAACGCTGGGAAAGACGGTGGGTTCCGACAACGCCAACGAAAAGGCCACGTTTGTGACGATGCTTGGGCTGAATGCCTGCCGTGATGTGGTTTCCAGGCTGACCGAGGAAGCCGTTTCCGCTCTCTCCCAATTTGAACATCCCGAATTTTTGCATCGGCTGGCTGAAACGCTGATTGATCGGAAGAAGTGATCCTTCTATGAATAATGCGCACGTTGGTAATCTGATTTTGATACTTTCTGCGGTTGCGTGGGCCATTGCGCAGGTTTTAAAGGCATTTGTGGTTCTGATTCAGAAGCGTAAATTTGATTTTCACTATATTTTAAGCAGCGGTGGTATGCCGAGTTCGCACTCGGCTTTCGTATGCGCATGCGCCAGCGCGACTGGGCAGATCTATGGATATACTTCTCCACTGTTTTCTCTGGCGGCGGTTATGGCCATTGTGGTTATGTATGACGCATCCAATGTCCGCCGTGCGGCGGGAGAGCAAGCAAAAATTCTGAATTACATGATGGAGCACTGGGCGGAGATGCGCCCTGCGATTTTCGGAAAAGAATTGAAGGAACTGCTGGGGCATACACCGCTTCAGGTTTTTATGGGAGCCATCTTGGGCATTGTCATTGGCATTGCCGGCGTGAGTATTACCGGCGGCCGGGCCGGATGATACGGCATGTTCCCGTACTTTGGAGGTATATCTGTTGATACAACCCAATACCATAACAAATTTGCATCAAATCAGCGACAGTGAGGCGGAGTCGCTGTGTATCCGTCTCAGGTCGCGCCTGCTCGATGTCACGTCCAGAAACGGCGGACATCTGGCGTCGAATCTTGGAGCGGTCGAACTGACGGTAGCGCTCCACCGTGTATTTGATACGGGAGAGGACCGGCTGGTATTCGATGTGGGACATCAGTGCTATACCCACAAATTACTGACCGGGCGGAACGCCCAGATGGATACGATGCGTACATTGGGCGGAATCTCCGGCTATCCCAAACCGCAGGAAAGCCCCTGCGATGCATTTATTGCGGGGCATGCATCCAATTCGGTGTCGGTGGCGCTGGGTATGGCCCGCGCCCGTACCCTGGCGGGAGCGCATTATCATGTGATTGCGCTGCTGGGTGATGGGGCCCTGACCGGCGGACTCTCCTATGAGGGCCTCTCCGACGCGGGGGAAAGCGGGGAGCCGTTGCTTGTCATTTTAAATGACAACGGCATGTCTATCACCAAAAGCGTGGGCGGTGTGGCGCAGCACTTGGCGCATCAGCGGCTAAAGCCGCAGTACCTGCGCTTTAAAAAGGGATATCGAAAAGCCATGTCGGTGATTCCGGGCGGGGAGCACATCTACCATGTGACACACCAGATAAAAAGGGCCATCAAGGAGACTTTGCTGCCGTGCAGCATGTTCGAGGACATGGGTTTTACCTATCTTGGCCCAGTGGATGGACACGATGTGAAGGGCTTAACCCATTTGCTGACCTTTGCACGGGAGATCGAGACGCCGGTACTGCTTCACATAAGGACTACAAAGGGAAAGGGCTATCCGCCGGCTGAACGTGATCCGGATGCATTTCATGGAGTTTCCCGGTTTTGCATTCAGACCGGTGAGGCGCTTATTCCCCATCAAAAGAGTTTTTCCGATGTGTTTGGCGAGGCGCTCTGTGGTGCGGCGGAAACGGATCGGCGGATCTGTGCCGTCACGGCAGCCATGCAGGACGGGACGGGACTTACGGAATTTTCCCGTCGCTTTCCCAAACGCTTTTTTGATGTGGGCATCGCGGAGGGACATGGAACAGCCATGTCAGCAGGTATGGCAAAGCAGGGGATGCTTCCGGTTTTTGCGGTCTACTCCACGTTTTTGCAGCGGGGATACGATATGTTAATCCATGATGTGGGCATTTTAGGACTGCATGTGGTGTTTGGCGTGGACCGCGCCGGACTGGTGGGCGCGGATGGGGAGACCCATCACGGTCTGTTCGATGTGGCGTATCTGTCTACGGTACCGGGTATGACCGTTTTTGCACCGGCCAGCTTCGCGGAGCTGCGCACCATGTTGCATTATGCGCTGTTTAACTGCTCCGGACCAGTTGCGGTACGTTATCCCCGCGGGGGAGAAGGGGAGTATCACGGGGACAACGGCGCGGAAAATACAAGTATAATCAGGAGTGGGAAAGGAATTACGCTTGTTACCCATGGTATACTGATTAATGAGGTTTTGAAGGTGACGGAACAGCTTGCGGCCGCGGGTATGGATCCGGAAGTGATTAAGCTTAATAAGATCTGCCCCCTAGATGCCGGTCCCGTCTGCAAATCTGTAAAAAAGACCGGAAAGCTGCTGGTGGCGGAGGAATGTTGCGAAATGGGCGGCATAGGGCAGCAGCTTGCAGCTCAATTGTCTTTGCATGGGATTGCCCCCAGCGCGGTTTATCTCGCGAATACCGGAAGGGGCTATGTGACACACGGCACAGTGGCGGAACTTCGCCGCCTGTGCGGATTGGACGCGGATTCCCTGCTGAAAAGGGCGTGGGAGGTACTGGGGCATGGCTAAAAAACGTCTGGATATTTTGGTATATGAACACGGTTTGGCGGAGAGCCGGCAAAAGGCGCAGGCAATTATTATGGCCGGTCAGATTTTTGTGGACGGGCAGCGGGCCGACAAGGTCGGTATGCCTGTGGACGAAAAGGCACAGCTCCAGGTCCATGGGCATCCAATGGCCTATGTGAGCCGCGGTGGACTGAAGTTGGAAAAGGCGCTGGCTGCCTTTCCACTGAATTTGGAGCACACTGTTTGTATCGACTGCGGTGCCTCCACCGGTGGCTTTACAGATTGCATGCTGCAAAATGGTGCGGTGAAAGTGTATGCGGTAGATGTGGGCTATGGCCAGTTGGCGTGGAGCCTTCGCCAAGACCCGAGAGTCGTCTGTATGGAGCGGACGAATGTGCGGTATCTTACCCGGGAAATCATTCCAGAACCTCTGGATTTTGGCTCGGTGGATGTATCGTTTATTTCACTTCGGTTGATTTTACCTGCCCTGCGCGGCCTGCTGAAAGAAACCGGCCAGGCTGTCTGCCTGGTTAAGCCGCAGTTTGAAGCCGGACGCGAGAAAGTGGGCAAGAAGGGAGTTGTGCGGGACCCCAATGTCCATCTTGAAGTGCTTCAGCAATTTCTGCGCCATGCGGAGCAAGCGGATTTTACTGTAAGGGATATTACCTTTTCACCCATTCGTGGACCAGAGGGTAACATTGAATATCTCGGTTATCTCACCGCCGGCGCAGGTGCGCCTTATGCAGGCGATCTTAAGGCCCTGGTGGAGACGTCCCACCAGGTGCTGGAAGGGGTGACTCATTCATGAAGGTTGTACTTAGTCCGAATCCGTATCGGGATCGCGGTCTGCGTGCGGCGATCCGAGCCAAGAAAATTTTGGAAAATGGCGGAATTGAAACCTGCATGTGTCTTCCATTTTCTCTAGATGGTAACAGCCGGATTGATCTTCCTCGATATCTGACTTTTTATGGAATGCAGGAGGGACTGGAACATTCCGATATGCTGATCTGCTTTGGCGGAGACGGTACCATTCTTCATGCGGCAAAGGATGCGTACGCCTACGGCGTGCCGATTCTCGGGGTCAACATGGGAAGCGTCGGATTTATGGCGGAGCTGGAACATGGCGAGATGGAGGGCCTTGACCAAGTAATCAGGGGGCAGTATACCATTGAAAGCCGCATGATGTTTGATGTGACGGTACGCCGTGGACGTGAGACCATCTACCGCGATATGGCCCTCAACGATGCGGTGGTCACAAAGGGCGCGGTGGCTCGCGTGATTGATTTGGCTATCTGCGGCGACAGAGAGCACATTTATGACTTCGCGGGCGACGGCGTAGTGCTGGCGACTCCAACAGGTTCCACGGCCTATTCCCTGTCTGCCGGCGGACCTATCGTGGAACCCACCGCCATCAACATCATTGTTACTCCTATCTGCGCGCATGCGTTTCATGCCCGGCCGCTGGTTCTGGATGGACGGAGGCTGGTCTCCGTGCGAATCGGCCGACTGGCGCGTAAGACCGCATATCTGTCGGTGGACGGTGGACGAGCCGTCAAACTTTGTAGCGGTGATGAAGTCGAGGTGCGCTGTTCCTCGAAAATCACGCGTCTGGTGCGGCTGTCGGAGCGGAGCTTTTATGAAATGATTGATCAGAAATTGGGAAGGGGATGACATCCTTGAAATCTAATCGGCAGGCGGAAATACTCAGAATTATTGAGCAAACCGATGTAGAAACGCAGGATCAGCTGCTGGCGGAACTGAAGAAATGTGGGATTACTTCGACGCAGGCCACGATTTCACGAGATATCAAAGAACTTCACCTTGTGAAAGAACTGACCAGTTACGGCACGTATAAATATGCGGTTTCCGGGCGCAAGCTGTCGCTGAATTTTGCGGGACGGCTGCGGACAATTTTTAAGGAGGGCGTAACTTCCTTTGACTGCGCGCAAAATATCGTGGTGCTGCGCACAATGCCCGGCCTTGCCTCCGCCGCCTGTGCGGCAATTGACGGTATGGAGATCAACGGGCTGGTGGGAAGTCTGGCGGGAGACGACACGGCAATTCTGATTATGCGTGATAACGGTCTGGCTGAGAATTTCTGCAATGAGATTCATAAAATGCTTTAGTGAATGATCAGAGGTGATGGGTTATGCTTTCGCTGCTCCATATTGAGCATATCGCGGTCATTGAATCGGCGGATATCCAGTTTGAGGCCGGCTTCAACGCCTTAACCGGTGAGACCGGCGCGGGCAAGTCCATCGTTGTGGACGCTATCGGCACGGTCATTGGTGGGCGAACGTCAAGGGAACTGATCCGCACGGGTGCGCGCTCTGCGCTGGTGAGCGCCGTGTTTTCCCAATTGCCCGAACTTCCCTGGTTTGCAGAAAATGAAATGTGGCCGGACGAGGAGGGAAACCTGCTGATTCAGAGGGAAATTATGGCAGACGGTAAAAATGTGTGCCGTATGGGAGGACGCCCCATTACGCTGTCCCAGCTGAGAACACTGGGACAGCAACTGCTGAATATTCACGGTCAGCACGACGGGCAGCAGCTGCTGGACCCCGCCTGTCACCTGTCTTATCTGGACCGCTTTGCCGGAACGCTACCTGAAGCGGAAAAATTTGCCGAGACTTATGACGCGGCGGAGTCGGTACGAAAGCAGATAAAAGCTCTGCACATGGACGAGGCGGAGAAGTCCCGGCGCATCGATACGCTGAACTATCAGATCGGCGAACTGGAGAGGGCGGAGCTCTGCTCGGGGGAGGATGAGCAATTGACCGCACGGCGCGATATGCTCCGGAATGCCGGAAAACTGATTGGAGCTGTGGAGGAGGCACATCGGGCGCTTTCCGGAGACGAAGATATGGACGGCGCGGTTTCCCTGCTCATGGATGCGGAGCGCAGTCTGTCCTCAGCGTCTGGCTTCAGCGGAGAGATCGCTGAACTGGCCGAAAGGACAAGCCAGCTGCGCTACACGGCAGACGATATGGCTCAGCAGGTGCGCGAGCTCCGCTCCAACTTTGATTTTGAACCGGACGAACTGGACCGAGTGGAAAGCCGGCTTGATGTCATCTACCGTCTGAAGAAGAAATATGGGGACTCCGTGGAGGACATGCTGACTTATTTGGAACGTTGCCGGAATGAGCTGGATGAGATTCAGGCGGCGGATAATACGACGTCTCAGTTGGAGGAAACCTATAAAAACCGATTGCGAGAAGCGACCTGTAAAGGAAAATTACTTACTGAAAAAAGAAAGCAGGGGGCCGTAGCGCTGGAGGAGCGAATCCAGCGCGAACTGTCACAGCTGGATATGCCGAAGGTGCAGTTCCAGGTTGAATTTCAGCCAAAAGCTGGAGAGAACGGTATGGATGCCACAGGTATGGATGAGGTCCAGTTTTTGATGTCTGCCAACGTGGGCGAGGCACTTAAGCCGATCCAGAAAATTGCCTCCGGCGGTGAACTGGCGCGTATTATGCTGGCGCTTAAAAATGTACTGGCGGAAAACGATGATGTGACCACACTGGTATTTGACGAAGTGGATACAGGAGTTTCCGGCCGCGCCGCGCAGAAGGTGGCGGAAAAAATGGCGGATGTAGCAAGGCGGAAGCAGGTACTCTGTGTGACCCATCTGCCGCAGATTGCCGCCATGGCGGACGCCCAGTTTTCCGTGGAAAAAGGGGAAAAAGAGGGCAGGACCTTCACGTCGGTGGCGCGGCTTGACGAGGAAGAACGGTGCAAAGAACTGGCGCGGCTCACCGGGGGCGTGAGGCCTACCGCGGCCATGCTGAAAAGTGCCGGCGAACTGCTCGCAGCGGCGGCGGTCTATAAACGGGGAAGATCATGAGTGAGGAATTAATTGCTATTATGTTTCAGTTTACCCGGCGGGAATACATCCGGGGTACCCGCCTGTATTTGCGCAAAAGCCATACGGTCAGTTGGATTCAGCTTCTGATTCTGATGGTTGCGGCGGTGGCGGTGGGTATTCTGTTCCGGATCGTGGGGGGGACCCTGCTCAATCTCTTTGTTGCCGTTTTACTGTTGCTGGTAACCGGATACGGCTGTATACTTTATCTATGGCAGCCGGGACGCAGTTTTGACCGAAGCAGTGAGCTGGCTCAGCAGGTACGGATTGTTTTTTCTCGTGAAGATATCGGATGGCAGGATGCCAAGGCAGCCCAATTAATTGATTGGAACGTGGAGAAATTCTGGTGTTGCCGTGAGTTCTATTTTTTGATTCCGAAGCATGGCGCTTACCTGATGCTGCCAAGCCGTGTATTTTCATCGGAAGAGGCACGCCGGAATTTCGAACGATTGGTTAGGGAAGCGAACCCAAACGCCGTCTGCCGAGATTACCGTTGACAAGTATGGCACGATATGCTAGAATGCCAACAATTGCAGGACGCTTGGAAAAGGAAAAGTAGCGGGTTAATGCCTCATACAGAGAGCCCCTGGCCGGTGGAAAGGGGATAGGCGCTCCCGCGAATACCCCTTGGAGCGGCCTCCTGAACCGTATTTTGGATACGCAGTAGGGTAGGACGGGGGCGCCCGGTACAGCGCAGAAGTTCGGGCTGCTTTTTCTGACCCGGCACTTCATGAGGCCGGCTGCCGTAAGACACTGGCGATCCAGAGGTGGTACCGCGTTTTTCGCCCTCTGTCCGTTTGGACAGAGGGCGTTTTTAACTTAGATTGTTTGGTATCTCCTGATATTGTTGTGGTATAATGGTATGGAGAAAAGGAAGGAAAGGGAGAATAGAAATGGGAGTATTTGAGGAATTGCAGGAACGCGGCCTGATTGCGCAAATGACGGATGAGGCGGAAATCCGTGAGTTGCTCAATGCGGGAAAGGCCACTTTTTATATCGGCTTTGACGCGACTGCGGATTCTCTTCATGTGGGACATTTCATGGCGCTGAATCTGATGCGCCGCCTTCAGAGGGCGGGCAACCGTCCCATTGCGCTGTTGGGCGGCGGAACTACGATGGTAGGCGATCCTTCGGGCCGTACGGACATGCGCCAGATGCTGACACAGGAGAAGATCCAGCAGAATGCCGAGCGTTTTAAAGTACAGATGTCCAAATTTATTGACTTCTCCGATGGAAAGGCCCTCATGCTCAATAATGCCGACTGGCTTATGAAGCTTAACTATATTGAGTTGCTCCGTGAGGTTGGCGCTTGCTTTTCTGTTAATAACATGCTCCGGGCCGAGTGCTATAAGCAGCGTATGGAGCGCGGACTTTCCTTCCTGGAGTTCAACTATATGATCATGCAGAGCTATGACTTTTATCATATGTTTCAGGAGCATCACTGTGTGCTGGAGTGTGGTGGCGACGACCAGTGGTCCAATATTCTGGGTGGTACGGAGCTGATCCGGCGCAAGCTTGGGAAGAATGCCTACGGCATGACCATCACACTGCTGCTGACCTCCGAGGGAAAGAAGATGGGAAAGACGCAGGCAGGCGCCGTCTGGCTGGACCCGGAAAAAACCACGCCATACGACTTTTACCAGTACTGGCGGAATGTTGATGACGCGGACGTGATCAAATGTCTAAAAATGCTGACGGATGTTTCCCTGGAAGAGATTGCAGAACTGGCAAAACTTCAGGGGAGCGAACTTAATCGGGCTAAGGAACTGCTGGCCTTTGAGCTGACCCGTTTGGTTCACTCCGGCGAAGAGGCAACTCGTGCGCAGGAAGCGGCCCGCGCTCTGTTTTCCAGCGGCGGAGATCTGTCCCACATGCCCACAACAACGCTTACCGCAGGTGATTTGACGGACGGGGCGATTACGATTGTAGACCTGATGATGAAATGCGGACTGACCCCGTCCAAGGGCGAGGCAAGACGGCTGATTCAGCAGGGCGGTGTTGAAGTTAACGGCGCGCGAATTAAGGATTCCAAGGTGGTTTATGGTACTGGTGACTTTAGCGGTGAGGGTCTGAAAATTAAAAAGGGAAAAAAGATATTCCACCGCGCAGTCATACAGGGTTGAGAGCAGAGTTAGCGGAAGGATCACCACCGCAGGCTTATATGCGGAGAATTTAGGAAGGGGATGTGGCCAATTAATAAAAACAGAAAGTGGCCGTTTGATGCACGGACAATTTCAAACCTTTTGGTTGTGCTGATTGGCATCGTTTGTTATCTGCTCCTGTCCAATTTTGGGGGAGTCCGGGTCAGGATTGGAGAATTTGTCCATGTGGTTGCCCCGTTCATTTACGCGATCGCAATTGCCTACCTGCTGAATGCCCCTACCCGCTTTTTTCAGGAAAAGGTTTACAAGAAGCTGAAACACGGCCGTGGCTTGGCTATTCTGACGGTCTACATTTTGACGTTCGCCGCTATTATCGTACTGCTTAAACTCATCCTCCCGCAGGTGGTGGAGAGCGTCACGAGACTGATTGATAATCTGTCCTATTACCTTGACAATCTCAATGAACTGGTCCAGCAAGTGGCGGCCTGGCTTAATTTGAACCAGACGAGTGTAGAGCGCGTAATCGGGTCCTATAACGAGCTGGTGAAGAGAGTTTCGGAAATTGTGACGCAGGCGCTGCCGCAACTGCTGGATCTCGGCATGGCCGTGGGATCGGGATTATTCAGCGCGGTTACCGCACTGATCGCCTCGGTTTATATGCTGGCGGAGAAGGATAAGCTGCTGAGACAAATCAAGAAAATCATCTATGCGTTTATTCCTCAGCCCAAGGCAGACCTGTTCCTCAAAGGATGTCACCGGGCGAATGCGATTTTTGCTGGTTTTATCAGTGGAAAATTGCTGGACAGTATGATCATCGGCTTTTTATGCTTCTTCCTGACGCAGATTGTAAGAATCCGGGCCGGAGTACTGGTTAGTGTGATTGTGGGTGTGACCAACGTAATTCCTTTCTTCGGGCCGTTGATCGGTGCCGTTCCCTGCATGGTGATCCTTTTAATCATGGACCCGTTCAGTGCACTTAAATTTTTGATTCTGATCATAGCGCTGCAACAGTTCGATGGGAACATTCTGGGACCCAAGATATTAGGGGACAGTACAGGCTTATCCGCTCTTTGGGTACTGGTGGCCATTGTAGTCGGCGGCGGTTTATTTGGATTTGTGGGAATGCTGCTGGGGGTTCCCACGTTTGCCGTCCTCTATATGACCATACGCGATATTGTGGATGCACGGCTGAGCGCAAAGGGAATTGACTCAAACGGGTATCCTTTGGAGCGGCAAGGAGAACCGCATAAAAAAGCAGGAGAACATTAAAGACCAGAAGCCGCTGCCCTCCAGGGCAGCGGCTTCTGGTCTTTTTTCAATATAAACTTGTGGAGGCTGTGCCGGTACCGAAAGGGGGCTGATATCAGCGGAGCAGTTCCCCAAGCAGGGGTTCAAACTGTACGCCCTCCATGGGAGGGGTGCCGGCTGCCAGTGTGTGCGCGACGCAGCTCTGTGTAAAAGCTACCGCACGCGCCATGGCGGATTCCAAAGAATCACCCTGAAGCAGCGAGCCGAGGGTGACGGCGGAAAATACATCACCGGTACCGCCAAATTGACCTGCGCCCCCAAGAGGATCAGCCTCGAGTTTTGCCATTGCAAAACGGGTTTTTCCCGTTCTGTGATCAAAGCAACCTGCGCCGATGGCACCCGGCGCAAAACTTACGCCGGTAATGACCACGGAGCGGCGGCCATCGAGAGAGAGCCGGGAGAGCCAATTTTCCATGCCGCTCTGGGTGGTGGGTACGTCAGCATAGTTTTCACCAAGGAGGATAGCCGCTTCGGTCAGATTCGGAGTAATCAAGTCAGCGCGGACAGCAAGTTCTTCCATTCGGAGGCACATTTCAGGTGTATAGGTACGATAACGTTTACCCTCGTCACCCATGACAGGGTCCACCAAGAGCAGGGTATCATGACCATAAAAACGATCGATAAATTGATGAAGCACGTCAATTTGACCGGCAGAACCAAGAAAACCACTGTAAATAGCATCGAATCTTACATCCAACTCCGCCCAATGTAGGATACTGGTCTGCATCTCAGAAGTCAGGTCACGAAAAGCCGCATGTGCAGAAGGAGGATAAGCTGTATTTGCAGAGAGAACAGCTGTGGGCAGTGGGCAACATTGTTCCCCCATCACGGAAATGATTGGCGCGATGACTGCCAGTGAACAACGGCCCAGTCCAGACAAATCCTGTATAGCGGCGATACGTGGAATTCGATTCATAAGAAGTGACACCTCCGAAGATCGCGGTGTTGTCAGTATGGATCGAGGATATCTAGTCACCATTCTGAGCAAAACACATTTTTTCTATTTTACCACGCAATGTCGAATCGCGCAATTGACTTTTTTAAAGCAAAATGTTAATATAATAGAAAAGTATCCCGGTTTGGTGATTTAGCCTTAATTCCCAATTTTATGTTTCATACTCTGTACGAAATTAAAAAATATTCTACTGATTTCTGGGGTTATGTGAAAATGGCGAGAGATCCAATCATAGTACGTTATCATACCGTTTTATGATGCGAGGCTTGCATGGGATACTGATTTGAGTGTGGGTTTAATATACCTAAAAATGTGGCAGGGTAGTTGCTCTACTTATATATGCGCCTGTGATGGAATTGGTAGACATGCAAGATTTAGGTTCTTGTGTCGAGAGACGTGTGGGTTCGAGTCCCTTCAGGCGCACCAAAAGACATAGCTTTCCGCTAAAGGAAAGCTATGTCTTTTTTGGGGGTTAAGTATGTTATCATTAGCTTAAAGTCGCGACATTGCACAGGCAAATAGGAATTTGTGGGGGGCGAGAAGCTGTGGAAAAATATAGAATAATAGGCATATAGGAACAACCAGAGCTGAAGAATCCGGCGGCGGAATGGTTCCATGCTAAATGGAAAATTCCGAAAACATCCTATGTTGAAAGCATGGAAGAATGCTTGAAAAACTAGAATACAATTCCACAATGGTATGTTGTTTTAGATGGGGAGAAAATCATAGCAGGTATAGGTGTAATAGAAAATTATTTCCATAAACGCAAGGATTTAACACCAAATGTATGTGCTGTTTACGTAGAGGATAATTATCGCAATCAAGGCATTGCAGGAAAAATGTTGCAGTTCGTATGCGATGAGTTTGAAGTTAAGGACATTGATGTCCTATATCTTATCACCGACCACGCGGCTTTCTATGAGAGATATGGGTGGACATTTCTATGTACGGCTCAAGGTGATGGCGAATTGTCATGGTCAAGAATTTTTGTAACACCACAGTCTAATTTAGTCTAACAAATTTCGTGCCTCCAGCGGTGTCAAATAGTTGTTATAAGAGTGCGGACGAATCTGGTTGTACCAGAGATACGCATAC
>JALCSB010000024.1 GCA_022653075.1 Intestinimonas sp.
CTCTGCTTTTCCGTGTTTTCTCCGGATTTGTAAGTTGCCGAAAAGGATGACTGACCGAAGGAAGCACCGCTATTCATCTGGGGTACGGTTCCGTTTTCAATCTGCGTGATGGTGTCATAGTGCTGACGTTCGGTCTGTGCGATCTGGGAAAACAGTTTTTTAAGTTGGGGATCCGTAGCACAGGATGCATGCTTAGTATATTTGTCTACACAGAGCTTCTCCTGGCTTTTCAGATCTTTCAGTAATGTGGATTCCTTTTGTGTTAATTGCACAGTAATCACCTCCGGCCCTAGTATGCTCCCACACTGAAAGATTATCCTTGTCTGTGATAGGTTTGAGATTTTTAGGGAGAATAGATTTAAGATTAATCACGCATTGGAGTGGAAAAAATGAAACATCAACACGAAGGTTTAGGGCCATGGCAGATCACCATGCTTGCGCTGGGTACGGTCATCGGCGGCTCCTTTTTTCTCGGCTGTTCGGTCGCCATCCACACTGCGGGGCCTTCTGTCGTCCTGGGTTTTATTTTCGGCGGCCTTCTTGTCTATTTTATCCTGTCCGCACTATCCGAAATGACGGTGGCAAATCCCGGTGCCGGCTCCTTCCGCGCCTTCTCCTCCCAGGCCTTCGGCCCCGGAGCGGGTTTTGTGGTGGGATGGACCTACTGGACCGGAATGGTGTTTGCCATGTCCAGTGAAGCCACTGCCGTATCGACTCTGGTCCGAGAGTGGGTTCCCAACGTATCCATTGCCTTGCTGGGTGGTATCATCATCATCTCGGTGACTTTACTGAACCTTCTTGGCGCCAGCAAGCTGAGCAAACTGGAAAGCATGCTGGCCGCAATTAAAATATTAGCCGTTGTGGCATTTATTTTGATAGCAGTTTTACTCATTGTCGGTTTTTTTCCAGGCCAGCCCACCGTCGGACTGGGCGCATTAACAACCGAACCACTGCTGCCCAACGGACTGACCGGCCTCGCCGGAAGTATGCTTATCATCATGTTCACCTACGCAGGCTTTGAAGTCATCGGATTTACCGCATCGGAAACAGCGCATCCGGAAAAGACCATTCCAAAGGCCATCCGTTATACCGTAATTTCCCTGGTAGGGTTATACGTTGTTTTCATCATTCTGCTGCTTCCCCTCATTCCCACCGGCCAGATCAGTGAGAATTCCAGCCCCATTGTGCTGGCGCTGCAGCGGAACGGATTGCCCTGGGTCGGGACCGCCATGAATGTGGTGCTGATTACCGCCATATTATCCACGATGCTGGCCGCGATGTTTGCGCTGGGCAGAATGATGCGGTCGCTGGCCGATGAACACATGGCCCCCGTTTGGCTTCAGGACAAAGGCAATGTTCCCTATCGCGGTATTTTATGCTCCGGCCTCGCCATGTTAATCGCGCTGCGGTTCGGGCTTTTCTTTCCCAGAGTTTATCTCTTTCTGATCAGCTCCGGTGGCTTTGCGCTTCTGTTTTCCTATGCCGTCATTATGGCAACTCACCTCCGCCTCCGCCGAACAAACGGCTGTCCCTCCAATAAAGCCTACCAAATGCGAGGATTCCCCTACACTTCTATTTTAGCTCTGGTATCACTGGTGGCCGCAGTCGTCAGCATGTCCTTTGTACCGGGCCAGCGTTCAGGGCTTTTTGCGGGGATTTGCATGGTTGCATTTTATATTGGATGCTATGCCATCCTGTGGTATTATAAGGAAAGGAAACATTCGCCCCGACCTGCCCGCACCCATTTGACAGGTAAGGAGTTAATCGAGCTTTCGGATGAACTGAGCCAGTCTGACCAAAACAAGGATAAGCGAAAATAAAGGTATAAATAAATTAAGTAGGGGTGTTTGGAATGGAGCGTTTTGAAGACTTATACCACCATCTTTTAGCTGACGCCGCTGGCGGCAAGGCCATACCCGAATTTACGGAAAAAAGCGGAAGTGATTTTCGCCCGCTGGACTGTCTGTTGCATCCTCAAAAGTATGCTCCCGTCTGGCAGGTGGAACCCTGCAGCTGTCCGGATAAGCCTACTCCCTCTTGTATCTCGGCCTGTATTTTTAAGGCGATCAAAAAAGATAATACAGGAACTGTTATCATCGAACCGGAGCGCTGTGTGGGCTGCTCGGCATGTATCGCGGCCTGTAAATCCGGAGCTTTGACCGCAAGCAGAGACATCCTTCCCGCACTTGACGCTATTAAAAATGCGAAGGGACCGGTCTACGCTATGATTGCGCCGGCCTTTATCGGACAGTTCAGTAAAAATGTAACTCCGGGAAAACTGCGCAACGCATTCAAAAAAATCGGCTTTGCGGGAATGGTGGAGGTCGCTCTTTTTGCCGACATTCTGACGCTGAAGGAGTCATTGGAGTTTGATCAGATGATTCGAAGCCATGAGGATTATATGATCACAAGCTGCTGCTGCCCGATTTGGATCGCCATGATACGCAAGATTTATCAGCAGCTCATCCCTCATGTCCCGGGGTCCGTATCACCCATGGTGGCCTGCGGCCGCTCCATAAAAAAAATGATTCCCAATGCAACGACTATCTTCATCGGCCCCTGCGTCGCCAAAAAAGCGGAAGCCAGGGAGCCAGACATTAAGGACGCCGTGGACATTGTTTTGACCTTTGAGGAGATACAGGATATCTTTGATGCGTTTCAGGTCCACCCGGCCGAGGAGCAGGACGATTCACGGGATCACTCTTCCAAAGCAGGCAGAATCTATGCGCGGACCCGCGGAGTCAGCCAAGCAGTCTCCGATACGGTCAAACGGCTCAGACCGGACCGCACCATCGGCGTAACCGCCAGGCAGGCCGACGGAGTCCCGGCATGCCGAGAGATGCTGGCTCTGCTGCGCGAGGGTAAAATTGACGCCAACTTCGTAGAAGGGATGGGTTGTCCAGGCGGCTGTGTAGGCGGCCCCAAGGCGATTTTAAACCGGGCGGATGGGACGGAAAACGTAAATCAGTATGGTGAACAGGCCGCCTATGATACGCCAGTGGATAATCCGTTTGTCCTGGAACTTTTGAAGCAGTTGGGATTTCAGTCCGTGGAAGCTTTGCTGGAAGACAGCAAACTCTTCACCCGCGATTTTAAAAGCAAATAAGGACGCTTATGTACCTTCCCCATAAAAAATAGGCTGCCGTCCGGCAGCCTACTTTTTTATGAATACATACTATTGGTCTGCATATAGTCATAAATCATTTTTCCGTTGCTCTGTTCTTCCTTCTGGATGTGGTTCAGGGCTTTTCGGAGGGTCTCTTCCTTAAGTTCAAAAATGCAGGTGTCATACATCTGCGACACATGCTTCTCCCCGGCGAGGACATCGGAACAGAGGTAACAGTCGTCCTGCTTTTCTGTATTCTCCCCGGCTCCATAGGTCGCCGTAAAAGACGGCTGCCCAAAAGAAATGCTGTTAAATCGCGGTATGGCTCCGCTTTCAATCTGCGTGATGCTGTCCAGATGCTGCTGCTCTACCTGCGCGATCTGGGAAAAGAGCTTCTTAAGCTGGGTGTCGTGGGCACAGGAGGCATGTTTAGTATACTTGTCTGCGCAAAGTTTCTCCTGGCTTTTCAGATCCTTCAGCAGATCAGATTCTTTTTGTGTTAACTGCACGGTAATCACCTCTGGTCCTAGTATGTACCCACGCTGAAAAAATATCCACGCCCATACGTTGTGTCCATGGGAAGTTGTTTGTCTCATTTTTGATTTGTTTTGTATTCTAATTTTCGCTAATTTTTGTCTATTACTGAACAGATTTTATTTTTTTGTCAAAAAATATTGACACTCCGTTCTTTTTCTATATAATAAATGGCATAGGGAACTCCGATAATAGCAAACCTGGCGAAAACCAGGGACGCAAAGCCACGGGTCTAAGGCATTCTGCTATGACAGCCGGGTTACCGAAGAGGTCACAGGATTTTTTGCTGTGTGCCGATTCGGCATACAGTTTTTTTGTTGCAGAAAGGAAGAAACAAACATGAAAAAAGTTTTTACACTCTTATTGACTTTCGCTGTGGTACTGTCCTTATCTGTTTCCGCCGTCGCCGCATCAGGTAATTCCGGAAAAAGTACAGCGGCGCAAGCCAATGCCGCCGCACAGAAGGAAAAGCATTCTGCAGCAGCGGCAGACACCACTTCTGATTCTGATTCGGCAGACGAGACGGATGACGACTCCGCAGCATCCAACCAGCATGGTAAACAGAAGTCAGACAAGCAAAAACAGTTTCGTACTGAACTAAACGCGGAAAAGAAGGAACTGCAGCAGCAAAAATCTACGTTGAGCCAGCAGAAAGAAGCTTTGGAAGCGCAGTATGAGGCCATGCTGGCCGCCGGCGATACGGAGGGTGCGGCTGCTATCCTTGAGAGTATCCATACACTGGATGGGCAAATGCAGGAACTGCAGGTGCAAATCAAGCAAACCATCAGGGAACGTTATATGGTGGCGAAAACCATGTACTCGGATGAAGAGCTCGCCCAATTTGACAGCGCAGCGGATCTAATCAGCCAGATGTACGAAGACGCGAAAGTTTTCGACGCCGGCTGCATCGCCGTAAACAACAATCTCATTAAATTTGATGCTCCCGCTTATGCTAAAGGCGGTGTTACGGTAGTTCCTCTGAGAGCCATTGCGGAACAACTGGACGCCGATGTAACCTGGGATGGGGACACGCAAACGGTGACTGTTTCCAAAGATGACACCGTGGTCAAGCTTACGGTAAACAGCACAACTGTCCTGATAAATGGAACCCCAAGTGAAATGAGTCTTCCCGCGAATGTAACCTGTGGAAGGACCTACCTGCCTTTGCGTTTTCTGGCGGAAGCCCTCGACTTCCATGTCACATGGGATGGAGAAAATGAACTCATTGATATCGATGACGGTACTTCTACCGATACCGACTCTGCCGACACCGACTCCACCGACACCGACTCTGCCGACACTGACTCTGCCGATACTGACTCTGCCGATACCGACTCTGCCGACACTGACTCTGCCGATACCGACTCTGCCGACACCGGTTCTGCCGACGCCGGCTCTGCCGACGCCGGCTCGGACATTACTTCTACAGAGGCCGCTTAAAGCTCCTTGCCATTTTATCTACAGAAAAATGCATACCAATTTCATAAAAAGTGATACCAGTTCGATAGTAAAAAAGCGGGTCCCGTTTAAAAAAACGGGACCCGCTTATGTTATTAAATTTTTAGAAATACTTTTTTACGCCTTCGGTAGCCAGAGAAGCATCTGCGCTGATAGTAACGGTAAACTTAATGTTATTCTGCTCACCAAACGAATTCAGCCAATCCAAAAATTCTTCCACTTTAGGATCACCGGCGTCGGAAGGAACCACCTTGGTCAGACTGTCTATAAATACATGTGTAATGTCATAATTTCCAGCGTACAGGCCGCTGACAAATCCACGCAGCATATCATAGCTGGAGAGACTATACTGGCTGGCTTCCACTAGGCGGATCTTATAATGGACATCATAGGTCAGCTTAGGGCCACGTTCAATACAGACCACGTTACCGTGTTCACTCTGTACGGCAGAATTGATGAGTTCGATCATCTGCTTGGTCTTACCGGTTCCCTTGACCCCCATGATTACTCTAACCATCAAAATCACTCCCTTACTTTGTGCGCCGGAGGAGTCTCCGGCTTCTGTCATTATGTTATCATTTTCCCGTTTGGATTGCAACTGCTTTCCACAAGTTCACGAAAAATTCACGGATAGGCCGCCCTCTCACAGGCGCTGGAGCAATTCCTCCCGCCGTTCCTCATAGCCCGGTTTTCCCAGCAGGGCAAACATATTTTTCTTGTACGCTTCCACGCCGGGCTGGTCAAAGGGGTTCACACCCAGTAAATATCCGGATAGACCACAGGCATATTCAAAGAAGTAGATCAGCTGCCCCACCGTACGCGGATCTCTGCCCTGGGCCTTCAAAACCATATTAGGTACACCGCCGTCGGCATGGGCCAGCAGGGTACCCCGCATGGCCTGTTCCGCCACAAACTGAATTGATTTTCCGGTTAGAAAATTAAGCCCGTCCACATTGTCCGGATCATTGGGAATTAGAATTTCTCGGTGGGTACGCTGAAAGCTGACCACCGTCTCCATCAGCATTCGCTCCCCCTGCTGAATATACTGTCCCATGGAGTGCAAATCCGCCGTAAACTCTACACTGGCCGGGAACAGACCACGGCCCTGTTTGCCTTCACTCTCTCCATAAAGCTGCTTCCACCACTCCCCGAAGAAACGGAAAGCAGGTTCATACCCCACCAGCAGCTCCACCCGCTTCCCGCTCTCGTACAGGGCATTCCGGGCGGCGGCATACTGCCAGGCTGGGTTCTCACTGCCGGGTACCAGCAGAGCCGTTCTAGCCTCCGCCGCGCCTGCAAGCAGGGCTTCCATATCCACGCCGGCTACGGCGATGGGAAGCAGTCCCACGGCAGTTAGAACCGAATAGCGCCCGCCCACGGCGTCAGGAACCACAAAAGCCTCATAGCCCTTGGTTTCAGCCAACCCCTTCAGCGCGCCCCTGCAGGCGTCCGTGGTGGCGTAGATCCGGGTACGGGCACCCTCTTTCCCATATTTTTTTTCCAACAAAGCCCGGAAGATGCGGAATGCCACGGCAGGTTCGGTGGTGGTACCCGATTTGGAAATCACGTTCACTGAGAAATCACGGTCCGCCACATAGTCCAGCAGAGCGGCCAGCGCATCGGAGGATAGGCCGTTTCCGGCAAAGAAAATTTCCGGACCGCCGGTAGAGGCCAGTTTATGATCGGCGGAGTCCAGCAGTTCAATCACCGCCCGGGCGCCCAGATAAGAACCTCCGATACCGATCACCACCAGGACCTGAGAATTCGCACGGATGCGCCCGGCGGCTTCCCGTATGCGGCGCAGCTCCTCCTGCTCGAAATCCCGTGGCAGATGAACCCAGCCGGTAAATTCCCCGCCGGGGCCGTTCCCCTCTTTCAACATGGTATGGGCTGTTCCCAGTGCATCCAACCGGCTGGTCAGCCAGTTTTCAGGTAAAAACTTCCTTGCACTTGTTATATCCAGCTTCAGCATGGTGAAAAGCCTCCTTTGCAATTTATTTCAGTATACACGAACAAGCTTGATTTTCCCAGCACTTTCTGGCAGCACTTTTATAAAATACGATAGAGCAGCCCGGAAGAAATCTTCCGGGCTGCTCTATCTGACTATTCCACCACCACCAGACGGATCTTTCCACCCTCTGAAGGTGCTTTATCGTAGTAGACCGTCATCGTGTCGGCGTAGGCGCGGGCCTGGCTAAGCGCGTCCATGGCATCCCCGCCCTCCGGTACGGTGAACCAAGCTTTTGTTGTGTCGTTATAGCACTGGACGTTATCTGCAATGGGATAGACTATGTTGGTCAGCGAAAGCGTCTGTGCGTCTAGATTAAGCGTATCCGTGCTGACATTCTTCATCATCTTGAGCTTCACATAGCCCGCCAAAACATGGCTCCCATCCTGCCCTGTAGCGGTGGAGGCCGCTATGCCGCCGGGAACACTGCTGGAATAGCTGTGACCGCAGAGGAGCGCTTCACCGGTCCCCTCACTGTTGGTAACGGAGATGGTGGCGTTGGAAATCGAATCCACATCTTCCGGGTCGGTGTCTTCTGCGGAAGTAAATCTAATAAAACCATAAGTATACTGGTCTCCGGTAATATCATTGAAAACCACGATATCCGCTTTCCCTGCGTAGTTGGTGTGGACATAGAGAATCTGGCTGGCCGGCACGCTGGCACGGGTGATGTCATCCAGTTCAATTTTGCCCAGCTTACTGGTGCCCACTTGTTCATACAGTTGCGCGTCGTCGGCCAGGGGCACCGCGCCCAGCTTCCGCCCTGACACATCCAGCGAAGATTTGGATCCGGAGCCGGAGAGAACACTGAGGCTCAGACGGCCCACCTGACCGGAGGAGATCGTAACCAGTCTGCCTACCATCTGCTCCGCCCGCCGATCGGACAGTGAGGTGGCTCCGGTAAACGTGATGGGGTCATCGGACGCATCCCGCAGATCCACCAACGGGGTCACGGTGGCGGTGCCGTCCCCATCAATTTTGTCTATAATGCCCACCAGCGTGGAGCTTGCCACCCTGGGCTTTACCGCGCCGGCCACCTGCCCGTCACAGGAGAGGAGCAGGGTGATCGAATCACCAATCTTGAAGCCAGATAAATCGGAAGCGGCGCCGGGAAGAACCGGAAATTTATGCCCCATTACGGTAATATATGCCGGTGTTTCTCTGTTTGGATAGACGTTTTCATATATGCCGGTGACCCGTAAATCAGACACATACACGGAATTCGTGTCCTTCTCATAAGTCATCACGTCATATTGCCGCAGGTCGGCGGCAGTTGCCGGTACGCCGTTCTTATAAATCTGGTATTTTACGTTGGAAGCGCTACCCATGCTCCGAAGGACAATTGTAGAATTGTCGGAGGCGGAAACGGTATCCCGCAGGAAAACATACTCCAAGTCGCCCTCCGCGGAGTACTGCAGCAGGGCCTGTGTCCCGCTGCGCACACCCTCCAGATAGAGCTTATCAAACGTGGTGGATTCCCCGTTCCTCCATACGACGGCGGAGGCGGGTTTATCAATGGTAATGCTCTCCCCGCCCGTACCCTTGATGGCGTCATACTTTAAGGAGATGATATTCACTGTCTTCTGTGTTCCCTGGTCTGTGGGCTGAATGGCCAGCACATGGCTGTCCTCATCCAGAACCAGCTTGGCCTTACACCCTACCAGATCGGTGGAGAAGGGTGCGCGGTCGGTTTGATAGGTCTTGCCATCCGCTGTCTTGACTGCGCCACCGGAGCCGTCCGTTGCCGTGGCATCCACATCCAGGACGAGTTCTTCCTCCGTGCGGGAGCCACCCAGCGTGGTCAAATAGAGGTTCTCGCTATCCTTTGGCTTTAAATACAAGACGTTTTCAAACAGCAACGCTGCCTGGCCGCGGGTTATGGAGTCACCGGCAGAGAGCGGTACACCGTCGGTAAGGTCGATGGACCGGGCGGTGTTTAGGTATCCGTCCGGCCAGACGGCGCCCACATCGTCGTCCTGATAGCCCAGCACCCGCATAAGGATGGTAACCGCTTCGGCAAAGGAGATGTTCCGGTCCGGATGGAAATAACCGGAGGCGTCTCCCCGCATAATGCCCGATGTGGCGGCGGAACTGTCATCCTCCTTTGTGCTGGACTGAGTCGCCACGTTAATATAACCTCTGGCCCAATAGGTGGAGGGTACATCGGGATAAATCGTGCGGTTCATCTGGGCGGGAACCTTGTCCCCGTCGTCCATCAGTTCCACCGCCATTTTGCAGAAGGCTGCCCGGGTCAGCGCACGGGAAGGCTCAAATTCCCCGTTTCCGGTACCATCTACAATTCCAAGCAGGCGCAGGGTCTCCACCGCCTCCCCGGTAGCCGCGTCGGTGATATCGGAAAAGACCGATACCTTGTTTGACGCCGACGCGGGAAAGGTCAGTACGCCGCACAGCATGGCTGCGGCCAGCGCGGCGGAGAAAATTCTTTTTCCATTCATTTTCATCGCTCCTTGTCTCGCTCAGTCTGCGCGGAGGGCATCTACCGGCTGAAGGGCGCTGGCCTTGACAGCCGGGTACAGCCCGAAGATAATGCCCAACGCCACGGAAATACCGAAAGCACCCAACGTGATGCCGGGAGTGGGCAGCATAATAAAGTCAAAGGACTTCTTACAGATAATCAGCGTACCCACATAGCCTACGGCGATACCGATAAGCCCGCCGATCAGGCAGATCATGGCGGCTTCAATCAGAAACTGGGCGATAATACTGCGTCGTTCTGCCCCGATGGCCTTTCGGATACCAATCTCCCGGGTGCGCTCTGTCACCGTAACCAGCATAATATTCATAATGCCGATACCGCCAACCAAAAGGGAAATGGCGGCGATCCCGCCCAGAAAGCGCTGCTGTATCTTGCTCTGTTCGTCGCTTTGGTCCTGATAGGTGTTGTTGGTCTGCACATAATAGTAGCCTGTGTTTGAATCGACCAGGCCGGAGAGAAACCCATCCAGTCTGGTAATTGCCTCGGTAGTGGAATCGGCCGAGGTAGCCTTCGCCACATAGTCGGTCATCTCTGTGCTGCCGTTAAGAAGTCGGTTCATGGTGTAGGGTACTAAAATGATATTGTCCATATAGTCGCTGATGGTGGTGGCCTTGGAGGCGTACACGCCAATGACGGTAAAAGGATTCCCGTCAATAAAAATCACCTGTCCCACGGGGTCGGAGAAATTAAATAGGCTGTCCTTTGCTTTGGCCCCCAGAACACAGACCTGATTATATTTCTGTACATCCATATAGCTCAGATCCCGCCCGTGGGCAATGGTATAGTTGTTGCACAGCGCATACTGTTCGCTACCCATGTAGACCTGAGGGAAGGTCTCCCAGTCGTCGTTGGTGAGGGTCCTGGCGTCGTATTTCACTGTGGAGACGTTGGCCTGAAGGTTGGGCGTAACCCCTTCCACCAAATCACCCAGGGAGAGGCAGTAGTCGTGCAGCGCGTCGGACACGCCCTGGCTGTTCCAACTGGCGGCGGAAATCGTAATCTGGTTGGTACCCATACTCTCGAAATAATCTGTAATCTGCTTGTTCTGGGCGGCGGCGTAGGAGACCAGGATGATGACTGCGGCCAGGCCGATGATAATGCCCAGCATGGTCAGCGCGGAGCGGCCCTTATTGGCGGAAATGGATTTAAACGCCATCTTAAAGGCTTGATGGAGTTTCACGAAAATACCTCCTCACGGGTCCCGTCTGCCACAATATGCCCGTCCGAAATGCGGATGATGCGCGGCGCCGTGGCGGCGATACCGTTATCGTGGGTGATAAGGATGACGGTGGACCCCTCCTCATGGAGGCCGTGGAGAATCTCCAGCACATGGCGGCCGGTCCGGGAATCCAGCGCTCCGGTGGGTTCGTCTGCCATGATGACCGGGGGGTTGGCGGCAATGGCCCGGGCAATGGCCACTCTCTGCTGCTGGCCGCCGGACATCTCGGCAGGATGGTGGCCCCAGCGGTCGGCCAAGCCCACTTTTTCCAGCGCTTCTTCCACTCGCTCTTTCCGCCGGGAGGCGGAGACCCCCTGATAAATGAGGGGCAGCTCCACATTTTCGGCCGCATTCAGCGCGGGAATCAGATTAAAGCTCTGGAAGATAAATCCGATTTCCCTGTTCCGGATGCGGGCCAGCTGCCGATCGGACAACTCCGTCACATCGGTCCCGTCGAGCCGGTAGTCCCCATAGGTAGGGATATCCAGGCAGCCCAAAATATTCATCATGGTGGATTTACCGGAACCGGATGCGCCGATAATGGCCAAAAACTCCCCCCGCTCCACCGACAGCGACACACCGTCCAGGGCTCGGACCTCGTTTTCCTGCCCCTCATGGTAAATTTTATAAAGCTCTTTTATGTCGATGAGCAACTTTTTCCCTCCTGTCTGAAACATTATCAATACTGGAAGCTGTCGCTCTGATCGGTCATGCGGTTAGTAAAGACCACATCGCCCTCATTAAGTCCGCTAAGAATTTCGACGTTGGTGGTGTCGGAGATACCCACCTCCACCGGCACGGCGTAAAAGCCGTCCGGACAGTCTTCCGCGGCATCATCACTGAGCGTGATGGCATTGTCGGGCGGCGTGTCAGCCTTGAGATAGACTACCGTGGAGGTGTTTCCGTCCTCGTCGCTGATGTACTTAATACATTGGATGGGTATCACCAGGCAGTCAGAGGACTCGCTGGCCACAAACTGATAATTTACACCCATCCCCACCCGGAGCATACCGTCGGGATTGTCCACTACGGCAACCGCGGAGAATGTGGAAACACCGTTTTCATACTTGCCCTCCATGCTCATGGACTGAATGGTTCCCATGTAGGTGTTGCCATTCCAATCGGTCAGATTAATCATCATGCCATTTTGCAGATAGGTGATATTTCGCTCGTCAATGGAGAGGTCCACGGTAATGGTGGAAATATCCGCGATTGTAATGGCCGCCAGTCCGCTGTCCACTTCCTCGCCGGGGGTCAGCGCGCAGGAGATGACGGTACCGCCGATGGGCGCCACGGCGTTAAATTTGTCCAAATCCTCCTGTGCCTTGTCCAGGTCGTCCTGCGCCTCTTTAACCTGGTCCTGCTTATCGGCCAAATCGGTGGTGGGATCGTCGATTTCCAGCTCCAGCACCGACTGTCCGGCAGAAACCCGCGCATAATCAAGGAGATTTACGACCGTCACGGTGCCGTCTGTTTTGGCAGTCAGTTCGCGGGTATCGTAGTATTCCAGTGTTCCGGAGGCATATGGATAGACGAGCGTGCCGTCCGCTCCCGTCATAGTGGCGGTGGCGGACATACCCGCAGTCAAAGTACCCGGATTATCCAGGAACACCACGACCTCGAAGCAGGCGGTGCCCTCCGGCGTAATGTAATCTACTTTATTGACGGCTTCTACTGTTCCGGTGAGGGTGCTCATGGTGGCAGGCAGAGAAACCTGAACCGCCTGTCCCGTCCAGACGTCATTTTCATAGGCATAGCTGTAATACAGAGACAGCTTCAGTTTTGTATCGTTTACGACCGTGGCCACTTTTGTACCGGAGGTAATATCATCCCCCACATGGAAGGTCGCCACGTCCATCAACTTTCCGTTAAAGGGCGCCGTTACCTTCTGATTGGCCAGAGCTTCCGCAATCTCTTTATTCAGGGCGTTAAGCTCTTTATCCCGCTCATTCAGTGTCTCCCGCGCATCCTTCACCGCCTCGGTGGCTGCGGTGCTGTCGATGGTATACAGTGGATCGCCGGCCTGAACAGTATCTCCCTCAGCCACAAACACGTCTTTTACCGTTCCCGCCATACCGAGGGTAATGGTGGCCGAGTCCTTGGCCTTGGTGGTGCCGCTGCCCTCCACCATACTCTGGATGGAGGAAATCATAGCGGTATCGGTCAGGATCTCTCCCTCCGGTTCTTTCTCCGTAAACACATATTGACGGAGAAGCAGAACCACCGCCACGATTACGGCCAGAATTACCACCAGGATAAGAATCGTTTTTATTCGCTTTTTTCGCTTTTTCTTTTTTTCAGGTGACTTTTTGGGCGGCGCGGGCGGTTGCGTCGCCGCTCCGTTCTGACCGGTGATCTGCGTGATTTCTGCCATGCTGCTGACCATTCCTTTCCCTGCGTGATACCGGGCCGCGACCGCATTCCCCCATACTACCCGGTATTTTCCTGTTTTCCTGAATATTGTATCATGCGGCCCTGGGGGAACAATAACAAATTAGTGACAAATTCTTAAAAATACCTTAAATTATGACCTTATTTTCTATTGGACGAAATCAATTGGAAAAAGTTTCACTTTATAAAAGATAAATATCGACATAAAAAGACTCCGGCATTCCTTGATGACCGGAAATGCCGGAGTCCTTCTTTACGCAGAGAGAATCACCGGGTTCGTGGTCCACTCCCGCCCACCGGCGGGAACGGAGGGAAGGCACAGACCATATAGCTCGGTGGCCCGGTCCTCTATGGAAAACAGCCTTCTTGCCTCCTCCCCCAGCTTTCGTACATGGGCCGGCTTGGTCAGTACCGGCACGGGTGTTTTCTGATCCATTTCCCGAAGCAGCGCCCGGCCTGTGTCATTCATACCCAATACCCGCAAATAGGGAAGGTGTTCCGGCCGGTCAGAGGCACGTAAGCCCAAAAACGCCCACAACATCAATCGCCGCAAGCGAGCATGGGGATACCGCCTGGTTTTGGCCACTGTCAAAAATTCCTCTACACCGGCAGCCCGCCGCGCCACCTTACTCAGCCGCCTGGGAAGGCCTTCCTCTACCCCGCTGTCCGGCAGGACGGCAAAATCCGCCTCCGTCATCGTTCTGAGCCTGGCCAGCACCGCCCGCTCACACCGTCTCAAGTCCGCGAACCCTTCCGGATACCGCGCGCTCAATAAATCCAAGCCGCCCGCCAGATAGGGCTCCGCCAGCGTATCCGCGCCGGCCCGGAGCAGCGCCCGGATGGCGGTGGCGGAGGCATAGCCATCATTGGGCTCCGTCGCTCCATGTTCCACGGAGCGGCGCGGCACCGTCACTGGGGCCATCTCGCTTTTCAGTGCGCGAAGCGCCCGGAGATACTCAACGCCCAGATTGTTATTTGGTTCCGACAGGCACGCGGCGGCCGGTCCACAGCAGCGTGCGGCGGCGCGTTGCCGCGCTTCCGGAAAGGAGATCCCGGTTTTTAATTCAGCGCACAGCGCCGGCGGATATTCCGCGCTGTCCAAAGCATCCGCAGACGCCACCAGGGGAAACAGTTCCCCGGCCTCGCTGCCGAAACACAGCGTGTCCACAAGCCCCGTAGCCTCCAGCACACCCACGCCGCCCCGGGCAAAGCGCTCCGCCGACGAGATTGCCCAGGGCAGCGGCAGCTCCAGAATCAGATCCGCCCCGCCCCGAAGCGCCAGCTCTGCTCTGGTCCATTTGTCCGTCAAAGCACAGTCGGCGCTCTGCACCCAGTTTCCGCTCATGGCGCATACGATGGCATCGGCTCCCAGCCGCCGGCTTTCGGCGATTTGATAGGCATGTCCGGTGTGAAATGGATTATATTCAGCAATAATACCAGTAACGTTCATAGTTCCTCCAAGGTGCCTGATATTTTTTCACTTTTCGCGAAATAGAGGTTGTTCTTTTTTCAAAAATAGACTAGAATAATAAATATCTTTTCTTTCTATTTTATCCCCTCGTCTGTCTGGCTGCAAGGCAGATTTAAAAAACACACGAAGGAGCGCGATTCCCATGAACATTCTTGTAATTAACGCCGGCAGTTCCTCTTTAAAGTACCAGCTTTTGGATCCTCAGGCTGGCACTCTGCTGGCCAAGGGCCTGTGCGAACGCATCGGTATTGACGGTAAATTCACCTATAAACCCCAGATTGCGGGTAAGAAAGTCCTGGACGCGGTGGACGTGGCCATGCCCACGCATTCCGAGGCTATTCAGGCCGTTCTGAACGCGCTGGTGGATCAAGATAACGGCGTCATCGGCTCCATGAAAGAAATCGACGCAGTGGGTCACCGCGTGGTACATGGCGGTGAAGCATTCAACAAGTCCGTACTCATCACGGAGGACGTCATGAAAACCGTGGAGGAGTGTATTCCTCTGGCTCCTCTGCACAACCCTGCCAATATTACCGGCATCCGCGCCTGCCAGAAGGTCATGCCCGGCGTACCCATGGTCGCCGTGTTCGACACCGCTTTCCACCAGACCATGCCCGCCAAGGCTTATATGTATGCGCTGCCCTATGAGTATTATGAAAAAGATAAGGTCCGCCGCTATGGATTCCACGGTACTTCCCACAAGTATGTCGCCGCCCGCGCCGCCGCCATGCTGGGCAAGAAGCCGGAGGAACTCAAGCTCATCTCCTGCCATCTTGGCAACGGATCTTCCATTACCGCCGTGGACGGCGGCAAGAGCGTGGATACCTCCATGGGCTTCACTCCTCTGGCCGGTCTTCCCATGGGCACCCGCTCCGGTGACCTGGACGCCGGCATCCTTCAATATGTAATGAACAAATACAGCCTGTCCATTAACGACATGCTGGATATTCTCAATAAAAAGTCCGGCGTACTTGGCGTCTCCGGTGTCTCCTCCGACTTCCGCGATCTGGAAAGCGCCGGCAAGGAGGGCAACGACCGCGCCGCACTGTCCGTGGAAATGTTTAACTACGGCGTGAAAAAACTGATCGGCGCGTATGCCGCCGCCATGGGCGGTGTGGACGCCATTATCTTTACCGCCGGCGTGGGTGAAAACTCCGTCAGTCAGCGCCTGGCCATCGCCTCCGGTCTGGAGTTCATGGGCGTTAAGATGGATGCCGCCGCCAACGATGTCCGCGGTAAGGAGGCTGTCATCTCCGCCGCCGACTCTAAGGTAAAGGTCCTGCTTATCCCCACCAACGAGGAACTGATGATTGCCATGGACACTGCCGCCCTTGTTTCCGGTAAATAATCAAATTTTATCACCAAGCTGCTGCAAGATGAATGTCTTGCAGCAGCTTTTTTTCAAAAATCCCCCATTTTCTGCAAGTTTTTATCGTTCTCTTGCATTCTTTAGCAAGCTGTCTTATAATAGTTTCGTTTCAAGTCCGCAACTGCGGCAATTGGCACCGCGTCAAAGGGGACGCAAAATAAAAAACAAAGGAGTTTGCCAATATGTCTTTTACAAATGAATATCTGCAGCGCGTCTATGCCGATGTGGTAAAAAAGAACCTGAACGAGCCGGAATTTCTTCAGGCGGTACGTAAGGTTCTGGAATCCCTTCAGCCTGTTGCTGAGCGCCGCCCGGAGCTGGAAAAAAATGGTGTTTTCGAGCGTATTGTGGAGCCCGAGCGCACTATTATTTTCCGTGTACCTTGGGTAGATGACAGCGGTAAGATACAGGTCAATCGCGGCTTCCGTGTTCAGTTCAATTCTGCCATCGGCCCTTACAAGGGTGGTCTACGCCTGCACCCCAGTGTAAACCTGTCCATCATCAAATTTTTAGGGTTTGAGCAGATTTTCAAAAACAGTCTGACCGGCTTGCCGATCGGTGGGGGCAAGGGCGGCTCTGACTTCGACCCCAAAGGAAAAAGCGAGGCAGAGATCATGCGATTCTGCCAGAGCTTTATGACGGAGCTGCAGCGTCATATCGGGCCGGACACCGATGTTCCCGCCGGCGATATTGGTGTGGGCGGCCGTGAAATTGGCTATCTGTACGGCCAGTATAAGCGCATCCGCAACGAGTTCACCGGCGTACTGACCGGCAAGGGACTAAGCTTCGGCGGTTCCCTGGCCCGTACCGAGGCCACCGGCTTCGGTCTGTGCTACTTTACCAAAGAGATGCTCGCTGCCGCCGGCAAAACCTTTGAGGGTAAGCGAGTGGTGGTCTCCGGCTCGGGCAACGTCGCCATTTATGCCAATCAGAAAGCCACACAGCTGGGCGGCAAGGTCGTGGCTATGAGTGACTCCAACGGCTATATTGTGGATGAAAATGGCATCGACTTTCAGGTTATTCAGGTCATCAAAGAACAAAAGCGCGATCGCATTAAAACTTATTTAAACTTCGTCCCCACGGCCAGGTATGTGGAGGGTTCTACCGGCATCTGGACCGTACCCTGCGACATTGCTCTGCCCTGCGCCACGCAAAACGAACTGGATAAGGCCGGCGCTGAAGCACTGGTAAAGAGCGGATGTTATGCCGTGGCCGAGGGTGCCAATATGCCCTCCACTCCCGAGGCACTAGAGGTATTTCAGGCCAGCGGCGTGCTTTTTGGGCCAGCTAAGGCGGCTAACGCAGGCGGTGTGGCCACCTCTGCTTTGGAGATGTGCCAGAACAGCCAGCGCTTGTCCTGGACCTTTGAAGAAGTGGACGCCAAATTACATGATATTATGGTGAATATTTATCATAATGCCGCCAACGCCGCCAAAGAGTACGGCATGGCGGGCAATCTGGTGGCCGGCGCCAACATCGCCGGTTTCCTGAAAGTAGCCGACGCTATGCTTTGGCAGGGTATCGCGTATTAAGAAGGCAGCCCAAAAGCGGCGCGCGAGTCATTGACCTGCGCGCCGCTTTTTATGTATCCGCCGGTTTCTCCGCATCCTGTTTTTCCCGCTCTCTTTTTTTGGATTTTCCATTCAAACCGAACAGGACCACAAGGCCCAGCGTGATAATCAGCTCCAGATCATCGCCGTCACTGTCCAGTACCAGCAGGAGAAGGATAAGCAGCAGAAGAATATCCCCGGTATCTAAGTCCTCCAGTCCCAGGCTGTTCAGCAGTCCGGAGAGGACGGACGATCGCCGTTCTCCACCCTTTCCCCCACCCAGCAGACCATTGAGTAGAGAACCCAGCCCGCCCAGCGGCGCGCCATTGTTCCCCTCCCAGCCTGCCGCAGCGTGGGGCGGCTGTTCTCCGCCCACCTGCCGGTATTCTGCGTCATCGGCATAATAGCGGTTATACATCACCACCGCCCCCTTCGCCATCCCGGAAAATCCGGATGGCCTCCCGGATCACACGGGACAGCCGGGCAATCTGAATGGCCTGGTCCAGCCGCTCAAACCGCTCCTCGCGGACAAACGGCCGCAGCGCCGTCAGCAGAGCAGTACGGCTGTCATCCGGCTTGTTCCATGCGGAAAACAGCTGCATGCCAAGCTGAATAATTCTGGGGTCTAATTGGGAAAAAACAGAGGACAGATCACCCTGCACGTTCGTCTCCGACTGCTCCTTCGCCGGAGCAGAGGCCGGTGCCGCACCTTGAGCGCTACTCCCCTGCCCGCCGCCCGTGATTGCCCGGGCGATGGACATAATCTGACCCATGGCGTCCGGATTTCCCAGTATGGCATTGAGCTGTTCGTTAAAATCGTCAGCCACAGACCCATCCTCCTTTTCCGGCGCCGCGCGCTTAGTTATGCTATTTCATATCCTGGCTCAGCCGCTTGACCGCCTGGGCGCCCTTTGGGTCCTTCATCAGCCGGTCCATGATACCCATAAGTTGAGTGGTATCACCCTTTTGTGCTGCGTTTACGGCATTCTTCAGGGACCCGCCCGCCTGTGCATTCAGCAACTCCATCAGCGCCTTTGTCTCCGGTGACTGGATTAGCTCCTGAACCCTTTTTTTATCCTTAAGAAACGCGGCGGCTTCCGGGCTGTCCAGGAGGCCCCCACCCTGCGGCTGCTTTTTCATACGCCAACCCCCATCAATCTGACTTCATCTCATTCTATGCGCCAGATGCCGAGAGGTGAAATATTTTTCTGGAAAATGGCTTCGCTCTATGGTATACTAACCGAAAAGTGGCTGGTTTACTGTGATTTTTAGTCAAAGTATTCTATGCCGCCAAGTTTTATATGCGCGGGCGGGTGTGCGTCCGCGCCAATCAGGAGGAACCACAAATGCTGCTTGCCATCGACGTTGGCAACACCAATATGGTGTTCACTGTCTTTCGCGAGGAAGAAGTCATCGGCTCATTTCGGCTGATGACCGATGCGGACCGCACATCCGATGAAATCGGACTGTACGCCTGCGAATATTTCCAGCGGTTTGGTCTGCAGACCAATGAAGTGGAGGATGTCGTTATCGCCTCCGTGGTGCCGCAGATTATGTATACGCTGACCAGCGCCATCATCAAGTATTTTGAAAAGACCCCCCTTATCATTGGAGAGGATATTCAAGTCGGTCTGCCCTATGGCGTAGACGGGGATGAGCGGCTCGGCTCGGACCGGTCGGTCGCCTGCGTGGCCGCCATTGAGAAGTACGGTGCCCCACTGATCGTGCTGGACTTCGGCACTGCCACCACACTGGACATCATCAATCCACAGGGGGCCTACATCGGTGGCTGCATCATGGCGGGTGTCCGTATCTCCGCCGAGGCACTCGTCCACAAAACAGCCATGCTTCCCAAGGTGGAACTTGCCATGCCGGCCACCGTGCTGGGCGCCTCCACGGTGGAGCAAATCCAAGCGGGCGCAGTCATGGGCTACCTGGGGGCGGTGGAATTTCTGATCCGCCGCGCCCGGCAGGAGATGCCGGGGGGGGAAGTGGCCCAGGTGGTGGCCACCGGTGGTCTGGCCCGCCTTATCGCGGACAGCACCAATTTGGTGGACGCGGTGGAAAGCCAGCTGGTCCTGGACGGCCTTCGGCTTTTATACCAGCGCTACCGGGACGGGAAAAACTGAACCC
>JALCSB010000025.1 GCA_022653075.1 Intestinimonas sp.
AGGGTAATGGACAAACCGTCCACACTGAAATTGTTATCACTGCGGCTGATATCATCATATTCTGTGCCGTTTACCTGCATGGACAGGATGGCGTCCTGGCCGGCCGTGGTATCTCCACCGCTGAATAACTTTTGCGCCAATCCTTCCCCAAATTCAATGGTGCCGGCAGTTCCTGTCTCCTGGGCGGTAAACTGAAATGTGTTGGTCGTCTTGGAAAAACTCACATTGACACCTGCGTCGCTGCTGGAATTGACGCCTGTGAGTACGGTTTCCAGCGCGGTGTCACGAGTATACGTACCCACCTTGACTCCGTTGACGGTCAGGTCATAGCCGTAGAGCTGTTTCCCGTCTTTTCCAAGCCGGTTACCGTCAGAGTCCACCAAGTTGCCCTCGGAATCCTGATACGTACCATCACTTTGCCTTGTGATCGTGCCCATGGCGGTTAAAGCCACACCGGTCATTCCGTCCATGGTTTCGCCTGTAATATTCCCGTCTGTGTCCGTATCATAGGTCGCATACAGCAGATCGCCCAGCGTGGAACCGGTGTTCAGATAGCTGGTGGAGATGGAACCACCCAGCCCCAGCGCCTTTCCCACGGCCTCCGTGGCGGAAATATAAATGGTAGAACCACTTTGCCCTGTGATCTGAAGCTTGCCCAAATCGGTTGTGGCTTCCACCCCACTGCCAAATGTATCTTGCAGCGTCGAATTCAGGTCGGAAACAAAATCCGCCGCACTTTCTCCGCTGGTGTACTCAGGCAGCGTGATTTTCTTGGTCTTGCCATCCACCGTGACGGAGAGCGTTTTGCCGGAGAGGTAATCTCCAACCGTTGTGGTACTGTCCGTAAAAGAAGTTACGGTGGAAACATCCAACGAACTGGACCCGGCGCTGGTGTCGATGTTCAGGGTATCTTTGATCTTGCCCGTGGCGCTGGTAATGGTTACGGAGTTGCCCGAGTTCTGGTTATCTGAAAAAACAATCTGACCGTCCTGAAGTTCCGCTTTCACCATCGTACTGGCGGCAACGGAATCTCCCGATGAGTCAATCACCGTTGTATTGGCAAGCTTAGTGTTGATCGCCTCAAGGAAATCATCCGCACTGTCATAGGTATCCAAGTCGTCAAAGCTCAAGTCGATGGTACGGCTGGAGCCGTAGGTGAGCGTGAGGGTACCGCTGACATTACTCAGTGGCAGGGTCGCGTCGATGTCAAACTCATCCTCTCCGGTAATTTGGCAGATACCACTCGCGCTGCCGCCCAGATTCATTGCCGCCGAGACATTGTAGGTGGTGGCGGTAGCCAACTGCTTGACGCCGAGAATCTCAATGTCGCTGCTGCTCTTGCCGGTGGCGGATACTTCCGCGGCGTTCTCACCGTTGGTGGTGGTCGTCACCGCATTGTTGAAAAAGCTGGCGCTGTACAGGTTGGTGGAAGAAGTATACGAAGTATACTTCCTGCTAAACTGCACCATGGGGTCGGTAAGATCGCGATACGCCTCCTGTTTCCAGGTTAGTTTTGTCTGTCTTTGCTGTAATGTATCAATCTTTGTCTGATAGCCGCTGACCGCATTTTTTATCATGGTCTCGGTGTCCATGCCGGTTGCCAGGCCGGACAGGACATTCCGGTTGCCATAAATGCTGCTGGAATTGCTGCTAGTTACTCCACTGACTGACGACATATCGGGTTGCTCCTTTCTATTTCGTCCAAAGCAGTCCCCCTCTGCACATTGTATCACAGCGATGGGGAGAAAATTTTCTTTCCACTCTGTATTTTTTTATCGACATGTAGTATAGTAAAGTTAAGGTTTTCGACAGGATTTTTTATCCGGTTTATCTCGATTTGTCCACATGAGGAGGTTTCTTTTTGTAATGATCATCACGGTGACCAATCAAAAGGGCGGCGTCGGCAAAACCACTCTCGCTTCCGCCCTGCTTTGTGATCTGCGCGACCGGGGGCAGCGAGTCCTGGGCGTAGATTTGGACCCGCAGGGCAGCATGAGCTTCAGCCTTGGGCTTGATATTGATAACTGTACCACGATTTATGACGTCTTCAGAGGCCAAACTCCCGTTGACAAGGCCATCGCTTCTTCCGAGGGTATCGACCTTCTGCCCGCCAATATTCTTTTATCTGCGGCGGAACTTGAATTCAACCGCCCGGGGCGGGAATTTCTGCTGCGCAATCAGCTTTCCAAAGTGGCCGACCGCTATGATTTTATTATTATTGATACGCCGCCGGCGCTTAATGTCCTGACCGTAAACGCCTACGTGGCCTCCGACGCGCTCATTATTCCCATGATCCCGGAAATTCTCAGTTTACTGGGCGTGTCCCAGATCAAAGAGACCATTGAAACGGTTCAGCACTGCTATAACTCGAAGCTGCGGGTACTGGGTATTCTGCTCAATAAGTTTAACTCCCGTCTCACTCTGAACCGTGAAGTCCGGGAGATGGCGGATCAGATTGCACATCAGCTCAATACAAAGGTCTTTGAAACCGTCATTCGTGCCAGCGTCGTGGTTGCAGAGGCGCCCGCGCACGGCGAAAGTGTCCTTACATACGCTCCAAAATCAAAGCCTTCCGTGGACTTCCGGCAGTTGGTGACAGAAATCACTGGTTTACCAAGCTCTGGAAAGAACTGACCAGCCGGCATACATTAGGAGGTTAATAAACAGATGGCAACCAGTAAAAAGAGCTCGAAAACCAGCAAAACAGCCCATGTACTCAACGTAATTACCGGCGGTCATGAATCCAGTGACACGCCACCGGATGGAGAAAAAGCCAGCCACACCACTCAGACGCCGTCCACCCGCCACGCGGTCCCTCCCATTGTGGAAGTAGCACGGGCAAATGACGACGCCCTTTCCAATCAGATTCGAAATGCGCTGGAAACTGAACTGAAAGAAACCGCACCCCAACCTGCTCCCACGCCGCAGAGTCCCCCTGAGCCGCAGAGTCCCCCTGAGCCGCAGAGTCCCCCTGAGCCGCAGAGTCCCCCTGAGCCACAGAGTTCCCCTGAGCCACAGAGTTCCCCTGAACCTTGCCCCACCAGGGAAGCTGTAAACTATGTTAACATCATTCAAGCTTTGGTAGAAAAAAAAGCCTCAAAATACATGGATATGCTGGGTGTCTGCCGCTGTCCCCACTGCACCGCCGACGTCAAGGCCCTGGCTTTAAGCAATTTACCTCCTAAATATATTGTGGTACCCCAAAGCCAGTTGGCCCCCCTAGAAGCGGTTTATGAGGGAAAGTACAGCGCGGCAATCACCGTACAGTTGCTCGCCGCCTGCAAAACGGTGTTGGATCATCCCCATCACTGAATCATAGGAATTTTAAACGGGAGAGACGGTAAACCGTCTCTCCCGTTTTTCTTGTATAACCAGACTTTCTATCCTTTATCTGTTGTCAGTTTTCCACCATATCGGGCCGGGGACGTGTCAGTTGCTGCCAAATGAAGTTCACATCTCCCACGCAGGCAAAATACGTTTTTGTCAACAAATTCGTCGGAATTCCAAGCGCCTGCGCCGGCTTGGTAACTCCGTTCCAGTCGGCCCGCTCGTAACTCAGCGCCAGATCATACAGCTGACCCACGGGTCCCTCATGATGCAGCAAAGCCGCTTTAACCTCATCCGGAATAGGGATATCTCTTAAAATCTCCTCCATGGGTGCGTTAATGAAGTAAGTCAGTGTAGAAAACATACCCATGAGATAAGCGTCAGATTCCGAAATATCAAGGTTTGGGGTATACCGCATCAGCTTGCTGCAAAACGTACCGCGCAGCAGCGACAGCTTCAAAAATTCCTCGGCTCCCCTGTCAAACTCGTTTTTCGCGTTACTGGTACTGAGCAGATAGACCCACTGGCGCAGCTGGTCCAATCCTACGGTCATGATAGCCTGACGAACCGTGGTAGCCCGTTGATGGCGGACAAAGTAGAAGGAATTCGCCAGACGCAGCAGAGCATAGGACAGCGTGGCATCCACGGAGACGAGCTCCTCCACTTCTTTGATATCCGGTTCTCTCCGGGATACGGCCACGACCAGATGGAAAAAATTGCTCTGCAAGTAGCTGCTGCTGTGTGTCCTTGTCTCCAGCTTTTCCGCGACACAGGGCCCTTCCAGGGCATCCACACCCATGGCGATGGCCTTGGCGTAAAGTTCTTCGCTGTCGATCTGCGTGGCGATACATTTCTTGCCCATATTATGTGCGATCTCGATGATATTGCGCAGCATAGATTCACTTTGAGTCTGAAAGTTCAGTTTAAGATAATCAACACTGTCCAGTAATTCCATGTAGCGCGGGAGAAACTGGAACTGATTCACGGCAATCTTGTATCCCTGCGCAGCATACTGCTTCACTGTCTTCAACGCAGGAGGATGAATAATGACGCTGTCATCGATCTGAATGACCAAGTCGGAGCGATCAAACAACTTCGGCGTCTTTTTTAGCAGCAGCGCCGCCGTAAACGTCATAAAGCTGAGGGAATCCTTTAAGGCTTTGTCCATGTTCTGTGTCAGAAAATGATAGACCGTATTGGCCGCCGCGAATTCCTTATCGCTCGTCAGTCCGCCAAACGCCTGGTTCTCCCCATAATACAAAATCTCGTAGCCGATGGTCTGTCTCTGAGGATTTTTTATTGGCTGGCGGACAATATACTTATCCTGATTCTTCATTCTTGTTTATCCGTTTCGCCGGAGCTCCGCTCAAGAAGCTGATCCATCACGATGACCAAATGGCCGATTTCGGGTTTGGACAGCTGCTCGTCGGCGCCAATTTGTTTACCCTTGATGCGCATTTCATCCGTAATGAGGGAGGAAAACAGGATCACCGGTATCTTGCGCAGTTCCCGGTCGTCTTTGATCAGCTTGGTTAGATGATGGCCATCCATTTGCGGCATCTCGATGTCGGTGATAACCAAGGCGACCGATTCCAGTGCCATCTCCTGCTCTTTAAGTTTGCAAAGCGCATCCCACAGCTCCTGGCCGTTGGGATACATATGGAGATTGGTATACCCCGCCTTGGATAGGGCCTCCTGCATCAGCGTGGACAGGAGAACGGAGTCCTCTGCAATGAAGATGGGCTGGTTGCTCCGCTCCCGGGGACCGAGTTGGGTAATTTCGCTGACCTTGATTGAAGTCTCCGGGGCAATTTCGGCAACGATCTTTTCAAAGTCCAAAATGGTAACCAAGTCCTCGCCGCACTGAGCAATACCCGTGGCCACGCCTTCGGAACCGCCGGATACCGCATCGTCTGGTTTCTGAATATCCCGCCAGGAAATGCGGCTGATCCCTACTACGCTGTTCACCCGAAACGCCACATACATTTTGTTAAAGTTCGTCACAATGAACAGGTCCTTCGGTTGATGCTCCGTTTCCTCACCCGTCAGGTATTTGGGCAGGTTCACCACCGTCAGTACCCGGTCTCTGGGCTTGAAGATGCCCTCAACCGCCGGATGGACATGAGGCATAGACTTTACCGGCGCGGACAGCATAATCTCCCGAACTTTGGCCACATTAATGCCGTACAAATTTTCGTTAATCATGAATTCCATGATCTCGATTTCATTTGTGCCCGTTTCAAGCAAAATATCGCTGTTGTTTTCTACCATTGCGATCATTCCTTTCGCAGTGCTCCACATGTAAACGCCGCACATATGCCAGCGTTAGTGGCCCACCGATATTTTAAGAGTGAAAAGCTCTTATTGGGTACTCGTTTCTCAAGTGAAGGAAAATTAAAATTTGATCTCAGGATGCCCGTAAGAACGAATCGTGCCATTCCCTGTGGCGCTGTCGAATTCCATTGTGCGGGCCACCGTACCGCCCACATCTTCCCATGCCAGTCGGATTCCCTCCCGTTTAAGAACCTGATGGACACTTTCGCTGTTGCGCTGCCCGACGCTTCCAATTATTCCGCCGGAGACTGCGAACATCTTCGCCCCACCGGCAATTTTCGCCGTAATACCCATGCGGCGGGCACCCCTGATTTCCATTTGCCTCAACGTCTCCCGGATTCCCGTGTCCGCATACTTGAACGTATTCTTCCGTCCCGCCTCCATGTTCAGCGGGAGCATAATATGGATTAAAGCGGCAAGCTTTATCTGAGAATCATACAAACAGATCCCAATGCAGGACCCCAGCGCATAGGTGATCAGCTTCTCGCCATTCTGCCCAAGCTTCATGTCCGCAATTCCCACAATTAACTTTTTCTCACTCATCCATAACTCCCAATTTCCGCAGCAGGAAATTTAAAGATCGAATATCCGGAGAGAGCAAAATGCGGCATGGTACCTGTTTCCCTTCGCAAATAAAGTTTCCGCCGATCGTCATAATGTAATCCGACTGCCCGCCATAGGCCGCCATAGGTACGGTTAAAATTGCGCCCTGCATATCCACGGCAAAAGCCGGCACCGTCAGACTGATGGATATATCCGCCAGCCCGCTTAATGCGTTAATAAAGGTGGAAATCATAATATTTCCCACCTCCACCAACGTGGAGATCTGCATCTCCTGCAGCTGATTAAATTCCTTGACCGGATTTCCCAGCATATCGGTAAGTACGAGGTTAATAAAATCCAACTGCTGCACAGAAAGCATAATGCCGTTGATTTCCCCGCCCAGCTGTGTCAATACGCCCGCCGTGATGGTTTCCGGTCCACCGATCCAGTCGATGGCCTCGTTGTACCCCATAATGCGCACTTCCGGCAGCGTGATACGCACCTCTTTTCCCAGCATCTGCGACAGTGCCGTGGCTGCGTTTCCTGTTCCAATACTGCCGATCTCCCGAAGCGTATCAATCTCGAGTCCGTTCAAATCACTGTAATTTTTTATATCCATACAAACTCCTTTTCCGCGTCAGGATCTGAGGTTATTGGCGGTACTTTCCAGTTCATCCGAAGTCTGCACCATTCTGAGGACATAGCTGAACGAACGCTGTGCCTCAATTACCTTTGTGATCTGTTCCGCCAAGTCCGCATTGGACACCTCCAGTGCGCCACGCCTAGCCTTGCCTGTTCCAAAACGCACTTGCCCGTTTTTCGCAACGGGGACAAACCGGTTGTCCCCCATCCGCAACATTCCGTCGGTACTGGAAAAGTCAAAAACACCGACCGGCTGTTCCGCCTCCAGGTCCGTCACCGTCAGCAGCCGACCCTGATTACTCAGAACAAAGCGGCCGTCCCCATCAGAGAGCATAGCGACATTTTCCATGTTCCCGTCGGCATTGTTGCGCTGAAATTCAGAAATAGTAAACGAGCCGTCCCGGGTATAAGAAACTTCTTTGGTGGCGGGGTCGTACAGGCCGAAAAAGCCATCCCCCTCAATGGCATAGTCCTGGCTGCGTCCGGTCGTTGAAATGGGGCCGCCGCTGAAATCCGTGTCCGCCATGACCATTTCCGTACCGCTTCCGCGGGGCAGCTGTGTATCATTCATTCCGGTGACATTGTTGTACATCAGGGAAGAGAAGCTGGGTTTTTCCGCTTTATATCCGTAGGTGTTTATATTGGCGATATTGTTGGCCTGCACGTTGAGACGCTGCTGCTGCTGCTCCGCACCCACCGCAGCCGTGTAAAAGGACAAATCCAATTTATATCCCCCCCATTCAGACATTACCCAAGTTCGTGGCAGCTTTGCCCATGAGCTGATCATACATCTTGCTGATCTCCGCCGCACTCTGGAATGCGCGTTGGGCGCTCATCATGCTGGTCATCTGTTTTACCAGATCGATATTGGATTGCTCCAAGGTCTTCCAGCGGACGGTGGCCGTGGATGCCTGGGCCTGCCCGCCATTGGTAAACAGTCCCTGGGCCGTCCGTTCCATCTGGGTGTTGTCCTGAAAGGAAAACACGCCAAGCCGCCCCAGGTATCCGCCGTTTTCACTATAAATGGCACCGGTTCCGTCCGCCTGAATCTTATCCGTGCCTAAGCGGATGGGCTGACCGTCCGGATCCAATACGCGGCCCGCGTCAGGCAGGCAGAGATATCCATCTTGGTCCAGCGCAAAGTTTCCCGCGCGGGTGTAGGCCGTACCATCATCCGTCTGCACCGCGAAAAAGCCGTCGCCCTCAAGGGCAAAATCCAGAGGAAGCCCGGTTTCTTCCGGTGCCCCCTGCGTGTAGTCGGTATAAATTTTACTGGGGGCCAACATATAGCTTGATCCGCCCAACTCCACGGAGCCGGCCTTGTCCTTGTTGCCTACACGGCTGATGATAAATTCCCGAAATGTACTATCCGTGTAAGTATCTGTTTTATAGCCGGCGGTGGATACATTGGCCATATTATTGGCGATAACATCCAGCCTTCGGCCTTGTGACAGCATTCCCGAGGTGAGATTGTAATAGCCCTTAAACACGAAAATCACTCCCCCTTTTTTCTGCGTACACCCTGCCCGCTAAGATAGGATTCCATATAAACTCTCAGCTTTTGTATGGCCCTGCTGTGAATTTGAGAAACGCGGGGTTCGCTGACGTTCATTACCTGCGCAATATTGCGCATATTAAAGCCCTTTTCATAATAAAGCGAGAGGACGGTCTGCTCGTTTTTCCGCAACATCCCCACAGCCGCCACCAGTTGTTCCCTCATCTCTTTTCGCTGCAGGCTGGCCTCCGGCTGCACTGCCGTGTCCCGGCTAGGGATAAAAATGCCGGTGTCACCTTCGCCCCGCCGTTCAAAAATCGCCTCCAGAGAGACCACATTATACAGGGCGGAATTGGCCAGATCTTCCCGGTATTTCTCCAGCGCCACCCCCATCTTATCGGCCAGTTCCTGGTCGGTGGGAAACCGCCCCAGCGTACTGCAGAGTTCCCCTACGGCCTGGTCGATTTCGCGGGAACGCCTGCGGACACTGCGGGGCAGCCAGTCCTGCTGGCGGGCCAGATCAATAATCATGCCATGAATCCGCTTGGATACATAGGTCTTAAATTTAACACCTCTGCCGGGGTCGAACTTGTCCACCGCACTCATGAGCATAATGAGGCCTTCGTTTACGATATCGTCCACTTCGGCAAAGCTGCTGTATACGCCGCAGATCTGGAGCGCAATGCTTTTAACCAGGCCCACATACCGCAGCACCAGAGGCCCTTTGTACTCCTGCTTCCCAGTTTCTTTATATAGCGCCAGCAACATCTCTGTAGGCATCTTTTCAAGTTCCTGGTCTGAGTAGATCTTAGGGCCAGCATCCGCTGCTTTTCTTTTTTCTGACAGCGTTGTGCTGCTCATTTTTTCTCCACCGCCTCTCTCATATGTTCCGCATCCGAATGCTGAAGTGTGATGTTGCCAAGTGCCTGAATCTGAATATTACTGGTGATCTCATTGAATGAGAGTACGTAGAGATTTGGGTAAAACTGCGTCAGCATCCGGCCAAGATAGATTCGGATAACCGGGCTGGTAAGCAGGATGGGCGTCTGGGAGAGCTCCGTGAATTTTTTCATGCACTCCCCCAGCTGCGAAACGATCTGCTGCATCATGTCCGCGCCCATGGCCAGATAAACGCCCTGCTCATTTTTGGTCAGGGATGCTACAATCCGCTTCTCCATCTCCGCATCCAGCGTGACCACCCGAAGCTGTCCGTGCTCACAGAACCTGCGGGTAATTGTCCGGGCCAGGGCGGCACGTATATTTTCTGTGACGATGTCCATATCCCGCGTGTTGCCTATGGAGTCAGCCGCAGTCTCCACGATGGTGACCATATCCTTGATCGGGACACCTTCTCTCAGAAGATTGCGCAGAATTTTTTCCAGCGAAGCATAAGAGATTGTACCGGGAATCGTTTCCTCCACCAATTGCGGGGCAATCTTTTTCAAGTTCTCCACCAAACGGATGGTTTCCTCCCGGTCCAGCAGCTCGTAAATGTGCTTTTTAATGACCTCCGAAAGGTGTGTCAGCATAACGGAGAGGGGATCAATGACGGTATACCCATAGATCTCAGCCATCTCTTTGTTCTCCGGGAGAATCCAGCGTGACGGAATGCCATACGCCGGTTCAACGGTTTCAATCCCATCGATCTCACTGGAAGGATTGGAAGGCTCCAGCGCCAGGAAATAGTCCACCAGTATCTCCCCCCGCGCGACCTCCTCCCCCTTAATCTTGATCACGTATTGATTCGTTCCCAAAGCGGCGGAGTCATGGAGCCGCACGGACGGAACAACATAGCCCATGTCCTGCGCGTACTGTCTTCGGAAAATAACGATGCGGCTAATGAGCCGTCCGCCCCGCGCCTCGTCCACCAGAGGAATCAGGCTATATCCAAATTCCATCTCGATGGGCTCCACTTCCAGCAGGGAATAAATGTTATTAATATCTTTATAATATTCATTTTCGCTGGGATGCGCCGGCTGCGTTGCCGCGGACTTTGCTTTTTCTGCCGCCATCGCCTCCGCTTGCCGTTTCTTCTTCATGGTGTTCAGGCCCCGTTGTCCCAAAATCAGCAAAACCAAGCCTACCAACAGCAGCGCCATATGGGGCGTGCTGGGCATGGCGGCCAAGAACAGCAGCACCACACCCGCCACCATGATGGCCCGCGGCTGTGCCTTGAACTGCCGCAGCACATCATTATTCAGGCTCCCCTCGGACACCGACCGGGTTACAATCATACCCGTGGCCGTAGAAATCATCAGTGCCGGAAGCTGGGAGACCAAGCCGTCGCCAATGGTGGCGATGGAATAGACCTGCACAACCTCATTGGTGGACAGGCCGCTGGCCGCACCGATGACCATACCCGCCACAAAGTTGATGACGGTGATAATAAGGCTCATCACCGCGTCGCCCTTAACGATTTTGGTCGCGCCGTCCATTGCGCCGTAAAAGTCAGCCTGCCGCTGGATCTTTTCCCGGCGCATACGGGCTTCCTGTTCATTGATTAGGCCGGAGGACAGATCGGCGTCAATGGCCATCTGCTTGCCGGGCATGGCGTCCAGCGTAAAACGAGCGGCCACCTCAGCCACGCGTTCCGCACCTTTGGTGATAACAATGAACTGTACCAGGACGATGATAAGAAAGATAATAATACCAATGACGATATTACCCTGTGTAATCAATTGTCCAAACGCCTTGATAACCTGTCCGGCGAATCCGCCGTTGGAGAGGATAAGTCGGGTAGAGGACACGTTCAGACCCAGGCGAAACAGCGTAGTGACTAAAAGGAGCGATGGAAATATGGAAAATTCCAGCGCATCCGAAATGTTCATCGTGATGAGTAGGATCACAATAGACAGAGAAATATTCATCACGATGAGAACGTCCAGCAGAAACGTGGGCAACGGTAAAATCAGGAACAGAACCACCACGACCACGAAAAGGGATATAATATTCTTGGAGATCCATCTCATGGTCAAGCCACCTTTCCTGGCATACTTTTATTTCCTGCCGCCCTGTTCGTCATTCATACGGTAGATATAGACAAGCACATCCGCAACGGCCCCGTACAGCTCCGGCGGAATCTCATGGTCAAGCTCGACGGAAGCATAGAGTGAACGGGCCAGCGTAACATTCTCAATTACATGCACACCGCTGTCCTCCGCCACGTGTACGATGCGTAAAGCAAGCTCATCCAGCCCTTTGGCCAGTACCACCGGCGCGTTATCGCTTTCCGGCTTATACCGAAGGGCCACCGCCACGTGGGTCGGGTTTCGGATCACCACGTCAGACTTTGGAACTTGCTGCATCATACGGGTCTGGGACATCTTGCGCTGGGTTTCCCGAATTTTACTCTTGATTTGCGGGTCGCCCTCTGTCTGTTTATATTCTTCCTTGACCTCCTGCTTGGTCATGCGCATTTGCCGCTCGTAGTCCCACCACTGATAGCCAAAATCGAACGCGGCAACCGCCACGAAAGCCACAATGATCTGAACGACCATGGAGCTGAACCGGCTCAGGATGTCGGCGCAGGCACCGGAAATGCCGGTGTCTAGGTAATTTACAAATGTAACCAAACTTCCGCGAATAAAATGATAGATGATACCGAGCAGAACCATAATTTTCAAGATTCCCTTTAGCGCCTCGATCACGCTTCTCAGGGAAAACAGCTTCTTAAACCCCTCCAGAGGGTTGATCCGGCTAAATTTGGGCTGTATGGACTCGCCGGAAACCAGCAGCTTGGTTTGAAAAAAAGTGGACGCCATTGCCGCCACAATCACAATCACCATTGTAGGCCCAGCCGTCACTGCCAGTGTGTAAATGCCTTCTTTCAACAGGCTGGGCAGAATTCCCGTCAGGCCGCCCACTGGTAATTGGGCGGCCTCCTGCATACAGAGTGTTAAAAATTGACCCATATGGTCAATGGCGCTGCCTATCGTAACCCTCAACGCCACATATCCGGCCAGCAGCGTGGCAACCGCCACGGCGTCATTGCTGAGAAATACGTTACCTTTTTTCCTTTGGTCCCGCCGCTTTTTAGGGGTTGCTTTTTCTGTTTTATTTCCTTCTGCCACAGCAATCCCACCTTATTATCAGCACACCATGGGAGAAAACCGTTACCCCGCCAGCGTCAGCATACTCTGCACCACGGTAAGCATCCGATTCTCCACATTCAGCAGATATTCGCTGATGGGACTCATAAACATCAGCAACAATCCAAGCCCAATAATCATCTTCAGCTCAATGTTGATGGCGAATACGTTGATTTGAGGGATCACTTTCATCAAAATTCCCATTCCCAACTGTCCAAGCAGCTCAGCCGCCAGGATGGGCAGCGCCAGCTTTACAGCCAGCACAATACATTCAATGAATAACTGTGCCATCGCCGACATCACGTCCCGCCCCAAGGATACCGCTCCGTAGGGAACGATATTACCTGAGGATAAAAGAATGCGCAGCAGCGTATTCTGTCCATTTGCCGCGAAAAAGAGCAGGATCATCAAAGTAGTAAGCAACGTACTGGTGACCGACATTGATGCCTGCGAACCGGGGTCGTATTCTTTTGACATCGTCAGCGCCATCTGGTTGTCAATAAGCTCGCCGGCCTGCTGGGGAATCAGATAGAAGAAAAACTGTACTGTCATCCCTATCAGGTATCCAATGCCCAGCTCCAAAGCCAGCTTCACGACGAATTCCACCAGGTTAGCGGGGATCGCCGCTGTCCCCCCGGTAAACCCGTATACTGCCCAGGTCAGTACGAGGATCATACCAGACCGGAATATTGCGGGAAAGTTCGTTCGTCCAAAAAGAGGGCTGAACAGAACAAATCCGCTCATCCGCATCAGAATATAAAGCAATAAGGTTAGCCGGCCCCAGTCTATCATGAAAGCCGCCCCCTTAGTCACGTCATTAGTGTAAACAGGTATTTTGAATACTCCACCAACGTATTCATCATCCAGCCTCCGCCGATAAAGCAAACCAACCCGGTCACCACCAGCTTCAGCACAAAGGCCAGCGTCTGGTCGTGGATCTGTGTAACCGCCTGAAAAATAGCCACCAGAACGCCTACCAGCATGCTGAGGATCAAAATGGGACCAGCCAGCTTCAGCACAACAAGCATGCCCTGACGAAGCACCTCACCTGCGTCAAATTCCATTTTTCACCTTCCTTTCTTTACCGAAAACCCTGCACCAGGGTGGAAAACAGCAGGTTCCAGCCATTGAGTACAATGAACAGCAACAACTTAAACGGCGTGGAAATCATAGAGGGCGGAAGCATGATCATACCCATGGACATCAGGGTGGATGCCACCACAATATCAATCAGCATAAACGGAATGTATAACAAAAAGCCGATTTCAAAAGCACGCTTAAGTTCGCTGGTCATAAACGCCGGCACCACGATATGCATGGGCAGCTCCATGGCCGCATCGTCATCCGCCGGACGACCGGAACCATCCAGGTCGCAGTACAGGTTAAGCGAGGCCGTCTCCGTCTGGCGAAGCATAAAGTCCTTCAGCGGTACCTTAGCCCGATCCAAAAATTCTTCCTGACTAATCTGCTTTGCTGTGTATGGATCGTAAGCATTGGTTTTAATCGTGTAGAACACCGGGCTCATGGTAAACAACGTGAGAAAAAGCGCCATACCAATAAGAACGATGTTGGGCGGAGTTTGTTGCGTACCCATGGCGGAACGAAGAAACGAAAACGTTATGATGTAGCGGGTAAAGGAGGTCATCATCACCAGAAGTGAGGGCAACAGGGTAACGAGTGTAGTCAGGAGCAGGATTTGCAGCGCCTGCACATTGTCGCCGTTAACATTGATCAGCGCATCCATTTCGCCCAGTCCTCCCTTACTTCTTTCTCTGCTTTAAAACTTCCTTAAGCGCATCCTGAAACCGCATGGGCATACCCTGCGGGTCGGGCGGTGCAGGCGGCTTTTTTTGCCACTGCTCCGCTTCTTCCCCGCTCAATTCCTTGAGCAGAGTGATCCCTGCCGGAGACACGCCAAGCAGCAGGTACTGCCCGCCCACCTGTACTACCACAAGGCTTTGTTCACGTCCCAGAGAAACGCGCTCCAGAAGCTGAATATTTCCTGTGTTTTTGCCACCGCGCCGAGAAAACAGCCCTCCGTTTGTCCCCCTTCCCGCAAAGTAGCGGGTAAAAAAGTACGTCAGGAGCAGGACCGCAGCAACCGCCAGCAGCATCCCCAGCAGGGTGCCGACCTCATCCCAGAACATGGGTCAGGGATTGCCGATTATGGAGTTGACCGTTTTAAGCACACGGTCGGCTTTAAACGGTTTTACAATAAAGTCCTTCGCGCCAGAACGTACCGCGTCAATGACCATGCTCTCCTGGCCCATGGCAGAACACATCACTACGTTGGCATTGGCATCCTTGGCGCGAATACTTTTCAGTGCTTCCAAACCATCCATATTGGGCATGGTGATGTCCATAATAACCAAGTCGGGGTGTAACTGACCGTATTTTTCCA
>JALCSB010000026.1 GCA_022653075.1 Intestinimonas sp.
TGGTGATGTACCTGCTGTGGGATACGATTCTGTCGGACAAGCACATCAAAAAGTGCGAATTCTGTGGCCGGTTTTTCATTCCCCGGCGCAGCACCAGGCAATACTGCTCGCCGGCGTGTGCCAGCAAGCAGCGGAACCTTGACGGCTTCTGCGGCGAGACGGAAGTCAGCGCGGCGTACAAACGTATCGTCGCCAATCTCACCGCCAAGGATAAAAAGCGAAAAGAGCTCCGCCGCCAGTATTGCCTGGACGGCGGAGCCGTGGTGAAGCCGCGTGAGGTGCTGCGGCAGTTTTATGATGAAAACTACACCCAGCAGGAGAAATTCCGCTCGGCGTGGGAGGCGCTGAATAAGGCAGAGAAAAAAAGCTGGGCGGATCGCCAGGCATACGAACAGGCCAAATCAGATTATCTATCCTGGCTGGACAGTCGGCTCAGCTATGTAAAGCGGATTCATATTGATAATGACAGCTATTTAGAAGAGTAGAAAGGACCGGCGTCTGCCAGTCCTTTCTTATGCTTCGTTCAGTTATTTACACGTTTGATTTACCCATGATGCCTTCTGTTTACTTCGCCACGTTCTGGCAAAAACGCTGGAGAATGGTCGCAACCTGCGCGCGGGTGGCGCTGCCGGAGGGCATGAGATTGTTGTCACTACCCTGCATGAGTCCGGCATTCACTGACCAGCCAAGCGCGGGAAGCGCGTATTCTGAGATGCTGTCATAATCTGCAAATTCGCGGGTTTCCATACCGCCCTGCGTGGTATCGTAGCTCTTATACTGCGCATAGCGGTACAGGATTGTTGCCATCTGCTCGCGGGTGATGGAGTTTGTGGGATTGGTGCCGTCGGAGATACCGTTCTCTATTGCCCAGGCACGGGCCGCGTCCATATCTGCGGGCGTTTTGCCGTCCATACGGGCCAGCACCATCCAGATCATCTGGCGGGTCATGGAGGTTTCAGGGCTGAACGTCGCAGCACCGGTTCCGGCGAATAGTCCATTGTTATAAGCGTAGGCCACACTGCCGTAATACCAGGCATCTTCAGTCACATCCGCGAACGGGAAGCTCACAATCAGGTACTGGCTTAAATGCTCCGTGGTGAATTCCACACAGCCGGTGGCCGCGTTGTACACGCCGTTTTTCGGCTCGATTGTTCCGTCGTCCTTGATAAACCAGACGGTGATGCTGTCGGTATTCTCGCCGGATTTCGGCGTATAGGGGACGGAAACATTTATTCTGCCGTCACCAAAGGTGCTGGTTTGAGTTCCGTTCACAAAGACATTGACGTCCACGATAAGCGCGGTACTCGACTGATTGCCAAGTGCGGACTTTTGAGCTTCTGTAAGCTTCGAATTATCGATGGTATCAACCGAAATCTTGAGGTCACCCTTACCCGCAACGGAGGTCAACGCGGCCTTATCGAGGGTCACGGTGCCGCTGGGGAGGGCTACCGCAAGTCCCGTGGAGCCGGAGGCGCCGTCCATTGCGGAAATAATCTCGGAGGGCACCACCACCGTATCAACGGTCAGAGCGGATACGTCAACCGTGACTGTCCCCGCAGTCTCGGTGCCGGAGGCGATGGTTTTGAGCTGAGCATCGGTGGCAGAGACCGTCGCGGTGGTGCCGGAGACGGAGGCGGACACGCTGACGGTACCGGAGCCGCCGGAAACCGGAACGGTGACCGTGCTGGCAGTTGCACCGCCGGAGGAACCGCCGGTGGGAACCGGGGCGGTGACCGTCACTGTAACCGCCCCGCTTACGCCGTCGTCCAACGCATAGCCGCGTGGCAAAACGGGAGTAAATGTGTAGGTGCCCGTTGCAGACGCGCTGTACGTGGGGAAGGAAGTCCAGGTAACGTTTACGGTCTCCTGCGCACCGCCCACCGTCACCGTCAGGGAAGCAGGCAGGTTCAAGGTACTTTGCGCCGTGCCGGTTTTGACGCTCTTTGCCCCGGGCAGGTTCGCAATCGCGGTGATGAGCTTTGTATTGATGATGGTTGCCGTGGTGCTTCCCATGACACTGGAAATCAGCAAACCCTGATAATAAGGAACGGTTCCCTCCGGGACGGCGAAGGTGAGGGTGCCGCTGCCCTTATCAAACGCGTTTGCTCCCACCGATGTCACGCTCCCTCTCAGGAGGACATCCGTCAAAGCGGTGCAGTCCTCAAACGCGTAGTCGCCGATGGATGTCACGCTGGAGGGGATGGTCACGCTTGCCAAAGCGGTGCAATAGTCAAATGCGTAGTCGCCGATGGATATAACGCTCGCGGGAATGGTTACACTTGTCAAAGCGTAACAATCCGCAAACGCGTAGTCGCCGATGGATGTTACGCTGGAGGGGATGGTCACGCTCGCCAGATTCTCGCAGTCCTCAAACACACCTTCACCAATGGATATGATGCTCGAGGGAATGGTCACGCTTTTCAAAGCGGTACAGTAGTCAAACGCGTAGTTGCCGATGGACGTGACGTTATTGGGAATTGCATAACCGGTATCCGATTTGCCCGCCGGGTAAGCCACCAGCGTTGTCTTGTCCTTGGAAAACAGCACGCCGTCAACGGAGCAATAGCTTTCATTGTTCTCGTTGACCGTCAAGGCCGCCAAGCTGGTGCAGCAATCGAAAGCGCAGTCGCCGATGGCCGTCACGCTCGCCGGGATATCCGCGCTCACAAGACCACAGCCTGCAAACGCACATTCGCCGATGGAGGTTATGCTCGTGGGAATCGTCACGCCGGTCAAATCGGAACAGGATATAAACGCACCATCGCCGATGGCCGTCACGCTTAAAAATTTGCCGTTGTATAGAACCGTTTCCGGGATGATCATATTCCCGGTTGATCCCGTATGGCCGGTCACCGCGGCTGTTTGGGGATCCGCCGACGTCACCGTATATCGTAGGCTGCCGCAGACGAATGAATCGTCCACATAGACCGGTTGGGGATCACTGATGGAATATCCGCTGAGATTGCTTGTTTGATAAACGGATACGGCGCTGCTATCCGGGACCCAGATGGTAAAACCATCGGCACAGCTGTCAAAAACGCCGCTGCCGATTGTTGCCGGCGGTGTTTCGCTCAGGAATAACGCGCCCGTGAGCGCTCCGCAGTTCTGAAACGCATAGTCGCCAATAGACGCCACGCTTGCGGGAACGATGATGTCTCCCATATCGCAGCCACTAAACGCATACTTGCCGATGGAGGCGACGTTTACCGGGATGGTCACGCCGGTAAATCCGCAGTTGCAAAACGCGTAGTCGCCGATGGAGGTGACGTTTGCCGGGATGGTCACGTCTTTCAAAGCGAAGCAATTGACAAACATATAGTCGCCGATGGAGGTGATGTTTGCCGGAAGGGTCACGCGTTCCAGCTTTGTGCAGTCCGCAAACGCATCTTCACCGATGGATGTTACGCTGGAGGGAATGGTCACGCTGGTCAAAGCGTCGCAGTAAGAAAACATGGCACTGCCGATGGACGTGACACCCTCCGAAATGTCAACACCGGTCAGTTTGCTGCATGCGCCGAACACGTGGTCACCAAAGGATATGACGCTCGCAGGGATGGTCACGCTTGTCAATCCGGTACAGCTGTAAAACGCGCCGCTGCCAATGGAGGTTACGCTCGAGGGAATGGTCACGCCGGTCAATGCGCTGCAGCCGTAAAACGCTTTCTCGCCGATAGATGTAACGCTCGCTGGGATGGTTATGCATGTCAGCGTGGTATCTCTGCCAAATGCACCGCCGCCGATGGCTGTGACGGTATTGGGAATGGTATAGCTTGTACCCGGTTTGCCCACCGGAAACACCACTAGCGTCTTTTGGTCTTTGGAAAACAGAATGCCGTCAACAGTACAGAAGCTGACGCTCGATGCGTCCGCCTTGATTGCTGTTAAAGCGGAGCACCCCCCAAATGCGAGAAGGCCGATGGACGTGATGTTAGCGGGAATGGTCACGTCGGTCAATGCAGTGCAGGCGTAAAACGCACTGTCGCCGATGGACGTGACATCCGATGGAATCGTCACGTTTGTCAACGCGGAACAGTACTGAAACGCGTAGTCGCCGATGGACGTGACACCATCTAAGAACACGATATCTGTGATCGTGCCGCGGAACGCGTAGTCTGTCGTTCCAACGGGGTCGTCCAAACAGGCGACATCCCTATAAAGACCCGTGCCGTTGTAATAGGCGGTCACGGTATCCGCTGCGGCCGCGGGTAAAGACACCTCCGGCAGCAGTGCCACTGCCACACAAAAACATAACAAAATGGATAAAAAAATTTTTTTCATTTTTCCTGCCCTCCAAAAACCGGATGATTGTGTTTTCTTGGAATATGCCTTATAATGCAAGTAATAGCTAACTGCTAACCGCGGTTAGTAGATAAGATTTATTATAACACATAGCAGTTTAAATGCAATACAGGAGTGATATTTTTGACTGTACGAAAGAATAACCGAACAAAGGAACAGGGAGCAGAGACGAAAAAGCTTCTGTTTGAGAGCGCAGTTAAGCTGTTCGGGCAATGTGAGTTTAAGGACGTCACTGTGGAGGCCATCACTCGGATGGCGGGTGTCACAAAAGGCACATTTTATGTGCATTTTGATTCTAAGGACACGCTGTACGCTGAGCTTTTCTCGGCTTATGTTGAGCGCATGGATACACAATACAAAGCCTTTCTGGATACTCTGCCGCCCCAAATGTCTTCCAGCGATATGATGCTATCCCTAATCAAAGAAATTATCGACTTGATGACCGCACAAATTGGGTATGACAATTTGCGAACAATCTACCGGTTGCAGCTTACGAACACGATGAATACGGATTCTGTCAAGGGTTATGAACGGAAGCTATATTGTTTCTTCCAGGAGGTACTGGAGCGCGGCCTCAAGCAAGGAGAATTTAAAACTGTGCTGCCAACGGAAGCTCTATCCCGCCATTTTGTCATGGCCATTCGAGGACTCACCTATGAATGGTGTATACGATATCCACACTTTGACTTGAAACAGGAGGCTACGGCACATTTCCGGCTGCTGCTGGAGGGAATTCAGACATAAAGTATAAGGTGCGGTCAGACAAAGACACTCTCCCTACACATTTTAACTGAGTATTAAATTAAGCAACAGCAAATCCAACCCACTCTCCATTTGGGAAAAGGTTTGGATTTTGTTATTGGTGAACCGGAACAGTTTCGAAACCCTTCGCACCAGTTAATCTTTCTTAGCGAACAAAAAAGAAGCAAGCATCTGCTTATCACTAAGCAGATGCTTGCTTTCCCGTACCGACGTTAAGCCCCATAGGTCACAACGTGTACCTATGGGGCTTAACCCTTCTGGTTACAGGCTTTCCTTATGGCAGCGGGAGAAGGATTCGAACCCTCACAAACAGAGTCAGAGTCTGTCGTGCTACCCTTACACAATCCCGCTTAATGTGCCCGCTATTGCAGGCGCAAGTGTTATTATAGCAAAAACCACGTAAATGTCAAGAAATTTTTGAAAATTTTCTGACATTTATTTAATCTTGACAAATCGGAAGAACACGTTTATAATTTTTACAATCTTACCTTAAAAAATGCAATGACGGGAAAAAGATTCACGTAGTTTGGTTCAGAGAGCCGGCGGTGGGTGTGAGCCGGTGCAAATGCGTAGAATGAATAACTGGTCCCTGAGCAGTCCGCCTGAACCAAGTAGGGCGAAACGTGCGGCTCCGTTATTGGCCATGGCCTTGTTGGAGGCTTATGAGGGTCTGTCGGGCAACCGTCAGGTCGAATCAGGGTGGTACCGCGTAATTTGTTCGCCCCTGACCATGTTAGGTCAGGGGCGTTTTCTTATGCCCCTGAGATCTTTATAATTAACAAGGAGGCTAATTAAAATGATCGATCCAAAAAGCAAGTACATCCCCTTTCAGCCCATCGGAAAGTCAGACCACCGCTGGGCTGACAAGGTGATCACCCACCCACCCGTGTGGTGTAGCGTAGACTTGCGGGACGGCAATCAGTCCCTTATAGACCCTATGAATGTGGAGGAAAAGCTGGAACTGTTCCATACGCTGGTGGACATCGGCGTAAAGGAAATTGAAGTCGGATTTCCCTCTGCCTCCGAGGTAGAGTATGAATTTCTGCGGGCGCTTATTGACGGTCATCACATTCCGGATGATGTGACGATTCAGATGCTGGTTCAGGCCCGGCCCCATCTGATCCGTAAAACCTTTGAGGCAATGGACGGCGCGAAAAATGTCATCCTCCATTTTTATAACTCCACCTCCACCTTGCAGCGCAAGGTAGTCTTCCACACGGACATGCAGGGCGTAATCGACATCGCGGTGGACGCTGCTCACTTGATTCGTGAGCTCTCTCAGCCCATTCTTGACAGCGGTACCAATCTCCGGTTCGAGTACTCCCCCGAGTCCTTTATGGGGACGGAAATGGACAACGCGGTGGAAATCTGCCAGTGCGTACTGGAAGAACTGGGTGCCACACCGGAACGGAAAGTGATCCTGAACCTGCCCTCCACCGTGGAAAACTGCATGCCCAATCAATTTGCCGACGAGATCGAATATTTTATCGACAAGCTCCCTTCCCGGGACTGCGCCATTATTTCCATGCACCCTCACAACGACCGCGGCGAGGGCGTGGCCACGGCAGAGATGGGTCTTCTGGCCGGAGCCGAACGTATGGAGGCCACCCTGTTCGGAAACGGTGAGCGTACCGGCAACGTGGATATGGTCACGCTGGCCATGAATATGTACACACAGGGTGTGGACCCCTGCCTGGACTTCTCCGACATCAATCAGATCCGCAACGTATACGAGCGGGTCACGAAAATGAAGGTAGGTCCCCGCCAGCCCTATGTGGGCGAGCTGGTGTTTACCGCCTTCTCCGGTTCTCATCAGGACGCAATCAACAAGGGTGTGCAGTACATGCAGGCCCACAAATCCAACTTCTGGGAAGTCCCCTATCTCCCCATTGATCCCGCCGATGTGGGCCGGCAGTACGAGCCCATCATCCGCATCAACAGCCAGTCAGGCAAAGGCGGGGCTGCTTTTATCATGCAGCATAATTTTGGCTTTGATCTGCCTAAGGCCATGCACCCGGAATTCGGACACATTGTGCAGCATGAAACCGACGTGGTTGGTACGGAGCTCAAGCCGGAACGCATTTACGAGCTGTTTCGGGACGCCTATGTAGACATCTCCGCGCCTTACTGCCTGCTCAGGCACTCGTTTCACGAAAGCACAGGTGACGAACAGGGGCAGTCGCGGGTGTGCTTCTCCGGTACGCTACGCCACAAGGATACGGTGTTTGAGGTCCGTGGTGAGGGCAACGGCCCCATCGACGCCTTCTTTAACGCCATTCATGGCCAGAAAATGGACCGATTCACCTTTGTGGATTACAAAGAGCATGCCATTCAAAGCGGCTCCGATTCCATGGCGGTGGCCTATATTCAGCTTCGGGACGGCAAGGGGAAAAACGTGTTCGGCGTCGGCATCGACCACAACATTAATTTGGCCCCGCTGCGGGGCATCATCTCCGCCATCAACCGCTCCGTATTGGAAAAATAAGGAATTTCATAAACCAGCCTGACGGAGTGCTTATTCCGTCAGGCTGTTTTCTTATTTTATTCGGAAGGCGGCTATTCCCGGTCCTGGTTTGTCCGATATGCCTCCAGATTCTGCTGATCTTTCTGCTCCAGGCTCCGCTCACCCGCCAGGCTCTCAATATGGTGGGTCAGCTCATGGGACAGCGTATCATAAAGCTCCCGTTCCCACTCCTCCCGGGAACAGCCCGCCAACGCCCTGACAAAGGAGCCGTAATACAGCACAATATACCGCCCCATCTGGTTTATGCAATACTTACCCATAGTATACAGGTTCCCCGCTCTGTCTTCCGGAGAAAGCTTTTCTTCCGGAAGTAAAGCGATCCCGCCATTTAACTCCCGAAACAGTTCCGGGGGAAACCGCTCCGCCAGTTTGTCCAACAGGTCACCGGTCTCGTCAAATGACAATACCATCCCTTTTCCCCTCCCTACGCCGTCTTCGGCTGAATCATCGTAAGGGAAATTCGTTTTTTCTTCGCATCCACTTCCAGAACCCATACTTTGACCACGTCGCCAACCGTGAGCACTTCGGACGGATGGCGGAGGAAGCGGCCGCAAATCTGAGAGATATGCACCAGTCCGTCCTGGTGGACCCCCACATCCACGAAAGCTCCGAAATCTATCACGTTGCGCACCGTCCCGGTCAATTCCATACCAGGCTTGAGATCGGAAAGGCTCATCACATCGGTGCGGAGACTGGGCGCCGGCAGTTCGTCTCTCGGGTCTCGACCCGGTTTTTGCAGTTCAACAATTAAATCCCGCAGGGTGGGGATGCCTATACCGCAGGCGGCTGCTGTCTTCTCCTCGTCCAGCGCAGAAACACGCTGCCTGAGCTGACCGATTTCTCCCCGCTTCACCTCAGACAGGGTATAGCCGCACAGCGTCAGCAGTTTTTCGGCAGCCGCGTAAGATTCCGGATGGACGGCGGTGTTGTCCAGCACATTTTCCGACTCTGGCACGCGCAGAAAGCCGGCACACTGCTGAAATGCCTTCGGGCCCAGTTTTGCCACCTTTAAAAGCTGCCGCCGAGTGGTAAACGGCCCGTTTTCCTCCCGATACTTTATAATATTCTTGGCGGTAGACGCAGTTAAGCCGGACACCCGCACCAGAAGCGGCGCGGATGCAGTGTTCAGGTCCACCCCCACCGCGTTCACGCAGTCCTCCACCACACCCGCCAGCGTCTCATCCAGCCGCGCCTGAGGCATATCGTGCTGGTACTGCCCTACTCCAATGGACTTGGGGTCAATTTTCACCAGTTCGGCCAGCGGGTCCTGCATGCGCCGCGCAATGGATACCGCAGAGCGGAGGTTCACATCATACTCCGGAAATTCCTCCGCCGCCAGCTTGGAGGCCGAGTAGACCGACGCCCCCGCCTCGCTCACCACCATATAGGAGACCCCCGGCCCCACCTGGCGCAAAAGCTCGGCGGTCATGATCTCGGTTTCCTTCGAAGCGGTCCCGTTTCCGATGGCGATATGCACCACCCCATATTTCCGAATGAGCCGCACAAGGGCCGCGATTGCCTCCCGCTTTTTTGCCTCGGAGAAGGTGGGATAAACCACGGCCGTATCCAGCACCTTACCTGTCCCATCCACCACGGCCACCTTACAGCCGTTGCGGTAGCCGGGGTCCAAGCCCATGGTGACGGCCCCCCGGATGGGTGGCTGCATCAGAAGCGGGCGGAGATTCAGGCCAAACATGTGTATCGCGCCCTCATCGGCCTGTTCCGTCAGCAGATTCCGCATCTCCCGCTCCATGGATGGGGCGATCAGCCGGTCATAGGCGTCCTCCGCGGCAGCACGGACAAAGGCCATGGCCGGTGAACCCGGTATCACCGTTTTCCGACGCACCAGCATAAGGGCCGTCTCCCGGTCCAGCTCCACGGAGGCCTTCAGAATATTCTCCCGTTCGCCCCGGTTGATGGCCAGAATCTGGTGTCCCTGCGCCCGCCCCAGCGGCACGCGGAACGCATAATACAGGCGATAGACCGAGTCCTCCGGCTCCTTCTCTGCGGCTTTGGAGGAGAGGATGCCCTTCTTCCAGTTCAGCTCCCGCAGGGACTTGCGGATAGCCGCATCGTCGGAGATACGCTCCGCCACGATATCGGCGGCCCCCGCCAGTGCGTCCGCCTCCGACTCCACCCCTTTCTCCGGATTAATGTAATCCACCGCCGCGCACAGCGGTTCCGGGCAGTCAGGTTCCTGCGCAAACAGCAGGTCCGCCAGTGGCTCCAGCCCCTTTTCCCTGGCCATGGTGGCACGGGTGCGGCGCTTCTGCCTATAGGGGCGATAGAGATCCTCCACTTCTGCCAAGGTAGCGGCGCGGGTCAGCGCGGCGTTCAACTCGTCGGTCAGTTTTTCCTGTGCCTCCAAGGCTGTGCGGATTTCCCCCCGGCGGGCCTCCAGGTTGCGCAGATAGGTCAGACGATCGGCCAACCTGCGAAGCAGCTGGTCATCCATGGCTCCGTGCTGTTCTTTCCGGTAACGGGCGATAAAGGGAAGCGTGTTCCCTTCGTCCAGCAGTTTAATAACATTCTTCACATAGGTTACGTTTTGGCCCAGCTCCCGGGCCAAACTCTCAGGAATTGTTTCCATAACGGTCTCCTTTATTCCGCAGCATACACGCAATACAGTCCTGCGCCGCTAAAACAGCGCGGCCTGTCGTTTCAAGTGCGCGGCTATTATACCATACCCTCCTACCCCTGACAATTCAGACCGTTCCGCCCTTGATTGCTTTTTTCCCCATATTATGATAAAATAATATATTATGTAATATCGCAATTTTGCAGGAGGAGATCAAGGTGAAAAATTGGGATGAACTGGAGGCCGAGTGCCTCTCCTGCCGGAAATGCGCACTCGCGGACACCCGCACCAACGTGGTGTTTGGCGATGGGAACCGGCAGGCGGAGGTCATGTTCGTGGGCGAAGGACCCGGCGAACAGGAAGACCTGACAGGCAAGCCCTTCGTGGGCCGGGCAGGTAAGCTGCTGGACGATATGATGGCCATTATCGATCTGGACCGCACCCGCGTTTTTATCGGCAACATGGTTAAATGCCGTCCTCCCCAGAACCGGGATCCCCTAAACGTCGAGCAGGAAGCGTGTATCGGCTACCTGCGCAGTCAGGTCGCTCTCATCCGCCCCAAAATCATCGTCTGCCTGGGCCGAGTTGCCGCCATGAAGCTTATCCGGGAGGATTTTAAGATTACGCGGGAGCATGGCCAGTGGTTTCAGAAAGCTGGCGTATGGATGACTGCGCTCTATCACCCAGCCGCCTTGCTTCGCGACCCGCGCAAGCGCCCCGACACCTTTGAGGACCTTAAATCCATTCAGGCAAAGATCCGCGAGATCTGCTTACATACTTACCCTCAGGAGGAATAATCCCATGCAAAGGCCCCGGTTTCAGACGTCGGACACCTTTCAGGTTGGCGGGCTGCTGGCCCTAGTGGGCGGCTTTCTGGACGCACATACCTATATCTCCCGCGGCGGCGTGTTCGCGTTTGCCCAGACCGGAAATCTGATCATGCTGGGCATCCGCATCTCTGAAGGTTCCCTTGGGCAGGCGCTCCGTTATCTGCTGCCCATCAGTGCTTTTATTCTGGGCGTGCTTGCCGCTGAATTGATCCGTCGATATTTTCTGGCCCGCTCCGACTTCCACTGGCGTCAGATCGTGGTCGCGGCGGAGGCTTTGATCCTCGCTGCGGTTTCGTTTATCCCGCAGGGCGAGCTAAACACGGTGTCCACCACCCTGATTTCCTTTCTGTGCGCCATGCAGGTGGAGAGCTTCCGCAAGTTCTGCGGGAACAGCTACTCCACCACCATGTGTACAGGCAATCTCCGCAGTGGAACGGAGCTTTTGTTTCATTTCTGTGCAGATCGTCATAAGAAAGACGGAAAACGCTCCGCTCAATATTACGGTATCATTCTGCTGTTCGTGCTGGGCGCCGTCCTAGGCGGCCTGCTGACTCGTCTTCTCTCCGTCCATGCCGCGCTATTCGGATGCCTTCCCCTCATCGGCGTTTTCTGGCTAATGTACCAGGAGTTAGAGCCAAATCGGGAGCTTTAAATATACGCCCAACAGAGGTTGACAGCGACAGGCTATCCGAAAATCGCTTCCAAGCACCTGTTTAAAGGTGGCGAAGGCCCTCCCAGCACGCAATCACAAGTTCATGCGGAATAAATTTAGTGAAGAATCTCTGCAGGAAGGCAACCGGGCCAGGTGTCGAAACGGGCAAATTGAGTTTACCGTCACGGAGAGCCGCCCGCACAACACCATGCGCGCAAGATGCAAGCGGAAAATGCCGGACTCCCTTCGGATGATCTGTTTTCTCAGCAATTGAAATGAATTCCGTATCTTTAATCCAGTAAGGACAGACAGCCGTCACATGGATGCCCCGGCCAAAAAGCTCCCATCGAAGCGACCGGCTGTAGCTTTGGACAAACGCCTTACTTGCAGCGTAGACGTTCAACGCCGGCAGCGGCTGAAACGACGCCACGGAGCAGACCTCCAGTATCTGTGCGCCCCTTGTCATGTAAGGTAATACCAGCAGTGTCATCTGAACGAGTGCACGGCAGTTGAGATTGATCATACTTTCGCTGTCCGAAATAGATATTTCAGCATAGCTGCCTATTTTCCCGAATCCGGCGGCATTGACAAGAATACGGATATCGGGCTTTTCCTCTTCCAAAAGCGCCCGCAGGGCGGAAAAGCTCTCCTGTTTTGTCAGGTCCAGTGGAATCGGAAGAATTGGGACGGGCGATCCCTGTGCCATTTCAAGCAGCCGGCTTTCACGCCGCGCAATGACCCAGACAGCATCTAGTCTCTTTTTCTGGATAATCTGTTTCACAAATTCACGCCCCAGGCCGCTGGACGCGCCTGTAACAATGGCAATCCGCATTTTTGATCCCTTCCCGCAGTGAAATCATGGTTCCCAGTAAAATGGGCCTTAAAAGTTGGTTTCATTATATATCTCGATGGATAAAAAGTCATCATAAATATAAGCCTTCATGCGCTGTTCTGATCCAAATACATATCATCTCCAGATAAATTGATGAAGCTGGTGCCCTGGCCCACACCCACTGCTGGGTGTGGGCCTTCTGTATACCACGATAGGGCACCGCCGATGTTTTCTGAACCGCAAAGTTTTCGCAGCGGCATGACAAATGTAAAAATGCATGCTATAATTGGTAAAAAATATTAAAGGGTACGCAAAGAGTATGGAAGACGAATATCATGTAAAATTTAACCTTATGACAACACAGCCGGTTCAAAAGCTTGTCTGTAATCTTGCTGTCCCGACTATTATATCTATGCTGATCACGTCACTGTACAACATGGCGGATACCTTTTTCGTAGGCCGTATCTGCACCAACGCGACCGCAGGCGTCGGACTCATCTTTCCCATTATGACGGTGATCCAAGCATTTGGCTTTTTCTTCGGACAGGGATCGGGTAACTTTATTTCCCGCTCCCTGGGCGCACAGGATTTGGATGAATCGAAAACAATGGCTGCAACGGGCTTTTTCTGCTCGCTATTATTCGGCGGTCTTATCTTGGCCTTCGGCCTGCTGTTCGAGGATGGTGTACTTCATCTTCTCGGGGCAACAACCGCCAGGGTATCGGCCGACACCGTCGGGTATGCGCGGGATTACCTGACACTGATCCTGATTGGCGCACCGTTTATGTGCGCGTCCTGCGTACTCAACAACCAGCTCCGTTTCCAAGGTAATGCCGTTTTTTCCATGATAGGCCTTGTGACTGGCGCAGTGCTGAACTGCGGTCTGGACCCGCTGTTCATTTTCGGCTTTCATATGGCGACAAAAGGCGCGGCCTCAGCCACCATTATCAGTCAGTTTGTCAGCTTCTGCCTGCTGTATATCGGTACGCTAAAGAGTGACAGCTTGAAAATTCACATTCGGAATTTCAAGCTGAATTTTTATTACCTTAAGGAGATTTTTATTGGCGGCGCGCCATCCCTGTTCCGTCAGGGGCTGGCAAGCATCGCAACGCTTTGCCTCAACAGCGCCGCCGGCAACGCGGTCGGGCCGGAACTGTCCGACGCTGCTATTGCTGCTTTTTCCGTTGTCAGTAAGATCATGATGTTTGCTTTTTCCGCACTGCTGGGCTTTGGTCAAGGATTTCAGCCCGTCTGCGGCTACAACTACGGAGCACAGAAATACGACCGCGTTCGTAACGCCTACACGTTCTGCCTGCGCATCGGAACAGCTTTTCTTCTCGTAATGTCCGTGCTCGGTTTTTTGTTTGCGGGAAATATCGTCTCGCTGTTTCGCGATGACCCCGACGTAATCCATATCGGTACCATCGCCATGCGCTGCCAGTGCTGCACCTTTACATTGATGGCACTGGTTACCTGCACCAACATGTTGTACCAGAATATTGGCCGCGTCGCGGGTGCAACCCTTCTTGCCGTTGCCCGGCAGGGACTTACGTTTATTCCCGTCGTTCTGATTCTGCCCCGTTTGTTTCACACGGCTCTATGGGGGGTATATCTTGCTCAGCCTATTGCCGACGTCTTCGCTTTCTCGCTGGCAGTGCCGCTGGCCATCAACATATATCGGGAATTAAAACGCTGCGAACGGGAAAGC
>JALCSB010000027.1 GCA_022653075.1 Intestinimonas sp.
TTTTCGTGGTCTTGGCACTGATTATGCTGGAACAGCGGTGGCTTTTTCTCGCCCTGCTGTGGGTGGCTTTCTGCTGGGCGCTGGGGCGGGCGGCAAACGAGGGCCGTCCGGCCCGGCTGGCCGCCGTGCTGACGCCCAATTTCTACGCCGTGCGCTGCCTGAACGGGCGATGGAGCATCTTCCAGCGGCGACCGAAAAGAGACTGGTATGAGGATCGGACGGCTTATCTCAAGGCGCTTGTGGCCGAGAAGCGTCTTCTGCCGGCGGCGCTGAAGCCGGGGCGGTATCAGGCGGTTACCCACGGCATGGTCCTGCGCCGGCTCATGGCCATGAAAAACGCGGCGGATCTTCAGGTAACGCCCGCGTACCGGGCCGCGCTCCAAGCACAGCGAGGCAGGGGTTACAGGGCCGGCAGGAAGGGCGAGAAACGGCAGTTTTATCTGGTGCGGTTTACAATTACGGAGCAATAACAGAAAGGATGGTCAGGATGACAAAGCTGGAAATCGCCCGAGTTTTGCTGAAGGAGGGCTTTAAGGGAACCGGTCTCAAGGACTATTATTTGTCCTTTTATGTTGGCGTTTTAAGCGGTGCGCTTCCTCCAATTGTCTCAACAGAAGATGGCATGTACTCACCGCTTATTTTGGATGAAGCCGGCAGCTGCGGCAACTTGGAGTGTGTTGATTTCTTTATGGATTTCAGAGACGCCCAGAGACTTTTTGAATTATTTGACAGGCAAATGAGCTATTTAGAACAGAGCGGTTTTGATATGACCGAATGGAAAATACGTGAAATACCGATTCCTTCTTCGTTCATTTATGAAAACAGCGTAACAGGTCAGCGATTTGAACTGGATTCATTCCCTGATGATAAGCAGCTTTATCCCTGCTATATGCCGAATCTAACCCAGATTAGAAAAGCGGAATCCATTGAGGATGCAATTCAAAAATACGTTGGAAATCAACAAGAGCTATCGGAAACCTTGAGCATGATAACCAATGGCAAAACTTCATGTATTAGTGGTAAAACTGGCCTGGGGAAACGTGCTCAAGAGCCCTGTAAGGGAGCAAAGCAATGAGGTATAAGAACATTATTCTTAATGAAAGCGCCAACAGTGAATCAGAACTGCTATGTGCATTAGAGTACGAAAAAGGGTATGACGGTAACGATACCGTAAAACTCACGGCACTTTTTAGCAATTTCGGCCACGAGGTAATCATTGATGAGGTTACAGAGAATCTTGTTAATGTAAGATGTGGGGATATAACATTTAATGCTGCGGGTATTGTGCTATTAAAAGCAATATACAACATCTTGACGATCAATGTAAAAGCAGCGGTTTTTATTGGCGTGCATATTGACGCTGAGGAATGGTTCAAAGATGAAAATGGCAATGCCTATAACGAAGATGTTGTGGGATGGGGAGAATTTATTGCAAATCTTAATTATTGATAATATCGGAAATGTTTGCCGAAAAAATGGAGGATATTATTATGTTACGGCTGCTGAAAAGAAGAAAAGTCCCAAAGAACATCCGGCGCTATCTCATGGAGCCGGTATCCAGCTTTCCATGGTATCGGGTTGAGCCGGTGGAACAGACCGTGCGCGGCCGGCTGGCCCTTATGGAGCTGGCCCGGCGAATTCAGGAGGTCCTTGACTCCCATCGGGCCGAAGTGGACCCAAATTTGCGGCATCAGTATTTCTACCACCTGCATGAGGTAAAAAAGGCAATGGAGATTGGCAGGTACGGCCTTGCTTGTCACGAGCTGGAGGATGTGATACATGACCAGACGGGAATCAGCCGGCAGGTGCTCTGCAATATTCTGACTCAGATACACGTTAATCCCGAAGAGCAGCAGTCCGGAAAGGGAAAGAATTATGCTGAATGTAAAATTCAAGAAACACTTATGTATACAAATCGTCTGTTAGATGGGGAGAAAAGCATCTCCGGACAAATTGAGACGCTGGAATTTATCATCCGCTGTCTAAGGTGGGAACTGAAAACAGAGGGAAAGACCAATGAAGACATTTCGGCGGACTATAGAACCCACGTATTAAATATTTTGGATGAGCGTAGGCAGAGCTTTTGCAAGGCGAGAGCGGCGGATGAGAACATTATATCCCTGCTGCGCGGCAAAGAATCCCCCGCCGGAAGGGAGGTAACACTTTGAACCGCGTAATAACAGGCGACGCGCTTGCGGCGCTCAGAACGCTGGAATCGGAGAATGCCAATACCTGCGTCACCTCTCCGCCCTATTACGGTCTGCGCGATTACGGCATTAAGGGCCAGATCGGCCTTGAGGAGACCGTGGGCGAATACATAGACAAACTTGTGCTCGTGTTCCGAGAGGTGAGACGTGTTCTGCGCCGTGACGGGACGCTTTGGCTCAACGTCGGGGACAGCTACGCCACGCGCTCCGGCCCGCAGGCACCGGCCAACACCAGGAACAGGCATGGGCACACGTCGAAAAGAGTGCCGGACGGCTACAAGTACAAGGAGCTTATGGGAATCCCGTGGCTTCTGGCTTTCGCCCTGCGCGGCGACGGCTGGTATCTTCGGGACGATATCATTTGGCACAAGACTAACGCCATGCCGGAGGCCGTAACCGACCGGCCAACGAGGGCCCATGAATACCTTTTCCTGCTCTCCAAGGCTCCGAGGTATTACTACGACGCAAAGGCCATTGAAGAGCCGTGCGGCTCCAAGGGAAACGCCCGGTCGTTCCGCGGCGGAGGCGCGTATACGGGCCACGCTTCTTTTGATAACGACGCCGCTGCTGTGCGCGCCACCCACGGGAACGCGGGACCTCAATCCGGAGTATACGGTGCTCTCAAAGAAGCGGATACAAAGGGTGGAGGATCGGGGCATCCAGCTCAAAATCCAGCTTACGGGGACAGCCGCGGGGTATTAAATCTCTTTTTCCTGTGGTAAAAAGCGTCACGGTATATCATGAATAAAAAAACGAAGCGCCTGCGGTCAGCAGGCGCTTTTTCTGTAGTGAGCAGCTTCAGGGGAGGAACACCTGGGGGCATCCGGTGAAGGCGCATCTCCCGCTGTACACCAGCTTAGCAGGAAGTTGGTGCAGCTTCAGCTTAGGGCAATTAGCAAAAGCTTCTGTCCCGATGTACTCCAGATTTGGGGGAAGATGATCAAGAGCCAGATCCGTGCAGCCTCTGAAGGCTGCGCCCTCAATGCAGACCAGGCTTTCAGGCAGGGAGGTAAGCGCCAGGTGCTTGCAGCCGCTGAACGCGCCGTCCCCAATGTGAATCAGTGTATCCGGCAGGGACGCAAGAACCAGAGAGCGGCATCCGGAGAAAGCGCCCTCTCCAATGCTTACGAGTTGGGCGGGAAGGTGCAGGGTGGTCAGGTTCCAGCATTCGGGGAAAAGGAAGGTGCCTAGGTGTGTGATTGCATCGTCCATGTGGATCTCTGTGATACCGTGCTGATTCATACCCCAGGGAGGGTTGTCCCCCAGCTTGGTGTAGGGATACATGGGGCCGCTACCCGTCAGATACATGACTGTCTTGTCCTGATTGATTTCCAGCCGCCACTGGACGTTTTCCCCGCAGGTCCCTGTGAGGGTTTCCTTAAAATTGGCCGGGTCGTTGAGTTCCTGAAGCATTTCTTCCGGTATCGCCGGCCTGTTCGGGGCCTGGAAAACGAACGGTCCCGCGTGATACCGCTTTTTATGGGGGCGGCCGCGTTGTTTGGCTTTGCCCACGTCTGTTCATCCTTTCTGATTTATTTCTACAAAATTGGAGGAAAACAATATGAATCCGAATAGAGTATTCAAATTCCCCAGAGCACTCATCAAAAACAAGGATAACCTTCAGCCCAGCACGATCAGCGTGGCCGCGCTGTTTTACGCCCATATGAACAAGCACCGCAATTACCACAACAGTCTGGAGAATATCGCAGCGCTTACCCATCGAGATGAGAAGACCGTCAGGCAGGCCGTAGCCGAGCTGGTGGCCGCGGGATACCTCCTCAAGTTCCGGAACTACATATACTCCCGGGAGCTGGATCAGATGGTTTACGCGCAGACGATGTACCACATTGTAACGCCGGTCACCGCAGACTACACGCTGGTTCCCTATTCCTGGCTTAAATACGATCTGACCCCCTGCACCCTTCAGGTGCTTCTGGTCTGCCGGATGTTTATGATAAAGGAGGAAAGCCGCTCCTACCCGTCCATTCGGAAGCTCACCGACACGGCCAGGGTGGCGAAATCAACCGTCTGCAAGGCGATTAAGAAAATAGCCGAGCTTGGCATTCTGGTCCTGGAGCATTGCAAAAAAGAGAACGGGGCATACACCAGCAACTCTTATGTGATCGTAAAACAGATCCGGGAAGCGGCCATAGAACTCTTGACAGGAAACTATGGCCAGACATCGGACGAGCACCGGTGCAACTCCATCTCTCTTTGGGATTATCTTAGCACAAGCAGGCCAAATCTACAAGATATGGGGGTAGTCTGATTTTTCCCAGACTAAAAGCAGATAAAGATAACGTAGGTTTTATACAACAGGGTATAAAGTTTAGGGGGCGTTTTGCCCTTTTATGTCCTCCGCTCACGGACCAGGTTATTTATAACTAACCATTCTCTTTAAGGAAAGCCGCCTCCGGCGCGGCTTTGCGATTATTCACAGGTCCCAGCTCCGCGGGGAGGGCCGTGGTAAACCCGTCTCACGCAAGGGTTTTCCTCGGCGAGGACCCCATGGAGCGGTCGGTTAAGCGGCAGCCAGATTTGTGGGATTTACCCGGTACATTCCTCCGGCGTTTTATCGTCCCGGAGTCCTTTATAGACCGGCTGGCGCAGGGAGCCGTTTTTGTACTTTTCCATATACTTCACGGTACAGACCAGAGCCGGCTCAATCCACACCGCGTTTTCATTGCCCGCCGGAGTATCGCGGAACGGTGGGGCACTGAGTTTTTTGATTTTCCTGATTCGCTGGAAGTCCCGGCCGGAGACGCCCAGCGCAACGTGGCCCCGGTACAGGAGATCCGCGCCCCGATACTGTCCGATCACAAGACTGGTGACGCCTTCCCGCTTTGGGAGATAGCCGCACACCACGTAGTCATCGTCCTGAAGGTTCTTGCACTTGATCCATTCCCTAGTCCGCTTTCCCGGATAGTAACGGCTCGTTTTGAGCTTCGCCACGATGCCCTCCAGGTCCTGCCGCTCCGTCAGCGCATAGAGCTGCCGGCCGGCGTTTTCGATAGACCGGGACACGGCCAGCCGGTCGTTTTCCCGCTTCACAGCATCATTCAGAATCTCCTTGCGCTGTGTAAGGGGCAGGCCGATCAGATCCCTGCCGCCTTCCTGCAGGATGTCGAAGGCCGTAAAGCTCACCGGCAGCATTTTTGACGCCATCTCAATTTTAACCTGGTTTCCCATGAGCGCCCGGCGCTGCATCTCGCTGAAATCCGGCTTGCCGCCGTGCATTACGATCAGCTCCCCGTCCAGGATGCACGGAGTCCTGACCTGCCTGCATATGCCGGCAAGCTCGGGATAGAGCGGAGAAACCAGTAACTTCCGTTTGTTTACAAGCTCAGTCTGATCGGACAGGTAGGCCAGGCAGCGCACGCCGTCCAGCTTCAACTCATAGAGGTAGTCCGGGCTGTCAAAGGCCTCCCCTTCCTCCCCGATGAGCATGGGCGCGGTGTCGCGCCGGTCAAACAGGCCGCTCATGCGCCCTGCTTTTTGCGCCCGCGCCTGGGCTTGTCCGGTTTATTCTGCTCGATGCTGGCCTTCAGGGCGTCCATGAGATCAATCACGTTGTTTTGACCTTCGGACGAAGCGGCCACGATCTCCTTCCCGGCGATCTTGTCCTCAATGAGCCGCCGCAACTTAACCTGGTACTCGTCATGATAAACAGGCCGGTTTCTCCGAGCCGGGCGCCTGCGTGGAAGATATTGAATACCATCCCGACCGAAATCTGGATAAGAACCAGATCGCAAAACTTTCCACCTGCAATTACATAGCCGAATACCACAATGTCATGCTGCTCGGCGCCACTGGCAGCGGCAAAACCTATCTTGCCTGCGCTCTGGGTATTCGCTGCTGATCATTGACGAATGGCTGCTCTCGCCACTGAAGGATACGGAGGCCAGGGATCTGCTTGAGATTATTGAGGCCCGGTATAAAAAGGCTTCCACCATATTCTGTTCGCAGTTTGACGTCCCTGGTTGGCGTGAGAAGCTTGGAGATCCGATTCTTGCCGATGCCATCTGTGACCGCATCGTCCATGATTCCTACACGATTGTGATCGACTGCAAGGACTCCATGCGGAAACGCAAGGGGATTTCGGAGGATTAGCAAAGGAGCCTTCGGCTCATCGGGCTCTGCCCGAACCCGAGGTTTAGCGCATTCAGGTTTTCCGGAAAGAGTGGTCGCTTATGTATAAATGAAAAAAAGAAGAGTAACCCCAGCGCGTGGACGCATGGCATCACTCTTCCCGCTAAACTCCGTATACGGCGCTCGTGTCGCTCCTCGGCGTTGACAACTGTCCTCCGTTACGGCTAAAAACATGTTTATGATACCATGAGAACTTATTGACTTCAATGTACAGCGCTCGCGGCAGGACTGTTCAACTTGCGCGGCGAAAGTGTCCAGTTTCGCCGTTCCCACTGTTCAACTTCGCCGGTCGAGCTGTCCTGAATCAGCGGAATATGCAGAAAACGAGAGCAACCGCCTTTCCACATCATGCAAAACGTCCTCACAACTGTGGCGTTGCAAAATCAGATAGAAGGCCCTCTCTCTGCCGGTGACCTGCGGCAGGCGTTCATTCGCCGCTGCATCCAGTCCGGCATGGATTTGTACGGCCTTTGTACCTACATCGGCATCAAGCAGCCCAACGTCATCATGACAAAGTATGCGGAGTATTTCGTGCCACAGCTTGACCGTATTGACGTTCTGGAAACATTCGCCGCTGACTACGAGCCGCCGAAAGAGCCGGAACCGGAGCCGGATTATGGGCCAAAACGGATGAACATGCTTATCCTTGGTGCAGGTGGACAGGGTCAAGTTGTTATGGAAACCGCCGAGGACATCGGTATATTTGAAAAAATCGACTTTCTTGATGATAACACTTCTATTCCGGGCGTCATAGACACCCTGGACAATCTGGATAATCTGGATAAATACGTTGAACAGTATCCGATGGCATTTGTTGCGATAGGCCGGAACGAACTCAGGCAGGCGCTCATTGAACAACTTCAGTCTTCCGGCTACATTGTGCTGGTGCTTCGTCACCCTACGGCGACGATAAGCCCAACTGTTGAAGCAGGTGCCGGGACGATTTTTGAAGCCAAGGTCATAGTCAACGCTTCAGTCAAGATAGGAAAAGGTGTGATTCTGGCAAGTGCCTGTGTAATAGACCATGGCTGCGTCATTGGGGACTATGTACACGTCGATATGGGCGCAATCTAGCATCGTCAGCACGGAGGAGTAAAAGTAAGGCAGAAAGGATCGGCGTGTATGTCTATATCGCTTTTTGAGCACAACCAAACTGCATACAACGCTGCTGTTGCCATGCTTGCCGAAACCGGCAAAGCCGCCATCGTCCGCCCCACCGGCACGGGTAAATCCTTCATCGGCTTTAAGCTCTGCGAGGACAACCCGGATTCTCAGATTTGCTGGCTCTCACCCTCGGAATACATCTTCAAAACACAGCTTGAAAACCTCGCTGCAACTGGTGCTGAAGTGCCAGAGAATATTGAATTTTACACCTACACCAAGTTGATGTTCATGAGCGAGAACGAAATATCTGAGATTCAGCCGCACTACATCGTTCTTGACGAGTTCCATCGCTGCGGGGCTGAGATGTGGGGTAAAGGAGTACAAAATCTCCTCAATATGTATGAGCACACGCCCATCCTTGGCTTGTCCGCACTTCCTTGACACCGGCACGGTTCAATTCCTGCTTTTGGCGTTCAAAACAGGCGTTTCCACATCTTCCGGCTTGCACTTCTCAGAAACATAGGTGTAGAATCAGTCTTCGCGGATTTTCACCTACGCTGGGATCATGACCAACGTGTTCCACGTCCTTGCCAATCTCAGTCATAAGCGTTCCGCATTCCGGACACAGGCGCTGCTTCTCCGACAGACGGTACTCCACCACTTCAACCGGTACATTCTCCAGCAGAATTTCTCCAGGCCACCGGTGCATTTCTTCCTGGTATACCCCACGGCAGGAGATGCTTGGGCAGTTTCCGTCGCAAAAAGCAGCGTCTCGGCCTCGTCAAAGAGCAGATGTAAGCGCTTAATAACCACCCACCTATGATACTCGCCAGTAGTCTCGTAGACTCTACGAGACTACTTACCCCCATATACCTACGAAACTCTACAAACCCCAAAGTCTTGTAGCGTTTATAGAAATTTTCTCATAGGATAAGTCCGCTTTATTTGACGCTTATAGTTCATCAGACGCGTCTGACAAATTTATTAAGATAATTGGCTTTTTAATGTTTACATTATGTGTTTCTAATCCTCTTTATAGTTATCTAAGAAAATTGAGGCCTCAATGCAATCTTAGATCAATTTTAAAAAAGAAAGGAACATATAATATGCCAATAGGAACTTATACAATGTTGAAACCGACAAATGGTACCCCTTATTGGACAAACTATGAGCCAGGAGAAGGAGCCTACTACTACGTTTGCGGAGGTTCGGTTGCCACATATAAAACAGCCTCCGCACTTATTATTCTCCCTACCAGCAAGAGACTACAGGGGACTGGTGGGGGTAGAAATGCCTATATCTCCTTTGGTGTTGACGGCGGAGCAACTGGTGCGATTGACATTGGCCTTACAAATCGAACTCTTCCCGATTCCGTTCGCGGTCTTCCCGGCGATGGGGATGCCGGATTTGGCTGGGAGGCTATCTGCTACGAGTGTACTCCCGGCAAAGCTTATCACTTTGATAACTGTAAGGCTCCCCACGGCACAAAAAGGGCTAAGCTTAAAGTTACGCCTAACCGCACCAACAGAAATAAGATCGGATTATCTGTGCAGTGGCTTGATGGAAATAACAACGTAATAGATGTTACGAAAAATCTTGATACAGAGATTACTCTGACAAAAAGCTATACATGGACCAGCTTTTACCGCTTCGCCTCTCTTGTAACGAATCAGGTCAATGCCAGCTTAAGCGATAGCACCTATATGGTAGGCGGCGGATTTGAAAGTGCCAAGGTAGGCAGTGCTAACTGGGGAATCTCTTCGAGCACAGTTGACCGGGCTTGGATTATAAACCATCCCAAATGCCAACTTCCGAATGGCTATTGGGCCACCGGCGAGGAATTCAGAATCGATCACTGGGCATAAAGAGATGGAAGCTGTAGAATCCTGACAAAATAGTAAGATAGATAATGAAACCGGGACAGGATTCAGCCCTCTATCCAATTTTAATTGGATAGAGGGCTTTCCTTTGTTAGCTTTCGGGAAAGTCGGCACGGGTATAAGTCTGCTCTCCGGTCTTTAGATCCATGGTAACCGTGTAGATGCCCTTCAGAAAAATCGGGGTTGGACCCGGCTTGCCCTCTGCATCGGTGTAATATACATCCTCTTCCACGGTCGCGGTATAGATCAGCTTTGTGCCATCCTCGGAGATAGAGGGATTTTGAGGTCTTGCATCTATATCACCCCGGTAATAGTTGGAGCTGGTGACGATCACTGCGGGGTACGACCGAAGTGTGAAATTCTGATCAATGACATCTATATGATAGGACAGATTTGCCAAGGAGAAACCATTTACAAAGGCACAAATGTAGTATTCCTTTGTTTCAATGTAAAATGCCTGAGAGCCATTCTCCCAATTCTTTACTAAGCCCCCCTCCAACACCGGGATAGCAAAGGGGTTCTCCTGCTTGGACCCGTCGTAGGGACACTTTTCGTGTAAACGCATCAGGGTCACAAGGCACTGCTCGATGGTGTAGCTGCCCAGAGGGTCAAAGCGGTTGTCTTCCGTTCCGGTCATAATGCCCAGCTGGTTCATCAGCCGCACATCGTCCATCGCCCAGTCCGCGATATCGCCCTGGTCGGCAAAGGAGAAGGACTGCAAGGTGTCGGGCACGTTACCGTGGTAGGCCCGATAGGTTTTGGCCAGCATCACGGCAGCCTCCTGCCGGGTGATGTAAGAGTCCGCATCCCAGTCGCCATCCTCTCTGCCCTCTATAATGCCAAGGTTGTTGGCAACATCCAAAGCGGTTAGAGAAAAGGAACAGGAATCGCCACTCTCTGCCATCTCACGGTCGTCCATAATTCGAACATAGCACTTCAAATCAGAGCCAAACTCAATGGCAACCAGAGAGGCGGCTTTTTCCGCAAAGTCGCCCCGTCTTATGGGCAAGCGGAGATCCACGACATAGGAAGTGTCCAAAATTTTAAGGTCTATGGCTTTCACAATATCCTCATGGGCCCAGTCGGAGGCTTCGAATGGAAACTCTGCTTCGGTTGCTTCTGTGGCGTTTGCGGCTGGCAGCAGGAACAGCAGGATCAAGAAAAGTACAAAACATCTCTTCATAAAATTCCAACCTTTCATTAAATTGTTTATACAA
>JALCSB010000028.1 GCA_022653075.1 Intestinimonas sp.
GGGTCCATTTGACACGGGAGTCAGATTAGGAGGAAAACCTGTTGAGTATAACAGATGTGATCACCCTGGTCGGGGCAATTGCCACCTTTTTGTTTGGTATGTCAATTATGACCGATGGTCTGGAGAAACTGTCCAGCGGCCGGCTGGAGAGTATCCTTGAGCGGCTTACCAGTAACGTTTACAAAGGTGTTTTGTTGGGTGCGCTGGTCACCGGCCTGATTCAGAGTTCCAGTGCCACAACGGTTATGTGCGTGGGCTTTGTAAACGCCGGCATTTTGAAGCTGGAACAGGCCGTCGGTATTATTATGGGAGCAAATATCGGCACTACCATCACGGCTCAGCTGCTTCGTCTGGGTGATATCTCAGCTAAAAGCAATCTTCTGCTTCAGCTTCTGAAGCCCTCTGCACTGGGACCGCTTTTAGCCACCGTGGGCATTGTATTCTATATGTTTCTAAAGGGCGGACGGAAACGTATTGTGGGGCAGCTCGTTCTGGGCTTTGGCCTTTTGTTTATCGGTATGAATACGATGGAAACCGCGGTTTCCGGCTTGCAGGACCTGCCCGAGTTCCGGCAGTTGTTTGTTACTTTTACCAATCCGATTATCGGTATCCTGGTCGGCGCGCTGGTTACCGCGCTCATCCAGAGTTCGTCTGCCTCCGTGGGGATCTTGCAGGCCATCAGCTCCACCGGCGTTGTCACCTTTAATGGGGCCATGCCCTTGATTTTTGGTCAGAATATCGGCACCTGCGTTACCGCCCTTCTCTCCTCTGTGGGCGCCAGCCGGAATGCCAAGCGCACCGCGCTGATTCACCTGTTGTTCAATATTATTGGTACGCTGGTATTTCTTATCATTCTATACGCTGGACATGCCCTGTTTCACTTCAGCTTCTGGACCATGAACATGGATCGTGGGTCCATTGCCAACCTCCACCTCTTCTTTAATATTCTTAGCACGTTGTTGCTCCTCCCCTTCCACAAACTGCTGGTGAGAATTGTCCAGCGTCTGGTCCCAAGCGACGCTGAAACCCCGGCGTTTAATGTTCTGGATGAGCGTTTTCTTTCCTCTCCCTCTGTAGCGCTGGAGCAGTCCCGCAACGCCGTGATCAGCATGGGGCGCAGCGCCAGGGACAATTTTTATCTGGCCGTGGAACTTCTCCATCATTTTGATGAAAAGAAGCTGGAACAGCTTCAGGAGACCGAATCCACGCTGGACAAGATGGAAAATATGCTGGATAACTACCTGGTAAAGCTTACTGACCGTGCGCTCACCGATATGGAGAGTATGCGCGTATCCGAACTGCTGCACACGTTGTCGGATTTTGAGCGGATTGGCGACTACGCTGTTAATATCGCCGACTGCGCCGTCTATCTTCACAGCCGGGGCCTGATGTTTTCCAGCAGCGCCATGGCGGAGCTTCGTCAGCTGAATCTGGCCGTGGGTGACGCCATTAGCATCACCCTGGCCGCCTACCGCGCCTGCAACCGCGCCATGGCTATGGAGGTGGAACCGCTGGAGGAGGTCGTGGATCTGATGCGCGATGTCCTGCGCAGCCGTCACATTGAACGGCTTAAAAACTCCCAATGTACCATTGAACTGGGTTCTCAATTTTTTGAACTGCTGATTAATCTGGAGCGTATTTCCGATCACTGTTCCAACGTGGCCATGCTTGTGATCCGCCAGACCGCCGCAGCGGGTGAGGAGATCTCCGATTCCCATGCATATTTGAAGTATCTTCATTCAGGTGGCTCGGAGGAATTTGACCGTCAGTTTGCAGAATATCGGGAAAAATATTTTTCCCCCATTGCGGACGAGTCCTCCCCTTTTAATCCATGACCCGTCCCGGAAACGTGCACCGCTGCGTTTCCGGGTTTATTTTTTGCATGCCGCCCGTTCCGGCGGGCCTTATTTTGTCCACACGGCCGCTTGCGCAGCAGTGTGTAACTTGGTATACTATTAACGTTATTTTGTCAGCTTCGGGCGGCATTCCGCCCATATCCGTCCCAAATACAGGAGGTATATTCATGCTCACCGTTACGAACAGTCCCGTCCTCTACCAGCACGGCACCTTTGTCCCCGCCGAGGCACGTCCCGCTGCCCGACACACCGGTACCATGGCCGCGGGTATTCTCGCCGCTCACAACACCTCCGGTGACCTGGAGCATCTGAAGATCCGCTTTGATGCCATGGCGTCCCACGATATCACCTATGTGGGAATCATTCAAACCGCCCGGGCCTCCGGCCTGACTAAATTTCCACTGCCCTATGTGCTCACCAACTGCCACAACTCCCTGTGCGCGGTGGGCGGCACCATTAATGAGGATGATCACGTCTTTGGTTTATCCGCCGCGAAAAAGTACGGCGGCGAGTTCGTGCCCGCCCATCAGGCCGTTATTCACGCCTATATGCGGGAGTGTTATGCCGCCCCCGGCCGGATGATCCTTGGCTCCGACTCTCATACCCGCTACGGCGCTTACGGTACCATGGCCATCGGGGAGGGCGGGCCGGAGCTTGCACGGCAGTTGCTGTCCAAGACCTATGATATCTCCTACCCCCGCGTCGTCGCCGTCTATCTGACCGGAGCACCCCGTCCCGGCGTGGGCCCCCAGGATGTGGCGCTGGCCCTCATTGGCGCCACGTTTAAGGCCGGTACGGTGAAAAACTCCGTTATGGAGTTCTTTGGTCCCGGTGTGGCAAATCTGGCTATCGACTACCGCAGCGGCATCGATGTCATGACCACGGAAACCGCCTGCCTCTCTTCGATTTGGTGTACCGATGCCACGGTGAAGCACGCGCTGGAGGTTCTGGGGCGGGGCGACAGTTTTGCACCCCTGGAGCCGGCGGAGGGCGCCTACTATGACGGCGTAATCCAGGTGGACCTATCCTCCATGGAACCCATGATTGCCTTGCCTTTCCACCCTTCTAATGCTTACACCATCCGGGAATTTAAGGCCAATCCGGTAGACCTGCTCCACCAGGTGGAACAGGACGCGGTCCGTCAGTTGGATCTGAAGTGTGCGCCCGCGCCACTGACCGAAAAGATTGTAAACGGCCAGTTCCGGGTCGATCAGGGCGTAATCGCCGGTTGTTCCGGCGGTACCTATCAGAACCTGATGCGGGCCGCTCAGATCCTGGGAACCTCTCCCATTGGCTCAGACCGGTTCTGGTTGTCCTGCTATCCGGCCAGCCAGCCAGCCATGCTGGAACTGACCCGCAACGGCGCCATCGCCTCCCTGATGGCCTCCGGCGCTTCCATCCGCTCCTGCTTCTGCGGCCCCTGCTTCGGCGCAGGCGATGTACCCGCCAACGGCGGCTTCTCCATCCGCCACTCCACCCGCAACTTCCCCAACCGGGAGGGCAGCAAGCCCTCTGATGGGCAGGTAGCCTATGTGGCCCTGATGGACGCCCGGTCCATTGCCGCCACCGCTCTGAACGGCGGCATTCTCACTGGCGCGGACGAGCTGCCCCACCCTCCCGCCGATCCGGTCGAGGAACCTTATCATTACGATGATTCCTCCTACAAGGCCCGTGTGTACTACGGCGTTGGCAAACCCCAACCCGACACCGAACTGGTACTGGGTCCCAACATTGCTGACTGGCCCGCCCAGATCGCCATGCCCGAGGACCTGCTGCTCACCGTCTGCTCCGCCATCTATGATCCCGTCACCACCACTGACGAGTTGATTCCCTCCGGGGAGACCTCTTCGTACCGCTCCAATCCTCTCAAACTGGCCCAGTTTGCCCTCTCCCGCAAGGACCCCGCCTATGTAAGCCGCGCCCAGCAGGTGCAGCGTCTGGAAAATCTGCGCCGGATGGACTCCTCCGACCCGGCGGTAACGGATGCGCTGAAGGGCCTGGACCCCGCCCGCACCGGGCTCGGCTCCCTGATCATGGCCATAAAGCCAGGCGACGGCTCCGCCCGGGAACAGGCCGCCTCCTGCCAGCGTGTGCTGGGTGGCTGCGCCAATCTGGCGGAGGAGTACGCCACCAAGCGCTATCGCTCCAACGTGGTAAACTGGGGCATGCTGCCGCTGGTCGCGTCCGAACTGAAGGCGCTGGATCTACAGCCGGGTGACCAGCTCTATCTGCCCAACATCCGCGCTTTGCTGGAAGGGGACGGCGAGTCCCTCACCGCCACGGTGAAAAAGGATGGCAAATCCATTTCACTTACGGTAACGCTCCCCGGTATGACCCGGGAAGAGCGGGATATTGTGTTGGCCGGCTGTCTGATTAATTACTACACAAAATAAGAACTGTCCGGGAAGAGAGGTTCTATGAAACGAGTTTTCTCGTGTCTTATCTGTGCTCTTCTACTGTGTGCAGCGGCGCTTCCGGTCCCTGTCCGGGCGGACACCGGCCCTAAGCCGGTGCTGAACATCCGGGTGAAAAACGCCCCCGACTGTTTTTATTATCTGGACCTTCTTATTCAAGACCCGGGCCGCTACGACAATTTGGAGCACGGCGCCTCCGCGCCTTATGATCCGTCATTGCTGTCGGGTCTGCACCGCTGGGAAAGCGAGGGGTGGTATCCCGCTTTTGCCGGCGGGACAAAAGCACCTCTTTTCGGCGATTTGGTGGGAACACGAACCGGGGGAGACCTGCTGCATAGCTTCACGTATCACGGTCTGCCCGCCACCTTCCGGATCGCCGTCTCTAGCGCGGACGGTACGGTGCAGGCGGTCTCCCGCTCGTTTACCCGCACCGCTTTTCACACCAGTCTCACCTACGACTATGCTTCCAACACCATCTCACAAGTAACGCCGGTATGGCTGTCCTATCTGGTGCAGTTTATTAGTACCTGTCTGCCCACATTGGTTATTGAGGGGCTGTTTCTGATGCTGTTCGGCTTTTCGCTGTGGGAGAACCGAATGGTTTTTCTGACCGTCAATTTGATTACCCAAGCGTTGCTGACCACGGTAACAGGTAGTTTTCTCATCCTATTAGGAATGCAATTCCTCTATTACCCGGCTCTCCTGCTGGCCGAGCTTATCGTCTTCGCGCTGGAGGCCGGCGTATACGCCCGTGCGCTTAGAGGTCATACGGTAAAACGCCGGATAGCCTATGCACTGTGTGCCAATACCGCCAGCTGTATCTTTGGCCTTTTGACCCTGCGCCCGCTCGCCTCCTTTTTGCAGACTTTGTGACCGGGTACCGACAAAGATATTCATTGAATTTCAAAAAGGCACCAATGACCGCCAAATCGGCGGTCATTGGTGCCTTTCATTCATACGTTAAATGAATCTTTGAAAACAGCCACTCCACAAAAAATTGAGTGTCCTTTACCGGATTCGGCATATCAACATCCAAAATATGAAGAATGGCCACCGTTAAAGCGAGGGCCATTAAGACAAAATAGACAACCATTTCCCGCGTGTATTTTTTACTGATCAGTTGTGGAACATCGAATAGAGTCAACGCGGCAAACCCTAAAATTGTCAAAAAAATCATGATGCTTCCATCTCTTTCTTTTTGCCCGCCAGATCCCGTATCGTGATCACCACCAAGGTCAATATGGGCAAGAGAAATTCATATATGGAGGCATTGAAGGGCCACGCATATTTTGCGGCATAGGCCTGCTCCATATCAGAAGGGTACAACATTCCCCCGATCATGACCGCCAAAGCTCCAATCGGAATGACAAGCGGCTTATAGGAACGTAAATTCAGCATTTGGGCGGCACTTAAAACGGTTACATAATAAAAAACGGTGATTTTTATAAAAATCGTAATCAAAAGGGCTATGGCCACCAGGATATCCATGCGGGTCAGGATATCGGCCAGATTAATTTGCCGCGCGGCTGTAAAAGAAGCGGAAACGGAATTGCTCAGCTGCGGTCCCAAAGTAAGGATATCGCGAAACGCCACAATTACAAGTTGTAACGCGGAGAGACTAATGGCGATCAGCACCGGTTTTTTCAGTTTTTGTTTATCCGCTGTATACGGAAAAATCATGAGGAACAGCACAATGTCACAGAAGGGGACTGCAACCATAATATGAGTGCTCTGTATAAAATCCTTAAGCGGCACATCCAGTACGGGCAGCAGATAGGAAAGCTTCATATTTCCCAGCAGCAGAGTCGTAAGCGTAAACGTGGTAAGCCATGTCATTATCGTAAACAAAAAGCAGCATCTTGCAATGACTTCCAGGCCTTTCCTAACCGCAAAAGCACTTACAAGGCCAAACATGATCAAAAATGCATACCGCGGCGTCTCCGGCATGATATAGGTGAGCCAAAAACTGTTGAAAAAATACATATAGTGAATGGTAAGCTGGAAAAAAAACCAAATATAGAGGACCGATATCACTTTGCCCAAATACACGCCGAAAACTTCATCGTTAATCTGAATCAGGTTTTTTCCGGGATACCTCTTGGCAATCGTAAGATACATCCATACGGTGGGCAGCGTTATGGCAAACGCAATCAGAACCACAATCCAGGTTCCCTGCTTTGTTAAGGGAAAGCTGAAATCAGCTGTCAGCGACATGCTCTGCATGAAAGCCATCATCATAAACAGCAGTTGGGAATTTGAAATGATACCCTTTTCAAGCTTCATAATCTTTACCCCTGTTCCGGAACCAAAGGTTTAGATATTTTCCCCATCAAACGCAAATCCGCATCGACGCTCAATTTAACGTCCAAAGTCTTAAAACCTTCATCCCAGTTCTCTTCTATCTCTTTCCATTTCGAGGAATATTTCTTCTCAATTGCGCTTCCAAACCCAAATATATCCGCGTCGAGTTCTCTGGCCTTTTTAAGAGCCGCCGTAACTTCACTTTCAATTTCCTCGCTAATCCGGTCCTCCAGGTACTTTACCTGGGACAACTCAGCCAGATTTTCCGTGCCCTCCTCTTCGCCGATATTTCCCTCCTCGGAAATCTCGATCTTAATAACTATTTTTCCATCTTCCAGAACCGGCGTCATTTTTGTCTTTGAACGTATAATCTCCTCGCTTACCGAGCTACCTTCCGAGTCTTTTACTACAATAATTCCACTCTCCACTTCCCCCAGCACCCACAGAAGGCCCCGGCCCTCGGTTTCATTCAAAGTTCCAACCATTTTATCGCCTTTAAATACTGCGGTGCCCGTAATCTCGACCGCCTTTTTCTGGTCATTCTGCATTACCTTCAGCAGAGGAGCGACAGTCGCCGAGGAGGGACTCATATAGCTGTTGGAAAAATCGGTTATATTTACCGCTTTTGTCTGAGACGTGATGTTGGAGTACTGTTCAATCATATTGGAAATGTTGTCTGCCGGAATTTTCTCCAGCTCCGCTTTTACATTCAGAAGATCCTCAGCCGAAGTTTCCGAGATCGCAATCAGGACTTTACCGCGTGTTTCGGGATCCCGCTCAAAAAAGTCCAGGTACTTCTGGATACCACTCTCCGCAGTATCACGCCCGATCACCAAAATCTCATTGTGAGGGAAGAACAATTTCCGGCTGGACGTAGTGGTCATCTCACGAATTGCGCTGAAAACGCTTTTCCCCGTGCTTATGACATTCCAGAACGCTTCCCCGCCACTGCTGCTTTTACTGGAACCGTTCTTGGAGGATCCGATCTCCCCGGCTTTTGCAACTTGGGCCGTTATCTGTACCGTACCCGGCTCCTCCTCGGATGCGTCGATACCGATCCCCCGGACAATGGCCAGTTCGTCCAACTCGCGGCTGTTCCAGCACCCGCTGAGGCTGAAAATAAGGACGGCACAGATTATTTGTTTAAATAATAATTTCATGTGATGCTTCATGAGCACGCCCCCGCCGTTCCAATTTTTATTCTTGCGCTGCATTGTTTTTCTGTGGCGGCTCCGGCTTTAGGTCAGGCCCCTGCCTTACCTCGTCCTCCGTCCAAATGTCTTTTGGTCTCCTGGTCATGGCCCAGAGGGGACCTCTGATAAAGATATCTTTCATATCGTCCTTATTAAAGGGTGCCAGAGACGACAGATACGGCGTTCCAAAAGACCGCAGCGAAGCCATGTGAACCAATACTGCCAGCATACCCATCGCGATACCGAAACCACCCATAACCCCGGCTAAAATAAGAAGGATAAAGCGCATGATGGCTCCGGAGTCGGTCTGAGAAGGAACTACAAAGCTCGACACCGCCGTCACCGCCACGACGATGACCATCGGGGCGCCGATAAGGCCAGCGGATACCGCGGCCTCTCCGATGACCAGAGCACCGACAATACTGACGGCCTGACCGATTGGGCGGGCAAGCCTCACGCCAGCTTCTCGAAGTATCTCAAACGCAACGATCATAAGTCCGGCTTCCAGAACCGCCGGAAACGGTACGCCCTCGTGCGCCGCAGCCATGGTGAGCAGGAGAGGCGTCGGGATCATCTCCTGGTGAAAGGTTGTCAGCGCCACATAGAGCGCCGGAGCAAGTATGCTAATAAAAAAAGCCAGGAACCGGACCAGCCTTACCATGCTGGCAAAAAAAGGACGCGAGTAGTAGTCCTCCGCGCTTTGAAAACTTTCAAAAAATATCATGGGAACCGTAAGCACGAAGGGGGTTCCATCCACAAAGATCGCAGCCCGTCCTTCCAGCAGTTTTGCCGCCACCTTGTCCGGTTTCTCACTGTTTGCAACTGTGGAAAAGATCGAAAACGGCGCGTCTTCTATGAACTGCTCGATATAGCCGGATTCCAAAATAGCATCTGTCTTGATTCTTTTGAGTCTCTGCCGAAGTTCCTTAATTAAATCCGGCGAGGCAATGTCCTTGATATAGGCGATACAGACGTCCGTTTTCGTACGTGCGCCTATCTTCATCGATTCAAACACCAAGTCCGGGTCCTTTATTTTGCGCCGGAGCATAGCGGTGTTGAACCGCAGCGTCTCGGTAAACCCCTCCCTCGGGCCGCGGACGACCGATTCCGTCTGGGGTTCTTCAATCCCACGGCTCTTCCATCCGCGAAGGCTTACCACCAAAGCCTCCGCCGAGCCATCGATCAGTAGCACGGTATCCCCCGACAAAAAACCGTCCAACGCTTCCCCGACCGACGCGGTTCTCTTCACGGAGCTTGCAAAAAGAAGGACGGATTCCACATACTCTATGCCGCCTTTCTTCACCTCCCCATCCTCGCAAAGAGAACGGATATTACCCATCAGCGGCTTCATAATGTTCTCGTTGACGAGCTCCTTGTCCGCCAAACCGTCTATATAGAGAACGGCGGCCTGCCTAACCGGTTCTTCGCCATAGGAAAACCGGCGGCATACGACGTCATTGCTGTTGGCAATGATGCCCTTTAAAGCGCTTAAATTCACCTGAATATCATTTGAAAACTCCGATCCGTCTTCCTCCTGTTCGTCATCCCGCCCAGACTCCGGAGCTTCGTTTTTTCTCAGCGCCTTCCAGAATCGAAATTTTCCATAAATAAATCTGAACATATTCCCACGACCGCTCTTCCTTTTTGGCTATTTTCTGTATCTACCAG